>CAZHED010000005.1:0-9433 GCA_964531095.1 uncultured Polyangiaceae bacterium | reverse complement strand
CTCGACGACCACGTGAAGATCCGCGAGCGGATGCGCCAGATCGAGAGCGCTGGCGTCGCCCGTCGAGTCCACTCGGGCGGCGCGGACGAAGGCGGTAGTCGAGCGAACGGCCCGTTCGCCTCGAAAGGCCGAGACGTCCGTGGCCTCGGCTCGAAAGGTGAGCCGATCCCGCTGTTTGTCCGCTTCTCGCGCAACTTCGGCCTTCAGCGTCAGCGACCCCGTCGCCCAATACCCTGCGCCGGCCAGCGCAAACGGAGCCGCTGACCCCTCCAGCCGGCTGTCCTTTTCGAGCACTCCGCTCTCGACGTGCAGAACGGCACGGCGAACCTGCGCAGCGCCTCGCGCCGTCACACCGCCCGGAAACACCGGGAGGCGACCAAGGTCGGGAAGGACCGCACGAGCGTCACATCCGAGCGAGACGCGCGAAAGGAGCTCTGTTCCACCAGCCGTGCGAGGGTCGAACCGCGCCAGAGTGACGTCGAAGACACTTCCGTCGAGCCCTTCGGCGATTGGCCCTCGGGTCGTGCGCACTGCGCCTCGCGCCACGGCGATCCGCACCGGGCCCACGTCTACGGAGCGCATCGGCTTGAGGAAGAAACGGCCCTCGATCCGTGCGCTGCCCTGGAAGCGAGCGTGGTCGATCCAGACTTCGCGTGTGTCGTCGGCGACGACATCCTCGAGATGAGCCGTCCACAAGTTGTAGTCGGCGTCGGACCACTCAGCGGCCGAAGGCTCATTCGGGGGGCGTATGGAATAGGGAGGGAGACCCTCGATGGGCGGCAGGCCGGTGACCTCGTCTTGGGACGACGGCGCGGCCGCCAGCCGCCCCCTCAGCCGGAAGGAGGCGCCCCTCCCGCGAACATGAGTGGCCTCGAAACGCATCTTGGCGAGGGCGACGAACGAGACGCGGAATTGCACCTCGTCGAGGCGCAAAATCCACTCCACGTTCCCGTCGCGGCCCCGGATCGATATCTTCCGTGCGTGGATTTTCCACGGCGCCAATGACCACGCGCGCTCGTAATGGATATCGATGATGTCCGGTTGCCCGTTGACCACCTTGGCAAAGAGCGGCGTGGAGAGAAAGACGTTGACACCGACCACATAGAGAAGGGCGAACGCGCCGCAGGCCCAGAGCGAAGCTCGCAGGAGGCGCACGCCGGGACGGCGACGTCCACGCGTACCCTTTTCGCTTGGTGTCTCCGCGTCGAACGGGCGGTCGCGTGCCATGGCCCTGTGTCTACAAGAGCGGACCTTGGACGTCAGCGTGCGTCGCGACGAGCTTGCTGGCGTCGATTCCGCGACCCCACGTGTGCCCGCACGCGCGGTACTTGCGACGCCGCGAGTTTGCGTCCCTTGCGGGCCGCGTCGGACGCTGCCGACCTCCTTCGCTGCTGCCGGTTCGGCCGCGACGCAGGGGCCGAGCGCGTCGCGCGAGGTGAGGGCACAGCGGAACGGCCCGTCCCCTCCCGTGCCGCAGAGCGCTTGCGACTGGGGCTGGGCTCCGGAGCCCGGTGTCGGTCGACCGTTGCGGCATGGGCCTCGAATCGCTTCAACACCTCGCCAAAGAGCTCTGCCTTCTCGACGGTTCGGGCATTCCCTCTTGCGGAGGTCAGCCCAGGCCGGAGGGCCTTTGCACGTGCCTTGCGCGCTTGTCGCCTCGCTAGATTGGAGAACTTGCTCTTGAGGCCGCGCGCCCGTGCGATCTTGGCTTCCAAGAGCTTCGGAGTCAGCGACCTCAGCGCTTGGGCTCTTGCCGCAGCAACCAAAGCAAGCTCCTGCTGGGTGCAGAGCTCGCGCGCCCTCTTGAAGTCGAGCGTCATGCAGCGGTGGTCAGCAGGACACGTGCCGGAGCGGCTCTCGCATTCGCCTCCCGGCGAATACAAGTCCAGCTCGCCGCCCGGGGCCCGCTGGATACCTGTTGCGGGGGCCCTACCTACCGGTCGGTGGCTGCCCAGCGCGGGTCGCCATCGAGCAACCAGTCGAGTTGCGCCTTTGTCTCCTCGGCGACCGGGCCGTTGTACCAATGGATGAACTGCCCCGCATCCGGCAGCTTCCCCAGGACGACGCGCGCGTCCCCGCCCGCGTGATCGAGCAGGCGCGCCGCCCTGCGCGCGGAGTCGACGCGAGCCTTGAGCCCGCAGGCAAACATCACACGCTTGCCGCCGCCGTGAACGAATTGCGCGGCGACCTCGGGCGACCAGCGGTCTTCGCCACCTTCGGTCAGGACGGCGCGCGGATAGCGCGCAGGATCGTGCGAGATGATCCAAACGCCCAAGATCGCGCCGAGGGAGAAGCCGGTATAGAGCATGGCGCCGCCGTCGACGTAGCCCGCGTTGTTTTCGCGCAGCGCCTGCAATCCGGCGTCGATCTCCCTGGCCAGCGCGGGACCACTTTTGTAGCGAAACGTCTTGTCCGGCATCGGGTCGCCGCGGGGGCAGAGAACCCACGCGCGATTGCCGACGATCCACCGCCAGTTGTCGCAAAGTCCTTCCGGAAAGTCCCAGAGACCGTGAGTGGCCACGACCACGGGGCGAGGCGACGTGGCGCCGAGCGGGATCGAGACGACCGCCTCTGAGAACCCGGGCACCGGCAAGGGCACGATCGGCACGGCGCCCGCGAGCGGAGGATGGGCCGCAGGCTCGATGGGAGCGGTCGCCTGAACCGTGCGGCCGGCGCTTTCGTCGGTGGGCTGGGCGGAAGTCGACGACGACGCTGGCACCTGAAACGCGTGCGACGGTGGAACGGCTGCCCTGTCACCGCACCACTTCTGGGTCGCGGCTATGGCAAGGGCCACGACTGGGGAAGTTCGCCTCAGCGCGTGCATGCTTCACCCCTTGGACCAAGGTCTTAGCCCGCCGAAACCCGGATGCCCGCCCGTCGCGACGGATCGGCCCGCTCGGGGCAAGCGCTTCACTAACGCTAACGGCAGGCGCTCCACCTGGGGGCTACCCCCCGCACGCCGGGCCGTGTATCTCGTGTTTCCCATGAGCCGCATTCACCGCTCGCTTCCGCCTGCAGGGACCTCCATCGGCATCGCGTTTTCGGGCGGGCTCGACACGCGCACCGCAGTCGCATGGATGTCGCGCCACGGCCTCGATGTCTGCGCGTACACGGCCGACCTCGCCCAGCCTGACGAGAAGAACGTCGCCGACATCCCCCCCCTCGCGATTCGACACGGCGCCAAGCTCGCGCGCCTGGTCGACTGCCGCGACCCGCTCGTGCACGAGGGCGTCGTGGCGGTGAAGTGTGGGGCGTTTCACCTTTCGACGGGCGGAAAGAAATACTTCAACACGACGCCCCTCGGCCGGGCCGTCACGACAACCGCGATCATCCGCGCGATGCGCGAAGACGGCGTGAACATCTTCTCGGACGGGAGCACGCACAAGGGAAACGACATCCAGCGCTTCTTCCGCTACGGCATGCTCGTCAACCCGACGCTCGCCATCTACAAGCCGTGGCTCGACCGCGCGTTCATCGACGCGTTTGGCGGGCGAAAAGAGATGAGCGAGTATCTCGCGTCGATCGACCTTCCCTACACGATGGCGACCGAGAAGGCCTACTCGACCGACGCAAACGTCCTAGGCGCTACCCACGAAGCCAAGGACCTGGAGCGCCTCGACCGCGACATGCGGATTGTCGAGCCGATCATGGGAGTCGCGTCTTGGCGAAGCAATGTGCAGATCGCACCCGAAGAGGTGGAGGTCGAGCTCTCGCGCGGCGCGCCGGTGGCTGTGAACGGGCAGACGTACGGGTCGATGTTCGAGACGTTTCGCGTGCTGAACGCGATCGGGGGCCGTCACGGCCTGGGGATGAGCGATCAGATCGAGAACCGCGTGATCGACGCGAAGAGCCGCGGTGTCTACGAAGCCCCTGGGATCGCGCTCCTGCACGTCGTCTACGAGCGGCTCCTGAGCGCGGTACATAACGAGAACACGACCGATCTCTATTTCACGCTCGGGCGCCGCCTCGGGCGCCTTCTTTACGAAGGGCGCTGGTTCGACCCCGAGGCGCTCATCCTCAAGGAGGGGCTCACGCGCTGGGTGGCCACGGCCGTCACCGGGAAGGTGACTCTCGAGCTGCGACGCGGCGACGACTACACCATCCTGGACACCCGCGCCGTACGAAGTGCGTACGACCCGGAGAAGCTGTCGATGGAAAAGACGGCGAGCGCGTTCACCCCCGAAGATCGCGTCGGCGCGCTCGAGATGCAGACGCTCGGCGTGGCGGACAACCGGGAGCTCTTGCTGCACATGGCGAAGACGCTCGGGCGAGGCAACGTCGGCGACGTCGACGCGTTACTTCTCGGCGAGGGCGACGCGTGAGCGGATCGGATTTGCTTCCCTTGTACCTCAATCTCGTTTGACCAGTGTCCCGACACCGCGGTCCGTGAAGAGCTCCGCGATCACCGAGTGCGGCGTGCGTCCATCGATGATGTGCACGCTCGCTACCCCGCCCTCGATCGCCCGCATGACGCTCTTGGTCTTGGCCACCATTCCGCCCGTGATCGTGCCGTTCGCGATTTTGCGCTCGAGCTCGTGCGCGCCAATCTCGCTGACGAGCTCCCCGTTTTCGAGGATGCCCGGCACGTCGGTCATGTAGATGAGCTTCTCGGCGCGGAGCGCGATTGCGATCTCCGCGGCCGCCGCGTCGGCGTTGATGTTGTAGCCCTCACCGTCCTCGCCGAGACCCATCGGCGAGACGACCGGCACGTACTTTTTTTCGAGTAGCATCTCGAGGAGCTCGTGGTTGACGTGCGTGATCTCGCCGACCATACCGAGGTCGCGCCCACCCTCGCCAGCGAGCTTGCGCGCACGAAGGAGCCCGGCGTCCTTGCCGGATACGCCCACCGCGTGCGCGCTCGACTGATTGAGCAGCGAGACGATCTCCGTGTTGATCTTGCCGGTCAACACCATCTCGACGACCTTCACGTCGTCCCGGCCCGTCACGCGCACGCCGTCGACGAACTCGCTCTTGCCGTGACCGAGCTTTTCCATCGTGTGCGTGATCTCGGGACCGCCGCCGTGCACGACGATGGGCAGCAGGCCGGCGCTCCGCAAGAGGTTGATGTCGTTCGCGAAGCTCGCCTTGAGCGAGTCTTTCACCATCGCTGCGCCGCCGTACTTCACGACGGCGCGCGTATTGGTGAAGCGGCTGATGTAGCTGAGCGCCTCGACGAGAAGGGCG
The DNA here is from genome assembly GCA_964531095.1 of uncultured Polyangiaceae bacterium. Taxonomy (GTDB): domain Bacteria; phylum Myxococcota_A; class Polyangia; order Polyangiales; family Polyangiaceae; genus Palsa-1150. The sequence goes on along the minus strand of CAZHED010000005.1, from coordinate 4,249 downwards.
CGCTTGAAGCCCGGGCTGTAGTTGGTGAGGCGGTCGTCGCGCGCGACCGTTCCGTCGGGCGAGGTGTGCGTCAGACTGGTGTAGTCGGCGTTAATCTTCACGTAGTCGTACGAGAGATCACACCCCCACGCCGTCGCCTGCGCACTTCCTTCGGCAAGGTGAACGTCGATCGCCACCTGCGGCTCGCGCATCTTCGCGCGGAGCACCGTGGGGTCGGCTCCGGTCGGCGCTCCGCCGGCGTACACGCAGGTGCCCTGGACTTGCACGGCTGCGAGCGTCGGATCGATCGGCCATTTTCGTGACCCCACGCGCGCGCCGATCGCCACGAGCACGCGGCCCCAGTTCGGATCGGCCCCGAACATCGCCGCTTTCACTAGGTTGGAGCCAGCGACGGCACGCGCGAGCTCTCGCGCCATTTCTACGTTCGGCGCACCCCCCACCTGGACCAGAAGAAGCTTGGTCGCGCCATCGCCGTCCTCGGCGACCTGGCGGGCGAGCTCGACGCAGACGGACTCGAGCGCCTCGGCGAGCGCGGCGAAATCGGGGCTCCCCTCTTCGACTTGGGGGTTGCCCGCGAGACCGTTCGCGAGAGCGAAGACCGCGTCGTTCGTGCTCATGTCGCCGTCGACGTTGATCATGTCGAAGCTCGCGTGCATCGCATTCGAGAGTGCGCTCTGGAGCGCTCGCGGGGTCACGGCCAGGTCGGTGGTCACGAACGCGAGCACCGTCGCGAGCTCCGGGGCCATCATGCCGCTTCCCTTCGCGAACGCGGCGATCGACACCTCTTTGCCGCCGACCCAAAGTGTGCGGCTGGCGAGCTTCGTTCGCGTGTCGGTGGTCATCACGGCCTCGGCCGCGAGCTCGATCGCGGCGCCTCGCGCCGCCGCGAGCTTCGGCGCCGCTGCGATTAGCTTCTGCATCGGCAGCGGCACGCCGATGATCCCCGTCGACGCGGACAGAACGCTGGACGGATCGACGCCGAGGGCGCCGGCCATCGCGGCGCACAGGTCGCGGACGTCGCGCGCCCCGTCGGGACCGACGAGCGCGTTCGCGTTGCCGCTGTTCGCGACGATCGCGTGCACCCCTGCCGCGGGCAGTCGTGCCTCGGCGTCGCGAACGGGGGCCGCGCGCGACGCGTTGACGGTGAAGCACCCCGCCGCAGCGCACGGGGCGTCGCTGAAGACGAGGGCAACGTCCTTGCGGACCGCCTTGATGCCGCAGTTGATCCCGGCGTAGCTGAAGCCTCGCGGCGTCCTCACCTCAAGCCCTCCGTCAAGGCGACACGCGCTGCAGGTGCTCGAGGCCCATCGCATCGTGCCAGCCGTTCATCGCGTTGAGGTTCTGAACGGCTTGACCCGCCGCTCCCTTGAGCAGATTGTCGATCGCGCCGATCGCGATCACCATGCCGGCATCGGCGCTCGCACCGACGTGGGCGAAGTTGGTGCCGACCACGCGCTTGAGCGAAACTTGCTCGGGCGCGACCGCGCGCACGAACTCCGTCTTCGCATACGCGTCGGCGAGGCACTCGGCGACGCGCTTGGCGCTCGCCCCGGGGAGAGGCCGCGCGTAGCAGGTCGTCATGAGCCCTCGGTTGATTGGGAGCAAATGTGCGGTGAACGTGAGCTCGACCCCCGAGGCCATCCGCAGCAGGCCGCGCTCGATTTCCGGGGTGTGCTGGTGGGTGAAGACCTTGTACGCGCGCAGGTCGTCGTGCACCTCGGCGAAGGCGTACGCGTCGCCGCTCTGCCTTCCCGCCCCGGTCACGCCGCTCTTTCCGTCGACGACAATCCCCCTCGGGTCGACGAGTCTCTCGCGGAGCAGCGGCGCGAGCGCGAGGAGCGCGGCGGTGGGATAGCAGCCGGGGTTGGCAACGACGGCGCCCGGGGCGGGAGGACCGAACAGCTCGGGAAGGCCGTAGTGAGCACGGTCGAGCCAGCCCGGGGCGGCGTGGTCGAACCCGTACCAGCGGGGATACGCCCGCATGTCGAGGCGGAATGCGCCGGACAGGTCCACGACCTGTTTGCCGCGCGTCGCAAACTCCGGGACCAGACGCATCGACACGTCGGCGGCGGTCGCCAGGAGCACCGCGTCGCACGCGTCGGCGTGATCGAGGGCCGCAGCGTTCGGAACGAACTGCGGTTGCGCGGCGGTGAGACGCGCCCGTGGTAGACCCAAGTGGACAGCTACGCTCTCGCCCGCGAGCTTGTCGCTCGTCGCGAAGGCGATCACAAGCCGTTCATGCGTGGCGACGAGCCTTGCCGCCACGCCTCCGGCGTAGCCGGAGGCGCCGATGATGGCGACACGCAGCTTGGTCATTGGGTTCGCAAGCGATCTACCGCAACTCGCGGTGCAATGCAGCGGTTTGCGGGCGCGCAGGCCCGGCCAATCACCTTTTGGCGGCGCTCGCGCTCGTCGCCGCCTGGGGCGTGCTCGAAGCGGATGCCGATGCTGCGGCTTCACCCGCCGTTGGTCCCGGCGCCTTCGACCCGAGGGCCCAAGCGAGCCCGAACGCGAGAAAGAGGGCCACACCCAGCACCGAAAGCCACGGAGGGGTTTTCGGCTCGTCGTCGGCCGGCGTTGCGGCAGCGTGCGGATGGCCCATCGTCCTGGTGGATGGTGTCTCCTTTGCTCCCGGCTATGTCAAGCTGGCAGCGAGGAACTCGGACCGGCGTTTGCACCATGCGCGCGCTATGATGACCGTCGTGACGCGCTCGCTGCTCCTTTCGGCATCGGTCGCCTTGGCCAGTTTCGCGCTGCCGTCGCCGGCGCTTGCACATCCCCAAGCGCCCGAGGCGTTGCCCCCGCTTCCGGGCTCTGTACCGGCCCCCGCCGAGAGCAAGTCGGTTGGGGGTCCGTCGGCCACTTCGCCGCAACAGCTTTACGAGCACGTGCGTCGCAGCGTCGTTGCCCTCGAACGCAACGGTGTCCCGCTGGCGATTGGAACGGTACTCGACGGTGACGGCAGGATCCTGACATCGCTGTCAGGCCTGGCCGGAGCCGACGGCGCGGACGTGCGCTACGCAGACGGGACGACCGTCCGCGCCAAGATCGGTAATGGCGACAAGACCACCGACCTCGCCTTGCTCGTTCCGCAATCGAACAAGTGGACCGAGGGGCTCGCGGCAAGCGAGTCCGACCCGGTGGGCGCGCCCCTGCGCGCGATGCTGCCGTCGCACGGCTACCCGCGCCTCGGGCCGACCGAGGCGGGCGTCAAGGGCCGCGTCGACGCCCGCGCGCGCGACGGAGCGCCGCTGCCTCCGATGCTCGATGTCGACGTGAAGGGTCCCCTGGTGGCTGGCGCCCCTCTGCTGGACGGCACCGGGAGCGTCGTCGCGGTACTGGTGCGTGCTTGTAAGGGTGCGCCTCCGACGCCGCCCGATACGATGGCGTGGGCGGCCTGGGGGGCAGCCCAAGAGGCCGCCAGGGCCGCAGCCGCGGCGTGCACACCCGTCGTCGTGGGCGCCCCGGTCTCCGCCATTCGTTCGTTTCTGTCGAAGGCGCCGCCCGTGGCAGTGCCGCCCGCCGCGTGGATCGGCATTCGCGGCGAGCACGCGCAGACAAGCACAGTGACGGGCGTGCGAGTGGTGGCCGTGGCCCCGTCCGGCCCAGCCCAAAAGGCTGGGCTCAAGGCGGACGGCGACGTGATCGTCGCCGCGGACGGGCGCCCAATCGACACGCCCGAGGCCCTGGCAGACGCCATCGCAAAGCACTCGCCAGGCGAAACGGTCAAACTGCTGGTCTTCGGCGACGATAAGTTCCGCGAAGTCGCGGTCGTCCTACGGGCCGCGCCATAACGAGCCCGATCGACGATTCAGGGCGTGCATCCGCTTGTCCACACCCGCGGGCTTTCGGGGCCAAGCTCGCGGAACGACGACTAGTCCTTGCACACCGAGCGCGTCCTTGCGACGATCGGCAGCGCGCCGCGGGCGCGAAGCGGGTAAGAGCCGCACGACCGAGAAAGGCAAGCCGTGGGAGGACCGCTCCGAATCGAGGTGGCCGGCGAGACGAACGTCGGCATGAAGCGCACGCACAACGAGGACAACTTCTCCATTATCGAGGAGAGCGGGCTCTATATGGTCGCCGACGGGATGGGTGGGCACGCGTCCGGCGAAATCGCGAGCAAGATGGCCGTCGATGCGCTGCGCGAATTCTTCGCCGCGACCGCGACCGACCCCGAGCGGACGTGGCCCTACAAGATGGACCGCGCCAAAGGCTACGAAGAGAACCGGCTGATCACGGGCATCAAGCT
>CAZHED010000004.1:183106-195478 GCA_964531095.1 uncultured Polyangiaceae bacterium | reverse complement strand
AAAATCGTCGCCCTTCCAGTCTTGGGGTGGACACCCGTGCCCGTGCCCGTGCCCGGAAGTTGGTCCTGGCGCACCGCTCTGGCTCAGCCGTGGATGCTCATTACCCTTGTTAGCCTTGCTACCAGGATGGGGTGGAACAGCAATCCGTAGGTGTGAAGCTTGCTTTGGCGCATGGCGCGGAGGACCGTTCCGACCGCTCGCGCCGCCTCATGATCGCCGCGGCGGGGGATGGGCAGGCCTAGCGGCGTCGCGAGCGGGAGATTCGAGAGCGCCATGATCGCCTCGGACGGGCCGCGCACGGTCACGTCGGGAATACCGACGATGCCATCGTGGACCGTGAGCTTGCCCCCCGGCTCGAACGACAGCGTCAGCGCCACGTCGACGTCGACGGCCACGATCGCGATGCGTGCGACACTTCCGGCAAGGGCAAAGAAGTCCGCCGTCTTGTGCGGTTTGGCCTCGAGATTCTGGCGGACCAAGTCCGCGAGCATCGTAGCCAGACCATTTTGGTCGGCGCCCGGGGCGAGCGCCACGGCCACTGGCGTGGGTAACGTGAGCCGCCGGCGAAAAAGAGGCAAGAGACCCGCCAAGCCGCCCGACGCCGCCAATGCCGGGCCGTCGCTCAGAGATCGAACTGGCCGAACGAATTGAGGTCTTTGAACGACTCGAGGATCCGCGCGGCCATCCCTTTTTCACCGAGGTGGAGCCACCCGCGAGGGTCGATGTACTTCTTGTTCGGCTTGTCCGGACCTTCCGGGTTGCCGAGCTGCCCCTGCAAGTACGCGCTCTTGTCGTCCATGTACTTCTTGATGGGCTGGCAGAACGCCCATTGCGGGTCGGTGTCGATGTTCATCTTGACGACGCCGTACGAAACCGCCTCGCGAATCTCTTCGCGCGAGGATCCCGAGCCGCCGTGGAAGACGAAGTCGACCGGCTTCGGGCCCGTCTTGCGCTCCTTCTGAATCGCGTCTTGCGAATTCTTGAGAATGGGCGGCCGAAGCTGCACGTTTCCCGGCTTGTACACGCCGTGGGTGTTTCCGAATGACGCAGCGACCGTGAATGCGCCGATCGGCTTCAGCGCGTCGTATGCAGCGAGGACGTCCGAAGGCTGCGTGTAGAGCTTCGCGTTGTCGACACCGGCGTTGTCGACGCCGTCTTCCTCGCCCCCGGTGACGCCGAGCTCGATTTCGAGGGTCATCTTCATCGCGGCCATCCGCTTGAGGATCCGCGCGCTGATCTCCAAGTTCTCATGGAGAGGCTCTTCGGAGAGGTCGAGCATGTGTGACGAGAAAAGCGGCTCTCCGTGCTTGGCGAAGTATCGCTCGCCGTGGTCGAGCATTCCCTCGACCCACGGCAGAAGCTTCTTCGCCGCGTGGTCCGTGTGAAGGACCACCGCGACCCCGTAGGCTTCGGCCAGGTTGCGCACGTAATGCGCGCCGGCGACGCCGCCCACGATGGCGGCCTTCTCGTTCTTGTTGTCCAAGAACTTGCCGGCGAAAAAGTGTGCTCCCCCGTTGGAGAACTGGATGATGACCGGGCTCTTGGCCTCTTTCGCGGCTTGAAGAGCGGCGACCACGGTGGACGACCCGATGCAATTGACCGCTGGGAGCGCACAGGGCACGCTCTTCATGTATCCGAACAGTTCTTGCAAAGCGGAACCGGTGACGATGCCAGGCTTGAGCTTCATCTTGGACATGATTGCGAACCCTTAGCTGGGGACCTTTGATGCAGCCTTTACCCCAGCCATGGGACTCGCGTCAACGGACGGACAGGATGCTTTCCAGACGGAGGCGGATCCAGTCGTCGAGCTTGAGGGCGCCAAGAAGTGCTCGGTACGGGCGGATCCCCAGGTCGGTCAGCCGGCCCTCCCAAAAGCCTCGGAGCTCGATTCTCTTCCGGGCGCCCGCCGTGCTCGTCCTCACCTCTCCCGGTGCCGGCCCAGGTGCCGAGGTGAGGGCCATCCCGATCGGTCGAGGCGCTCCTCGCACGCCAAGGCTCCCCGACAGCCTCCCGCCTTCGAGCGTGCCCACGTAGCGCCCGTGGAAATCGATCGACGAAAACCGGGTCGCGTCGAGCACGTCGCGCCCGCATATGTTGTCACGCATCTTCTCGCGATCGGAGGGTTCGAGGTCGGCCGGCGGCTCGATGGCGGCCGCGGGGAAGCGGAGGTCGATGGGCACGTCGATCGCTGCGGCGTCGGCCACATCGACCGCCCAAGGCGCGAGGCTCACATGGAGCGTTGGATTGTGCGCGACCGCACGAAGCAGGCCTGTCGCCCGGAGATCGATGAGGACGTGCGTATCGGAAGAGAGCTCGACGTGCATGGCACCATCGCGAAGCATCTCGCTCCTTTCCAAGAGCGGCGCGGCAGTCCAAATCGCGTCTCCCGGGTGACGCGCCGCGGAGATGGTTGACCCGCGTCTATTCCAGAGGTAGGCTCCGGTCCGCCATGAAGGATGTTTTGTTCGCCCGCTCTCTGGCTGCGACTAGCGTCGTAGCAGACGTGCGGTCGTCCATCGTTCTCATTCCCATCGGCATTCTCGGCCTCCTTGAGGCCGGGTGCGGGCCGCCAAGGTGAAGCGTCAGTAGACGCCACCGCGGCCCCCGCACCGGCAGACGGTGCGGGGGTTTTTTTTCATCCCCATTGACCGAGAACGCAAAGGAAATGTGAATCATGAGGACCCAGAACGCTTCCGACACCGCCTCTTCTTTTTCCGACAAACGCATCGCCGTCGTGGGATACGGCAGCCAGGGACGCGCGCACGCGCTCAATCTGCGCGACGACGGACGCGAAGTGCTCGTCGGCCTCCGTCGCGGAGGCGCTACGTGGGCGCTCGCCGAGCGCGACGGCTTCAAGCCGCGCTCCGTGACCGAGGCGGTCGCCGACGCCGATATCGTCGCCATGCTCGTGCCCGACATGGCACAGCCGCGCGTCTGGCAAGAAGAGGTGGCGCCTCATCTGCGCCAAGGCGCCATGCTCCTTTTCGCGCACGGCTTCGCCATCCACTACGGCCGCATCACACCTCCGCGCGAAGTGGACGTGACTCTCATCGCGCCCAAAGCGCCCGGGCGGCTCGTGCGGCGCACGTACACGCAGGGGCACGGCGTCCCGTGCCTGCTCGCGGTGCATCAGGACGCGACGGGCCACGCGCGCGACCGGGCGCTCGGGTACGCACGCGGCATCGGCGGCACGCGCGCCGCGGTGCTCGAGACGACTTTCGCCGAGGAGACGGAAACCGACCTGTTCGGCGAGCAGGCGGTCCTCTGCGGCGGCGTGACCGAGCTCGTGGCGGCTGCCTTCGAAACGCTCACCGACGCCGGCTATCAGCCGGAGATCGCGTACTTCGAGTGCTTGCACGAGCTCAAGCTCATCGTCGATCTACTCTACGAGGGTGGTTTTGCGAAGATGCACCGCTTCGTCAGTGAGACCGCCAAGTACGGCGACCTGTCGCGCGGGCCGCGCATCGTCGACGCCCACGTGCGCGAGACGATGCGTACAGTGCTCGAAGAGATCCGCTCCGGAGCGTTCGCGAGCGAGTGGATCCTCGAAGACCAGGCGGGGCGGCCACGCTATTCGCGACTGATGGCCCGCGACCTCGAGCACCCGATCGAGAAGGTCGGCGCCAAGCTGCGCGAGCGCATGTCCTGGCTCTCCGAGGGAGACCGCGACGGCGCGGCCGCCGGTTCCGGCGCGACCTCGTCGGCGCCGGCGCGCGGCGCACACCTGACCGAGGTCAAACGATGAATGCGGCCGCCGCTCTCGTGCGGGCGCTCGAGGCCGAAGGCGTCGACATCGTCTTCGGCTATCCGGGGGGTGCGATTCTCCCCGTCTACGACGCGCTAGTCGACTCGAAGCTGCGCCACATCCTGGTACGTCACGAGCAGGCCGCGGCGTTCGCGGCCAACGGCTGGGCGCGCGCGACCGGTCAGGTCGGCGTTTGCATCGCGACGTCAGGACCCGGGGCCACGAACCTGGTCACCGGAATCGCCGACGCGTTCGCCGACTCGGTGCCGATGGTCATCATCACCGGGCAAGTGGCGACGACGCTGATGGGAACCGACGCGTTCCAGGAGCTCGACGTGCTCGGGATGACGATGCCCGTGGTCAAGCACGGCTTCGTCGTCCGGCGAGCCGCGGACATGAGCGACGTCGTGCGCGAAGCGTTTCGAATCGCGCGGAGCGGGCGCCCGGGGCCCGTGCTGGTCGACATCCCGAAAGACGTTGCGTACGCCCCGGTCGACGATCGCGTCCCTCCGACGGTTCGGTTGGCGTCGGTGCCGGATCCCGTCAAGGCGCCGGATCCCGAGGCCATCGGGCGCGCCATTCGTGCGCTGGAGCGGGCGCGCAAACCCCTGCTCTACATCGGTGGCGGAGTCCGCCGTGCGCGCGCCATTCCTGAGCTCCGCGCGCTGGTCGAGACGACGCGCCTCCCGTTCGTGTCGACCCTGATGGCCCTCGGGAGCGTCCCCACCGACCACCCGCTGGCCCTCGGAATGCTCGGAATGCACGGGACGAAAGCCGCCAACTACGCGGTCCAAGAGGCCGACCTGCTGCTGTGCGCGTGTGCCCGGTTCGACGATCGCGCCACCGGGAAGCTCGCGGACTTCGCGCCGCACGCCGAAGTCATTCACATCGACATCGACGCGGCCGAAGTGGGAAAGCTGCGGCGAGCCAACGTCGCCCTCGTCGGCGACGCGCGCGTGGCGCTGCGAGAGCTGGCCCGTCCCCTGGACAACATCGAGCCATGGCGGACGGAATGCCTCCAGTGGAAGCGCCAATACGTGCTGGACCCCTCCCCTCGCGACGCGCGCGTGCACGCGCCGACGCTCCTGCGGCGGCTCTCGGATCGGGCGCCGCGCGACGCGACCTTCGCCTGCGACGTCGGCCAGCACCAGATGTGGGTGGCGCAGCACGTCCACTTCGACTCCCCCGATCGCCATCTGACGAGCGGTGGACTGGGGGCGATGGGATTCGGGCTCCCCGCTGCGGTGGGCGCGTGCTTCGCCCGTCCCGGGTCGCTCGTGATCACGGTCACCGGCGACGGATCGATCATGATGAACCTTCAGGAGCTGGCGACCGTCGTGCGGTATGCCCTGCCGCTGCGGATCGTGCTGGTCGACAACCGCGGGCTGGGGCTTGTGCGCCAGTGGCAGGAGCTCTTTCACGAGGAGCGCTACAGCGAGATCGACCTGAGCGACAACCCCGACTTCGTGCGCGTCGCAGAGGCCTTCGGGATCCCGGCGTTCCGGGTGGACCGCGCCGACCAGGTCGAGCAAGCGGTGGAGCGGATCGTCGGCGGGCCGGGACCGCTGCTATGCCATGTTGTCGTGGACCCGGCAGCGAACGTGTGGCCGATCGTCAAACCGGGTGCCGCGAACTCTTCGATGCTCGACGACGATCACAAAACGCCGCGCCCAGCGGCGGGAGGGGCGCGATGAGAATCGTAGTTCGACTGCGGCGTTCAGAAGGAGAGCTCGAGCGTTTGATCGGCCTCTTTCGCCGCCGCGCCTGGCAGGTCTCCGCGCTGGAGGCACGAGCCTCCCGCGACGGTTCGACGATGACCGTGCATGCGACGCTCGAGGGGGATCGATCCCCCGAGATACTCGCGCGTCAGGTCGAGCGCTTGATCGAGGTGGAGTCGGTTCATCTCGACGAGAGCGAAGCGCAAGTGCCCCGGCTCGCCGGCGTTCGCGCGAAAGAGGTCTGAAGCCATGAGCGCAACGCAGCCCTACGTAGCCATCTTCGATACGACATTGCGCGACGGCGAACAGTCTCCTGGCGTTTCGATCACGCTGGAAGAGAAGCTAGAGATCGCGCGTGCCCTGCGGGACCTGCATGTCGACGCCATCGAGGCCGGGTTCCCGGCCGCGTCGCTCGGCGTATTCGAGGGCGTGCGGGCCATCGCGCGCACGATCGAGGGCCCGATGATTTGCGCCCTCGCGCGCTGCGTCCGCGAGGACATCGACCGCGCGGTCGAGGCGGTGCGCGACGCGACGCGAAAAAGGATTCACGTGTTTCTCGCGACGAGCCCCATCCACCGCGAGCACAAGCTGCGGATGTCGCGCGAACAGATTCTGGCGACCGTCTCGGAAGGCGTCTCGTACGCGCGATCCCGGTGGGAGGACATCGAGTTCTCGGCGGAAGACGCTTGTCGAACGGAGCCGGACTTTCTCGCGGAGGTGGTCGAGCGGGCGATCGCGGCCGGCGCAAAGACCATCAACATTCCGGACACGGTCGGGTACTCCGTCCCCACGGAGATTGCCGCGATCTTTCGCAATCTGCGCGCTGGTGTACACGGCATCGAGGGGGTGACGCTCAGCACTGACTGCCACGACGACCTGGGCCTCGCGGTCGCCAACAGCTTCGCGGCGGTCGAGGCCGGGGCGCGCCAGGTTGCTTGTACGATCAACGGCCTCGGCGAGCGCGCCGGCAATTGCGCCCTCGAAGAGATCGTGATGGCCATGATCACCCGTCGCGACTACCTCGGCGTGAGCGTTGGCATCCAGGCACGCCTGCTCTGTCCGACGAGCCGCCTCGTGTCCCGCATCACCGGATTCACCGTTCCCCCCAACAAGGCGGTCGTCGGCTCGAACGCCTTCGCGCACGAGTCGGGGATTCATCAGCACGGCGTTCTCGCCAATCGAGCCACATACGAGGTGATGCGGCCCGAAGACGTCGGCTTCGGCACGTCGCGCCTGGTGCTGGGCAAGCACAGCGGTCGGCACGCGCTTCGCAAGCGGCTCGAGCAGCTCGGCTTCAGCGTGCGCGAAGAGCGCCTCGACGACGCGCTCGCAATGGTCAAGCGCGTGGCCGAGCACAAGAAAGAGATCGACGACGACGACCTGCGCTCCATTCTCGAAGGACGCGCCATGCTGCACTGGGGTCCCTGACTCATGGACGTATGGCTTTACGACACGACGTTGCGCGATGGGGCGCAGCGCGAAGGACTTGGGTTTTCGCTGGACGACAAGATCCGCATCCTGGATCTGCTCGACGAGTTCGGCGTTCCTTACATCGAAGGCGGCTTCCCGTCGTCCAACCCCCGTGACGCGGAGTTCTTCCGTCGCGCAAAGCCTCGCCACGCGAAGCTCGTGGCCTTCGGCGGGACCCGTCGCGCCGGAGTCCGCGCCGACAGCGACATCAACTTGCGTACCCTTATCGCCGCCGAAACCCCTACGGTAGCCTTCGTCGGCAAGTCGTCGCGGCGGCACGTCGTGCACGTGCTCGGCGTCTCCGTGGAAGAGAACCTCGCGATGATCGCCGAGAGCGTGGCCTTCGCAAAGCAACGCGGGCGCGAAGTGGTGTTCGACGCGGAGCATTTCTTCGACGCGATGGGCGAGGATCGAAAGTACGCTCTCGCGTCCGTGCACGCCGCGGCCGCGGCCGGGGCCGACTGGATCGTCTTATGTGACACCAACGGGGGCAGCCTGCCCGCGTGGGTGGGTCGCGTCGTCGGCGAGACCCGCGCTGCCCTTGCGCCCTTCGAGGGCACGCGGATCGGGGTTCACACGCACAACGACTCGGAGCTCGCCGTCGCGAACAGCCTCGCCGCCGTGGAAGCTGGCGCGCAGATGGTCCAGGGAACGATCAACGGCTGGGGCGAGCGGTGCGGCAACGCGAATCTGATCTCGCTCGCGCCCACGCTCACGTTGAAGCTCGCGAAGAGCTGCGTCGACGAGCGAGCGCTGCGTCGCCTGACCGAGCTCTCACGGCGGGCGAGCGAGATCGCGAACATCGCTCCGGATCCGTTCGCGCCGTACGTGGGTGCCGCCGCGTTCGCCCACAAAGCGGGTTATCATGCCGCCGCCTCGGAGCGGCTCGAGGGTGCGTACGAGCACGTGCCCCCCGCCGCCGTGGGAAACGTCCGGCGCATTCTCGTCTCGGAGCTTTCCGGACGCGGCAATCTCCGGGCGCGCGCAAGGTCGCTCGGGCTGGACGTGGGCGATCAGGAAGCAGCGGTGCTCGCCCGGGTCAAAGACATGGAAAATAGGGGCTTCCAGCTCGAGGCCGCGGACGGCACGGTGGAGCTCGTGATGCGGAGGGCCCAAGACGGTTACGTCGCTCCCTTCGAAATCGTCGACATCACGGTCGTTTCGCGGACGGACATCCACAAAGGGATGGCGACAAAGGCCTCCGTCACGCTCCGCGTGCAGGCCGACGCGGTAAGCACCGAGGCGGAGGGCAGCGGTCCGGTCGACGCGCTGGATCGCGCTCTGCGGCAAACCCTGGTCCCTCGCTTTGCCGAGCTCGAACGGCTGCGGCTCGTGGACTACAAGGTCCGCATCCTGGACCCCGAGCGCGCCACCGCGGCGACGACCCGCGTGCTGCTCGAGGCGGCGCACGGCGACGCCCGCTGGATCACCGTCGGCTGTTCCGAGAGCATCATCGAGGCGAGTTGCCAAGCGCTCCTCGACAGCTATGAGCTTTGCGTGCTGCGTCATGAGTCCCCTCGTGTCGCGACCGACGGCGGCTCGTTGAACGTTGACCACGCCACGCCGGGAGACGCGGACGGGCCGTCGGCTCCGCAAGGGCGCGGTCGAAACATGGGAGCGGCATCGTGAGCGAATCTACGCTCTTCGGAAAAGTGTGGAGCGGCCACGTGGTCGCCCCCGAGTCGGAGTCGACGCCAGCGGTTTTGTACGTCGACCTGCACCTCGTCCACGAAGTGACGTCGCCGCAGGCATTCGAGGTTCTGCGCGAGCGGGGCCTGCGGGTGCGACGCCCAGACCGAACCGTGGCGACGATGGACCACTCGACGCCGACGACGCCACGCCCCGCGCGCGGGCCGCGGGTGGTCGCCGACCAGGACGCGAAGGCGCAGATCGATCGCCTCGAGCGCAACTGCCGCGAACAAGGCATTCGTCTTTATGCGCTCGGAGACGACCACCAAGGGATCGTCCACGTCATCGCGCCGGAGCTCGGGTTGACACGTCCGGGCATGACCATTACCTGCGGCGACAGCCACACGAGCACGCACGGTGCGTTCGGGGCGCTGGCGTTCGGGATCGGTACGAGCGAGGTCGGGCACGTTCTGGCTACCCAGTGCCTCCTCCAGCGTCGCCCTCGCACGATGCGCGCGACCATCGACGGCAAGCCGCCTCGGGGCGTGACCGCAAAGGACGTCGTTCTCGCGCTGATCGCCAAGATCGGAACGGCGGGCGGCGCCCGCCACGTGATCGAGTACGCGGGCTCCACCATCCGCGCGATGAGCATGGAAGAGCGCATGACCGTGTGCAACATGACCATCGAAGGCGGCGCCCGCGCCGGCATGGTCGCCCCCGACGACACGACTTTCGAATGGCTCGCGAAGTGCCCGGAGGCGCCGCAAGGGCCGTCATGGGAGCGATCCCTCTCTCGCTGGCGGGACCTTCGAACCGATGACGACGCGTCGTTCGATCGAGAAGTGTCGCTGGATGCTTCGCAACTCTCGCCGATGATCACCTTCGGCACCGACCCCTCAACCGCGATTCCCATTGGGTCGCCCGTTCCGGAGGCGAACGGCGACACGACTCGCGCCCGCGCGCTCGCGTATATGGGTGTCGAGGCCGGCAAACCGCTGCTCGGGCACCGGGTCGACGTGGTCTTCGTCGGAAGCTGCACGAACGCGCGCCTGAGCGATCTGCGCCAGGCAGCGACAGTGATGCGCGGACGCCACGTAGCGCCGGGCGTGCGCATGCTCGTCGTCGCCGGGTCCCAGCAGGTCAAGCACCGCGCCGAGGCCGAGGGTCTCGACCGCGTCTTCCTGGAAGCCGGCGCAGAGTGGCGCGAACCCGGCTGCTCGATGTGCATCGCGATGAACGGCGACCGTCTCGACGCGGGTCAGTACGCAGTGAGCACGAGCAATCGCAACTTCGAAGGCCGCCAGGGGCCAGGAGGGCGGACGTTCCTCGCGAGCCCGCTCACCGCCGCTGCTGCCGCCGTGACCGGTCGGGTCACCGACGTCCGAGAGCTCATCGACTGACGAGATCTCGGAGCGGTTACGCCTCCGACCCATCCTCAACCGAAGACGAACCCATGGAACCGATCCGTACCATCCGCTCCCGCTTCGTTCTTTTGCCGATCGACGACGCTGACACCGACCAGATCATCCCAGCGCGCTTTCTGAAAACGACCTCGCGCGCGGGTCTGGGTGCCCATCTGTTCGCGGATCGCCGCGGCCCGGACTTCCCGCTCGATCGTCCGGAGGCGCGCGGCGCGCACGTGCTGGTGGCCGGGCGCAACTTCGGCTGCGGCTCTTCGCGCGAACATGCTCCGTGGGCACTTTTCGACGCCGGCTTCCGCGCCATCATTGCGCTGGGGATCGCAGACATCTTCCGCGCCAACGCGATCAAGAACGGCATCGTTCCCGTCGTCGTCGACGAGCCTTTTCACGCTCGCCTGACGGCATCTCCTGGCGCTGAGGTGGTGATCGACTTGGACAAGCTCGCGGTGTTTATCGAAGATGGCGGGCCGAGCGCGGCGTTTTCCTTGGACCCTTTTTCGCGACACTGTCTCATGGCCGGCGTCGATGAGTTGGGCCTGCTGCTCGCCCAGGTCGATTCCATCGCCGCGTACGAGAAGCAGGTGGAGGCGTCGCCATGAGCCTCGTGGCAGTCCTTCCGGGGGACGGAATCGGTCCGGAGATCACGGCGGAGGCAACGCGTGTTCTCGGCGCCGTAGCCCGTCGCTATGGCGCCACGATCGAGCTCGTGTCCGCTCCGATGGGCGGTTGTGCGATCGACCTGACCGGGGTTCCGCTTCCGCAGTCCACCCTCGACCTGTGCCTCCGATCCGACGCGGTGTTGCTCGGCGCGGTCGGCGGTCCCAAGTGGGAAACGCTCGAAGGACCCCGTCGACCGGAGGCCGGGCTTCTGGCCCTTCGCAAGGGGCTGGGCACGTACGCGAACTTGCGACCCGTCGCTCCGCATCCCAGGTTGATTGAGCGTGCGCCGCTGCGGGCAGAGCTCCTGAAGGGCGTCGACCTCGTCGTCGTCCGCGAGCTGACCGGAGGCATCTATTTCGGAGCGCGTGGACGCGAGGGAGACCGCGCGTTCGATACTTGCATATACACGACCGGTGAGGTCGAGCGAGTCGTCCGGCTCGCGTTCTCGATGGCCCGGACCCGACGCCGCCGCGTGACGTCGATCGACAAGGCGAACGTCCTCGATACGTCGCGCCTCTGGCGCGAGGTCTCCACGCGGATCGGCAAAGAGTTCCCAGAAATCACGCTCGTGCACGAGCTCGTCGACGCCGCTGCCATGCGACTCATTCGCAGCCCCGGGGACTACGACGTCATCGTCACGGAGAATCTCTTCGGGGACATTCTGAGCGATGAAGCGTCGGTCCTCGCCGGTTCCATCGGGATGTTGCCCTCGGCTTCGTTGGGAGAGGGCCGGCTCGGTCTCTACGAGCCGATTCACGGCTCGGCGCCCGACATCGCGGGCCGCGGCATCGCGAATCCCTATGGAACCGTCCTGAGCGTGGCGATGCTTCTTCGGCATTCGCTGCAAGCCGAAGAGGCCGCGCGCGCAATCGAGCGCGCGGTCGACGCTGCCGTCGACGCCGGCGTGATTCCAGCGGACTTGGGCGGGAAGTCGACTACGGCCGACTGTGGGACGGCGGTGATCGAGCGCATTCACTGAAACTGACCGCTGGACGTGAGCAGGTCACCCGCGTTGAACGACGGGAAGGTGTCAGTGATCTGCTGGCCGTCGGTGGCGGTCAGGCGGACCGAGAACGGGCCGGATCCGAATCCGCTCGAGTCGGTGAGCGTACCGTCCGTGCCCCAGGAGAGCGCGGTCCAGCTCGTATGGTTCTGGCTCTTCACCTCGACCTTGCTGAGCGGCATCCGTTCGTTTCGTACCCAGAAGCTCGTCCAATAGACGTTCGCTTGGGTCTGAAACTCGTATTGAATCGGTCCGCTCATGGGACACTCGGCGAGCTGCCAGGTCATGTTGCGAGGAAAGACGTTGCAGTCGGCGGTGCCGGCGAGGGCCGCGCACACCTCCGCGCTGACGTCGATATCGTTGGGGCCCGTGATGCCATAGGTGACGACGCGAGCGATCACGGACTTTCCGTTTGCGGCCTGAATTCGGACGCAGGCGTCGCAGAGGCGGCCCCCGTCGATGTGTTGGGTATTGAGCCCGGCGAGAAGGGTCCCCTCCTCCGCTTGTACGCTGGCGGGATAAGGAGCGCAGGCATTGTGCCATTGCGTTTCCTGCCAGTCGACAGGTCCGAGATTGTACTGTCCGGCGTAGGAAGTCCCGAGCCCAGCCCCTCCGTCGGGATCGGCCCTCGACCCCGACCCTGAGCTCGACCCGCTCCCCGCGCTCGACCCCGACCCGCTCCCCGCGCTCGACCCCGACCCGCTCCCCGCGCTCGACCCCGACCCG
>CAZHED010000004.1:49731-183006 GCA_964531095.1 uncultured Polyangiaceae bacterium | reverse complement strand
CGACCCGCTCCCCGCGCTCGACCCCGACCCGCTCCCCGCGCTCGACCCCGACCCGCTTGCCGCCTCTGCGCGCATCCCTCCGCCGGCTCCGGAGCTCGTTCCCGCATCGCTTGCCCCCGAGGAGTGATTGTCCGCGCCGCCGCAGGCCGTGGCCAGAACGGACAGAGCAACTGGCAGAGCATATTGACCCATGGGAACACGATACCGCATTCATCGCTCATGTTCTTGCCAGTCGAACTTGCGTGTCAGCATGTGTGTGGGTGAACGAGCGGGAAAAGCACGGCACGGGGATGTCGACGAGCAGCGCCGTGCGCCGCGAGGACCCTCCGTGATACACGCCCTTCTCATGAAACGCCCCTCCCCGCTGCGGACTGACGGCTCGAACGACTTCGCCTTTTACAGCATGCACGAGCGCGTCCCGCGCATCGCTCTCGACGCTCTCGACAGCAACCCGGACTACCCTGCGGCGGTCAAAGAGGCGGTCAAGCACCTCGCACACGACATCGAACGCGACGCCCCCCTCCCCGCGCCCCGCTCTCCCGCGCCCGACGTTTTCGCGTGGTCAGCCGCCCATGCCGAGCACGCCCACGAGACCTGGCTCGGCGCGGAGTGGTTCCACGCCGAGCTTGCGTTCTATCGGGAGCTCGCCCGCGAGTGCCGCTTCTGGGAAACCGGGCGCGATCCCTTCGCCCCCGCCAAGCACGAAGAGCTCTCCGGAGAGCGACCATGGTCGCGGCTCGAAGCCGCGCTGGCGCTCGCCGTCGGGACTCGCGAAGATCGCATCGCGGCGCTCCTCGAGGCTTGTCTGTGGGGTAATCGCGTCGACCTGAGCTACGCGGTCGCCGCTTCACGCACGCACCCTGAGGACGGCGACCTGCTGATCGACGAACGCGCGTCCGCCCTCGGCTATCTTGCCCGCCCCGGATCACGAGTGCACCTCGTCGCGGACAACGCCGGTACGGAGCTCGCGCTCGACCTGGCTCTCGTCGGCGCGATTCTCGAGGAGCCGCACGCCCACGTGACGCTTCACCTCAAGATGCAGCCGATGTTCGTCAGCGACGCGTTGCCGCGCGATGTCTGGGACCTGCTCGGCAGGATGCGAACGCGCCGCGGGGTCTTCGGATCCCTCGCCGCCCGGCTGGACGCGTGCTTCGAGGGAGGGCGTCTCGTGCTTGCCTCTGATCCCTTCTGGAGCGGCCCACGGTTTCTTTGGGAGTTGCCCACTCACCTGCGGGCCGCGCTGGGCGCCGCGACGATCGTCGTCCTCAAGGGAGACGTGAACTACCGGCGGCTCATCGGCGACGCGCTCTGGGCGCCAGCCACCCCTCTCGCCAACGCGTGCGTGGACCCGCCCGCGCCGCTCGTCTGCCTTCGGACGATGAAGAGCGACCCGATTGTCGGCCTGCCACCGGGTCTGGCCGACTCGCTCGACGCGACACAGCCGCGCTGGCGGATCGACGGCAAGCGCGGCGTTCTGCAGACGCTCGTGCCATGAGGGGGGCCATCACCCCATGTCGTCACGCGACACGAGCAAGTCGACCGACGCGGCCTCGACACTGGTCGAAGTAGGTGGGCGAGCCTTCGTGATAGCGATACGAACGGATGTGGCGGGGAAATCGGAAAAGATGCGCTCGACGATCCGCTTGGCGAGCGTCTCGAGAAGCCGGCAGCTGCCGGACGTTCCTTCGTCGACAATCGCGGACGCGATTCGATCGTAGTCGACTACTTCGCGCCGGTCATCGCCAGCGGGAAGGGCAGCCGGAGAGAACGAAAGCTCCACGTGGACGACGAAATCTTGCGGAAGGCGGCGCTCCGACATGGACGCCCCGTGCCGGCTCCGGAATCGGACGCCGTCCAGGCGAATCCTGTAGTCCCGTACGGCCATCGGCCGGCACCATAGCGCATCGGTGGGCGGGAAGCGGCGCGGCCCAATTCGCGCGCCCGGCGGGTCATTCGGGCGATTCGTATTCTGCGATCGTGCTGGGGATCCCGAGGACATTGCATGCGGAGGCCAGGACCCATCGAGCGAGGGCGGGACCGCCCACGATTCGCGCGCTGCAAATGCGCCGACGCTTGTCCCAGACGCCACGTTCTACGACACTGGCAACCGACGGCGAGAATGCCGTGAGGCCACGGAGATCGACGACGAGGTCGCACCGGCGGTGCTCGACGTGGCGCAGCAGCCCCGCGAGCATTGCGCGCATATCGCCGGCGCCCACCTGGCCGCCGAACGTGACGACGACCCTGCCTGGCCGCGGGTTCGCGATCGTCCACGGCGGGGTCGGCTGGGCGGGGCGATCGGCTTCCGTGAAGTCGGCAATGATCTCCACCAGGGTTTCGATGTCGAACGGCTTTGCTGCGAAAGCGTGGAAACCCGCGGCGAGCGCGGAACGAACCGCCTCCGCGGCCGAGACCGCCACGGCCGGCGTGAGGCCCCCGTCATCGGGCGCCAGCGCTCGAATGCGACGGATCATCTCGTAGCCATCGCCCCCGGGCATCCAGAGGTCGGACACGACGATGTCCGGACGCTCCCGCTCGAACACTTGGAATCCCTCGGCCCCCGAGCCGGCTCCGAACACGACCGCGCTATCGAGAGCCAAGAGCTCGACCAGCATTTCGCGGGTGTCGTGGTCATCGTCGACTACGAGCGCTCGCACGCCATCCAAGCGCGCCGGAGAATGCAATATGGACCCGGCCAACTCTAACAGCGTAGATAGGAATCGCCGCGAGCGCCATGGGCAGCAGCGAGCAGACGGGTGAGCCGTTTCCCAGTCATCGGCTCGGGAAGGCATGGCGGACCCAGGTATGACCATCTCCCATGATCCCATCATCGCCCTCGTCCGGCTCGGCTGGCGGCCTCCTCCTTATTCCGCTTCTCCCGCTTGCCCGGCGCCTGGCCAGTCTGGCGCCTGGCGCGCTCGGCGGGTGCGCGATTTACGGGGCCGCCTCGACGGCCTTGGCCAGCCCGGCCGCGAGTCTCTCGAAGATCGCCGCCACGATCACGAGCGTTCCGAGCGCGCGAAGCGGCGCCAGCAGGGCGTGGACTTGCGCAGGTGAAGCCGCGCGCGCAATGAGGGCCGCCGCAAGCTCTACGACGACTGCCGAAGCCAGCATCGGTCCACCCAGCGCGACCGCGAGGCCGATGCCTCCCACGATGTCGTCGGCCGCAGCCAACAGTGGATGCGCGTCAATCGGCCGAAATGCGAGCGCAGCCGCCACCCGCGCGGGGCCACCCGTGGCCAGGAAGATCGCGCAGCCTAGGAGCGACAGCGGCACTCCGAGCGGCGTCGCTCGCCCTTCGATGGTGGGCACACCCACGGTCTCCTGCGAGCCACGCAGCGCGTCCACGACCCCGCCCGCCATGCTTGCGGCCCACAGAGGCACCGCCGCCGCCAAGGCCACCGGCAACCCACGCGCGAGCTCGACGAGCATGAGCACCGACCACGGATACGGGGGGCTCGCAGCGACGGGACTGAGCGCGGGAAACACACTCGCGGCGAGCGCGAGCCCCATGACGGCTCGTGCTGGCGTGGGGAGGGCTCGAAGGCCAAACGCAGGGACGAGCGCCACCGAGGGCGCGGCCCGTGCCCACGCCAGGCCCAAGGCGACCACGTCGACCCCCGAGCGCGCGAGCATTTCCACGACGACTCCGACGAGCGAGCCCATGGCGGAGAGTGTGCGGGCGCTCGGGTGGCCCGTGTCAAGGACATGGCTCCGACCAGCCGCATCGGGTTGACGAGTGCCTCGCGTCTCGCCCATGCTCCGGGCGAGCCCCCATGGGATTGGATCTCTCTCTCGTCGGAAAGCCGAGCACGCCGAGAGCGCTCGAGTACAGCTGGAGGGATGTCGTCTTGTATGCGCTCGGCGTTGGCGCCAAGGCCGCCGAGCTCGACTATCTCTACGAGCGGCACGGTCCCAAAGTGCTTCCGAGCTTCGCCGCGGTCGCGAAGTTTCCGCCCATGCTCGCTCTCCTCGCCGAGACGGGTGGAAACCTGGCGATGGTCGTTCACGGCGCCGAGCGCGTCACCGTGCACGCGCCCATCGCGCCGAGTGGCAAGCTCGTGAGCAGCGTGACGATCCGCGGCATCTACGACATGAAGAGGCTCGCGCAGGTGCTTGTCGACACGCGCGCCGTAGACGGGTCCGGGCGCCTTGTCGCCGAGACGACATCGTCGATCCTCTTCCGGGGCGAAGGGGGGTTCGGAGGGCCGCCACCCCCCAAAGAAGCCCCGCCTGTCGAAAGGCCAAAGGAAACGCCGCCCACCTTCTCCATTGAGGAGGCAACTGCGCCCGAGCAGGCACTGCTTTATCGGCTCTCCGGCGACCTCAACCCATTGCACGCAGACCCCGACTTCGCTCGATCGGTGGGCTTCGACCGAGGTCCGATCCTGCATGGCCTGTGCACGTTTGGCTTCCTCTTGAGGCACGTCGCGAGGGCCGTCTGCGGCGGCGACGCTACGCGAGTGCGCATGTTCGAGGCGCAGTTTCGCCGTCCGGTGTGGCCAGGCGAGACGCTGATCACTGAAGGATGGCAGGTGCGACCGGACGCGATCGCTCTTCAGGTCAGGGTCAAAGAGCGGGACGAAGTAGTGATCGGCGGAGCTTGGGCGATCATCGCGTAACCGGGGGGGTGCGGGCGCTATAGCGGAATGCGATACCCTACGGTCACACCGATTTCGATGGCTCGCACGCTGCCGAACAGCGTCGGACAATCGTTGAGCGGGTCGCACGATGAGCCCGCAGCAAACGGCAAGAACGACTGGCTGGACTTGTTCGGGAGGATCCACTGGTCCGCGCGCAGGGCAAGGCCGATGACCCATTGGTCGGTCACGAGGTAGTCCGCTCCGGCTTGGACGCCGATCGCGAATCCCTCCGTGCTCACGGTCTGCGTGCTGTCGCCGAAAATCGTGGGGACGCGCGGGGTTCCCTCCGTCGTAAAGCGGTCGGCGACGACGACGACCCCGCCCGTCACCCCGAACCACCCCTCGAACCAGCGCGAGCGCACCGGGAAGTAGCGCACCTCGCCTCCCAAGAACAGATAGCTCCGCGAATGCGTGCGCATCAGGCCGCTCGCGCCTCCGAAGTTGGTGTCGCTGGTCGGACGAGGGGCGAAGGTGGTTCCCGCGCCGAAGGCCCAGTCGCGAGTTGCGCGATACAAGAGGTGAACCCCCGTCTGCAATGTCGCATCGCCCTTGCCCAGTGTTCCAATGGGCGTGGCTCCGCCCTGGTTGGCCGCAGAGATCGCGGCATCCGGAAGCGCGATGATCCCCAATTCGAGCTCGGCGACGGTGTGCGGGCGGTCGAGCAACGAAGGGTGCTCGAGCGGGGCCTCCTCCGCGGAGGCCGATCCATCGGTCGCGAGCACGGTGATCGCGGCGAGCAGAAGCGGCGACGCGCGCATGCCGGCTCGAGAGGCTATCCGAGTGGCGCGTTCACAGCCACTTGGCGCTCGAAGCAGGCGGCGGTGCCTCGCCGCCCGACGGGGCCGGCGGCGGCGCCCTCGTCGCGCCTTCGGCTCCGCCCACCTCTACGACGCGAACCGCGCGCACGGGCGTGCCGTCCGCACGCGCGGCGAAGGTGACCTCGAAGCGTCCGCTCTGCATGAACGGGAACGTGGTCCGCCACACCCCAGAGCCGTCCTCGACACCATCGAGCTTCATCCCGGGAGCGATGCCCGGCCCTGCCACTCGGAACTGGGCCCCTTCCACTGTTCCACTGCCGCGACCGTGGCTCGCCCCCGGCGCCACGACGATGCGAGCCGAAAAGTCGACGGGCTGCCCCACGGCGGGCTTGGGGTTCGACGCGTCGAGCGAGACCTTCGTGGCGACCGAAGCCGCCGTCGGGCCGATGGGCACGCGCGCGCTGGCAAGAGGGGGCACCGAATCCGTCGGAGGGGCCTGAGCCTGGGACTCCATTTCCGCCGCGAGCTTCTGCGCCAAATCGTCGCTCGGGTCGAGCTGATAAGCGAGCTTCGCCAGGCGCAAGGCTTCGCTGACATTCCCTTCCTCGCGTTTGGCGCGCGCGGCCTTGATGATGTCGCTGCACGCGAGCGTGCGGATGCGCAGGAGCTGCGGCTGATTCGGCGACTCTGCGAGGCCCTCCCGGGTTAGATCGCGCACGTTGTCGCCGGGAGGCGAGTCCCAACGCCCATGGAGAAGCGCGTCGTTGGCGCGGGCCACGACCCCGTCAAGCGGCAGCGCCAGCGGCTGCGCGTGGGCCCCTGGCCACCCGGTGCGGGCGGCGATGACCGCGGTGCCGGCGGCGCCGACCAGAAAGCACACGACGACAATCGCGACCACCCGACCACGAGCACGCGTCGAGGCGCCGAACGCGACTCCCGGCGCGGTCCTAGGGGCCGCCGTGCCCGCCGGCGCGGGTGTCGGCTCGGGCTGGCGCTGCTCGTCCATCGTGGCGTCGACGTCAGCGGGCGGCGACCACGTGGGCGCCACCGCCCCCGTCGTGCCCGCGGCGGGCTCGGCGATCTCCGTGCGTACGGGCGTCCTCCCTGGACCGCGCGCGCTCGGCGCGCCCCCGCTCATCGTGGGGTGCGCGAGGATATCTTGCGCTCTCATCCCGCTGGCCACAGCCGCCTCGAGCAGCATGCGCCCGAACGCGCGCGCGTTCGCCGCGCGCTCTTCGGGCTTCTTGGCCAGATTCGCCATCACGGCCGCCGCGATCGGATCAGGAACGCGCGCGGCTTGCGGGATGCTCTTCAAGAGCGGCGGCGAGTCGTGAATCTGATGGACGAGCAGCGCGACGGCCTGCTCGGAGTCGAAAGGCGTACGGCCCGCGAGCATCTGGTAGAGCATCGTGGCAATCGAATAGACGTCCCCCGGCGGCCCGACGGTCTCACCACGAGCGCCCTCGGGGGATATGTACCGGGCCGTACCGAAGATCAGCCCCGCGGCGGATCCCATCGCCAGATCGCCCCAGTTCAATCGGGCGATTCCGAAATCCAGCACCTTGACGAAATCGGGGTCGTCGGTGCGTTTGACGAGCATCACGTTCTCCGGCTTGAGATCGCGGTGCACGATGCCCTGGGCGTGGGCCTCCCCCGCTGCGTCACAAAGCGACAGCGTGACGTGCAGCGCGCGCGTCAAGGACATCGTTCCGCCCGACGCGGCGAGCGCGCCCTGAAGCGACAGTCCGTCCAGGTACTCCATCACGATGTACATCGCGCCGTCGGGCAGCTGCCCGGTCAGCAGCACGTGAACGACGTTTGGGTGCGCCAAGCGCGAGGCCACCTTGGCCTCGCGGTGGAAGCGCGAAACGACGGTGGGGCTGGCGGAGAGCTCCCGGTGAAGGATTTTCACCGCCACGTCGCGATCGATGCCCTTCTGGAAGCCGCGGTAGACACGCCCCATCGCCCCGATCCCCACGAGCTCGCGGATCTCGATGGGCCCCACGATTTCGCGGCCGATGTATGGGTCGGTTGCCGCCAGGGCGGCGATGGCCGCCGGGGACGTGGTGAGAGGTGACCCGTCGAGGGCGCAATAGAGCGCGTCAGCCGGATATCGAGCAAGACACGAGGGACATGCCTTCGGCAACGACGCGTCCGCGCTCGCCCGCCCGGCACCCTCGGGGTTCACGTTACGCATGGTAGCCCGCCGTAGAGCGCCTGCACGTCGGACGACGCGCGCATCCGCCAAGGGGGGATGTGCTCGCCCGGCACCGGAATATCGCCGCCGCGGTTGCGCCGCGCGCCCGCGTTTGCTTAAGGTGCGCCCGGTCGTGTCTCGCGGCGAGAACTCCGAAAGCAGCAGCCCCGGTTGGTCGGTGCAGCTCCCCCATTTCGAGGGGCCGCTCGACCTTCTGCTCCACCTTTGTCAAAAACACGAGCTCAACGTCCTCGAGATTCCCGTCGCGTTCGTCACCGAGAAGTACCTCGAGTACCTCGCGGTGATGCAGCTCATGCAGCTCGACCTCGCGGCCGAGTACTTGGTGATGGCAGCGACACTTGCCCACATCAAGTCGAGGATGCTTCTTCCAGCCGCACCCCCCGACCAGGACGACGACGGCGATCTCGTCGACGAGGTGGACCCCCGCGAGGCACTCATCAAGCGGCTGCTCGAGTATCAGAAATACAAGCACGCCGGCGAGGAGCTGGCAGCCCGGGGCGTCGCGGGGAGGGACGTGTTTCCGCGCGGGATGCCCGTGCAGGCCTGGCCTGACGAACCCGGTGGCGCGGGCGGCACGGCGGCGCCGCCGCTCGCCGAGCTCCCCCTCTTCGCGCTGGTCGAAGCGTTCCAGCGCGTTCTCGACCGCAGCAAAGTCAAACTGTCGCACGACGTGGTCGCCGACCGGATCAGCTTGAGCGACCGCATCGGCGAAATTTCCAGCTTGCTCGCCGCCCGCGGGCGGCTCTCTTTCGAACAGACCTTCGAAGGGCTTGCGACGAAGTTCGACCTCGTAATCACGTTTCTGGCGCTACTCGAGATGACGCGGCTCAAGATGACGCGCCTGTTTCAATCGGGCCCGCTGGGCCCCCTTTACGTCGAGCTGGCCGCTGTGGCCCAGGAAGAGGCCGAGCCGGCCCCGAGCGAGGAGGACCGCCAATCGTGAGCCGCAAAAAGAACACGGCAGAGCCCCCCGAAGGCCCTTCGCCGACCTATGTGCCCGTGGAGGCCGCGCCCGACGGCGACGGTCCGCCGAGGGAGGACCTCACCGACGCTCCGGCGGAGGACGCGGACGCGGGGGTTGAACAGGCGCGGGCCCTGCCCCTGGTGCACTTGCGCGGTCTCATCGAAGCGCTCGTGTTTGCCAGCGACAAACCGCACAAGGCGAGCGAGATCGCGCGGCTCGCGTCGGCGCCGGTCCAGCAGGTCAAAGCTCTCCTGGCCGAGTTGAGTGAGACGTACGCCGAGCGGGGCATCGTCCTGAGCGAAATCGCGGGCGGCTGGCTGTTTCGAACAAACGCGCAATTCGCCCCATTCGTGCGCGAGCTGACGAGCGAGCGCCCCGTGAGGCTCACGCGAGCGCAAGTGGAGACGCTTGCGATCGTCGCCTACCGCCAGCCGATCACCCGGCCCGAGATTGACGACATCCGAGGCGTCGACAGCGGGGCGACCCTGAAATTGCTACTCGAGCGCGACCTGGTCCGCATTCTCGGAAAGAAAGACGAGCCGGGACGGCCCCTGCTTTACGGAACGACGACCCAGTTCCTCGCCTTTTTCGGGCTAAAATCGCTCCGCGACCTGCCGACGTTGCGCGAATTCACGGAGCTCAGCGACGATTCGCAGCGCGTCGCAGACGCCGAGCTCGGTGAACCCGCTCCGGGACTCGCTCCGCCGAGTGACACAATCGCCGCTCCGTCGATGCCAAACGAAGCCCACGACACCGTGGCGCCGTCCAGCGGCCGCGAGGAAGACGACGACCGCGCGATCGAGGAGTGAGCCTGGTTCACTCGACGCTCGCCGGATCGGGGTATCGCTCCGCGAGCTTGGCCACTTCGTCGCGCAGCTTCTTGTGCGCGGCAATCTTGCGCAAGAGCTCCCAGACCTTGGGGTCAGCAAGCGATTTGACGGGATCGCTTCCGGCCCCTTTCGCCTTGCGCGGTATCGCCCCCGGCCCCTTCGCGCGAAGCTCGACCATTCGGTCGATGAACGCCCGCGTGGGAAAAAGCTCAGCCTTCTCCCAAGCGAGGACAGTCGACTGTTCGACACCGAGCGCCGCCGCGAGCTCTTTCGCGGTACACGACAGCTCTTTGCGAAGGTCTTTGACCTCATCCGGGCTCACGGCGCCGCCCCCCCCGCAACGGTCATCTTCGCGACCCGGATGGTCGGCGAGGCCGTGGCGGTGCGCATGTCGAGGTCGCTTCCGACCGCGTCGATGCGCTGCCAGAGGTCGTCGGCGTTGAGCGAAATGGTCACTTCGCTCACGGGGTAAGCGATCTCGCCCCCTTCGATCCAGAAACCAGACGCACCCCGCGAGAAGTCTCCCGTGACCGCGTTGAAGCCGAATCCCATCATCTCTGTGACGTAAAGCCCGGACCGAGTGCCCTTGACGATCGCGCCGTTGGAATCGGTGCCCGGCTGGAGCACAAAGTTCGACGTGCTCGGGCCGACCCCGGCCCCGCCACCGCGCGCCGCGCTGGCAGTGCTCTCGCGGCCGAGCTTTCGCGCCGAGTAGCTGTCGCAGAGATACGTTCGAAGGACGCCCTTCTCGATGACGAGGTTGCGGCGACTGGCGATCCCCTCGCCGTCGAACGCTCGCGATCCGGGCGCGCGAGCGATGAGCGGGTCGTCGGCGACCGTCACGAGCTCGCTCGCAACAAGCGACCCCTCGCGGTCGACCAGGTAGCTCGACTTGCGCCAGATCGCGCTCCCCATGATGCACCCCGCAAGCAGTCCGAGAATCGAGCGGGCCGCGTCCGGATCGAAGACCACCGGCACCTCGCAACTGCGCACCGTGCGGGCGCCGAGCTTGCGCAGCGTGCGACGCGCCGCCTCTCGACCGACGTCGCCGGGAGGATCGAGTTCGGCGAGGTGCCGCCTCGCCGTCCAGTGATACCCGCGTCGGTTCTTTCCGCCTTCGTCCGCGGCGACCGGGACGACGCTCAACGACTGGTACGACCCCGCGTAGGCCGCTCGAAAGCCGCTCGAAAAGATCATCGCGACCCCGCCGGCCGTGCGCCCGAACGTCGCCCCTTCACTGTTTGTGATGCGCGGATCGAAGTCGAGCGCCGCTGCCTCCGCCTCGGTCGCAAGGGCAATCGCTCGCTCTGCGTCGACTGAGCCACCCGCGGGGTCGTACAAGTCGAGATCGGGCCGCGTGGAGGGGTCGCAAAGTAGCTTCGGATCAGCCGGCCCCGCGAACGGATCTTCTTGCGACAGCGCCACGAGCTCGATCGCGTCGGCGACGAATCGCTCGATGCCCGCCTCCGTTAGGTCACTCGTCGAGGTCGACGCGACCCGCCTGCCCTGGATGACCCGCAGCCCAGCCGCGCGTGTACCGGCCTCCTCGACGAGCTCGGGCTCTCCCTTGCGCACCTTTGCGGAGAGCTCGGCCCCGGATCGGAGAACACACTCGGCGACGAAATCGCGTCCGCCGCGGTCAATGGCCATGCGCAGGATGCCGTCGCCGAGCTGGAGCAGGTCTGCGAGCTCGCGATCGAGGGGTGAAGTCATTGTGCCGGGGAGGGTACCCGATGTTGCTCGGGATCGCTTCATGACGGGACCAGCGCGATGACCGGACCAGCGCAGGCATCGCAGCGGCCCAGCCCCGAGCCCGGCCGCGCTTGCGGTGCTGCTCGTGAACAACGGAAATAGCGCTGCCACCCACGCTCGCGCCCGCCCGCGCATGCGCGGTGCATGACCGACGGCAATGGGCACCGCGAGCGCTCGCGCCTTCCTTCTGCTGCGCTTCGACACCGGCCTCATCGCGACCGAGGCCGTCGCCGCCGAATCTGTGCGGCGGGAACCGGTGCCCGACCCCGACTCTCCGGCGGGATGCACGCGAGTCGGCGTGCCCATCGGAACTCAGCGCATTTCTCCACACCACGAAGTAGCCATTGACGCGGCGGGGATCCGCCGAGGGGAAGTGATGAACGCGCCCCAGTACTCCCCGCCGCCATGCGCGGCCGCCTCTTCCGTCTTCAAGCGCCGCGGCCGGTGGTACGTCCGGGTCCCATGCCCTGCGTGCGCGACGCAACTTCGCGTGAGGCTTTCGCTTGGCCCGATGGTCGCGCGGTGCGACAGGTGCGCCGCCGACGTAGAGGCCGACGTGACGCCAGTGATCACGACTGGACGCGCCTAGAACGGGTGTAGGGGCGTGTCCGAGAGGTTACGAGGTCCAACGGACGGCGAAGTCCCGGTGTACGTCGAGCGCCGGGTCGCTCGCGAGCTGCGTCGCCCGGTACCCGGTGAGAAGCACGCGCACGACGATGCGGCGCTCGACAACATCGAAGTCCACGCGCCAATCCTTTAGAGCGAGACGCATCCCGGGGCCCTGCGGCCGAATGCGACGGTAGGGGTGGGGTTGCGGCCCGAGCGCCAGAGCCGCCTCGATGGCCCCGCGGAGGTCGACCCCTCGGTCGCGCAGCCAGTCGACTTGCGCGTGGGCGTGTTCGGAGAATTTGACCTCCCAGCCCGGAAGGGGGTCGGGCGCCTCCAGCCAGCCCGAACGGGCACCTGGATGGGCGTCTGCGTAGGCGACGTAGGGCTTGAGGTCGAGAACAGGCGTACCATCGAGCAAGTCGACGTTGCGGACGTGCACGACGCACCCGTCGACGCGCTCGATTCGCACGGCGCTAAGACCGATCGGGTTGGGCCGGTGCGGCGAGCGGGTTCCAAAGACGCCGCGCTTGATCCCGCTGCGGGGGGGCAGCACTTTGCCTCTCCAACCGCGTGCCTCTTCCACGTTCTTATGGAACACGAAAACGACCCACGCAAACTCCCATGCGTCCAGGCCTTCGAGCGCGTGCTCGTAGCCGCGGCCGGGAAAGAGCTCGATCCTCCCGGCCACGTCGCCCGCGAGGGTGGCCTGTCTCGGTGCGGCCGCGCGCTCTGTGAACGGCGAGCGTACGATGCCAATGGGCGAGAACGCGTAGTTATCGGGCGGAATCACGGGCCAGGAGTCGGTGTGGGCAGCCTCGGGACCGGCCCGGCAATCGCTAGCTGGATCCGGAGGACGATTGATTTGTATCCTAGCGGGAGTGAGGCTCAAACCCATGCGGCATCGCGCGCGCGCCGGGCTGCTCTTCGCAGCGCTGGCGGGTACATTCGTGAGCGCTCGCGCGCAAGCGGCGGACCCCGACGAGAAGACGCAATGCATCGGCGCGTCCGATCAGGGTCAGCAGCTTCGCGACGACGGCAAGTTCAAGCTCGCGCGCGATGCCTTCGCGCGCTGCTCGCGCGGAACGTGCCCGAGCATCGTCCGGCAAGAGTGCGCCCAGTGGCTGGTCGACCTCGATGCGAAAGCTCCCACGGTGGTGATCGACGCCGCGGACGAGAAGGGAAACGACTTGGTGGACGTCAAGGTGACCGTCGATGGAACGGACCTGGTCGCGAAGCTCGACGGCCTGCCGATCGCGGTAGACGGCGGTGATCACCTATACCGCTACGAGGCCGCTGGTTTCTCGCCGGTTGAAGACCATGTCGTCATTCGCGCGGGCGAGAAGAACCGCGTACTCAAGGTGCGATTCGTCTCGAGCGCGCCACTCCCGGTCGCCCCGCCAGCACCGGAGCCGGCTGCGTCGCGCTCGGGCCCGCCGATCACGGCGTGGATCTTCACGGGAGTCGCCGTCGCCGCATTCGCGAGCGAGACGTATTTCGGGCTCGCGGGCATCGGCCAGTTCAACCGGGACAAGGGGAACGGGCCGGGCGGCTGCGCGGGGCACTGTTCGCCATCGGAGATCAGCTCGCTCAAGACGCAGTTCGCGGTCGCGGACGTGTCGCTCGGCGTCGGCGTCGTTTCGGCGTGTTTCGCGGCGTACTTCTTCCTCCGCCCGCGCGGCTCGACGACGCCCCCGGCCACGGCGGTCGATTTCGCGCCTCATCCCGGCGGCGGCGTGGCGACCGTGAGCGGCCGTTTCTAACGCGCTTCGGTATCGCCTCGACCTCGGGCTTCATTCGCACTAATCCTCCCGCCCGCCCCCCACCAATGTCTCCCACGCTCCCGCTCCTCCTCGAGATTGGCACCGAGGAGCTCCCCTCTTCCTTCGTCGACGCCGCGCTCGCCGCTATGCCGAAGATCATCGCCGAGGAGCTCGCGCAGGCACGCTTGGCGCACGGCGAAGCCATGGCTCTCGGCACGCCCCGACGGCTCGCCGTTTTTGTGCGTGACGTTCGGGCGAAGCAGCTCGACCTCGACGAAGAGGTCGTGGGCCCTCCGGAGACCGCCGCCTTCAAGGACGGCCAGCCCACCAAGGCCGCAGAGGCGTTCGCAAACAAGCTCGGGATCGCTGTCTCCTCACTTTCCGTCATCGAACGACCCGCAGGCCCCAAGCAGAAGCCCGGGCGGTACGTGGTCGCTCGCCGCGTCGAGGCAGGGCGACCTGCGATGGAGCTTCTGGGCCGCGTGCTCGAAGGCGTGTGCGCGCGCGTGCCCTTCAAGAAATCGATGCGCTGGGGAAGCCTCGACACGACATTCGGCCGGCCCGTTCAGTGGCTCGTCGGTCTGCTGGGCGAAGAGGTCGTGCCGTTCTCGTTCGCGGGCGCGCACGGGGCCCGCAGCTCCCGAGGCCACCGCTTTCTCGCTCCGCAGGCGTTCGAGATCGAGAGCCCGGCGACCTATGTCGAGCAGCTCCGCGCGCGCCACGTGCTGGTCGACCCTGAAGAGCGCACGCGCGCGATGGTGTCCCGCGTCGACGCGGCGGCGCGGGCACTGGGAGGGACGTACGACAAGGAGCCCATGCTCGTGAGCGAGAACGCGTCGCTCGTCGAGGAGCCGTATGTCGTGTCCGGAACGTTCGACCGCGCTCTCCTCGCTCTTCCATCGGCCGTCATCCGCGCCGTCGCGCGCGGCCATCAGAAGTACTTTTGCGTCGAGAGCGGCGACGACCAGCTCTTGCCGAACTACCTCGCCGTCGTCAACACGTGCAATCGACCCGACCTCATCGCCAAAGGCACGGACCGGGTGATGCGCGCGCGCCTCGCCGACGCGCGCTTCTTTTGGGACGAAGACCGCAAGACGCCGCTCGACGCGCGCTACGACAAGCTCGCTGGGATCGTGTTTCACCACCGCCTGGGTACGGTGCGCGAGAAGGTCGAGCGCATCGAGCGCCTCGCGGCGCGCATCGGAGACGCCCTCGATCTCGACGGCGTACGCAAAGCGGAGATCGTCCGCGCCGCCCGCCTCTGCAAATGCGATCTCCTGACGCTGATGGTCGGCGAGTTTCCGGAGCTTCAGGGGCACATGGGCCGCGCCTATGCGATCGCGCAAAAGGAATCGCGTGAGGTGGCCGATGCGATTCGCGATCATTACAAGCCGGTTGGCGCGCAGGACGACGTCGCTCGCGACGACGTGTCCGCGGCGATCGCCCTCGCCGACCGCTTCGACACGCTCGTCGGCTGCTTTGCCATCGGCCTCGCGCCGACCGGAGCCGCCGACCCGTTTGCCTTACGTCGCGCCTGCATCGGTGTGCTGCGTACGCTGCTCGATCAGGGATACGCGTCGCTCGCGTTCAGCGACGTCGTCTCGCTCGCGTACGACGGCTTCACACAGAGCAGGCTCGACCTGACGAAGATCGAGATCGTCGCCAAGCTCGAAGAGTTCGCGACCGAGCGTCTCCGAGGCCTGCTGGCGAGCGCGACCAGCGGCTCTGTGGCCGACGCGGTGCTCGCCGGCAACGGGCCGGTGGCGCTGCGGAACGCCGTCGCGGCCCTCGCGCGCGCGCGCGCCCTGCAGGCAGTCGTGGACGCCAACGAGCCGTGGCTCGACAAGGCGAAGATCGTCGCCAAGCGCCTCGCGGGCATCAGCCGCGAAGCGCAGCCCACGCTTCACGATCCAGAGGCGTTCGCGACGAGCAAGAAGCCAGACGACGTCGTGATCCAGAGGCTCGTCCGAGACTTGGATCAAATCGCGGGGGGGCTCACGAGCGAGCAGTCGATGCGTTCCGCCCTCGTCGCCATGGGTCGATTCGCGCTGGAGCTCGATCGGGTGTTCGTCGAGACGCTGGTCAACGACCCCGCGGACGCACTTACCAAAATGCGACTGGAGACGCTCGCGCACGGCGCCCAGTCGATGCTGCGGATTGCCGACTTCTCGAAGCTTGGGTGAGTTGAGCTGCGCCTGCCGCGCTATCCCCTGTAAGGCTCACTCCCGCGCTGCGCGTCGGCGAGCATTTGCCGGAGGCGCTCGGCGGCGTACTTCGCGTGGAACGCATCCGCAAAATCGAAGCGAAGAGGAACGGCACGACCGTCGCGGGTCAAAAGGTGCAGGCCCCACCTGACGCGCGAGGCGCTGCCATGCGCCCGCACCACCGCCGATACGGCCTCGAACCCGACGATGTTGACGATTGGCTCGTGAACGTCGCCCTCCTGACGAATGGGCCCGCGTTCGAACGTGAATGCGCCGTCTTCGAAGCTCACGGTCGTGCAGTTCACGAGCCCGCAGATCGCACGATGGGTCACCGACAGCGCAAGGAAAAGATGGACGAGCGGAAGGAGCAGAAAGAGAGGAGGTGGGTGCTCGACGAGCATCGGAACCCAGCACAGAAAGAGCGCGTCCCAGAAGAGCGCAGAGAAGACGAGCGGAGTGGCCGCCAGGCGGGACGGGGTGACCGTCACCCGCGGGATGCCCGCCGTCGGCTCGTGCTCCGACCACGATAGGTCGGTGGGTCGATAGAGCGCGCCTGCGGCCGGCACGACGGCAAGCGCGTCGGAGCGCGAACCCACGGCGAGCGCTGCCGCGAGTGAGACCACTTCACCGCACGGACGGCACACGGCCAAGCCCGACGCGAGGTCCACATCGACGCCCGCGATGGCCTTCCGACAGCGAGGACACTCCACTTGCACGGCTATAGTGTAGCGCCCGGCCGGCGTTCGCTCAGCCTCCCGCAGCGCATCCGGTCCGTTGCTACCTCCGCGCCGGGATAACCGGACCTGCGAGGGCCGCCGCGGCAGGGCGAAGCGCCTGAGGCCGCATGGCTATTGACCCCCGGCTCACGTGGCCCCATCTTTTATGGGCAAGGCCGGGACCGCCACACCACGGCGGCCCGGACCGGAGGCCAACATGATGCGTCACTTCTTGCTCGGCAAGATCCACCGCGCGACCGTCACGCGCGCCGATCTCGACTACGTGGGATCGATCACCATCGACGCCGCCCTCATCGAAGCGGCAGGTTTCGTCGAGAACGAGAAAATCGACATCTATGACGTGACGAACGGCGCGCGACTGTCGACGTACGTCATTCCCGGCAAGCGCGGCTCGGGCGAAATCGGCATCAATGGAGCAGCCGCCCACCTCGTCAAACGCGACGATTTGGTGATCCTCGCGAACTACGGGTGGATGACCGCCCAAGAGGCGACCCAACACCGTCCTCGCGTCGTGCACGTCGACGCGAGCAATCGCATCGTCCGTCTCGCGGACGAAGAGCGAACGCCGCTTTTGAGCTGAAGACGCATCGAGCCGTCCCGGCGTAAGGCGAGCGCAAAAAGCGCGCGCGACGAAACGTAGCGCCCGCTCGCTGCATCAGTAGTGCGTCGCGCCCGGTTTGTCCCTATGGTGGGCGCCTCGGAGGGATCCCCATGGCCAGCTACACCGTCGACAACGCGCACTCGGACGTCGGATTCAGCGTCCGCCACATGGTCTTCGCCAAGGTTCGCGGTCACTTCACGAAGTGGACTGCCCAGGTGGCATTCGACGCGAAGGACCCGAGCAAATCGTCCATCGAGGCGGCGATCGACGTCGGGAGCATTGACACGCGCGAGCCACAGCGCGACGGGCACCTGAAGTCGGCGGACTTTCTCGACGCCGAGAAGTACCCGAAGATCACCTACAAGAGCCGCCGCGTCGAGACGGCAGGGGAGAAACGGTACAAGGTTGTCGGTGACCTGACGATCCACGGGGTGACGCGGGAGACGACCATCGACGCCGAGGAGCTCGGACGCGGAAAGGATCCGTGGGGGAACGACCGCATCATCTTCTCCGCGAAGGGTGCGATCAACCGCGCGGACTTTGGGCTGAAGTGGAATCAGGCGCTCGAGACCGGTGGTGTCCTCGTGGGTGAGAAAGTGGAGATCGAGATCGACGCCGAGGTCATTCAGGCCAAATAAGTAACTTCGCACGAGCGTGCGGCTGGGCGACGAGAAAAGCCATCAAAGACCACGTCCACGGCATGTGACGGGGCAGCGGATATTGGGACACGCCCTGCGCCCTAGACCGCGAACGCCCTGCCCGCCGCCTGCACCGTCTCGTCGATCTCGCCCTCGGTGTGGGCTGCGCTGACGAAGGCCGCCTCGAATTGCGCCGGCGGCCAGTAGATGCCTTGCTCGAGCATCTGTCCGTGCCATCGCGCGAAGCGCTGCGTGTCGCAGTCCCTCGCGTCGGCCCACGACCGGATCGGACCCTCGGCAAAAAACAGGCTGATCATCGACCCGACGCGTTGAACGCATGCCTTCACGCCGCGCGCAGCGATGGCCGCCGTAAGGCCGCGCTCGAGACGCCCTGTCAGCCGTTCGAGCCTGTCATAGAGGGCGACGTCGAGTCGATCGAGCGTCGCCAGCCCGGCGCTCACGGCCACCGGGTTACCGCTCAGCGTGCCCGCCTGATAGACGGGGCCCAGCGGCGCAACTTGCTGCATGATCGCCCGCTTGCCGCCGTACGCCGCGAGCGGCATCCCGCCGCCCACGATCTTGCCGAGGCACGTCATGTCGGGGCGCAGGGCCGCCCGCTCCTGCATGCCGCCGCGTGCCACGCGGCATCCGGTCATCACTTCGTCGAAGATCGACACGGCTCCGTGAGTCGAGCAGGCGCGGACGATCGCCTCCAGAAAGCCCGGTTCGGCCGGGACGACCCCCATGTTGCCGACGACCGGCTCGACGATGACCGCGGCGATCTCGCTGCCCCGCGAAGCAAAGAGGCGATCCAGTGCGGCCTCGTCGTTGTACGGCAAGGTCGCCGTGGCCGCGACCGTGGCCCCCGGTACGCCCGCGGAATCCGGAACGCCCAACGTGGCCGCGCCGCTGCCTGCCTTCACGAGGAGAAGGTCTGCATGCCCGTGATAACACCCCTCGAACTTGACGATGACGTCGCGCCCCGTGAAGCCTCGCGCGACACGCAGCGCGCTCATGGTCGCTTCGGTGCCACTCGAGACGGCTCGGACCATCTCGATCGACGGATAGAGCGCGCACAACGCCTCGGCGAACCGCACCTCGAGCTCCGTCGGCGCCCCGTAACTCGTCCCGCGGCCGGCCGCTTCGACGATCGCTGCGATCACATCGGGGTGGGCATGCCCGAGGATCATCGGCCCCCATGATCCGACGTAGTCGATGTAGCGGCGCCCGTCGGCACCGTAGAGGAACGCCCCTTCGGCGCGCGACACGAAGACCGGCACGCCGCCAACGGCGCGGAATGCGCGTACGGGGCTGTTCACCCCGCCTGGAATGACGCGGGAGGCGCGCTCGAACAGAGAACGAGAGATCAAATCGGCCACGGCTTCAGCACGCCTCCCCAGCGGTGGGCGCACGGGCCGCCGAATGCGCCCGCGGCGAAAACAGCCACGCCGCCGCCAGAGCGACGAGGACGAGGATCGCGAGCGCGACCGCGATGAAGACGGACGCGCGCGCCGGGGTGACCGGAGCTTGGGGTCCGACCGAAACCGGGGTCAAGTCGGCCGACCGCGGCTCGCCGGCAACGGCGGCGTCGAGAGAAACGACCCGAGGCAGCGAATCGCCCCGGGGAGCGTTCGGCATCCGCAGCGTACCGCCGAGGGCTTGCATCTTCATGGACACGGCATCTAAACGGGGGACTTCGATCGGCGGGGCCGCGATTGGCTCGCGCCCGGATGCGTGGTCTGCGCCAAGCGCATGCTTGAGCATACCCCATAGCTCCCCGGCGTCGCGCGGGCGATCGGTCGGCAAGAGCGCGACCGCTTGCGCCAGGACTTCTTGCACCTCGTCGCCCACGGGGATGCCCAGCGCGCGTGGCGTCGGACGGCGGTTGGGGTCGAGAGCCTTCGCCGCGATCTCGCCGATGTGCTCGCCTTCCATGACGGTGCGGTCGGTCATCGCTTCGAGCACGACGAGGGCGATCGCATACACGTCCGTCCACGGACCGATGGCCCCGACGCCCTCGTCGAACTGCTCTGGCGCGCCGTACGCCGGCGCGAAAATCCGCACGTTGCCCATCGTGCGCGCCGCAACGCCCATCGCCAGGGCCGAGTCGGCCATGACCTTGGCCACGCCGAAGTCGAGCACCTTCAGCTTGGCTCCCGAAGGGGTCTTCGCCAAGAAGAAATTGCCCGGGTTCAAGTCGCGATGCACGACTCCCTGAGCGTGCGCATAGGCGAGCGCGTCGATCGCAGAGTCGAGCAGCTTGACGACCTCCACGAGGGGACGACCGCGCATCCCGTTCGCGCGCCGATCGTCGAGGTCTTCGGCGAGCGATCGCCCGTCGAGCCATTCGAGCACCGTGTACGGCACGAGGGCGCTCGTGGCGGGGGCCACGGTCGTGCCGCTCGCGATGCAGCGGGCGATGTGCAGGTGCCCTTGCGACAACCGGTAATGGATCCGGCTCTCGTCGCGAAATCGCTTGATGAACGACTCGACCAACGCAGAGCCAAGCGCCGGAGGAAGCTTGAGACACTTGATGGCGATGGGCTCCCGCAAGCCAACGTGCGTGCCGCGATAGACGACGCTGAACCCTCCTTCTCCCACGTGGGTCTCGACGCGGAACTGTCCGTCGAGCACCTGGCCGGCGAGGCCGAAGGGGTCGGAGGCGGGCACGTCTCGAGGATATCAGGGTTGCGCCGGTGCGGGAGTGCCCACCTCCGAGCCGGGGCTTGCGTCATGTCGAGGGGTCGATTCCGCCGCCCATGCCCCAACCGCGCAGCGTCACTGTCCCGTGGCATCGCTCGCGCTCGCAACGTCGGCGGCGCCGCCATCGCCGCTCGCGTCGATGGTGCCCGCGTCCATTCCGTTCGTGCAGACGCCGGTCACGCAGGTGGTCCCCGACGGGCACGCGAACGCCGCACCGCATCCGCCGCAGTTGTTCTTGTCGGTCGTGGTGTTGACGCAGGCGCTGCCGCAGAGCGTCGGGTACGCGACCTTGTCGCATAGCTCGCCGCAGACCGGCGCCGCTCCGGTGCACGTAGCCGTCCCGTTCGTCGGCGCGGCGCACGGCGCGCAGCTGGTCCCGCACGACGTGATCGAAGTGGACTTGTCGCTGACGCACGTGCCGGAGCAGTCGTGCGTGCCCGCCGAGCACGTGCAGGCCGAGCTCACGCACACTTTCCCGCCCGTGCAGGCGCGAGACGCGGCCGCCGTGCTGCACGCACCGCAGTTGGCGGCGCTGGTCCGAGTGTCGACCTCGCAGCCGTTCGATTCTACGCCGTCGCAGTTCCCGTACCCCGTCGCGCACGCCTGGATGATGCAGCTCGAGTTCGTGCAACCGGCGGTGGCATGGGCGACCGTGCACACGCTCCCGCAGCCGTTGCAATTGCTCGGATCGCTGGTCGTATGAATCTCGCACCCGTCGGACGCGATCTTGTTGCAGTCGGTGTATCCGGTGTTGCACGACAGAACGACGCAGCTCTTGCTCGTGCAACCCGACGTGGCGTGGGCAAGCTTGCAGACGTTGCCGCATCCGCCGCAGTTGTTGTGGTCGGTCACCGTGTCGACGCACGCGCCCGCATCCGCCGCCGCGGCAGCGCAGGTCGTCGGATCGCCCGGGGGGCAGGTGCACACCCCGGTGACGCAGCTCGCGCCGTTCGCGCAAGCGTGGCCGCAAGCGCCGCAGTTCTTCGAGTCGCTCGACTCGTCGACGCAGACCCCGCCGCACAGGTTGTCCGTCGCAAAGCTCCCGCACTTCGTGCAGACGCCGTTGTGGCAAGCCGACATCGTGGGGCAAGACGTCCCGCACCCACCGCAGTTTGCGTGGTCGCTCTTGGTGTCCACGCACGTCCCGGCGCACATGTTGGGCTGGGCGGCGGGACAGCCGCAGACGCTGGAGATGCAGCTGGCGCCGCTCGGGCAAACACCGGTGCAGCTGCCGCAATGATTCGGATCGGTCTGGAAGTCCACGCACCCCGTGGCACACATGTTCGGCGCGTCCTGGCAAACGCACACACCGTTGTCGCAGACGGCGCCCGTGAGACAGGTGGCAGGGCAAACGGGAGCGGCTTGATCTTGCGCCGCGTCAACGGGCGTTCCTTCGTCGCCCAAACCGGCGGAGTCCCTCCCGACGTCGGCGGCTCCGGCGTCGGCGTCGACGGCGGCCGATACGCCGCGATCGACGCTCGCCTCGGCGTCTTCTACGGGGTCGGGGCCATCCGCCACGGTCGAGTCGACCCCTGCCTCACCGACCGCGGCGTCGCGCGCCCCCTGGAAATCCTGGAACTGCCAGATATCGGCGCACGCCGAGACCAGGAACAACAGCGCAACGCCCCACGAGCGGATTCGCGTCGACATCACCCACCCTCGCTCGCATTGCCATGCCGCACCCGCTCGATTCCCTCAAGGTCTTTCTTCGCAGATGCCCCCCTATTTCCGTCCTCACATGCCGCAGTACAGCGCGCCGACCGCTTGCAGCCACGCGCCGAAGTTTCCCTGGTACGCGGCGGGGTTGCACACCGCGCCCGGCCCGGCGAGCGCCGTTGCCACGCACTGGTCGGCCTGCGAAAACGAGGAGCAGGTTCCCGACGGGGCCTGCGCCTCGCACTGCGACGTCGACGACTGGTCGGGGCAGTTGTAGCAACTCTCCTGGACGCAATCGGCGATGCACGCGCTGTTGTGATTGCACGTCGCGCTGAGGAAAGGCGCCACGCAGGTGCGCGTGCCCACTTGCTCGACGAAGTCCCAATCGAAGGCCTCCAGACACAGGCCGCACCCGGCGTTGAGCGCGCTCTGCTGCAAAAAAGCCGTGCACGCCGTGCTGTACGCGCCCCCTGCGCACGCGCCGGCCGCGTTTTGCAGGTCGAGGGCCGAGCAGACCTTCTGCCGCGCGGGCGCCTGCTGCTGCAACGGCGCAGGGCAGCTCGTGTAAGGAGCCGGACACTGGGTTTGCTGGCTGACGCAGGTCCGGGGCGAGACGACCACGTCACAGGTCGACGCCGGCGTGAGCGACGTGCAGTCCTGGCACCTGTTACCGAGCTCTCCGCATTGGGTGTTGGCGTATCCGTTCTGGCAGTTGCCGCCCACGTCGCAGCAACCGGCGCAGCTCTGCGAGCACGGCGTGGAGCCGTCCGGCGTGGTGCACGAGCCGAACTCGCATTGAGCGCCCAGCGTCGAGCAGTCGAGGCAGCGTCGGCCGCCAAAGCCGCACTGCGCTTCGTCGTAGCCCCCGAGGCAATTCCCCTGCGGGTCGCAGCAACCATTGCAGTTGGCTGGATTGCACACCGTTCCGGCGTCGGGCGGGGTCGTGCACTGCTGGGTGGAACAGACCGTGTTCGTCTGGAGGCAATTCTGGCAATTGGTCCCGAAGCCGCCGCAATTCAGGCTCGTGACGCCCTGCTGGCACACTCCGGCGGAGTCGCAGCAGCCCGAGGGGCAGCTCTGCTCGTTGCATGCGCCGGCGTCGACGTCGGTCACGAACGTGCACTGCTGTGCTTCGCACAGAGTGCTCGCGGTTTGTGTGCAGTCTTGGCAGGTGTTTCCGGGCGGGCCGCACATGGTGTTGGAAGCGCCCGGCTGGCACCGCCCGAGACTGTCGCAGCAGCCGGTTGTGCAAAGGCACGGCGGTGGCACGTTGCACTGCTGGTTGACGCAGTGGGAAGAGGGGAACGTGAACGTGCAATTCTGACAGATGACGGAGCCGGATCCGCACGTCGTGTCCGAAGTGCCGAGCTCACACGTCTGAATCGGCATCCCACCCCCCACCCCGCGAGCAAACGTGCAGCATCCCGTGGGGCACGTCGTCGAGTCGCACGCGCACCGCTTGTTGGAGCAGGCGGTGCCGGCCGAGCAAATGCGGCAGGCGCCCCCTTGCTGGCCGCAAGCCGTCGGAGAAGAGCCCTGTTGGCAGACGTTGTTCGAGTCGCAACAGCCGGTGGGGCACGTTGCGGGACCGCAAGCGGTCGAACAAGCCCCCCCCACTCCGTTGACGGATGCCGCGCACGTCGAGCCGAGGGCGTTGCAGTCGGTGCAGAGAAGTCCCTGTTGGCCACAGGCCGAAGGATCGGTGCCCACGAGGCACTGCGTGCCGACGCAGCACCCGGTGCAGTTGCCCGGCCCGCACGACGGCTTCGCGCATTGCTGGCCGGTGCACACCAAACCGTCGGCCGCGCACGACTGACACGCCCGTCCCCCGGACCCGCAATCGGCCGAATCGGTTCCCGCGAAGCAAACGTTCTGGACACAGCACCCTTTGCAATTGGTCGTGTTGCACTGGCCCATGTCGCTGTAGCAAGCGCGGCTGGTCGCGTCGCACGCCTTGAACCCTCCGGCGGTGCAGTCTTGGCAGGCCGCTCCCGACTTGCCGCACCCACTGAGGCTGTCGCCCGCCTGGCACCGGCCGTTCTTGTCGCAGCAGCCCGTCGGGCAGGTGCTTGCCCCGCAACTCATCGCGTCGGCGGCGGGCACCGTCGCATCGGAGGTGGGCACCGCCGCGTCGCCCGGAGGCGCCGTGGCATCGCCGTTCGTCCGGATGTTCGCGTCGCCGCGGTTGAGGCCTGCGTCACCGCTCGCATCGGGCGTCGTCGCCGCACCGCCGTCGTCGGACGACGGGGGCAACCCGGGGGCCGCCGCGCCACCGCACCCCGCTACGGCCACGACGACGAGAAACAGCCAGCCGATGGCCGTGAACAATGTGCGAGAGGCGGCTCGTGGCAGCATGGGGGCTTGTCTCCTGAGGTGGCCGCGCTGTCGGTGACTCTACGGCGAGAATCAGCCGGCGAGCGGACACGCAGTGGTCGAAATGGAAGCGCGGATCAGGCGCCTCCGCCGTAGAACACGAAACGCGCGCTTGCGGTGAGCCCGTGGCGCTCGAACGGCAATGACCAGATGGCGTCGAATTCTAAGTTTGGCCCCGCCCCGAAATGTCCCCCGAGAAAGTGACCGAAGGACCACTCGTAAAGTGCCCCCGCGCCGATGAACGACTGCGTTCCGCTGGACTCGGGCAACCCGGGCAGCGTCGACCTCAGATTCCCGCTCCCAAGCCCGAACTGACCGATCACGCCCAGTCCTTGAAGACTCGGAAACAGGCCGACCAGCGGGAAAGCCTCGACTCGGATCCCACCGCCGTCGCCTTCGGAGCGCCAGTGGGCGCTCGATGCGGAAGCGTGCGCGTACCAGAACCCGAAGCTCAGGTAGTCGGTGAGCGCACCCATCAGAAAAAGCGTCTCGCCCGTGCCCGCCATCCACGCGCTCGCCGAGTACTCACTCCGCACGCCGATCTTATTGAGGTCGTTGGGGTATCCGCTCGCCCCCACCAGGCCCGCGCCGATCGTGAGACCGACCACCGCGCCGCCGCGAAGCCGATGGGGCGCATCGAGGTCGGTGGACGACACGATCGGCCCCGTCGGAACAGCGGCTGCGGCGGCGGAAGTCGACGCGGCGAGCACCAGCCAGATCATCGGGCGCGGAACGGTAGCACAGCCGCGACGTCGCGCGGCGACCCGGCGTCTGGTAAGAAAGGCCCGCGATGCCCGCCTTCGACCCCCCGATTGCCGAATCCGATCCCGAGATCGCACGCCTCATTGCCGAGGAGAACCGACTCGAGCACGACAAGATCCGCCTGATCGCTAGCGAGAACTACGCTTCGCGCGCGGTCATGGAGGCGACCGGCTCGGTGCTGACCAACAAGTACTCCGAGGGATATGCGCACAAGCGGTACTACGAGGGCCAACAGGTCGTCGACCAGGTCGAGGAGATTGCAATCGCGCGCCTGAAGGCCCTCTTCGGCGGCGATCACGTCAACGTCCAACCGTACTCGGGCAGCCCCGCGAATCTCGCCGTGTACTTCGCGTTCTGCCAGCCGGGTGACGTCGTGATGGGCATGTCCCTGCCGGCCGGCGGTCACCTGACGCACGGCCACGGCGTTTCCATCAGCGGGAAATACTTTCGGGGCGTTCAATACGGCGTCCGCAAGGCGGATCACCGGCTCGACCTGGACGAAGTGCGCGATCTGGCGCGACAGAACCGCCCGAAGCTCATCTGGTGCGGAACTTCGGCGTACCCTCGAACGATCGATTTCCCGGCGTTCCGCGCGATTGCCGACGAAGTGGGTGCGCTGCTCGTCGCCGATATGGCGCATATCGCCGGGCTGGTGTGCGGGCGTCAGCACCCGTCTCCCGTGGGGATCGCCGACATCGTGACGTCGACGACGCACAAGACGTTCCGCGGGCCTCGGGGCGGGATGATCTTCTGCAAGAAGGAGTATGCGACGGCGATCGACCGAGCCGTGTTCCCGGGCCTGCAAGGTGGGCCGCACAACCATGTGACGGCTGCCATCGCGGTGGCGGCCCTCGAGGCATCGCGGCCGGAGTTCGGAGTCTACGCGCGCCAGATCGTCGAAAACGCCAGAGCCCTCGCTGGGGCCTTGGCCGAACGCGGCTTCGGCGTCGTCACGGGCGGTACGGACAATCACTTAATGCTCGTCGATGTCACCAGCCGCGGGACCACGGGAAAGCAGCTCGCGCAGGCGCTGGATCGCGCGGGTCTCGTCGTCAACTCGAACGCCATCCCATTCGATCCCCGCAAGCCGTTCGACCCGTCGGGCGTCCGAATCGGAACACCGGCGGCCACATCCCGCGGCATGGGTGTTGACGTCATGCTCCGGATCGCCGAGTGGATCGACCGCGTCGCACGAAGCCCGGCGGACGAGGCGATCCTCGCCAAGACGGCCAGCGAGGTCAGGGAGGTCTGCGCGAAGTACCCGGCCCCGGGGATCCGAGTCTGATTCGTTCAGTGGCACTGTAAGAACCACATTTTGAGCTGACGGAAGGCTCTCGAGTCACTCTTCTATGTGAACGACGCGTCCCGCGAGCGCCGGCTCCCCGGCGAGGCACCCTCGGATGTCGGGGGTCGCGTCCTCATCTTCCCCGAGCGGAGCCTCCTTCGCGCCCCCGCACCCCCGCGGAGCACATTCCGGCTGGCGTGGCTGCTCGTACCCGCCGCCCTGGGCGCGGGCGCGGGCGCCTACGCGGTTCGTGAGCGCCCGGTCACGTTCGAGGTCCTGAGCGGAAGGGTGAGCGATGGCGGCTTCCTGTCCTCCGGGGCCGGCGATGCCGCCGTGCGCTTCTCGGATCGCTCGGGCCTGACCATGGAACCGGGAACGCGATTGCGGATTGCGGATCTGCAGGTGCGCGGGGGGCGCGTGACGCTCGAAGTGGGGGCGATCCACCTGAACATTCACGCCCAGCCCCCCGGCAACTGGACCCTCGACGCGGGGCCATACGTCCTCCACGTCACGGGGGGCGAGATCGACATCGCGTGGAACGCGGACGTGCAGACGCTCGATCTGCGGCCTCAGCATGGATCCGTGGTCGTGGAAGGTCCTAGGGCGGATTCTTGGCTCAAAGTGGGTGCGGGGCAACACCTCGTCGCCAACGCGAGCGCCGGAACGGTGTCGCTTGTGGATCCCACGGCTCCCTAGCTGAGGCGTTGTGTCGCGCGGAGGGCGCGCCTTACCTCGGGCTAGGACGCCCTCCTCGTGTACTTGCCGCGTTCGGCCGGGTGCTCGTTCTCGTAGGCCTCGATGCTCTCGCGCGTGAGCTCCACCTCGATGAGCCCGTCGCCGACGATCTTCGACTGACAGCCGAGGCGAGACGCTTCGCGCACGTCGAACGCTTTGTCGAGAATGTCGGCCTCGTCGTCGTCCTGGTCGCTCAACAGCTCCCCTCCGCGAAGCACGTACACGTGACACGTAGAGCACGCGCATACGCCCCCGCACGCGCTTCCCTCCGGCACGTGCGCGATCGCAGCCGCCTCGAGGATCGACGTCCCGACCGGCACATCGACGTCGCCGTAGCCTTTGAAGCGGACCACCGCCATCAACGCACCCCTCCCGCCCCGCCACTCGGGGCGTCGCCCGGAAGCTGCGCCAGGGCGTGCGCTTCGTCCACCCCCTTTGCGTGTTTTACCCGCTCCTCCACTAGCTCCACCCGTTTGCCTTCGATCGCCCGAGCGATGGCCCGGTTCATCCGCCGCCCGGCGAACGCGATGGTCGCTTTATCGAGAGCCTCGATTCGCGAACGGATGCACGACGCATCTTCACCCTGGGCAGCGGCCTCGAGCGCGGCACACGCTCGCTCGATGCCGTCGCGCTCGCCGGGCTCGAGCAGGTCAGCATCGGCCGCCAGCCCCTTCCTCGTGGCCACGAGGATGCGGCGCGCCTCGACTCGGTTTTCGGCCAGCCGGCGCGTCTGCAAGTCGTCCTCGCCGTGATCGAGCGCATCGAGGAGCATCTGCTCGACCGTCGCATCGTCCAGGCCGTAGCTCGGCCTCACGGTCACGGTCTGCTCGATGCCGGTCGTGGCCTCTTTCGCATGAACGCCGAGGAGGCCGTCCGCGTCGACGTGAAAGCTCACCTCCAGGCGCGCCATTCCCGCAGGCATGGGCGGAATCCCCTTTAGGATGAAGCGCGCCAGG
This sequence comes from uncultured Polyangiaceae bacterium, assembly GCA_964531095.1. Classification (GTDB taxonomy): domain Bacteria; phylum Myxococcota_A; class Polyangia; order Polyangiales; family Polyangiaceae; genus Palsa-1150. Next base: position 154,822 of record CAZHED010000004.1, on the reverse strand, counting down.
CTCCGGTTGTCGCCGACCATCTCGCGCTCCCCCTGCACGACGTGGATCGCGAAGCCCGTCTGGTTGTCTTGCTGCGTCGTGTACGTCGCGCGGACCGCGCACGGGATCGTCGAGTTTCGTGGCAAGATCTTGTCCACCACGCCGCCGCCGACTTCGATGCCCAGCGACAGCGGGGTGACGTCGAGCAGCAAAATGTCTTCGCTTCTCCCCTCCCCGGCCAGCACGTCCGCCTGCACGGCGGCGCCCAGGGCGACCACCTGGTCCGGATCGATGTCCGCGAGCGGCTGTTGCCCGAACAGCTCCGCGACGTACTTGCGCACGGCCGGCACGCGCGTCGCCCCGCCGACGAGGATGACCCCGTCGATCTCCCGGGGCTGAAGGCCGGCGTCTTTGAGCGCGCGCCGGCACGCGACGCCAGTACGCTCGAGCAGCGGCCCGAGCAGCTCTTCGAATCGGGCGCGGGTCAAGCTCACCCGACGCTGTCCGGGAACCTCCGCATCGACCGACGTGCGTTCGGTCAGCGCGTGCTTGGCCTTTCGCGCTTCGTCGAGCACGAGACGAACGAGCTGCGGAGTCTGGCGCCCGCCGTCGAACCCCAGCTTTGCCAGGAGCTCGTGCGCGAGCGCGCGGTCCATGTCATCGCCCCCGAGCTGGCTGTCGCCGCCCGTCGAGCGCACCTGAAAGACGCCGTCGTCCAGCACGAGGACCGTGACGTCGAAGGTGCCTCCGCCGAGATCGTACACCGCGAACGTTCCCTTTTTCTTCTTCTCGAGCCCGTATGCCAGCGCCGCGGCGGTGGGCTCGTTGATCAGGCGCAGCACTTCGAGGCCCGCAAGCCGCGCCGCGTCTTTGGTCGCCTGCCGCTGCGCATCGTCGAAATAGGCCGGGACGGTGATCACGGCGCCGCCGACACTACGCAGCTGCGACTCCGCCTGGACCTTGAGCGCGCGCAGGATCTCGGCGCTGACTTCGACCGGCGTCACTTCGCGTTCGCCGGCGACACGGAAGCGAACCGTGTTCGCCTCGCCCCGTTTGGGCTCGACGAACGTATAGGGGCCGAGCCGGCGCGTCTCGGGGTCGTCGGCGCCCCGTCCCATGAAGCGCTTCGCGCTGACGATTGTGTCGCGCGGATACTCGCTCGCCAGCTCCACCGCGCGGCGCCCCACGATGACCTCTCGGTCCGGCAGGTAGGCGACCACGCTCGGGACGAGCACTTGCAAGTCGCAGTCTGCGATGGCGATCGGACGCTCGTTCTTGACGTAGGCGACCAATGAGTTGGTCGTGCCGAGATCGATGCCGATCGGGCGTGGCGGTGACTTGGGGTCGAAGATCTCGAAGAGAGCCATGCTTGAGTACTTCCGGTTACCCTCGCGGGCAAGGAGGCCGAGCCTTGTCGCTTTCGCAAGCGATGCGCCGCTGTCAGGCGGCGGCCAGTTCGTCCTCGATAGCGCTCACCTCGTCGAGGAAGCGCCGATAAAATCTGAGCTCACCCAGCTTGGCGACCAGCGCTGCCCCCGCGCCTTGCGCAAAGCCTGCGGACAGCGAGCGCGCGGCGTCGCCCGCTCGCGCCTCGACGGCCGCCCCCAACGCGCGGACCGCAGCGAGATCGCGCGCCTCCTTCGCGTCGCTAAGCGCCTCCCGTTGCTCGAGCATCTCCATCAGAAACTCCGGCCCCGGCTTGGGCGCGTCGCCTTCGCCGACCCGCACGCCGGCCAACTTCAAGAGCGCCTCTGCGCGTCGGATCGGATCGCGCACGACCCGCCACGCCTCGTTCACTTCGACCGCCTTTGCGAGCGCCGATCTTCGCTCGCTCGAGCCGCATCCGACGAACCTGTCGGGATGCAGGGCACGCGAAAGCTCGCGGTGGGCGCGCTCGACGGCGCCGAGGTCGACGTCGAACGCGCGGGCGATTCCGAGTGTAGCGAACGGGTCCATCTCACACGCTGAAGCTACTTCCGCAACCGCAGCCACTCTTTTCGTTGGGGTTGGTGAACTTGAAGCCCTGGCGCATGAGCGTTTGCTCCCAGTCGAGGACTGTGCCGTCGAGGTAAAGAAGGCTCTTCGGATCCACGACCACGCGCACCGCCGCCCCATCGCCGGCGACGTAGTCGAAGACCCGGTCGCGAGCATGGGGAGGGCCATCGTGGAACTCGATCACGTACGTGAAGCCCGAGCAACCGCCGCCGCGAAGCCCCACGCGAAGACCGGCTGTCGGTGTTTCACGCTTCTTTAACTGGCGCGCGATGGCGTCCACCGCCTGGGGCGACACCGAGATGCTCGGCGTCTTCGCCGGCGCCTTGTCCTCGACCGTCTGCATGTTCGTCATCACTTCCTGCCGTCACCGCTCGCGATCGCGCGCCTCTCCGTCTGCTTCTTGCGGTAGTCAGCGATGGCGCTCTTGATCGCGTCCTCCGCCAACACCGAGCAGTGGATCTTGACGGGCGGAAGGTTCAACTCTTCCACGATTTGCGAGTTCTTGATGGTCTCGGCTTCGTCGATCGTCTTGCCCTTGATCCACTCGGTCGCGAGCGACGAGCTCGCGATGGCCGAGCCGCAGCCGAACGTCTTGAACTTGGCGTCTTCGATGACCCCTTGCTCGTTGACGCGAATCTGCAGGCGCATCACGTCGCCGCACGCCGGTGCGCCGACCAGGCCGGTGCCGACGTCGGGGTCAGCCTTGTCGAGCGTACCGACGTTGCGCGGGTTGTCGTAGTGCTCGATCACTTTGGTGCTGTATGCCATGGCTCATTCGCTTGGTTGAGAGTTGAAAAACACCTGGAGCGCCGAACATGGTGGCTCCCGTCCGCGGATCAGCGCGCCACCCGGAAGCGGGCGACAGAACTTGTGGCGGACGGCACTAGTGCGCCGCCCATTCGATGCTCTTGAGGTCGATGCCTTCCTTGTGCATCTCCCAGAGCGGTGACATTTCGCGCAGCCTCTTGACCTTGTCGACCAAGAGGTCCGCCACGAAATCCACCTCTTCGGGAGTGTTGAACCGTCCGAGGCCGAATCGGATGCTCGAGTGTGCGAGCTCGTCGCCGACGCCGAGCGCCCGTAACACGTAGCTCGGCTCGAGGCTCGAGGAAGTGCACGCCGAGCCGGAGCTTACGGCCACGTCTTTGATAGCCATCATCAGCCCTTCTCCTTCGACGAAATTGAAGCTGACGTTGAGGTTCCCCGGGAGGCGGTGCTCGACCGATCCGTTGATGTAGACCTCGTCGAGCTGCGCCATCATCCGGTCTTTGAGGCGCTCTCGAAGGACGAGCAAGCGTGCGCACTCGGCCTTCCCCTCGTGGACCAGGATGTCGCACGCCTTTCCGAATCCCGCGATCAGCGGCACGGGAAGCGTTCCCGATCGCATTCCACGCTCGTGACCGCCGCCGTCCATCTGGGCGACGAGCCGCACGCGCGGCTTGCTCCGGCGCACGTACAGCGCTCCGATACCTTTGGGGCCATAGATCTTGTGTGCGGTCAGGGACGCGAGATCGACGTTCATCTTTTGCACGTCGAAGTCGACCTTGCCGATTCCTTGCACCGCGTCCGAATGCAGAAGCACTCCGCGTTCGCGCGTGATCTTGCCGATCTCTGCCAGCGGCTGCACGGTGCCAATCTCGTTGTTCGCGAGCATGACGCTGACGAGGATGGTCTTGTCGCGGATCGCGTTCTTCACGTCGTCGGGGTCGACTCGCCCGTCCTTGCCGACGCCGAGATACGTCACTTCGTATCCCTGCTTCTCGAGTCGTTTGCACGTGTCGAGCACGGCCTTGTGCTCGGTGACGACCGTCACGATGTGGTTGCCCTTGTCCTTGTAGAACTCCGCGACCCCTTTGATCGCGAGGTTGTCACTCTCGGTCGCGCCGCTCGTGAAGACGACTTCTTTGCTGTCTTTGGCGCCGATGAGGCGTGCGATGCGCTCGCGGGCATAGTCGACAGCTTCTTCGGCCTCCCAGCCGAACCGGTGGCTGCGGCTCGCGGCGTTGCCGAACTTGGTCGTGAAGTACGGCAGCATCTCGTCCAGCACGCGTGGGTCAACCGGCGTCGTCGAGTTGTTGTCCATGAAAATGGGGACCTTGATGGCCATCGCTTGCCCTTTCCTTCGAGCCCTACCGCGCCCTGAACCCCAAAACGAGCTCGGGTACGTCGGCTTCCTTGTCGTGCAAGTCGCAGCAGTCGCACTCGGAAAGCAACCGCTGGGGATCGCACACGTCGCACGTGTCGAGATATCGCAAGCTCGCTTGAAGCTCTCGCTCCAGGGCCTCGACCCGCCGCTTTTGCTCTCGAGTCTCGTCTAGCTTGCGCGCGTACACGTCGCGCATTCGCTTCATGGCGCTGGGAGCCCCCTCGACCTGCTCCCACTCGCGCACGATGGTCTGAATGTCGCCGAGACTGAACCCCATCTCCTGCAACTTACCGATCCAGCGGATGCGCACGAGCGCCTCTCGCCCGTACAGCCGAAAGCGCCCCTTGGAACGCGCCGCCGGCGTGAGCAAACCGAGCTCCTCGTAGAGATGGATCGCACGGACGGTCTTGCCGGTTTCCCGTGCGAGATCACCGATCTGCATGAGATCGCGCCGTTCGCGCGCCTCGTCCAGGGAGCGCAGCACGGCGCCCTCGGGCGGGCGAAGCAGCGGCAGGCGGTGATGGTCGGACATGGCGCCTCAGACTCTTACCTTGCAGTCTTACGTTAGGGTGAGAGTCTTCGCAAGGCCATCCGTCCCACCGCGCGGGGCCTGCAGCCCGGCCACCGACCGCGCCCGTGAATCGTTCATGGCGGGCCGTGAAGCAACGCGCCCGGGGCGGGCAGCGCAGCCGGACGGCACAAGAGCTTGTCAGCTAGCTCGAGGAGCGGCCTTGTGCGCCATCGTCCAGGAGGTCCCGCCCCAGGAGGAGGCGGGCCGCGAAGAATATCAGGCCGCATCCGAAGGCGAGCATCCCCCACACGATAGCCCCGCGCGTCACGATGAGCGCGACGTCTACTGCAGCCGCGGTGGACGCATCCGTCGAAATACCGCGAAGTCCGACCAGGAGGCCCACCACCAGCCCCGAGAGCGCGAGCCCGAGCCCCAGGCCCGCGCAGGCGACACCGATCGCCTGGCGCATCCGCTGCACCTGGTTTGCGGCCTTCTCGGCGCCGGTCAGCGTACGCGCAGGTAGGAAGCTCGGGCGCGGTTCCGAGGGAGGCGCCTCTTTGCCCAGGGCGGGTGCGAGCGGCGCGGACGCGGACGACGTCGTTCCAGGCCGAGGGCTGCGGCTGACCGGCGGCGACGAGACGGGCGGAAGGCGTGTCGTCGGGAGGTGCTCTTCTGGAGGACTTGCCGCGCCGACACTTTCTGGGGCGCTTGAACCGGACTGCGGGTCCATCACATCCATGAGGATACCTCGCGTTCCTGGACCCGTCACGGTTCTCTCGCCATTCGCCGGGCAGGCGCACCGGCCGCGAGGACGCTCGGACGCAGGCTCTCGTCGATGCTGAGCCAGACGCGCCGACTCTCGTCGGGTACGCCCTTCTCGGACAGCACTTGCTCGAGCAGTCGGTGCCTCCGATCGAAATGCCCCGGCAAGATCGGCAAAGCCGCGTGGGCCTCGGGAAGCGGCCTTCCGATGTACTTTTGCGGTCCGCCGAGGAAGCCGCACGTGAATGCGGTTTGCTGTTCGACGATATGCGACTTGTCTCGCCCTTCGAACAAGAAGCCCACCATCGGGTCGTCGAACAGCCTATCGTAAAGCGACTGCAGGACGGCGCGCACGTTGGCTTCACCGCCCATCGCTTCGTACGGCGTCGTCATACAATCGTGACGTCCGCGCCGGTCGCTTGCTTCACGACACGGGCGATTGTCGCGTAGAGCTCGTCGCCACGCCCCTTGTCGTCGACCCAGCGCTTGCCCTCTTCATCCCACGAGAAGTGCCAAGCTCGCGCGTCTGCCGCGAGCCAGATCTGTCGCGTCGGGCGCTGCGTGTTTACGATGCACTTGCCCCCTCCGCGCATGGTCAGCGTCACGACGTCCCCAGCGGCCTCGCAATCGACCACTTCGGAATCGATGTCGTCGAATGCATCGCCGATCGCGCGGAACGCTCGGTCGGCCAGCTTCTGGTACGTGCTCTCGTCCATCGTTGTCGCTCAATTCAGCGAGTGCGGCAGGGCGAGCAGGAAGGGGGCAATCACCGCGTCGAAGACGCGGCCGTTGGGGCGGTGCATTTGATACGTTCCGCGCATCTCGCCGCGCGGGGTCTGGAGAACGCATCCGCTCGTGTACTCGAAGTGCTCGCCCGGCTTGAGGTACGGTTCCTGCCCGACCACCCCCGGACCACGCACTTCTTCGACGCTGCCGTCTCCGTCGGTGATGATCCAGTGCCTGGTTCGAAGCTGCGCCGGCTCCGTCCCTTCATTGACGATGCGTACGGTGTAGGCAAACACGTAACGCTTGGCCATCGGCAGCGATTGATGGGCGACGTACGCGCTCCGCACGGCGACGCGGACGCCCTCGGTGACGGCGGTCGAGGTAGGCTGTTCGGTCATGGACGCCTCGTCATCCCCTAGCATAAGAGCCACCACTTTGATTGCGGGAGAGACCGCGATGGACCGCGGCACGACGATCTCTTATCGCGCGACGACCGGGCCCGCCACGTTCTGGTGCTCCACCCGATGATCGTCGGATCGAGCGGCTGCGGCTTCGGCCTCGTCGGCACCTTCTGACGCTACCTGGGCGGGATCGTATCGCCCCGGGCTACACGGCAGCGCGCGACCATCGGCATGTGGTCGGAGAGCCCATGAAACGGAGCCGATCGGTCGCCGAAGGGGTGGGTCTCCTCGAAGTCGAGCCAGCGCAGACCCGGCCCCGCGAAGACGTGATCGAGGTGCATGCGCATGTGCATGAAGCCCGCCGTCGGCCAGGTCGCCAGCTCCTCGTGCGTCAGGCGGTATCGCTGGGCAAACGCGTCGATCCATCCCTGCCGCTCGACCAGGCGGCAGTACACGGGGGAGCCGGGCAATGCGTTGAAGTCGCCTACGACCAGAAATCGATCGCTCTTTCGCTCTTGCTCGACGAAGCGCACGAGGTTCTCTGCTTCCTTGAGCTGATTGGCACCCCAGCCGAGTCTGCGCGGTTGGGTCCAAAAAGCGCGCGCCAGCGCACTTGGCAAGCTCAAATGCGTGTTGAATACGTCGATCGGCCCGTGCGCGTGCACCGTTCGGTGGCGAAAACGGACGTGGGCGCAGATCCGCGTCTGCTTGAAGCGACGCACCGCGTGCGTGTGCCGATGGGTGATGTCGTGCGGCGTCTCGGCGTTGTGGTGGTCGACCTCGAAGTCGCGGTGGGCGAGGATGGCAAGACCCGTTGTGTACACGTGCGTTCGTGCAGACAGGCGGTAGGCGTGTGCGGGGAAATAGTAGGCCTCATACGCATCGGGCTTCCCCACTTCGGCGAGGGAAAGAGAGAGCATTTCGGCGAAGCGCTCGAGCTGCGGCTCTTCGCCTCGATGTGCGAGCGTCGAGCGGAGCGACCGCGTCTCGACCTCTTGCAAGCACACAATCGCCGGCGACGGCTCGAGCGCAGCGATCGCCTCGGCGATTCGGCGCATCGCCTGGCGCGTGCTCGCGAGCCCGCGGGTGGCGTGACCGAAGTATCGAACGTTATAGCTGAGGATACGAATCGGCTGCATGCCGGCTCGCAAGGCATTTACATACGTCGGCGTGCCCGTGCCACTCATGAGCTCTTACTCGCGTCCGACCCCCCGATCCCCGGACCTCCGCGAAGGCGGCGCGTGGACGTTCCTGCAACGCGCCAAGAACGACGCTCTGTGGGCGTTCGCGTCCGTGACGCTTGCGGCCGCCCGCCGCCTTTCCCTACCCACTCTTCGCTTCTTCGGCCGAACCATCGGCACGACGGCCCACGCGCTTGCCCCAGGGGCGCGGCGCACGGCCCTCTCGAACGTGGCTCGAGTCTTCCCCGAGCTCGACGCCGGCGAGCGCCGCACCTTCGTCAAGCGAACCTTCGCGACGCTCGGCGAGCTCCTCGGAGAGACCGTCGCGCTCCTCGATCCTAGCCGCCCGCCGCCTTTGCTCCGCCTCGCAGACCAAGCGCGAGCGCTCTTCGAAGAGGCCCGGAGCGAGCAGCGCGGAGTCCTCTTCGCGTCGGCACACCTGGGCCCTTGGGAGGGTGTCGCCGCCTCCCTCGCCGCCGCCGGCGTGCCCCTCGTTACGCTCGCGCGCGAGAGCTACGATCCGCGCTTCACGAGTCTTTACGAGCGTCTGCGATCGGCGCACGGCGTACGGGTCGTATGGCGCGCGAGCCCGGGTGCCGCCGCGCGCATCGTGCGAACGCTTCGGGCGGGGGGCGTCCTCGGCGTCCCGATGGACCTGCGTGCGCGCGTACCCAGCATCGACGCGCCCTTTCTCGGTCACGACGCACCGACCCCGGTGGGCCCGGCGCGCATTGCGCTGCGGACGGGAGCCGTCGTCATCGTCGGGACGGCGGCGCCAGCTCGGGAGAGCGCAGAGCGCGATGCGCCTTCCCGGGCGCCGGCCGGACACGCAGCGCTCCAGATGGTTGTCACGGCGACCCGGATCCCGACGGGCGACCTACAGCCGGGACCGCAAGGGGTCGGCGAGCTCACGAACCGCATCAACCGTGAGCTGTCGCACCGTATCCTCGCCCTGCCGCACGCCTGGGTATGGATGCACGAGCGATGGGGATCGCGAACGGGAGTATGATCCTTCCCACCAAGGAGGGCTCGTGTCCGACGCACGTATTCGTACGCCCAAGCTGTCGACTGAGAGCCCCGACGTGCGCGGCGTTCCGCTCTCGCCCGTCGACGGGTTCGTGCTGTCGCGCATCGACGGGGCCTCCGACGAACACGAGATCGTCGCCACGACGGGGCTGTCCCCAGACCAAGTGCAAGCGTCGCTCGCCAAGCTCGAGGCGCTCGGCGTCATCACCCTCGGTGCAGCGGCGTCTGCGATCGCCCCGTCGTCCGGCCCATCCGGTACAACTCCCGCGTTTCCCAAGCGCTCACTCGCGCCCGAGGATCAGGGGGCGCTGAGCGAGGACGTCGATCTCGACCTCGAAATGCGCCGTCGGGTCCTCGAAATGCACGACGCGCTCGACCGGCTCGATCACTACGCCTTGCTCGGCGTTGGCGGCACGGCCGACAAGAAGGCGCTCCGCCGCGCGTACTTCGAGCTCGCGGCGACATTCCATCCAGATCGCTACTTCCGCAAGAAGCTCGGGTCGTTCAAGCCTCGGATGGAGACGATCTTCGGGCGCCTGACGCTCGCGCACGACACGCTTTCGAACAAGGAGGGTCGCGCAGAGTACGACGCGTATCTCCAGGAGCAGCGTCGGGCACGGGGGATCGAGGAGCTTTTGGCCGAGGCGCTCGTCGAGGTCAAGCGCGCGGAAGAATCGGTCGAGCGCGAAGTGCGCGCCCAAACGCCGATGGCCGCGCCCTCGTCTTCGTCCGTTCCGCCCCCGCGCTCGGTTCCGCCGCCCGAATCCGCCTCGCCTCGTATTCCTTCCCCTCCCGCGCCGCCTGCTTCGCCGCTGCCGAGTGTGGACATTTCTGCGCGCCGGGACGCGCTGGCGCGGCGACTGCTCGGTGCCCGTGGCGCGACATCGTCGAGCTCTCCACCGCCGCGCATATCCGTGACTCCGCCAGCGTCTCCGACGGTTGCCGAGGCCATGGAGGCGCTGCGCCGGCGATACGAAGAGCGGGTGCTGCGCGCCAAGGCGGTGCAGGCGCGCCGCTACATCGCGAACGGGCAGGTGGCGCTCGCGAGCGGAGATGCGATCTCCGCCGCCAACGCGTTCCGCGTCGCCGTCACTCTTTCTCCCGGAGACGCGGCGCTCGAACAGATGGCGGGACAAGCGCAGGCGAAGGCCGACGCAGTGCTCAGCGAGACCTATGCGAAGCAGGCCGCGTACGAGGAGAAAACGGGCCAGTGGGCAGGAGCGGCCCGCTCCTGGACTCGCGTGTGCAGAGCGCGCTCGGGCGATGCGCAAGCGCACGAGCACGCGGCGAATGCCATCGTCAAAGCGGGCGGCGATCTCCACGAAGCCGGAAGACTCGCCGAGCGCGCGTGCGTCCTCGAGCCGAAGGCCGCACGGTACCGTGTCGCCCTGGCCAACGTCTACCTCGCCGCAGGTCTAACCCTCAACGCGCGGCGTGAGCTCGAGACAGCCGCGCAACTCTCACCGCATGATGATACGATTGAATCGATGATGAAGAGAATTGGCTCGAAGGGCTGAGCGGCAACCCCGCGTGTAAGCGGCAGTAGGTGGGCGCTCGCCACCCTAGCGAGTTTCGCCGCGAGCCCAAGACAATGGTAGCGGGAGATGAGGGCGGATGGAGAAGGTGATCGGCATCGATCTAGGAACGACGAATTCGTGCGTGGCGATCGTCGAGAACGGAATTCCGACGGTCATTCCCAACCGCGGCGGATACAAGACCACTCCTTCGATGGTCGCGGTCACCGAGGCAGGCAAACGCCTCGTCGGCCACATTGCGAAACGTCAAGCCATCACGAATGCGGAGAACACGGTCTACGCCGCGAAGCGCCTCATCGGCCGAAAGTGGAACTCGCCGCAAGTGAAGAACTCCGTGGCGACGTCGAGCTACCGCATCGTCCAGGGGCCGCACAACGACGTTCGCATCGTGCTTCGCGACAAGGAGTACAGCGTCTCCGAGATCAGCGCGATGGTGCTCCAAGAGATGAAGCTCATCGCCGAGGACTATCTCGGTGACGAGGTCGGCAAAGCGGTCATCACCGTGCCCGCCTATTTCAACGACAATCAGCGGCAAGCGACCAAGGACGCCGGAGAAATTGCCGGCCTAGACGTCATCCGAATCATCAACGAGCCGACCGCCGCCGCGCTCTCGTACGGATTCGGGAAGAACGTCGAAAAGACCATCGCGGTCTATGACTTCGGCGGCGGCACCTTCGACATTTCCATCCTCGAAATCGGCTCGAGCGGCGTGTTCAAAGTGATCGCCACGGCGGGCGACACCTTCCTAGGCGGCGAAGACGTCGACGCGCGTGTCATCGACTGGCTGGTGCAGGGCTTCCGCGAAGAGCACGGGATGGACCTGCGTCAAGATCGAATGGCGCTCCAACGCCTCAAGGACGCGGCCGAAAAAGCGAAATGCGAGCTTTCGAGCGTGCGCGAAACCGAGGTCAACCTGCCGTTCATCATCTCGAGCGGCCGGAACGAAGCGCTGCACTTGCAGCGGACCATCGACCGCCAGACGCTCGAAGGGCTCTCGAACGACCTCATCGAACGCACCGTCGACATCTGCCGCCAGACCCTCGCCGACGCGCGCCTCGCGAAAGAAGACATCGAAGAGGTCCTCTTGGTCGGGGGCATGACCCGGATGCCGAAGATCCAGCTGGCCGTCGCGGAGTTCTTCGAGCGCGAGCCGTGCAAGGGCGTACACCCCGACGAGAGCGTCGCGCTCGGCGCCGGTATTCAAGGCTCGGCGCTCGTCGGCGACAAGCACGACATGGTCTTGCTCGACGTCACTCCTCACGCGCTCGGCATCATGACGCAAGGGGGCTACTTCGAGGAGCTCATTCCTCAGAACACAACGGTGCCGACGCATCGGACGAAGATCTTCACGACGAGCCGGGACAACCAGACGGCCGTCAAAATCGTCGTCATGCAAGGCGAGAGCGAACGCGCGGAAGAAGACGAGCTGCTTGGGGAGTTCATTCTCACGGGTCTTCGTCGCGCCCAGAAGGGGACGGTGGAAATCGAGGTCAACTTCGAGATCAACGCCGACGGAATCGTCAGCGTTCACGCGAAGGACCTCGAGACGAGCAAAGAGCAATCGATCGAAGTCACCGCGTCGAGCGGCCTCACGCGCGACGAAATCAGGAACATGATGGAAGGTGCCAAGGACTACATGGTCGAGCGGCGCTCGACAGAGGAGTTCGAAGCCGCGAAGCAAGAGGCGGAGCGATTCGTCGGCGAAATCGAGCGGCTGCTCCCCCAGGTGGAGCAGATCGTCGCGGCCAGCGACTTCGGGCGCGACGCGATCGAAAAGGCACGCAGCATCGTCGCGAAAGCCCGTTCGGCGATCGCGAAGCGAGACATCGCCACGGTGAAGGGGGAAATCGAGGGCCTCTCCAGAACGCATCGGATGTTCAAGGGCGTGGTGGCCAAGACGCATTGAATTGTCGAGAGCCAGCGAAGTGACCGACAAGCCTTCCAAGAAGCACGACGCACGGCCGCCGGATCCTCCGGACGACGTCGGCGAGAACGATCGGCCGACGCTCAATCCGCCGTTTGACGTGGAGGCGTTCGCGCGGGTTGCTTCCGCTCCCTCCGAGCAGCCGCGCGCTCCTTCGGACGCGCCGACCAATCGCCCACCACCACCTGCCGGGGCTGCCGAGTTCGGGCTCGAGCCGCGAACGGATCGCATCACGCTGACTGACGAGATCGAGCTGGAGAAAGCGCGAGCGCAGTCTATGGCGCGATCGCCGCGCGCGCTCACGTCGAGCGCGCTATCCATGGCCAACGCTCGCTCGCCGAGCTCCCCCCACGTCGAGCCAATCGGCGCCTCGCCAGAGGGAGATGGGCCTGCGCCAGTGGCCGCGCCGTCAAGCATCGAAGCCGCCGTGCTCGACGCGATCGGAGAGTCGGCCCCTCCGGAGATCACCGAGCGCACGATCGAGGACCCTGTCGCGGAGATGCGCGAGCGTTTCTCCTTGGGCGATTACACAGGGGCGCTCGAAATGTCGGAGCTCATCCTCGCCGAGGAGCCCGAACACCTGGACGCCACCGAGTGCGGAGAGAATTGCCGGACGGTCTTGGAGAACATGTATGCGGCGCGACTTGGCTCGCTCGACCGCGTCCCGATGGTGGTGGTGCCCCGCGCTCAGATGCGGTGGCTGTCGATGGACCACCGGGCCGGCTTCGTCCTGTCGCTAATCGACGGATCGTCATCCGTCGAGATGATCCTCGACGTGTCCGGGATGCCGAAGCTCGACGCCCTTCGGATCCTGCACGAGCTCGTGCAGCAAAAGATCGTCTCGTTTCGCTGATGCGGCTTGTGCGGCTTGCGAGCGTCAGCCGGCAAGGTAGAAGGGCCGGCGCCCTGGGGGAGATCCGGGGCTCGAAGACGGCCGGGGGAAGCCGCTAGCCCGTAACCGGCGGAGTGCAAGTGATAAGTGGCGACCCGATTGGCGAGGAGCACCGTGGCGGTTTTGCGCGTTGCGCATGCCAAAATGGGAAGCTACACCCAAAGAGAGGGAAATGGACGCGCGCCGACAACAAGCGCAGGAGCTGCGACGCCAGATAGAGTGGACGCTCGCCCGCGCAGTCGACCCGAACGACGTCTTGCCGATGCTCCATCGCCTCGCTCGGGTGGCCGACGACGGCTCCGACGAGAGCCTGTTCGCTCACCTTCGCCTCGCAGAGCTGCTCGTCGAGCGCGACCCATGGCGAGCGGCGCTCTATGCGCGACGCGTCCTCCGGCACCGGCCGGGCGACGACCGCGTCTGGGCGACCCTTGCTCTCTGCCAAACGTTTCTTGGAAACTACAAATTCGCCGTGAGCGCCTACCAACAAGCGATCGCGAGTGCGCCGAAGAACCCGTGGTACGCACATAACCTCGGTCACTTGCTCGACGTGGCTCTGGGTCGCGCGGGCGACGCTCTGCCCTGGCTCGAACGCGCTTACCGCGGAGCAGGGAGCAGCGGCGAGCTTGCCGCCAGCTATGCGCACGCGCTCGCGCGTACCGGACGGCTGGCGGAGGCCCGCAACGTCCTCACGAAAGCGATGAAGCGTACGGCGTCGCGCGAGCACGCGGCTCTGCTGAAATGGCTCGAGCAAGGGGCACCACCGGACAAGGACCATCCTCTACCGAGGCCCGCTCCGGTGCACACTATCTCGGCGCCGAGCCGCCACAACGAAGCCTCGGGCTCGGACGTCGCGCGACGCGCCCGGACGCGTGGCGATGACGCGCCTTCCCCGTCGCGCCGATCGTTGCTCCTCACGGAGCTCGAAGGCGTGCTCGCCCGTGGGCTCGCGAGCCTGCCGCTCGATTCGAAGCAGCGTACGCGCGCTAAGTCACTCGCGCGCGACGCGATGGCGCACTTCTCTCGCCCGGCGGGGGCGCGCGGCGACGCGGCCGTACAGGCCGTTGCGGCGGCCGTTGCCTACGCCATCGTATACGTGGATCACGTTCCGCTGACACAGGCAGAGGTCGCCGCGTGCTTCCGCGTGAGCGTCGCCAGCCTCCGCGGGCGCTTCGGCGAGCTGCGGACGCACCTCGACCTGATGCCTGGCGATGAGCGGTACGCCACTCTGCGCCGCCGGTAGACGCGGCGCCTACCGGATTCGTCACCTGGGATTTCCGGTGTTTCGTTGCGAATTTTGTGGCCTTGGAAGATGGGCCGAGGCGGGAAGGCGGCCGGCTTCGCCGGCTTGCCGTCGCTAGAGGTCAATCCGTCGGGCGCATGCTTCAGCCGCCGGCTTCTGCGCACCGAAGGCATCGCGGCGACCCGCCCCGCGCGCGTTTCGCGAGTGGGAGGCTATAGAAGGGCCTCCCAGAAATGCACAAGGCCCCGATCGTCCTCTCCTTCCTCGCACTCCTCTCGGCCTCGACGGCTCACACCGCAGCAGCGCAGCCGCCACCGGCGCCTGCGGCTACGTTGTCGTTGCCACCGCCCCCCAACGTCGACGACCCGATGCTGGCGCCCGTCCCGCCGCCGAAGCGGGTTCTTTCGTCATGGGCTGAAGCCGTTGCCTACTTGCGCGCGCGGTCGACCGATTTGCGGATCGCGGTCGACGAGGTGGTGCAAGCGGAGGCGCAGACGCGCATCGCGCTCTCGGCGTACTTGCCGACGATCAACGGCACCGGGACGTACACCCACCAGCTCTTGACCAACGCCATTGCGGTCGCCCCCCAGCTGGGGCTCTCCGCCAGCTCGCAGCGCATACCCCTCCCCGACAACCTCAATGGCTACATTCAAGCCCAGCAGGCGCTGATCAACGCGCAGGCCTTCGACCAGATCAGCATCGACGAGCTCAACGTCAACGGCGCCAAGCTCTCGGTCGAGGACCAGAAGCGCACCCTCTCTCTGTCGATGGCCAACCAGATTGTCGCCGTCGTCACCGCCGAGCGCGGGGCCGAGATCAACCGAGTGGGCCTCAAGGTCGCCCTCGAGCAGCTCGAGATCACCAGGCGCAAACAGGCGCTGGGAGCGGCCAACGGCCTGGACGTCGTTCGCGCCGATCAAAACGCCGCCAATGCGCGCGCGACGCTCGTGACCGGTGACGAGTCGCTGCGCCAGGCGCGCGAAGCGCTCGGGCTCGCCCTAGGCATTCCCGAAGAGACCGGCGTCGCTCCCGACGTCAACATCAACGGCCTCGCGGAGAGCACGCTGACCTCTTGTCGCACGGTGCAGCGGCTTGACGATCGCGCCGACATCGCCGCGGCGCGAACGAAAGTCGACGTCGCGAAGCGCAACCTGCGCAACGTCTACTACCAGTTCCTGCCGACCCTCACGGCCCAAAGCACGCTCGCGGCCACTTCGAACCCCATTTCGGGCTACCCCAACCCGACCTGGAACATCCAGGGAATCCTCTCGGTGCCATTCTGGGACGGCGGCGCGCGCAATGGCCAACTGCGAAATGCGCGAGCGGCCGAAGACATCGCCGCGCAACAACTCGAAGCCCTTCGGCGGCAGGCCGTGATCCAGGTCGAGCAAGCGCAGCGCCAGCTCATCGTCGCCGAGACATCGGACCGGGTGGCCCGCGGTCAGCGCGACCTTGCCTTCCAGAACGACCAGATGACACAGACGGCGTACATGGCCGGTCAGGGGACCAGCCTCGAGCTCGTGACTGCGTCCGAGGCGCACCGCCAAGCCGAGCTGAACCTGGCGCTGAAAGACTTCGGGGTGGTCCAGGCTCGGATCCTCGCCGTGATGCTGCTCGCGACTTGCCCCTGGTGACGTCTCAAGTTCCGCTGGGAGCCGCGCTGTCCCAGCCGCTCGCGAGCGCGAGGTTGCTCATTGCGACGTTGTAGTCCATGAGGGCATACAGGTGCTGGACCCGCGCGTTGCCGTAGGCACGAAGCGGCTCCATCAGAGCGCGCTCGTCCCACGTTCCCAGATCGATATGGTCTTGCACGATCGAGATCCATTCCTTCGTGTCGTGCTCCGCTTTGTCCCACGTCTCGACGCGCGTCTTCGCTTCGACCGCGTCGGCGTACGCCTTTTCTACTTCGTACATCGCGTTTCCGAACGCGAGCCGTTCGAGCGCCCGCGTCTCCTCGAGCTGCGCCTCCGCCTGCTGCGTCCTTGCGGCCTGCGGCAAAAGGTCGAGACTCCAGCGCAGCCCGAAGCCGAAGTAATAGTAGAAATGGTTGAAGGGGTCGCTCGCCCAGGCATTCTGCTGCGGAACGGCGCTGGGCGTCGATAGGAAGTCGGCGCCCAGACCCAGCCCCAGGTCCGGGAACAGCTTTGCCCGGTTGTACTCCACCAGCCGCTTTCGCGCGACGACGCCCGCGCGCGCCATGTTGACGTCCGGCCGCAGAACGCGCGCCGCCTCGAGGTACTGCACGATCGACACCAGCGGCCTGTCCGGGAGCTTCAGCGGTTCGTCGACGATATCGAAGTTCGTCTGAACGCCCGTCATGAAGCGAAGGGCCGCGAGCGCGTAGGCTTCGCTCTTGGGCGCTTGCAACGACTGCGCGGTGATTTCCTGCCGGAAGGTTTCCAAACGCAAGCGGTCGACATCGCCCACGTTCGCGTCGCCCCTGGCGATCCTGTCTCTAATGCCCTGGATCCCCTTGTCGAGCCTTCCCAGGGCGTCGTCGATGACGTATTTCGCGTCCCGCGCGAGCTGCAATCCGTAATAGGCGCGGCGAACGTCCATGCGCGTTTGCTGGCGCCACTTCTCCATGTCCCATTCGGACACCCTCACGTTCGCTTCCGCCGCCTCGAGGGCGGTCTCGATCTTCCCGAACGTATAGAGAGGCACGAGGCCGTTGATCGCGAACCCGAAGAACGGCTCCAAGTTGCCGAGCGTGGTGATGTTGCGCGAAAAGAGGGTACTTTGGGGGTACAACACAGTTCCGAGCAGCGGCGGGAGAACGCCGAACGTCGACTGCGCCGACCACTGGAACCAGGGCGTCCACCGCGCCTCTTCGAGCTGCGCGTGCGTGTACGCGAGCCGCGCGCGTGCGGCCCATAGATTGGGGAAGTTGCGGTCGGCGAGCGCGAGGCACTCCGCGAGCGTATTCTGGTGCGGGCGAATGGTCGCGGTGGGGACTGATGGCTCGTCGAACGAGAGGCTCCCGCCGTCGATCGCGGGGGCCGGCGAGGACTCGGTGGCGGACGGTTCGTCGGCGGCGAGCGCGGCGGGTGCGACCGGTGCAAGCGCCGCAACGATGACAAGCGGCAGGCGCCATTGGCGGAGCATGTCCAGGCGCGACGTTATAGCGCCGCAACGCCTTCCTGGTCACCCGTCGTCTTGGACCGTGCGCCGTCGTTCGGGCGCTTCACTCGTCCGCTTTGTGCCGCTTCAGCAGGCGCCGGAAATTGGACCGATCGAGCCCTGCACGGCGCGCCGCTTCCGACATGTTTCCACTCGTTCGGCGCAAGACTTCGCCCGTGTACGTCTCGTCAAAAAGCGCCACGAGCCGCCGCTTGGCCTCCGCATACGGCAGCTCGGCCAGCTCGGCAAGCATCGCCCCGGGCGGGCTGCCGTCGCGGCCTCTTTCCAGCGCCCGCCCAGCCAAGCGGTCCGGCGCGGCGGTCGCGGCGCCCGCTTCGCGGAAGGTGCCCGAAGGGCGAACGAAAGGCAAGTCGGAGGCGCAGATGATGTCCTTTTGTGAAAGCACCATTGCGTGCTCGATCGCGTGCTCGAGCTCTCGCACGTTCCCCGGCCATTCGTAGTCGCGCAGAGCCCGCACCGCGTCGGATGCGAGGTGCTTTGGCTCGCGCTGCATGCTCCGACCGAACTTCTGTAAGTAATGGCTGGCGAGAAGAAGTACGTCGTCCCCCCGCTCTCGCAGCGGCGGCAGCTCGATGGCGATCACGTTCAGCCGGTAGTAAAGGTCGCGTCGAAACTGGCTGGCCTGAATGCGGGTCATGAGGTCCACGTTCGTCGCGGCGAGGACACGAACGTCTACGGTGCGCGTCTCGTCGGCGCCGACGCGCTTGATCTCTCCGTCTTGCAGCACGCGAAGGAGCTTCACCTGTGCGGCGAGCGGAAGATCCCCGACCTCGTCGAGCAAAATCGTCCCGCCGTCCGCCGTCTCGAAGAGACCTGCGCGTGAGCTCTGGGCTCCCGTGAAGGCGCCGCGCACGTGACCGAACAGCTCCGACTCGACCAGCTCTTTCGGGATCGCCCCGCAGTTCACGGCAACGAACGACTTCTTCGACCGGGGGCTCATCTGGTGAATGGCCCGCGCGACGAGCTCTTTGCCCGTGCCGCTCTCGCCGAGAATAAGCACCGTCGACGACGTCGGCGCCACGCCTCCGATGAGCCGAAAGACTTCGAGCATCCGTGGCGAGGCGCCGATGATCTCCCCAAAGCGCTCCTTCGACAGGAGGGCCTGCTCGAGCTCCTTCGCTCGATCGGCGAGGCGCCGGTGCTCCGACGCCTTGACGACCGCGTGCGCCACCGCGTCATTCGAGTGAAACGGCTTGGTCAAGAAGTGGTAGGCGCCCGCCTTCATCGCGGCCACCGCCGCGTCGACGTCGGCGAACGCCGTCATCAAAATGATCTCGACAGGTATGTCCGCCTCTTTTACGCGGGCAAGCAGCTCGAGACCGCCCAGGCCGGGCATCATCATGTCAACCAGCGCGACGTCGGGCGGCGTCCGCTCCATGTACTCGAGGGCCGCGCGGCCATCGTCCGCGACGCCCACCTTCATTCCACGCGTCTCGAGAACGCGGGCCACGCTGCGGCGAAGCGCCGGCTCGTCGTCGACGATCAGCACGTGCACAGCGCCGGCGTCGCCCGAGAGCGGCGGTGGCGCTGCGCTCAGCGTTTGCACTTGGCCTTGGCCGGTGCTGGAGGCGGTCACTCCTACCAGGGTAAACCGCGCAGGGCCGTATTGGCCACAATGAGGACTTTGCGAGCCAAGGTCGAATGTGCGCGCGCCGGTAGGTCCTTGAGCGCAACCGGCTCGATCGCATCGTAGTCAGGGCCCGGGGAGGCCCAGCTTCTGCGACGAGGGAGAGCGCCGCGCGCGACTTCCACATGCATCCGCCGATGCGACAGGACATGTACCACCTCGCCCGCGCGCTCGAGGAGCTGCGGGTCGATACCCAGTAGGGCAGCGAGGGAGGTCAGATCGCCCTCGCAGCTCGGAGGCTCCCAGAGGCCACCGAAAAGAGACTCTCTGCGACGTCGGGCCAGGAGCACGCAACGCCTCGAGGCCAGAACGACGGCCACGCGACGAACGGCCAGCGAAGCTCGCTTGCCCTTACTGCGCGGGAGCGTGGCGACGAGTCCGCGGGCATGGGCCAAGCAATGCGCGCGCACCGGGCAAACGTCGCAGCGCGCATCGCGAGGGGCACACACCGTCGCGCCGAGCTCCATCAAGGCCTGATTCCAGTCTCCGGGTTCGCCTTCCGCCGCTGCCACTTGCTCTTCGGCGAGCTTCCAAATCCGCGCGCGGCCTCGCGTGCTCTTGATGTCGTCCTCGACGGCGAACAGCCGGGCAAGAACACGCGCCACGTTTCCGTCCACCAGCGCTGCTCGACGTCCGAACGCGATGCTGGCAATCGCCCCGGCGGTGTAGGCGCCTACGCCTTCGAGGCCTCGTAGCTCCGCCGGCTCCTCGGGAATTCGCCCCCCGTGCGCGGCGGTCACGCGCTTGGCCGCGGCTTGAAGCATGCGCGCCCGCCGGTAGTAACCGAGCCCACTCCATAGGGCGAGGACGCGTTCCTCCGGCGCTTCGGCCAGAGCGCGGATGGTGGGAAGCTCTCGCAAGAACCGCTCGTAGTACGGTAGAACGGTTTGGACGCGGGTCTGCTGGAGCATCGTCTCGCTGACCCAGATCGCGTATGGGTCGCGAACCCGGCGCCACGGCAAGTCCCGGCAGGTCCGCGCGTACCAGTCGAGTAAACCGCGCCGCATCGCTTCGTCGACCATGAATTGAACCGTCGGACCTTAACACGCCCAGTCCCGGGGCCTCTCGAGCGCCACATTTTGGCGGAACTAGGATTTCAAGGTTTTAGGCTGCATCGCAAGGCCGCGGTGTCGGGGGTGGCGAGCGGCGCTCTAGCCCGCGGGGCCGTCGTCCCCTACTCTTTGCGTGTGAACGAGCAACGCAAAAGACCGCGGGCGGACACCTCGCCGATGTGGGTGCCGGAACCCCGCAGCGAACCCGTCACCGTCCGGCCCCCGTTTGACCCCGAGGAGTTCGCGCGCAACGCCGACTCCAGCATTCGCCTGACCGAAGGCGCCCCCCCTCCCCCATTGCCGGCGACCATGCCGCCGCCCGCGGGCTTGCCGCGGTACCCCACCGACCTCCCTCCGCTGTCTTCCCCTCGACCGACCCCGATGCGCGCCGACGCGATCCCCGAGTTGGCCGTGGCGATCGGCGATCTCGACTGGTTCGATCTCTCCCCACGGGCGCGCGCGGTTCTTCTTTGGGTCAATGGCCGCGATTCGGTGGCGACGATTTGCGAGCAAAGCGGCCTCGCGCCAAAAGACGCGATTGCCGTGCTCGACGAGCTGGTTCGC
Source organism: uncultured Polyangiaceae bacterium (assembly GCA_964531095.1). Taxonomy (GTDB): domain Bacteria; phylum Myxococcota_A; class Polyangia; order Polyangiales; family Polyangiaceae; genus Palsa-1150. The sequence goes on along the minus strand of CAZHED010000004.1, from coordinate 134,120 downwards.
GAAGGACTCATTGCGCCGTCCGGTACCGAAGGGTGAACGAGCCCTGGTCGTTCGGCGTCTTCCCATCGACCACGACCCAATACGTTCCCGCCTCCAGCACTCGATCGAGGATCGTGGGCTGTCCCCCGTCGGTGTCCGACGCCTCGCAGACGAGCTCCGCGGCGCTGGCCCCGCCCGACGCATCGCCGCAGCTCTTGCGCAGAGCGATCGCAGCCTCGAACGACGAACTCTCGAGCTCGATGTGCACGTGCGTTCGCCTGGGAACGGCCACCTTGTACACGCGGTCGGGGCCGCTCGCCGTTCCGTCTTCGCCCGCGCACGAGACGGCGAACTTGTCGCCCGCGCCGACGGTCGTTCCCGCGATCGTCCCCCCATCGACGAGGGTCGGCGCCGCTAGGCACGACCCTGCCTGGGCTGTCAGGTCCTTCATCGACCAGGCGAGCGTGAAGCGCCCGAGAGAGTCTTCCGACGCACCGTCCACACCGATGAAATAGGTGCCCGGGGCGAGGACCTCGTCGATGTCGTGCCCGCAGGCGATCTCGGTCGTACGATCTCCGCACCGACGCCAAGCCACCAGGACGTGCGGCGCTTCTTGTGCCTGCAGGCCCGCCAGGAAGCGCGATCGCCGCGCTACGTCGACGCGGTAGATGACGTCTGGCGCAGAGGCTCCGCCGCAGCTTCCCGCAACGTCGTCGCGCGCGTCGAAGGTGTCGCCTGAAACCGTGGGGCCGGTGCCGAGCAGGATGGCGTCGCCGCAGGCGTCGCCCGGCGTCCCGCTGCCGGCCGGTGGCGCCAACTCCAGCTGAAGCGAGTAGCGTCCGGCGGCGTCGCGATCATGCGCGTCGGCGAAGGCCGTGTATGTCCCTGGGTCGAATATGCCGGTCACGACGGCATCGCCCGCCGACGCCGCCGCTTCGCCGCAGGCGACTTCGCTCTGCTCGTCGGCGCACGCGAGCCGCAGATGCACGACCGGCGTTATGTCGTCGGAATGCTCGACGACGCGCACCCGCGATCGTGAAGGCAGCTCTACGCGCCATGGCGCGTCCGCCCCTTCGGCGCCCCCGCCGCAGCTCGCCTGCGCATCGTTCGCCATCGCGGCGGTCGTCCCGGTCGATGGCGCCCCAAGGGCCAACAGCGGCGCTCGTCGGCACACGTCCGTGAGCGCGGGCACCTCCGTCGTCGCCACCGTCATCTTGAACGAGCCCACGTCGTGCGCGTATCCGTCGACGAATACGTAGTACTTGCCCGGCTCGAGAACGCGCTCGATCTTGGAGTGGGTGCGATCGGGGGCGTCGTCGCTGCAGTCGATTTCCGCGTTCGGATCAGTGCAGTCGTCTTTGCGGACGTACAGGACCGAGTCGAACCGCGCCTCGACTTCGATCGTCACCCGCTCGCGCTGCCCAACGTCGAGCTCGTAGACCAGCTCGCGGGAATCGTTTTGATCGCATGACCCGGTGTTCTCGGCCTCGCCGTGGGCCGTGGAACCGGTCACGGTCCCCCCGGCGAGCGGCAGGGGAGCCTCGCAAGTTCCGTTCGGCTCGCGCCCCCTCGATGGACTCGCGGCGCCGGCTGCCGGCGAGCCCTCACCGACGGAACCCCCCTGCCAGGTCGCCGCGACCCAAGGCCCAGCGCCCGACGCGATCTTCACCACGAGCACGTACGAGTCGGTCTCCAAACACGCGCGCAAGACCGCCTGCGGTTCGCTGGTCGTGTCGTGCGCCAGCGGATGACCGTGAGAATCGAAGAGCGTCGCGTCCACGTCGCGCACCCCGTCGCCGCCGATGGCTGCGATGGTGGTGCACCCGGCGGTGATCTCCAAGACGACTCGCGCCTCGCGACCTTCTGCCAGCACCCCCTCGTGAATCGGCCCGACCTGCGCCAGCCCCATCGCCGCGAGCGCGTTGTGCACCGCGACGAAGCGCGGTTCGAGGGCACCAGCGCCGCCGCCCCGCGTGGACACACATGCGACGACGAGCGCCAAGCCGGCGCACTCGGCAATGCGCGAGCGGGGATGGGGGCGCGCCACGGTGGTTCCGGAAGGACGATCGAGGGGGCGGCTGCGCGCCCTCGATCGGAGGATATCACGCCATCTCGAGCATCAGCCGGTCCGGCTGCTCGAGGTAACCGATCACCTCGTAGGCGAACGCCGCGCCGACAAGGCCGTCGACGATCCGGTGGTCGAACGACAGCGACAGGAGCATCACGTCCCCGATGACGATCTGCTCGTTCTTCACGATCGCTTTGCGCTTCATTCGATGCACCCCGAGAATGGCGACCTCCGGGAAGTTGATGATCGGCGTCGCGAAGAGCCCCCCTTGAACGCCGGGCGACGTGATCGTGAACGTCGACCCCTGCAAGTCGTCCAGCTTCGCCTGGCCCGTGCGCGCCAGCGCGGCGAGGCGTTCGATCTCGCGGGCAATCTCGAGGATGCTCTTGCGGTCGGCGTCTTTCACCACGGGCACGACGAGGCCCGCGTCGGTCGCCGTAGCGATGCCGATGTGGAAGTATTTGCGCAGGACGAGCTCGTTGGTCGATTCGTCGAGCACCGAGTTGAGCATCGGGTGTCTCTTCAGCGCGGCGACGGTCGCCTTGACGATGAACGGCAAGAACGAAAGCCTGACCCCTTGGCCCTCGGCGAAGCTCATCAGGCGCCCGCGCATCGCTTTGAGCTCGGTGACGTCGCACTCCTCGACGAAGGTGAAGTGCGCGGCGGTCTGTTTCGACACGGCCATCTTCTGCGCGATCTTGCGCCGCAGTCCTGTGAACGGAATCCGCTCCTGAAGCGGCCCGCTCGGTACCCGAACGGCGCTTCGCTCTTCGCCCAGACGCGAACCACCTCCGGGCCGAACGGGCGGCACCTTCGTGTCCGGCGCGGGCGGGGATCGCACGAACGACTCCACGTCCACCTTCGTCACGCGCCCTTGCGGCCCGGTCGGTGGCACGTGCCGCAGGTCGATGTTGGCGTCCCGCGCCAACTTGCGCGTCGCCGGCGTGGCAAGCGGCTTTTCGTTGAAATACCCGGCCGCCGCTGCCGCGGCACGACTGGTCGCCCCCAACCCGGGCAGCGCCTCTTTGAGATCGCCCACGGCCATCGCCGCCGGGCTGTCGTTGGACTTGCCGTTGGCCTCGCTCGGTGCCGAGAACGCGGCCGGCAGAACCTCCGCGCCTTCGACCTCGAAGACGACGAGCACAGAATGCACGAGTACGATGTCACCGACTTTCCCGCGCGTCTCGACCACCGTGCCCGCTTTGGGCGCCGTGATGGTCACGGTAGCCTTGTCGGTCATCATCTCGACCACAGGGTGGTCGTCTCGAACCAAATCGCCCGGCTTGACCAACCAACTTACGATTTCCCCCTCGGTGATTCCTTCGCCGATGTCCGGCAGCCTGAATTCCCAGCGCGCCATGGCAGTCCTCTCCCTGACCCCTTCTTTCAGTACTTCGCAGTCTCCAAGAGCGCCGGAACGATGCGGCGGGCGAGCGGTAGGTACTCCATCTCGAGCGCATACGGGAATGGCGTGTCGAAGCCGCATACCCGTACGGGGGGTGCCTCGAGCTGGAGAAACGCCCGCTCGCTAATCAGCGCGACGAGCTCCGCGCCGAAGCCGCACGTCCTTGGCGCTTCGTGCACGACGACCACTCGCCCCGTCTTTTTCACGCTCGTGACGATCGCGTCGATGTCCACGGGCCAGAGCGTTCGCAGGTCGACGACCTCGCAATCGATGCCCTGGGCAGCCGCGTCGGCAGCGGCGACGGCGGCCTCGTGGAGCATCGCCCCCCACGCGAGCACGGTGACGTCTCGGCCTTCACGCACGATCGCCGCCTTTCCGAGCGGCACCGTATAGTCGCCTTCGGGAACTTCGCCCTTCGCAGCGCGGTAAATGCGCTTGGGCTCGAAAAAGAGGACCGGGTCGGGATCACGAATCGACGCCAAGAGCAACCCTTTGGCGTCGTGCGGATTGCTCGGGCAGACGACTTTGAGCCCCGCGATGTGGATGAAGAGCGACTCGGGAGACTGCGAGTGGTACACGCCGCCGCGAACGCCCCCCCCCACTGGCGCGCGCACGACCAACTTGGCGGCGTACTCGCCCCCGGAGCGCCAGCGCATCTTGGCGAGCTCGCTCACGATCTGGTCGTAGGCAGGGTAGATGAAGTCCGCGAACTGGATCTCCGGGATGGGAACGAGGCCGTAGAGGGCCATGCCGATGGCCGTACCGACGATCCCGCCCTCGGACAGCGGGGTGTCGACGACTCGATCGTCGCCGAACTCCTCCCAGAGTCCCTGCGTCACCCGGAAGACGCCGCCGACCCGCCCCACGTCCTCTCCGAGAACGACGACTCGATCGTCGCGCCGCATTTCCAAGCGCAGCGCATCGTTGATCGCTTGAACCAGGTTGAGTTGCATCGCCCTCGAGCCCTAGTACCGCCCCGCAGAAGTCTCCGCGCGCTGCTCCCGAAGATGCCATGGGAGGTCGGCGTAGACATCGTCGAACAGTGTCTCCCGGGTCGGCTGGCGCGCGGCGGCCGCTTGCGCGAACGCCTGCTCGACGTCGGCGCGGACTTCGGACCAGAGGTGCCGCTCGCGCTCGTCGCTCCAGAGACCGCGCGCCTCGACATGGCGGCGCATCCGCGTGATGGGGTCGGGGTCCGCTCCAGCGGCCGGATCGGCGATCGGCGCCACGACCGCCTCGATGAGCGTGCCGCCCAGGCCCGCGGCGGCGCGGAGGCGTGCTTCTCGCACCACCCCGAGCACGGCCACGACGTCGCCGCCATCGACCCTGGTTCCCCGCAGGCCGTACGCCGTCGCCTGGACTGCAACGCCCTTGCGGCCCGTGTGCCGGGCCTCAGCCGCACTGTCGGTCCGGCATACGGCCACGACCGGGGCTCGGGTGACGCCGGCGAAATTGAGCCCTGCGTGAAAATCCCCGCAGCGAGTCGCCTCCTCGTCGAAAAAGACGAGGGCCGCGGCGTCCGTGGCGCACATTCGCGCGGCCCACGCAGCGCCGACGGCGTGGGGAATCTGGGTCCCCGCGAGGGGGCTGGCGCAGGCGACCCGCGCCGCCTTCCAGAACGGCGCACCCGGTGCGCTTCGGCCCTTGCCCGCGTCGCAGTCGGTGCCCAGCACGTGGTGCGCGTATGCGGACAGCGGCATGCCGCGCCAAAGGGCCGCGGCGAACTCGCGGGTGGTCGGGAAGATCCAGTCTGCGTCGCTCATCGCGGCAGCCGCTCCCACGGCCGTCGCCTCTCGACCGGCGGCACCCGCGTGATGCGACGCCGCCCCCTCCAGGTTCAACTCGGCGACCCGCCCCTCCAGCGCGCGAGCGACCACCATATGCTCGTAGAGGGCGACCGCCAGCTCTTCGGAGAGCATCGCGCATTGACTGGGATCCAGCGACCCGTCGTCGCGGAGGGCGCCGAGCGGCGGCGGCGACCGCAAAGCGAGCGTGTCCATGCAGCGGAGCCGAGAGACTAGCCCACAGGCTTCCCCGCCGTCGCGAAACGTGGAGAAACCACCGGGAGAAGACGCAGCCGCCATTCGGAGCTAGTATAATCGGGCTCAATGGCGCGGCGTGCCTTCGTACCGCCCCCGTCTTTCGCGACGGAAACGGCCTCTTCGCGTTCTGCCGCCGCGACCGCGAGGCCCTCGTCGCACGGCCCCCTGGGACTTCGCGCCAGCGTGCCACCTCCTGCATCGGTGCCCGCGCCGCGCCCGTCGGTACCACCGCCGCCCGCGTCGGGCAGCTTGCCCGAGTCGCGCCGGTCGCTCGCCCCTACGGCGCTTCCAGGGGCCGATGGCGTGTCCATCGCTGCGTGCTCGCAGCTTCTCGACCGCCTGGCCGCAGCGGACGAGGCACCCTTCTTGGCCACCTGGATCGAGAGCATCTTGTCGGGCCGGCTGCGGAGCGACCCGACACTCGCGGTCCGCCTGCTGCGCGCCTACCGCGAGACAGGGCGCATCGACCGAGCGCGTGACCTGGCTGCATCGCTGCCGAGCGCTCCCGCGTCGTGGAGCCCTCTCGACAGCGCTCGGCTCGCCATCGAGCGCGCGATCCTGGCCACGATCGACGGCAGGAGCGATCATGCCGACGCCGAGCTGCGGCTCGCGTCGCGAGCGCTCGCGGCCGCCCCGAAGGGAACCGGCCTGCGAGAGCAGCTGGACCTGCACTTGGCGCAAGCGCAACTCGAGCTCAGGCTGAATCGGGCCGCGAACGCGGCGAGCGTGCTGCGCCTTGCCGAGCACTGTGCCGAGCGACTCGAGGACGGACCGTGGCGGGCCCCGGTCGCGATGACGCTCGGGCATCTTTCGATGCGCCTCGCCGACCCGAGGACCGCCGTGAAGCACTACGTCACCGCCCTCGGCCGTGCCTCCGCGCGCGGAGCCGCAGCGATGAGCGGCCACGGCAATCTTGCGATTGCCCTGGGCAGCATCGGCCGCTTCGACGAAGGTCGATACCACGCGACCCAGGCGATCGGCATTGCACACGACATCGCGACCGGCTGGCGTCATGCCGACGCTTACGATGTGCTGGCGATCGTCGAGATCGCCGCCGATCGGCCCCTCGCCGCGGTGCAGGCGATCGACGAGGCGCTCGTGGTGCTGGGGGAAATCGACCACCCGATGCTGCGCTACCAGCTCGCCGAACACCGCGCGTGGGCGCTGGCGATGCTCGACAGAGCCCAGACCGCGCGGCAATGGATGGGAAAGGCCGAGAGGCTTCGCGCCGACCTCGCCTCGGTGGACGACATGGACGACCAGGACCTCGTCGCGACCCGGGTGCGGACGCTCGAGGCATGTGGAGAGCCACGGGAGGCGCTGGAGCAGGGCCTGCCTCACGCCGGGAAGCTCCAAGAGGCGTTCGTCACGGGGTCTCTCAATCTGGCGGTCGGGCGGTGTTCCTTGGCGATTGGCGACGACGCCACCGCGCGCGCTGCGGTCGAGCGCGCTGCGCTGTCTGGCGAAAAGCACGGCTGGGTCTTTCCCGACCGATACCTCTCGCTTCCCTTGTGGGAGCTGGCCCTCAAGAGCGGCGACAGCCGCGTCGTTCGTTACGCCGAACGCACCATCGCCCTCGTCGAGAGCGCGAATGCCACGTCCGCGGCCGGCGGCGCACCGCTAGCCTCGTTGCGGGCGCCGACCGCGCACCCGAGCGTCCCGCCGTCCAGCGACGAGATCGAGCCCGCGTCGGACCCACCGGAGGGAGAGACGCTTCTTTACGTGACGACGCCGCAGGGAGTGACGCGCATCCCGGCGGGCGATGTCTCGAATGCCACCCGTGGCGCGTCCCTGGTCGTCGATACCCTGGCCCACCACCTGCGCGTGAACGACCGAGAGGTGTCGCTCGAGCGCCGGCGGGCTCTCGAGCCCCTCGTGGTGCAGCTGCTTCGGCGCGCGAAAGAGGGGCTGAGCGCCGACGAGATTCTCCGCGCCGCAGGGGGGCCCGGGCCAGAGAGCGCCGACGCCGAGCACCGCGTGCGCGTGCTCATCTCGCGCGTTCGAGACCTCCTGGGCGACCCCGCGGCAATCGAGCGCGTTCGCGACGCGGGCGAGTACGGGCGCACACGCTATCGGCTCGCCGCAAACGTCGAGTTCGCGCTGGTGGAGCCGCTCTTCAGCTCGAGTGGGACCGGTTAGCGTCGCTCGCGTTTCCCGGCTACCGAGTCTCTCATCGCGTCATCTCGAGCATCGTGGGCCGGAAGCCGCGGCTACGGAACAGCCGCTGCGCCGCCTCGTTCGCCACCATCGTCGACAGAACGATGCGGACCGCGCCGAGCCGCTCCAGCGCTGCGATCATCGCGTCGACCAGCTTCCGGCCGGCACCGGCACGGCGCGCATCGTCGGCAACGAAGACGTCGTGCACCGCGCCGTGCGCGTCGAGCAAGAGATTCCAGTCGCGGCCTTCGACGGCTCCGTACGCGTAGCCGATGACGCGTTCGGAGTGCGTCGCCACGATGAGAACGGCCGCGGGCCGCCCGAGCTCGCGGGACAGCCACTGCGCGTACCCCTCCTCCACCCGGTCCACGAGCAAGAAGCGCGCGGGGTCGGCGGCGTGGTGCATCCGAACGAGCTCCCCCGCGAGCCGTGCGATTGCCTCCACATCGCGCGGGCCGGCTGGGCGGACGTGGACATCGCCGGTCATCGAGGGGTTCGCCACGCGGGGGATCAGGTCACATCCGGTTTGCGGCTGCAATCGCGGAATGCCCACCCCGCGGCCCTAGCGCAAATGGGCGGGGACACCGCGCTTGACCACGGTGTCGAGAGCGAATCGCACGTCCGTTTCCGGGTAATCACTCGTGAAATGAAGGCCCCTGCTCTCGCGGCGGCTGGAGGCGCACTCGATGACGAGCTGTGCCACCGTCGCGATGTTGCGAAGCTCGAGCAAGTCGCGCGTCACGAAGTACTTCCAGTAGTACTCGCCAATCTCTTCCTGCAGGAGCGCGATGCGACGCGCCGCCCGCCGCAACCGGGAGTTCGACCGGACGATTCCGACGTAGTTCCACATGAGGCGGCGCACCTCGTCCCAGTTTTGCGTGATGATCACCGCCTCTTCGCTGGGGGTCGCGCTCCCGACCTCCCACTCCGGCACGTCGGGCCATGGTTTGCTGCGGTCGAGGGTCGATGCGAGCGCCTCCGCCGCGCGGTGGGCCATCACCAAGCCTTCGAGCAGCGAGTTGCTCGCCAGGCGGTTCGCGCCGTGCAATCCCGTGCACGCGCACTCGCCAATCGCCCACAAACCAGGAATCGTCGTTCGCCCCTCGAGGTTCGTCGTAATTCCTCCGCACATGAAGTGGGCTGCCGGAACGACGGGTATCGGCTCTCGCGTGATATCGATCCCCCAGCGAAGGCACTCCTCGTGAATCCCCGGAAAGCGCTCGCGGATGAAGTCCGCCTTCTTGTCGGTGATGTCGAGCAGCACGTACTCGGCGCCGGTCTTCTTCATCTCGAAGTCGATCGCGCGCGCGACCACGTCGCGGGGGGCCAGATCGCCGCGCGGGTCATGTCCTTTCATGAAGGCTGTACCGTCGACGCGGCGGAGAACGGCCCCCTCGCCTCGCATCGCCTCGGTGATGAGAAAGCGACGCGCTTGCGGGTGGTAGAGGCACGTCGGGTGGAACTGATAGAACTCCATGTTGGCGACCTCGGCTCCCGCACGGAACGCCATCGCCACGCCGTCGCCCGTCGCGACGTCTGGATTCGTCGTGTAGAGGTACACTTTGCCGGCCCCGCCCGAGGCCAGCACGACCGCCCGCGCGAGGACCGTGAGCACTTTGCCGCTCGCGTCATCCAGCACGAAGGCGCCCGCGCACACCTCGGGTCCCCCATACTTTGCCATCGTGATCAGGTCGACGGCCGTATGCCCCTCGAGCACCCGAACACGAGGCGACCGAGCGACCGCGTCGAGCAGCGCGCGCTCGACCTCGCGCCCCGTCATGTCTGCGGCGTGCGCGACCCGCCGTGCGCTGTGTCCACCCTCGAGGTGAAGGTCCAGGTCCGGATCCCCGCGCACGGGGCCTTCGGCTCGATCGAAGCGTGCGCCGATGTCTTCCAGCATTCGGACGCGGCCTGGCCCCTCCCTCACACAGACTTCGACCGCGAGCCGATGGCAGAGCCCTGCGCCGGCCTCGAGCGTGTCGGAGATGTGAGCCTCGAACGAATCCGCCTCGCTGAGGACCGCCGCAATGCCCCCTTGCGCATACTTCGTGTTCGATTCGTCGGCGCTGCGCTTGGTGACCACGAGCACGTCGCCGTGGGCAGCGGCCTCGAGGGCGAAGGACAGCCCGGCCACGCCGCTTCCGATGACGAGATAGTCGGTGGTCAGCGGCATCCCGCGAACACTAGCGCGATCCCCCCCCCGGCCGCGAAGCAGCCGCGAGGGCCAGCTGCTTGATTTCTCGGCCCGTCCCTACTGGCACGCGCCATTTTGGCAGGTCGACGGCGCGACGCAAACCGTGCCGCAGTTGCCGCAGTTCGCGTTGTTGGTCGTCGTGTCCACGCAGTTGCCGGCGCAGTCGGTGTACGGCGCGGCGCAGGTGCACTGGCTGTCGACGCAGCTCAGGTTGCCGCCGCAGGTCGCCCCGCAGAAGCCGCAGTTTCCTTTGCTGGCGGTGAGGTCGACGCAGTTGTTTCCGCACTGCGCCTGGTTCGACAGGCATTGAATGACACACGTGGCATCGGAGCACCGCGGCGCTCCTGCCGGGCACCGCATGCCACAGGCGCCGCAATTTCCGTTGCTCTGCTGGAGGTCGACGCAGAGGCCCCGGCCCATAAACGCACCTCTCGCGCACTGCGTGAGCCCCGACGCGCAAGTGCAGGTGCCTTCGACGCAAGCCGCCCCCACGTCGCAAGCCACGCCGCACGCGCCGCAGTTCGCAGCGCTCGTGCTGGTATCGACGCACGTGGTGACCATCATCATGCCGCGCATGGCGGTGCACTGGGTCAGGCCGCCCGTCCCGCAGCCGGCCACGCAAGCCCCGTTCTGGCAGGTGGTGCCCATCCGGCATCGGTTCCCGCACCCACCGCAGTTGACATCGTCGGCGTTCGTGTTCGTACAGGTGACGCCGCACTGGGTGTCGCCCGGCCCGCATGTGCAAACGCCGTTGACGCAGCTGCCCCCGATGGGGCACTGCTTGTTGCAGCCGCTGCAATTGAGGTTGTCGCTCGTCAGGTCGACGCAAGCGTTGTTGCAGTTGGTCAGCGCCGTGCCCGCGTCGGTGCTGGTGCACGTCGTGACGCAGGCGCCGCTATTGCAGACTTGACCGGGCCCGCACGCGATGCCGCATCCGCCGCAGTTCTCCGGATCGCTCGCTACTGCGGTGCACGCCCCGTTGTTGCAGGGCATGCCGCCGTTGGCGCAAAGGCACTGGCCGGCGGTGCACTGCATGCCCGACGCGCAGCGCGTGTTGCATGTTCCGCAGTTGGCGTTGTCGGTCTGCCCGTTGATGCACGAACCGCCGCACGCGATGTTGCCGTTCGGGCAAACGCATTGGCCGTCCGAGCAGGACTGCCCCGGCGCGCACCTGTTTCCGCACGCTCCGCAGTTGTTCGTATCGCCCGCGACCGAGAGGCACGTGCCGTTGCAGTAGACCGTGCCCGCCGGGCAGGTGCACGCGCCGCCGACGCAGGTCGACGGAGCGCCACACGCATTGCCGCAGCCGCCGCAGTTGAAGTTGTCGGTGTTCGTGTTGACGCACGCGCTCTTGCAGTTGGTCAACGCGCCGCACATCAGCGTGCACACCGATGCGCTACAGACCTCTGGCGGCACGTTTGGAGGCATGTTGTTCACGCCCGGACACACGTTCCCGCACGCGCCGCAGTTCGTGGGGCTCTGCGTGAGGTTGACGCACTGGCCGTTGCAGAGGGTCTGGCCAGTCGGGCACGCGCAGGCGCCCATCACGCACTGCTGGCCGCCGCCGCACGCCCGGCCGCACGCTCCGCAGTTGTTCGGATCCGTGACCAGGTTGACGCAGGCGTTGTTGCAATTGGTGAGAGGCACGGGGGCGCCGATGACGACGCAGCTCAGAGCGCAGTGACCGGCCAGGCAAACGAAACCGCCTTGGCACGTGGTCCCGCAAGCACCGCAGTTGTTCGGGTCGGAGAGCGTGTTGACGCACGCAGCGCCACACTGCGTGGTCGTCGGCGGCGGACACGCCGGGGGGCCGTCGATCGGCGCGTCACGAGCCACGTCGGCCGGCGCGTCGGCAACTCGCACATCGCGGCCGACGACGTCGACGCCGGGTGAGTCTCCGACCGCAACGCGGTCGCTGGTCTGGTCCGCACCAATCCCGTCCGGGTGCGCGAAAACGTCGGGGCTCGTCCCATCGACCGCAGGAATCGATCCGTCAACGGAGAGGGTCGACCCATCGAAGACGGCGATTGCGCCATCGACCAGCCCCAACTCCGCGATGTCGAGCTCCGTTCGACCACAGCCCGAACCGGCGACGGCTACGATCAACGAAAGAGAGAACGCGCAAAAAAGAAAGAGGCCGCGAATCGTCTTCATAACACCTCACCTACCCAAGCAGGATCCCGCGCGCGCAATGTAGCACCATCGGGATGACGGAAAAGCGGGAAAAGGTCTTGGAAAAGTCTACCCTATGTGCTCGACCTCGGTTGACGCGCAACGCCACCGCCTCTATCCGACTTTGGGCCCGAGCGCGCAACCTGGTACCGAAGCTGTCCAGGGGTTGGCAAATCGCAAATTCGAAATCTGCACTCTCGAAATTCCTAAACATGAAGTCCTGTTCCCACCGACTGGAGGCCGCACGGTGAAGATCCTCGTCGCCGTCAAACGGGTCGCTGACCCCGAGAATTTGAACAAGATCCGGCTCTCTCCGCAGGGCACCATCGACACGACCGGCCTCGAACCCAAGCCGAGCCCGTACGATGAGTACGCGCTCGAGGCGGCCCTCCGTCTGACGGAGAACGGCGCCAACCCCAAGCAGCGCCTCGGAGAGGTGGTCGTCGTGACGTTCGGCCCCAAGGACGCGGAGCAGACGCTCCGGGCGATGCTAGGTACGGGCGCCGACCGAGCGATTCGCGTCGATGCAGTGGACGGCGCGCTGGACGGGGACCTGGTCGCGCGCGGCCTGAAGACGATCGTGGACGGCGAGAAGCCCGACCTCGTGCTGCTGGGGTACCAGCAGGCGGAGCACGAGTCCAATATGGTCGGCCAGATGCTCGCGGAGTACCTGGGATGGCCCCAGGCGACTTTCGCGGGCTCGATTCAGAGTGAGGACGACAAGACGCTCGTCGTCGGACGCGAGGTGGAGGGCGCAACGGCGGAAGTGCGCGTGACGCTTCCCGCGGTCGTCACGGTGCTCGACAAGATCGTGCACCCGAAGAGCGTCCGCTCGAAGCACACGGCGACGACCCACGCCTATCCCGACGGAGTTCGCTTCGCCGCGCTCATGGCGATCATGGCCGCCAAGAAGAAGCCCCTCGCCGAGAAGAAGCTCGCAGAGGTCGCGACCGACCCGGCGCTCCGGGTCCGATACGTCGGCGCGGAGCTTCCCCCGAAACGCGCCGCAGGCGTGAAAGTGAAAGACGTGAAGGAGCTCGTGACAAGGCTCAAGACGGAAGCGAAGGTGATCTGATGGGCGGTACGATCGTCGTGGCAGAGCTGTCCGAAGGCCGGGTTCGCAAGTCGTCGCTCAGCGCGATCGCCTTCGCCAGGCAGATCGCGGGACCCTTTTCGATCCTGGTGCTCGGCGCCGGCGCCCAGAGCGCGGCGAAGGACGTGGCGGGGTTCGGCGCGCAGAAGGTCCTCGTGTGCGACGACGCCGCGTTCTCGCATGACGTCTGCGAGCGGTACGCGCCCACTGTGGCGAAAGTCGTCCGAGACGAGAGCTGCGACACGGTTGCTCTGACGGCCACCGCGTTCGGCAAAGACCTCGCGCCGCGCCTCGCGGCCAAGCTCGGCGCCGGCTACGCCCCGGACATCAACCTCGTGAAGGTCGACGGCACGAAGCGCACCTACCGCCGTCCGATGTACGCGGGCAACGTATTCGGCTGGGTCGAGATCCTCACGCCGGTGCAGGTCGTGAGCGTGCGCCAAACCGAGTTCGCCGCTGCGGAGCCCAGCGGCGGCGAGAGCCCCGTGCAAAGCGTCGCCCGCGCGCCGGACGACGCCGCGGCCTCGCGGGTGGAGTTTCTCAAGCTGGAGGCCGGGAAGAGTGAACGGCCGGACCTCGGCGAGGCCCGTGTGGTCGTATCCGGAGGACGGTCGCTGAAGGAGCACTTCAAGGAGGTGCTCGAACCGCTGGCGGACGCGCTGGGGGCCGCTCTCGGGGCCAGCCGCGCGGCATGCGACGCTGGATATGCACCGCCCGAGCTCCAGGTCGGACAGACGGGACGCACGGTGGCGCCGCAGCTCTACATTGCGGTGGGCATCTCCGGGGCCATCCAGCATATCGCCGGAATGAAGGCTTCGAGGGTCATCGTCGCGATCAACAAGGACGGGGACGCCCCCATCTTCCAGATTGCGGACTACGGCGTTGTCGCCGACCTGTTCGTCGCCGTCCCTGAGCTGGTCCGGGAGCTTCAGCGGCCGAGCTGAGGGGCGATGCTCGCATTCCGGCGTCGCGCGTTGTAAGCGCTATCGCTCGTGAGCTACCTGGTCCTCGCCCGGAAGTATCGCCCGCAAACCTTCGACGACCTCGTCGGCCAGGATCACGTCGCGCGCACGCTGGCCAACGCGATCGCCACCGATCGCGTCGCCCATGCGTTCCTCTTCACCGGGGTTCGCGGCGTCGGAAAGACGACCAGTGCCCGCCTGCTCGCCAAGTGTTTGAACTGCGTCGGGACCGACGGCCTGCAGAAGAAGCCGACGGCGTCGCCTTGCAACCGGTGCGCGCCGTGCAGCGAGATCACGGCCGGACACGACCTCGATGTGCAGGAGATCGACGGCGCCAGCTACACCGGGGTCGACGACGTGCGCCGGCTTCAAGAGGGCATGACGTTCCGCCCCGCCCGCGACCGCTTCAAGATCTACATCGTCGACGAGGTCCACATGCTGTCGACGGCGGCATGGAACGCGTTCTTGAAAACGTTGGAAGAGCCTCCGCCGCACGTGAAGTTCATCTTCGCGACCACCGAGGCACACAAAGTGCCCGTGACGATCCTCAGCCGCTGTCAGCGCTACGACTTCAAGCTGATCGCGACGCAAGCCGTCGCTCGGCGGCTCGAGCAGGTCCTCGCTCAAGAGAAGATCGAAGCCGAAGCCTCGGCGGTACAGCTCCTTGCACGCGAGGCGGCGGGGTCGATGCGCGACGCCATGAGCCTGCTCGACCAGGTGATCGCCTTCAGCGGAGACAGGCTCACGGGCACCGACGTCACCCGCGTGCTCGGTGTCGCGGATCGGACGATTCTCCACGACCTCGCGGCGGCGCTCGTCGGGGGAGACGCGGCGGCGTGTCTCCGCGTCGTGGAGCAGTTGGCACAACAGGGGTTCGACCTGGTGCACGTGACCCGGGACGTGCTTCGACACTTGCGCAATCTCGTCGTCGCGAAGGTCTGCGCCGAGTCCCGACCGGGGTTCGAAGAAGCTCGGTCGGCCGGGGGGGGTCCGAGCTTGCGCGAAATGCTAGACCTCGCCGACGAGGAGGTGCGTGACGTGACCGCCCTCGCTTCGAGCGCCGACACCGACGATCTCACCCGGTGTTTTCAGGGCTTCTCGAACGCGTTCGATGGCATCGTGCGGAGCGCCCAGCCACGGATGGCGCTCGAGATGGCGCTCGTGCGCCTGGCCCGCCGTCCCCCGCTGCTGCCGCTCGACGAGTTGCTCGTGCGCGTCGGCGACCTCGAACGCCGCCTCGGCGGAGCGCCCCCCCCACCCCCTGCCCCCGCGACGCGAGGCGGTTCCGGAAGCGGAGGCGGCGGTCGGGGCATACCCCTCGCGTCTCCACAGTCGGCGGACTCTGCGGGGGGCACACGCACGCGCGGAGCCCTCGCGCTCGCAGCGGAGAGCACCCCGCCCGCGGTGCCGGTGCGAGGGCAGCACTTGACCGTGGTCGCCGCCGCTCCGTCGACCTCCGCCGACATCGACGGGTGGCGCGCCATCCTCGAACGCGTTCGGACGGCGCGGCCCGCCATCGCGTCGGTTTTCGAGCACGCGATCCCGATCGAGGTCGGCTCGGCACGGGTCGTCGTGGGCTTCGAGCCGAACGCCGGCTTCCTCGCGGCGCGCGCGAGCGACCCCGAGGCCATCGACATCCTCACGCGAGAGGCACGCGCCCACTTCGGCGCGGCGACGCTCGTCGTGATTGACGCGTCGGCGAAGTCTCCGAACGGGGCGCGAACGATCGCGTCCGTCGACGCCGAACGGCGATCGACCGAAGAGTCGGTCGCTCGCGCGGCGATCCAAGCGCACCCTCTGGTCGAAGAGGCAATCCGCCTCTTCGGCGCGAGGGTTCACGACGTGAAGCTGCCGAGCAGCGACGGATAAGGTACATAGGCAGCATGCAGTTTCGCGGCGGCATGAACGAGCTGATGCGGCAGGCAGCCCGCATGCAGCGCAAGATCGACAAGGCGAGGGAAGAGCTGAAAGATCGCGAGCTCACGGTCGAGGGCCTCGGGGGCAAGGTGAAAGTCATCGTGACCTTGGGGCGCAGCCTCAAGCGCATCGACATCGACAAGGACACCCTGAAGACCGAAGAGACGGATCTCGTGCTCGACGGGGTGTGCGCGGCGGTCAACCAGGCGATCGAGCAGGCCGACAAGGAGATGGAGGCCGAGCTCGAGAAAGTCACGGGCGGGGTGAAGATCCCCGGCTTGGTGTAGCCGTGGAGGTGTTGTGACTCCGAAGGTTCGACGGGTCACCAAGCTGCTCGGTCGCCTGCCCGGGGTGGGCGAGAAAACGGCGCAACGATTCGTGCTGTGGCTGTTGACCGCCGACGGGGCCGTCGCGCGCGAGCTCGGCTTGGAGCTCGCCACGTTGCGCGAGGAGATCGGGCCCTGCGAGCGCTGCGGCAACGTGGCCGAAATCCGTGAGGAGCACGCGGTGTGCGACGTGTGCGCCGACACGAAGCGCGACGCGAGAGTGCTCTGCGTCGTGGCGCGCGTTCACGATTTGCTGGCGATCGAGCGAGCCGCGGCGATGCGCGGCCGGTATTTCGTGCTCGGACGACTGCTCTCGCCTCTCGAAGGGATCGGGCCGGAAGACTTGCCGATCGCAAAGCTGGTCGAGCGAATCCGCGCGGATGGCGTGGCCGAGGTGATCGTGGCGACACCGCCGAGCGTCGACGGCGAGGCCACTGCGCTCTTGCTGAAGCGGGATCTTGAGCCGTTGGGTCTACGAATCACGCGGATTGCCAGTGGCGTGCCACACGGAGGGGACCTCGAATTCGCCGACCCCATCACGATGGCGCGCGCCCTCGCCGGGCGACAGCGGCTGTAAGCTATCCACCCATGAAGGACGCCATCACGACCCGCGACGCCCCCGGCGCCATCGGCCCCTACTCGCAAGCGGTGCGCGCGGGCGGTTTGGTTTTCGTAAGCGGCCAAATCCCGCTCGACCCCGCAACCGGCCAGGTCGTCGGCGGCGACATCGCAGCCCAGACCGAGCGCGTGATGAACAGCCTCGGCGCCGTGCTCGCGGCTGCCGGGCTCGGGGTCGATGACGTCGTCCGCACGACGATCTACCTGGTCGATTTGGGCAACTTCGCGGTCGTCAACGACGTGTACGGCCGGTTCTTTCGAGCGCCGTATCCGGCGCGCAGCACCGTCCAGGTGGCAGCGCTTCCGCGCGGAGTGGCGATCGAAATCGACGCAATCGCCGTGGCGGACAAGCATCCCTGAACCAGGGCACGAGAAGAAACCGGCCTGGCAGACATGGGGGGTCAGGCGACGCCCTCCGCCCGAACGCTCGCGTTGAGCTCCGCAAGCGCGCGCTCGACTTCGGCCCGGGCGTTGGCGTTGGAACGGCCGGGCTCGATGGGCGCACCCAGCGCCACTTCGACGCGCGTGAACGGCCACGCGATGGCAAAGCGATCCCAGGCGCTCCGCAGGACGACGCCATGCCGAACCGCCCCTGCCAGCGGAACCAGCACACCGCCCGCCGCCCGCGCGGCCGCCACCGCACCTCCTTTGACGACGCCGTAGGGACCCCGCGGGCCGTCTACGGCGAAAGCCGCATCCGCGCCGTCGTTTCTCATGGCACGCACGACGGCCGCAAGGCCCCTCGTTCCCCCGCGCGAGCTCGATCCCCGTACGACACGGAGCCCCAGGATGCCCAGCACCCGCGCCTGGATTGCTCCGTCGGACGAGAGGCTGACCAGGACCACCGTGGGCTTGCGCCGCCGCCACGCGAGAAGAGGCCATTGGGTGCCGTGCCAAAATGCGAGCACCCAGGGCCGGCCTTGCACCTGCGCGAGCGCCGGGTGCGCGACGACGCGCACCCGAAGCGAGGCGAGCCAGACGCGCGCTACGATTCCCAGCGCAATCCCGACAATCCCGGCTCGCACGTCCGGGCGTTATCCCTTCAGCTCCGTCAGCTTCGCACGCGCCCGGTCGAGGGCGGGGTCGTTCTCGATCGCGCGCTCGAACATCTGCACGGCCTTGACCTTGTCCCCTTGTCGGACGCTGATTTCGCCGAGGTAATAGAAAACTTCGCCCTTGGAGATTCCGGCCTTGGGGTCCAGGCGCTGCAGAAGCAGCGCACGAAACGTCTTCTGAGCGCGATCCAGATCGTCCGTCTCGAACGCGAGCACACCGAGGTCCCGCAGAACCGTGACCGAGCCGGGGTCGATCTTGAAGGCCATGTCGAGCTGCGTAAGAGCGACGTCCTTGTCGCCGAGCTGCGCGAGCGCACGGCCCAAACGATGGTGATAGAGGGCGAGCTCCTTGGTGCGCCTCGTGCCGAACGACGCGATGACTTTCTCGAGCACGTGAGCCGCCTCTCGGCCGCGCTGCGCCGCGTTGTACGCGTCGCAGAGAGCCATGAGGAGCTCTCGGTCGTGAGGGACGAGCTGCGCGGCCCGCTCGAGTACCCCGATCGCGTCATCCGGGCGGTTGCGCCGCAGCACATGAATGTCCGCGGCCGCCCGCAGAAGCTTCACTTGCTCCAGAATCTGCGCGGGGACGGCCGGCGCCGCGAGCGAGCCGGATGGCATGGGGCCGCGCGACCCAGAGGGACCCCTTCCGTCGGGAGGCGCGTCCGCGCCGACCGGATGCGTCGAAGCGATGAGATCGGCATCGCCGACGAGCAAGTCGGCGAGCTCCGCCCACTTCTCCGCCTTCTCCCAGCGCATGCGCAACATCGCGCGCAGCCCCGCGTTCGTGGGCTCGAGCCGCAGCCCTTGCTGGAGGGCCTCCTCCGATCCAGCCGCATCCCCCATTTTCTCGCGCACCTCCGCAAGCCGCAGCGCCCACGGAACACCGGTCGCCTCGCTCGCCAGATCGACCAGCCTGGCGAGCGCGCCGGCGGCCCGCTCCCAATCTGCGCGCTTCTCGCTCATGCGCGCGATCGCCTCCAGGGCGGCGCGGTGCGTCGGGTCCCGCTCGAGCACCTCCTCGTAGGTCCGCTGTGCCGAGACTGCGTCGTTGAGCCGCCGCTCTTGCAGCTCACCGAGGCGCACCAACAGCGCGAGCTCGGTGGTCACGTCCGCCCGGTCGTGGGCCCCTTCGAGCTGCGATCGGAGCAACTCGGCGAGCTCCGCGTCGCGCCCCGTCAGCTCGTACAACTGCGATAGGCGGAGGGCCGCCTCCGCGTGCGCGGGGTCCTCGTCGAGAATCGCGCGCAATGTTTCGATCGCATCTTCGGGCGCCTGGAAGCGACCGTCGTAGAGATCGGCCAGCTCCAGACGCAACGCCGTTCGCGATTCCTGGCTGGTGGCCACGTCGATGAGCCGCGACAAGAGCTTCGCGAGATCCTTGTACTGCCCGGCGTCGACGTACAGTTTTCGCAGGGCCGCAGCGGCCGGCGCGTCCGCCGGCTCCGCGTCGAGAATCTCTTCGTAGAGGGCGATTGCGCGTGGCCCGTCGTGGAGCGCGCTCACGAGCTCGCGCGCGGCCATGTGCTTGAGCGCAAGCGCCTGCCCCGCATCGGTGGCGATCTCGGCGCGACGCGAGAGAAGCCTCACCACTTCGGCGTGATCCCCGGCCGCGGCACGCAGCTTCGTCAATTCTTCGAGCGCCCATGCGTCACCGTCGTCGTCGGCGACCATGTCGCGCAGCGTCGCTTCGGCCAGGTCGCGGTCCCCGACCGGCCCTTCGGCCAGCTCTTTCGCCTCGCGGAGCAACGCGCGCTTCGACGACTCGCTCGCTTCGAGCCGCGCGCGCGCGCGGAGGGTGTGCACGAGCTCGCGCTCCCGCCCGGGCGCACGGCGTAGGTCCTCGAGTGCCCGCAGGACGTCGATGTTCTCGGGTTCGATCGCGAGCGCCTTCGAATACGCGTCCTCGGCTTTGCTCGCGTTCTGGAGCTTGTCGCGACGCCACGCCGCCAGCCTCACCCAGAGCTCCGTCCGCGTCGTCGCCGGTACGTCCCGCGCGTCGTCGAGCGCGGCCGCAAGCGCGTCGGACGCCTGCTCCCAGCTCCCGCTCACCGCGGCGAGCCGCTCCAGCTCCGACAACGCTTCTTCGTCCGACGGGTCCTCGGCGATCGCCGCTTGTACGACCCGCTGCGCTCGCGCGCGATCCCCTACGGTATCTTCGAGCACGCGCGCGAGATTCAGGCGAGCGCGAGTTCGGTCGACGATCGTTTGCGCCCGCGAGACACGCCGCTCGTAGAGCCGGGCGAGCGCATCGCCGTGCCCGAGTGTCTTGTGTACGAACTCGAGCGCGTCGAACGCGTCGTCGAAGAGGGCGGCGTCGTCGAGCAGGCCCTCGAGCGCTTCCCGGCTGGGGACGTGGTCGGCAACCCGCTCGAGCGCGTGTCGAAGCGTTCCGAGCCCGCGGGCCGGATCGCCGAACTCTCGGATCTGCAGAATCGCCAGACGATGGAGCAGGTCGGCCTGGTCGCGGGCGTGCGCCTCGACGGCGGTGCGACGCTCGAGGATGTCCGCCAGAGCGCGCGTGTCGCCGAGACGGGTGAAGAGCCGATCGAGGCACGCGAGCACCGCGGGTTCGTCCCCCATGCGCTCCACCGCCGCGGCGTACGCTCTTGCGGCACGCGCCGGATCGTCCAGCTTGTACTCGCTCACTTCACCGAGGCGCACGAAGAGGTCCCCCGCCACGTTCGCTTCGAAGAGGGCGGCCGCTCGCTCTTGAAGCGCGTCGGCGTACCGGCGCCACCCCTCCACGCCTGCGCGCTCAGCCAGGCGCTCGATGTGCCCGTGCAACGACGCGTCGTGCGGCTCCTCAGCAAGCGCGCGCAGCAGAGCGGTCTGCGCTCGCTCATGGTCGCCGAGCTGCGCCTCGGCGACCTCCGCCAGCGCCCGGAGCGTGTGGGCGCGGTCGGATGGTTCGGTCTGCGCCCGCAGGCGCAGCTCGAGCACGGAGGCGAGCTCGACGTGCTTTCCCGCAGCGCGGAGGACCGGCTCGAGCGCGTCCGCCGCGTCCGCTCGGAGCTCGTCGTGGGTCTCGCCGATGCCCTCGATGGCCGCGACCGCCTCGCCGTCGAACCCCGACGAGAGCACGTCGCGGTACGCCTCGAGCGCGGCCTGCGGGTCCTGTAGCTCCACGAGGTACAGCGCCGCGACCCGCTTCTTGATCGTCCGCGCCGCGAATTCTTCGGGCGCGACTTTCGCTTGGAGCTTCAAGTTCTCCAGCAATTCGGGCCACATTCGCTGTTGGGTGTAGAGGCTCTCCAGCCGGCGCAGCACGTCTGCGTCGGCGGGTGAGACCCCCAGGGCCTGAACCAGGCATTCGATCGCCTCGCGGCGGTCGCCGAGATCGTTCTCGAAGCGGCCCGAGGCTTCGACCAAGAGGCGAAACTTGAGACTGTCTTCGCTGGAATCGCAGAGATCGACGCGCCTCCGATAGAGCTCCACCAGGCGGGCCACGTCCTGGCGCTGCTCGTGGAGGTCGATGAGCACGTCGATCGTGTGCGCGCTGGCAGGCTCGAGCTCGAGCGCACGCTCGTTCGCCTCGATCGCCCCGCTCGGGTCGTCGAGCATGTCCCGCTTCGCCTCGCCCACACGCCGCCAGATGCTCGCTCGCGTCTCGTCGTCCGCGACGAGATCCGCCTTCTTCGTGAGCACCTGCACGAGCGTGCTCCAATCGCTGAGCAGCGTGGCGAGCGCGTCCATCTCCTCGAGCGGCTGAAGCTCGGACTCGTCGAGCGCGAATAGCCGGCCCCATGCGGCAAGTGCGCTCCGTGGGTCGTCGCGCCTCTTGTCGTGGAGCGCGGCGAGCGCTGCGAGAAGCTCGCGCTTGGTCAGGCCCTCGGTCTTCGAGATCGCTTGCTCGTAGGCGTCGGCGAGATCGTTCCAGCGCCGCGTGGCGCTCGCGAGACGCTCGAGCTGTTCGCGCGCCTCGCCGTCCTCCGGGTCGATCGTCCACGACTGCCGCATCGCGTCGAACGCCTTCGCGAGGTCGCCGCCGCGCTCCTCCCAGAGCGTTGCGCTCTCCCGCAGGACCGCGATTCGCTCTCCGTCGTCCGTCGCCAACGCGATGCGCTCGTCGTTGAGCGCCACGAGCCGGCGCCAATCGTCGGCGCGCTCGTAGATCGGGCGCAGGATATCGACCACCCGGGCCTTGTGCTCCGCCTCGTGCAACATCTGCTCGAGAAGCTGGACCGCCTCGGCGGCCGGGCCGCCCGCCCCGGGAGGAGTCAGCTCGACGACCGTCTGAAGCTCGTCGAGCGCCGCGCTCGGCTCGTTCAACCTCTGAATGAGGAGCTTGGCGAGATCCATTCGAAAGCGCGCTTCGTCCTCGGGAAGGGCGCTCTGCTCCGCACGGCGGCGCGTCAGGTCGGCGAGGTCGCGCCACCGCCCGGTCCGGGCGTAGAGCCGCGTCAGACCGTCGAGAGCGTGGTAGTCCCCTTCGTCGGCGTCGAGCGCAGCGCGATACGTCTCGATCGCCGCGGAATCGTCTCGAAGCTCCGATTCTTCGAGCGACGCGATGGTGTGAAGCGCCGCCGACCGCTCCCGTGGGTCCCGGATGCAGTCCAAGGCTTCGCGATAGAGCTGCACGCGATCCCTGGGCCGACCCGCCACGCGGAGAAGCCGATCGATCGCCTCGAACGTCCCGTTCTTGGCCTCGGGATCGAACGAATGCGCGCGACGATAGAAGGACAACGCGCCTTCGACGTCGTTATGCGCCTCGAAGAGCTCGCCCGTGCGCTTGGCCAGGCGCGCGGTGGCTGGCTCGTCGGCCGTGATCTTGGCGAGCTCGCCCGCATAGATTTCGGCGAGCCGCCGCTCGGCGTTGGCCACTCGCGCCAGCCTTTCGAGCTCGCCCCACGTTCCCTCGTCCGCGGGATCTTCGGAGAGGAGCTGCGCCGTCGTCTCGAGCGCGGCTTCGTAGTTCTCCTCTTGCTCCTCGTGCATCTTCGCGAGGCGCCGCAAGAGCTGTCGCCGCTCCTCGGGGTCCTGGCTCGCGCCGAGCCGAGCCTCGAGCGTCGACAGAACGCGGCGGCCGTCGAGGCGGGCCAGATACACGGGCTCCAACATTTCGGCCGCACGGGCCGCGTGGTCACGCCGCGACATCAGAGCTTCGAGCGAAGCCACAGTCGGCGGATGCAATGGATCGACCGAGAGCGCGGTCGCGTACTCGTCGAAGGCGCGGTCCACCTCGTTCATTCGCTTCTCGAGAACGTCCCCGAGCGCATGATGGAGCGCCGCCTTTTGCACCTTCGACGGGCCGGGGGCGGCGATCTGCCGCTCGTACAGCGACACCAGGTCGTCCCAGCGCTCGGCGCTCGCGTAGAGACGCTCCAGCGCGGACACCGCGTTCTCGTCGAGCCCCATGTCGAGAATCTGCTCGTACACGCCGATCGCCGTGCGAGGATCGCCGAGCTTTTCGTCGCAAAGGCGGGCCTGCTTGAAAAGCAGTTGCTTGCGCTCCGCGTCGCTCTCTGCGGCGTCGGCGCGCCGCTTGACGACCTCGAGCAGCGCCGGGTGGTCCCCGGTTTCCTCGTAGAGCGACTCGAGCGCCAGAAGCGCGCGCCGACCGTCGCTGCGAAGGTCGAGCGCGCGCGCGTAGTATTGCTTGGCAAGCGCGGAGTCGCCAAGACGCGAGCGAGCCATCTCCGCGATCCGGAGGGTGACCTCGAGCTTCAGGTCCCCATCGAGAATCTCGTCCACGACCGATCGCAGCAGCGCGCAAAGCTCGGCGTACTTTCCGGTCGCCGTCGCCAGTCGCTCGGCGCGCTCGATCCACCTCGGCAGCTCCGGCTCGGCGCAGGCCTCGCGCAACCCGCGGGCTGCGTAGGACAGAGCGAGGACCGGGTCGGCGAGCGGTCCCTCCGCGACCTCCGCGGCCTGCGCGACGATCACGAGCTTCTCGTGCGGCGACTCGGCGTACTCGGTCTCAATCTCGAGCACCCGGAGGAGCTTCCGATGGAGGTGGTCCGCCTCGTAGAGCGGGCGTAGGATCGCAGCCGCATCGCGTCGCGCCCCGGCGTCGTCGAGCATGGCCTCCAGTGCCTCGCGACAACCGGCGTGCGACGGGTCGAGGGCGAGCGCCTGCCGGTAGGCCGCTATCGCACCGGCGACGTCGCCCAGTTTTTTTTCCTGAACGCTCCCCAGGCGGGCGAGGATGGCGATCTTGTCCTCGGGACGGTCCGCGAGCGCCAGGTCGACCTCGAGCGTCGAGGCGACGTCGGGCCATCGATCGACGAGCTCGTAGAGCGTGGCGAGAGACGCCAGCGACGCCCGGTCTGCTCCGAAATCGTCCACCACGGTGCGATACGCGAAAATGGCCTCCTTCACGTCCGCAAGCTTCTCGGCGAGCGTTGTCGCGATACGGACGAGAAGGGCGCGACGACCGTCCGCGTCGTCGCTCAGCCGCTCGCGCGCCCGCAAGACGTCGACGAGCTCTCGCCAGCTTTGGGTGCGCTCGAACAATCGATCGAGCGCAGCCAGCGCTTGGGCGTCGTTCGGGTCGTCGTCCAGGCGCCTTCGCCACGCGTCGATCGCTCCGCTGGGATCGTCGAGCACCGTTTCGCACAGCTCGCCGAGCCGTCCGCGAAGCTCGCGACGAGCCACAGGGTCGTCTTCGAGCTTGATCTCGAGACGCAGAATCTCGCCGAGTTGCCGGCTGGCGCCCGAGGCAGAATAGATGCGCTCGAGCGCACGGCACGCGGGCAAGGCAATCGCCGCGTCGTCAGGCGCGAGCTCCAGCACTTCGCGGTACACGGCGTCGGCCCGCACGACGTCGTCGAGCTCGCTCTCGTACAGGCGCGCGAGGTCGGTGAGGATCTCGGCGCGCGGTATCGGCGCTCCGGCCGCGGCGGCGGTGGCGGTCAGCACCCCGGCGACGCGTCCCTGCGCTTTCAGGCGGCGGGCGATCTCCAGCGTTCGATGGCGCGATCGAGCGTCGTTCGGGTCGAGCGGCAACAGCCGCCCGAACGCGTCGAGCGCGCCGGCGTCGTCGCGCAACCGCTCGTCGCGAAGGTCGGCCACGCGGCGCAGCAGATCGCGCCTTTCGTCGCTGCCTCTGGCGAACTCGAGGTGGACCTCCAGGACCCGCACCAAGTCTTGCACTTCATCGCGGTCGGTGTAGACCGCCTCGAGCACGACGGCCGCGCGCGAGCGCAAATCGGGAACTTCGAGGATCTTCTCGACGAGCTGCCGCGCCTCGACGGACGCCGGCCGCTCGTGGAGCACGTGCTCGAAGTACGCGAGGGCGCCGGCGGCGTCCCCGAGCTTGGTGAACAGCAGCACGCCCAACTGCTGCTCGAGGTCGATCCTGCCATCGCCGACGGCGCCCGCCAACCTGCGCTCGAGCAGCCGCGCCAGGCGGTCCCAACGCTGCTCGGCGGCGTAGAGGGCGTCGAGCGAGCGGATCGCCTGCTCGTGCGCAGGGTCGAGCTCGAGGATGCGCTCGTAATAGGCAATCGCGCTGCCGCGATCGCCGGTGATCTCTTCGGCGACGAGCGCCACCTCGGCCAAGAGCTCCGCGCGCCGGCCGGCGGCGGGCGTGGCTGCGACGATGCGCTCGTAGAGCGCGGAGAGCTCCGCCCACTGCTCGCTCGTGGTGAGGATTTGCTTCAGGCGCTGGAAGGCCGCCTCGTTGCCCGGTCGTCGGTCGAGCATTCGCTCGAGGTAAGGACGCGCGCGGGCGACATCCCCGATCTTCTCCTCGAACAGCGTCGCCGCGCGCTCGGCGAGCTCGATCTCGACATTCTCGGGCAAGCCCGTCCGTCCGACGGGTGGGACGACCGCCACGATCGCTTCGACGAGCGCCTGTTCGCGCCCGGCCTTCGACGAAAGCTCCGACAGCCGGTCCCACAACGAAAGCTCGCTCGGAAGCTCATGGGCGGCGCGCGCGACCACGTCGAAGGCCGCCCACGGGTCGGCGAGCTTGTGCTCTTGAACGTCGGCCAAGCGGGCATGCAGCGCGAGGCGGTCGCTGTGAGCCGCGGTCGTCGCGATGAGCACTTCGAGCACCTCGGCCTGACGGCGCGCCGCCCCGGTCTCTTCGTAGACTCGATCGAGGATCGCTGCTGCGGCCGCCCGCGTCTCGGGCACGCCCAGAAGCTGCTCGACCACCTCGACCGCGCGTGGGTCGTTCGGCACGAGCGCCAGCGCGCGCACGCATGCCTCCAGCGCTTCGACGTGCCTGCGCAGCGGGTCGGCGAGGAGGCGGGCGAGATCGATTTCGCGCGCCGCGCGGTCGGCGCCCTCGCGCTGATCGCGATCGATGGCAATGACCTCGACTGCGCCCTGCGCGTCGCCCTGGCCGCGCAGCAGGCGCGCGAGCGCGCGCAACGCCCCGCCGTGGTGTGGAACGATTTGAAGCATCCGCCGATAGAGCTCGATCGCGCGATCAGGGGCGGCGAACGCCTCTTCTTCGAGCATCGCCCACTCCGTGAGCAGGTCGAGCTTCATGGCCGTGTTCGCGCGCTCGATGCGAAGATTGAACAGCCAGCGCAGGTCGTCGTGCCGGTCGGCCTCGCGAAGAATCCGGTCGAGGGTCTGCACCGCGCCATCGTCGCCGTCGTCCTCCTCGACCAACGTGCGATAGGTCGCGACGGCTTCGTCGGTACGCCCCATCTCGAGCGCGTACACTTCGGCGAGCTTCGCGCGCAGCGCCCGCGCCTCTCCGCGACGGCCGCCCTCTCCGTTCTCGCGGTCTTTCTTCTTCTTCTTCTTGCCGACCCGCCCCCCGTCCGCGGAGGGCTCGACGACGGCGAGGCGAGCGTTGAGCGCCTCGACGAAGCCCGCCCATTGGTCGGACAGTCGGGCCGCCGCCTCGAACATCGCCAGCTCGCCCTCGCGCCCGGGCGCCAGACCATAGGCCTTTCGAGCCCAAGCAAACGCGGCCGCGCGATCGTGGAGCTGATGCCCGCAGACTTGAACGAGCTTGTGGAGCAGGGGAAGCTTCTCGTCGATGTCGTAGACGTGACCGAGCAGGATCTCGTAGAGGGCGGGCAGCCTTCCCCACTTGCCGTCCTTCTCGTAAAGGGGAACGAGCGCCGCCGCGGCTCGCGGGTCGTCCGGGCGCACCGACAGCACCCGCTCGTAGCTGCGGAACGCCCGCTCGGGGGCGTCGAGCCGATCGGTGTAGATGGCCGCGCACCGAAAGCTGAGGTCGATCTTCAGCTCGGGGGCGGTCGCTTTGTCGGCCGCTCCGGACAGAACTTCGACCAGCCCTTCCCAGTCGCCGTTCTGGGCGTAGAGCTCGGTCAACCCGTCGTAATCCCCGACGGCCAGGTAGCTGTCTCGGAGAACGCGCAGCGCTTTTGCGTGCCCCGGCTGAATCGCCAGGACTCGCCGCCACGCCGTCATCGCCCGCGCTTGGTCGTGCAATCGGTCCGAGTAGACGCTTCCGAGCTTCTGGAGCACGTTCATGCGCGCGGCGTCGGTCGTCGCGATCGCCGCGCGCCGCTCGAGTACCTCGGCGACCGTCGCGAAGTCCTTGTCGCGCTCGGCTTGCTTCTCCAGCGAGTCGAGCGCGGCTGCCGACGACGGCTCCTCTTCGAGCACGCGCTTGTACAGGACCACCGCCTGCGCCCCCATGTCGAGCCGTTCCGCGGCGAGCTTGGCCAGCTCGGTCCACAGCTCGCGGCGCTCGGGGCCGGACGGCATCGAGTCGGCCAGATCCGTCAGGAGGTCGCTCAGCGGCTTGTACGCGCGCCGTTTGGCGTAAAGCTCACGCAGGCGGTCGATCGCTTCCTGGTCCTGTCGGTCAACGACGTGCAGCCTCTCGTAGGCTTCGACGGCGTTCTGCACGTTGGAGAACTGTTCGAGCCAGCGGCGCGCAATCGTTCGCCACAGGTCGGCTTTGACCTTCGGATCGGTCTCGAGCTCCGCTTGGCGCGCCTGCATGGTGAGCAAATCGCGCCACCGCTGAAGGCCCTCGTAGACGCGGACCAGGTCGCGCACGCTCGCGAGGTCGCCGGGATCGAGGGCCACGATCTGCGCCAGGACGGTGACCAGCGCCGAGTCGCTCTTGAGGTGGTCCCGGTATACGCCCGCGACGTCGCGCAAGATGGGAAGCCGAGCCCCCGCGTCGTCGGGGGCAAACCTCTCGAGCTCCTGACGGAGCAGATCGGCCAGGGCGTTGTAGCTCGCTCCCTGGCGGTAAAGGCGCTTCAGCGCCTCGCGCGCCGCAACGTTGCCTGCGTCTTGCCGCAAAAGCGCGCGCCACTGCTCGATCGCCTTCTGGGCGTTGGCGCCTTCCTCGGCGAGCTTCGCGATCTCGGCGACCATCGCTGCACGCTCGGGTCCGTCCGGCATCGTTCGCTGGGCGTCGGAGAGGACCGTGGCGAGGCGCACGCTCTCGCCGCGGGCGCCGCACCACTCGCGGAAGAAGGAGAGCATCCCCGGGTGCGAGGGTTCGAGCTTGCGCAGCCTCTCGAAGAACGGTTCCGCCGCGTCCGGGTTGGCGCGCTTGCGCCAGTAGACCATCGCGATTTGCAGGAGGGCGCCGAGCTCTTCCTCGCGGCTCCGGAGAACGCCCCTCGAGAGCTGCGCTTCGTAGAGCGCGACCAAGTGATCCCACATCTGGTTCGCGTTGAAGAGATCCGCCAAGAACGCCGACGCTTCGGGATGCCCGGGCGCGACGTCGAGCGCGCGCTCGTAGGCAGCGGCGGCGCGCTCCGGCGACTTGAGCTTCTTTGCGAGCACCCGTGCGAGACGCACCCAGCTCGCGACCTTCTCTTCCCTCTGCGCCGAGCCGGCGAATCGCTCGATCGCGGCTGCGAGGTCGTCCCATCGCTCCTCCTGGCGGAGCAACCGCTCGAGCAGCATCTCGGCGCGACGACTCTTCGGATCGAGCTCGAGCGCCTGGCCGAGGAGCGTGAGAACTTCGCCGACTTCGTGCGCCGGCAGCCTCTTTTCGTCGTCGCGCCCGAAGCGATACGCCACTTCCGCGGCGCCCACGAGGAGAGAGCTCCGGAAGGCGGTCTCGCTCGAGGCATGCGCCTCTTGTACGTAGCGCTCGACGAGATCGCGCCACTTCGCGCGCTTCGCCGTGCTTCGCTCGATCGCCTCGGTCGCGCGCCGGTCATCGGGAAGAAGCGTGAGCAGCCGCTGGTAGGCGGCGAGCGCCGCTTTGTCTTCGAGCAGATCCTCGTCGAGCACGCGCGCGAGCTCCGACAGAAGCTCCGGCTCGCGCGGCGTTCCCTTCGAAGCTTCGACCTCGATCTGGAGGAGACCTGCGACCGCCTCCACTTCATGGCGATTCTCGTGCGCCCGACGCGCCGCGTCGAACAGCTTCCCGAGCTCGTCGGCGCCCATGTCGATCGAGCCGCCAAGGGCGCCGCGAAGCTCGCTCCACGCTTCGCCGCGGTCCGGATCGTCCTGCAGTTGACCGAGTGCGGTCTTGATGGTCGTCACGCTCATCCATCACCTTGCGAAGGGTCCCGGCGCCGGATTCGGAAGCGTCCGCGCCGGTGACTGTAGCGTTGTCCGAAAGCCGAAGGCTTCGCCCCGAACCACGCGAAATCCTGCGAAGAAATCGGGAGGAGGCGATCCCCTCGGTCATGCTACGGAGCCGATACCGCGATAGCAAGGGTTGGCGCGTGCCGATACGGATGTGCTTTCATAGGGGTTGTGGGATCTGCCGCCGGGGGGCAAGCGTCCTTCCCGCGGAGCCCGGCGGACTCGAACCGAGAGCATCCGGCCACGCTTCGTGTTAGCTGAAAGGTGGGCTGGCATGGGTCCGGACGGCAAGTCGCTCGCCCTATCGCTGCGCAACATCTACGAGACGCTGGCCATCAGTCTGCCGACGGTGGTGGAGGCCGTGCAGCGGCGCGTCACCAAAGAGGTGTGCGACGAGCGACTGGCGCGGTGGGCACGGGCGGTCATCCGCAACGCGCGCATCGGCCTCTCGGTCGTGGGCAGCGAGAACAGGAAGCCGGGCGAAACCTACCTCGTGATGAGCAATCATCAGTCTTTGTACGACATCCCGGTGCTTTTTCAGGTCATCGGGCCGAACATCCGAATGATCGCCAAACGCGAGCTCTTCCATGTGCCGATCTTCGGCGGGGCGCTCGAGGCGTCGGGGTTCGTGGCGATCGATCGTGCGAATCGCAACGAAGCGATCCGCGGGCTCGACCGGGCCCGATCCGTGCTCTCGGGCGGCACCCACGTGTGGATCGCCCCGGAGGGGACGCGAAGCCGCACGGGCCAGCTCCTGCCTTTCAAAAAAGGCGCCTTCTATCTTGCCTTCGAGGCGGGCCTGCCGATCCTGCCCGTCACACTGACCGGTACGCGCGACGCGCTCCCGGCGAAGGGGCTCCGGTCGAGGCCTGGCGCTCAGGTCCGGGTGATCATCCATCCCCCCGTCGACCCGCGTCCCTATGCCGCGCGCGGCAAGCCGGGACGACAGGCCCTGATGGACGACGTTCGACGCACGATAGAAAGCGCGCTTTGACTGCGCCGCGCCCTAGTCACGTGCCCGTGCCCGTGCCCGAACGGTCGTCGGAATCGTGGATCGAAGACGGGCGCTGCGTCTGCCTGGCTACCGAGCTTCTCCCTTCGGGCACGGGCACGGGCACGGGCACGTGTACGAGACGATGAGCGCGACGCCCTCGCGGTGGCCCGCCCCGGGCGAGGGGGTCATCGGATCGGGGCTTGCGGTCCTCGTCAACGCCAACGCGAAGCGCGGCGGGCGGCGCCTGGCGGTACAGATCGCCCGTGCTCTGCCGGGCGCGATGGTGCGACTCACGAGAACGACGGGGGAGATCGACGCGTGGCTCCGGACCCTCGCGCGGCCGCGCGCGGTCCTCGCTGCGGGCGGCGATGGAACGGCGGTGGCGCTCGTCAACGCGCTGGCTCGGGTGACGCCCGCGTCCGATCCGGGTCCCACGGTGGGCATTCTGCCGGTGGGTACCGGAAACGGATGGGCCCACGCGCTCGGCGCGCCGAAGCTCCACCGCTGCCTCGAGCTCCTCGCGCGGACGCCGGGGCCTTTGCCGACACGCCGCTATGGCCTGCTCGAAGTGGAGGGAACGCTCGCTCACTTCGCCGGGTCGGGCTGGGACGCGATGATCCTCGAGGATTACAAGCGCCAGCTCGAGGCGAGCAAGGGGCCGGGGCGCCGCTTCTCGAAGAGCGTCTACGGGTACCTCGCAGCGACCTTGCTTCGAACCGCGCCCAGAGTGGTCCTCCTGGGCAACCCCCACCTTCTCATCGAGAACCTGGGCGACGAAGTCTTCGTCGTCGACCGGGACGGCAAGCCGCAACGCCTCGAAGGCGCGGGGACCGGGGCGGTGCTGTACGACGCGCCCGCCGGAGCGGCGGCGGCGGGCACGTGCCCCGAGTTCGGGTATCGATTCCGAGCGATCCCCTTCGCCGACCGGATGCCCGGCTTCATCAGCCTTCGCGCGTACGACCGCGGCGCGCTCGGTGCGATAGCGGCCATTCCGAGCCTCTGGAGGGGGACGCACCCGATCGGCGGCATGCACGACTGGCTCGTCAAGAGCGTCCGGCTGACGTTCTCGAGGCCGGTGTCCCTCCAGATTGGAGGCGACGCGCACGGGATGCGCCGAACGATCGAGTTTCGCGCGGCCGATCGGGAGGTCAAGATGGTCGACTGGCGGCGACTACAAAGCGTCTGACAGTTCCGGTGCCTCCGCGGCTCCGCCGAGGGACGACGACACGTCGCGCGCCCACGGTGCGAATGCGCCCCGGCTGATCGCGTCGCGCGCCCCGGACACGAGCTCGCCGTACCAGTGCAAGTTGTGCAAAGAGAGCAGTCGCAAGCTCAGGATCTCGCCGGCGACGTACAGGTGTCGAAGATAGGCGCGCGAATAGCCGACCCGGCAGCAGGCGCACGAGCAGCGTTCGTCGATCGGGCGAGGGTCGTCGTGCCAGCGGGCCTGTTTGATGACGATCGTGCCCGAGCGCGTGAGCGCCTGGCCGTTGCGCGCGTTGCGGGTCGGCAGAACGCAGTCGAACATGTCTACTCCCGCGCCGATGGCGGTCAGGAGGTCGCGCGGCGTGCCCACGCCCATCAAGTAGCGAGGGCGTTCCGGGTCGAGCGCGGGCGCGACGTCGAGGAGCGTTTCGTACATTCGCTCGATCGGCTCGCCCACGGAGAAGCCGCCGAGGGCGAGCCCGTCGAACGGCAGCGCCCCGAGCTCGTCGGCGTGGGCCCGGCGCAGATCGGCGAAGCAGGCGCCCTGCACGATGCCGAAGAGCGCCTGGCCGGACGGACGCGGCTCGGCCAGCGCTCGCTTCGCCCATCGCGTGGTGCGCGCCACGGCGGCTTCGACCGCGGCGCGCGTGGAGTCGGCGGGCGGACATACGTCGAGCTGCATCTGGATGTCGGCGCCAATCCGCGCTTGCACCCGCACGGCGCTCTCCGGCGTCAGCACGTGCGTCGACCCATCGAGGTGCGACTTGAACGTGAAGCCCTCTTCGGCGGCGTCGACCAGCGGCTGCTTGGCGGCCGCCGCGAGCGAGTACGCCTGAAAACCGCCCGAGTCGGTGAGCATCGGATGCGGCCATCGCGTGAACGCGTGCAGCCCGCCCAGCCGGGCGATCGTGTCCGCGCCCGGCCGCAACATCAGATGGTACGTGTTGCCAAGCACGACGCGCGCCCCCGTCGACGCGACGTCCTCGGGGGTCAGCGTCTTCACGCTCCCCTGGGTTCCCACCGGCATGAACGTGGGCGTCTCGACGTCGCCGTGCGGAGTCGTCAGGACCGCCCGCCTCGCGCGGCCGTCGCGCGCGATCACCCGGAAGGCAAAGCCCGCGGCGCGCGGCGTCACGTCGCTCTCCAGAGCAGCATCCCGTCGCCGTACGAGAAGAACCGATACTGCTCGCGCACCGCGAGGTCGTACGCCGCGAGCACGCGCTCGGTGCCACCGAACGCGCACACGAGCGCCATCAGGGTCGAACGCGGCAAGTGGAAGTTCGTGAGAAGGCCGTCGACGACTCGCCACGGATACCCCGGCTGAACGAGCAGGCGCGTCTCGCCGGTAGCGGGGAGCACGTGCCCGGGGCGCTCGGGATCGGCGGCGCTCTCGAGCGCGCGCACGGTCGTCGTGCCGATGGCGATCACCGGGGCTCCTCTCCGTCGGGCGCCCGCCACGGCATCGGCGGTCGACTGCGAGACGATGAAGTCCTCGGCGTGCATCCGGTGCGAATCGAGGTCTTCGACCGTCACCGGCCGGAAGGTACCGAGGCCGACGTGCAAGGTCACGCTCGCCATTTCGCAGCCGCGGACCGCGAGCTGCCCGATCATCGCGTTGGTCAGGTGCAGGCCGGCGGTCGGCGCGGCGACCGCACCGTCGTGCCGGGCGTAGACCGTCTGGTAGCGGTGCGTGTCCTCGGCCTCGGCCTCACGCTTGATGTACGGCGGAAGGGGAACGCTCCCCGAGTCGCGCAACGCGTCGTCGATCGGCCTGCCGGAGGTCGTCCAGAGGGCGACTTCGAGCAGGCCGTCTTCTTCCGTGCGGCGGAGCAGGCGGACCATCAGATCTCGCTCGTGTCCCGGCGGTGGTTGAACTTCGATGTCCGTGCCGAACTTCAGGGCCTTGCTCCCTTTGCCGAGGGCGCTCCACACCTCGGCGGGACGTACGTCGCCGGGCGCCACTTCGACCGCGCGCAGACCAACGCGCCGAACGAGCAAGACTTCGACCCGGCCGCCCGTCTCGCGCCGTCGACCGAGCAGGCGCGCCGGGATCACGCGGGTATCGTTGACCACGACCAGCGCGCCGAACGGCAAGAGGCCGGGGAGATCCGCCATGCGCCGGTGCTCGGGCGCGCTGTCGTGCGGAGCCAACGTCATCAGCCGCGCGAGCTCGCGATCCGGCGAGGGTCGTTGGGCGATGAGCTCAGGGGGAAGGTCGTAGTGGAACGCGTCGACGCGCATGCAGCCGAGGCGGGCTTATAGCGTGTCTGTCCCGCTCGCGACCTTGGCTCGGCCGCCCGCGACCTTGGCTCGGCCGCCGGCGTCCTTGGCTCGGCCGCCGGCGTCCTTGGCTCGGCCGCTCGCGACCTTGACTCGGCCGCTCGCGACCTTGACTCGTCTGCCCGCGTCCTTGGCTCGGCCGCCCGCGTCCTTGGCTCGGCCGCCCGCGACCTTGGCTCGGCCGCTCGCGACCTTGACTCGTCTGCCCGCGTCCTTGGCTCGGCCGCTCGCGACCTTGGCTCGTCTGCCCGCGTCCTTGGCTCGGCCGCCCGCGACCTTGGCTCGGCCGCCGGCGACCTTGGCTCGGCCGCCCGCGTCCTTGGCTCGGCCGCCGGCGACCTTGGCTTGGCCGCCCGCGTCCTTGGCTCGTCGCTCCGCTACGAAAGCTTGGCCTTGAGGAATCGAGCGAGCTCGGTCAGGTCGAACGGCTTCGGCACGAAGCCGACAGCGCCGCAGTCGGCGCGCGAGAGCTGGGGCTCGCTCAGATGATACGCGCTGGTCAGCACCACGCGCAGGTGGGGGTGTTGATCGCGAACCATCCGGGCGAGCTGAATGCCGTTGGTGCCGGGCATCATGAGGTCGACGATGGCAAGGTCGAACGGCCCCGTGGAGAGCACCGCCAGCGCTCCGTCGGCGTTCGACACGGTCTCCACCTCGAATCCCTCGCTTCGCAAACCAATCGCCATGACGCGAGCGTGGTTCGCTTCGTCATCGACCACCAAGATACGAGGCTGCACGTTATTCTTTCCCAAGTCTCGGCGAGAGAGCCGCCGTCGCCGATGGCGCCCGGTCTTACCTACGCCGTCCTACACAGCAAGGGGTGTGCCGTCTATGGCTCCGGGGGTCCGAGTGTGACGTTTGTGCCGGTTTCCGAATATTCCTGCCAAGCGGCCAGGTTCCCGAGCGTGCTGTCCCGTTTCAGGTTTGAAGCGCACCCGTTCATACATGCACGATTGCAGGCTAACTGGCCGCCGAGCAGGGGGCCCCACGCCAATGAGAGAACCGCCAGGAGCGCCAGGGACGCCAGGGTGAGAGAGGTCAGTGAGATGGACAGGTACGGAGGAGGGCCAAGGCCACTGCCTCGACCTTGCTTGCTGGCTCCTTCAATCCCCTGGCGCTCCTGGCGTCCTGGCGGCTCATCCTCTCCCGTCGGCTGCCGCTGCCCCGAGGCCCGTGCTGGCCTCTAGCGACTGTCGAAGACGATCCCCAACCGGGTCATTTTTCGCCAGAGGGTCGTGGGCGAAATATTGAGCACTTCCGCCGCCCGCTCGCGGCTGCCCTCGCTCTCGCGCAAGGCGCCCTCGATGGCCGAGCGCTCCGCGGCGTCGACCACGTCCGAGAGCGAGCGGCCGCCATGGTTGGTGGACGCGAACGGCGCGGTCAGCGACGGCGGCGGCAAGAGGTCGTCCGCCGTGATGACGCCGTTCTGCACGAGGGCGACCGCCTGCTCGATCATGTGCTCGAGCTCGCGGATGTTGCCAGGGAAATCGTAGTGGGCCAGCGCCTCGGCCATGTTGTCGTGCAACCGCGGGCGAACGCCCATCTTGCGCGAGTACTTCTCGAGGAAGTAGCTGAGGAGATCCGCGATGTCTTCGCGCCGCTCGCGGAGCGGCGGAAGCTGGAAGCGCGCGACGTTGAGCCGGTAATAGAGGTCTTGCCGGAATCGCTTCTCGGCGACCGCGATGAGAAGGTCCTGGTTGGTCGCGGCGATGATCCGCACGTTGACGTGGATCGGCTTGTTCTCTCCGACGCGGCGGATCTCGTTCTCCTGGATCGCTCGAAGCAGCTTGGCCTGAAACGTGATGGGCGTCTCGGCGATCTCGTCGAAGAAGAACGTCCCGCCGTCGGCTTCTTCGAAGAGCCCTTTGCGCGCGCTGACCGCGCCCGTGAACGAGCCTTTCGCGTGCCCGAAGAGCTCACTCTCGAGCAGCGTCTCGGTGATCGCGGCGCAGTTGACCGGAACGAACGGGCGCTCGCCCCGCTTGCTGTTCGCGTGGATCGCCTTGGCAACGAGCTCTTTGCCGGTGCCGCTCTCGCCGGTGATGAGAACGATCGCGTCTGTGGGCGCGATGCGCACGATGCGCCCGAGTACTTCGCGCACCCCCCTCGATCGGCCGATGATGTTCTCGAACCGGTAGCGATCTTTGAACTCCGTCGCCAGAAACGTCACTTCTCCGGCGAGGCGGCGGTTGTCGAGGGCCTTGGCGACTTTGACGAGCAGCTCCTGCTCGGTGAACGGCTTCTGGATGTAGTCGAACGCGCCGAGGCGCATCGCTTCGACTGCGCTCTCGATCGTGCCGTAGGCCGTCATCAAGATGACTTCGGTCAACGGATGCGAGTCTTTGGTCGCGCGAAGGACGTCGATTCCGTCTTTGGTCCCCATCCGCAGATCGGTCAGAACGACGTCGTACGCGCCGGTCGCCCCGCGGTCCGCGCCTTGCTCGCCGTCGGCGGCTTCGTCGACTTCGTAGCTGGCCCCGCGCAGCATCATGGCCAGAGTCGTGCGCATGTTGCGCTGGTCGTCGACGATCAGAATTTTCGCCATCAGTTGTTCTTCGCGCCCTGCTGAATCCACGCGGAAATCTGCGCGAGGGCGGCTGGTGAGAACGTATAGGGCGAGTTAAGTGGCATTTGGGGGGGATCGTTGGGGCCCTGGGGTCCCTTACGAAGCGCGCTGTAGAAGACGGTGCTGGTCGGGTCGGCCGCCCCGCCGGCCGGGACCGCCATCGAGTCGATCAGCCCCTGCCAGCACGCCCCAGGCGTGGGGCCGCAAACGAACTTGTACGCGAGGTTGAGGCCAATCACCGCGCCCAAGGACTTCGCCGTGGCGTGGCAGCTGGTACCCTGCGACCCGCAGCTCGCCGTACCGCTCGGACCGAAGTAGCACGCGTAGAGATCCTGCCAGCGGTTGCCGCTGTGGGATCCGTTGGGCGCGCATGGGTCGACCGTGAGGGGCTCACCGCCTTGTACGGTCTGGGGCGCGTCACTGCAGCCGAGGAAGGGCATCGCGGCAAAGAGGCAGAGCGCCATAGAACGTCGCATGACGACCAAGCATAGCGCGCGCACCTGCCGCACGTCGTGCCTCTCAGAACACGATTCCGAGCACGAGGCGCGCGGTCTGCGCGGCGGAGAGGCCCGCGTCGAAGCCCGGAACGGTCACTTCGCCGGGCAAGTACGACAGGCCCCCGAGGGGGAAGAAGACGCCGTACTGGAGCATCGTGTAAAAGCCGCCGATCTTGTTGGGATCGTCGTTGAGCGAGCCGTCCTTCGACTGGTAATAGAGCGTCGCGTCGAGCTCCACCCCGAGGTCGCTCCCGTGTCCGGGCGACTGCACGAATTCGCTCGCGCGGCTCCAGATGACCGCAGCGCCTCCGCCGAGCTTCTCGCCGTCGGCGTGCCGGATGAAGTCGTAGTCGACGCTCGGCCGGAAATAATACGAACCCTCGACCCGCGACAAGATGTGCCGGTAAAAGATGAGGTCGACGCGGTAGTCGGGGTGAAACTGGAACGTTGCCATGGGGCCGGACTGGTTGGCCTCGGTCCGTAGGCCGTTCGGCGCGGCGAGGGTGGTCGCCCACGGGTCGCCGCTCGCCCACCCGAACCCGAACTGCAGCCGGAGCTTGTCTTCGATGGCGCGGTACTCGCTCTGCGCCGCGACGCCGTATTGCTGGATGCTGATCGGGTTGTTCGCGTTCTGATTGACGCCCGTCATGTACCCGATTTGGCCTTGAATCGTCGCCACTTCCGCTTCGATCCGGAGCTTTTGCCAGAGAAGCTGCACCCAAATGTCCGGGGTGAGCGTCCACGCCTGGCGCGGCTCGAGGGCCGTCGTCGACGAGAAGTCCGTCGTCTGCGGGGTGCTGCCCGGCGGCACGTCGACGTACTGCGAACGGAACACGGTGTAGAGCCCGCCGTTGAGCACGATGTCGCCCCGCGACAGCGACAGCCGCTGTAGATCGGGGTTCGTCTTGTGGGCGATGAAGGCGGCCCACTCGTTGACGTTGCAGAGGTTGCACGTGTTGTACGGCTGGCCGCCGTAGATCGTGTACGGGTTCGCGCTCGTGGCGCCGGTGGAGACGAAGTCCCACGCGCCGCCGAAGTAGAGGTCGATCGATTTGAGGCCGGTCACGAACATGATCCGGTCGAGCGTCGTCTGGTAGTCGCTGTCGAGACCGTCCCCGCTGTTCTCGACCATGCCGAGGCCCCAGTGCCCGGGCATGCGCCCGAAGCGGAGCTGGCCGACGGGCGTCATGTACTCGCCCCACACCCGGCGCACGTCGATCGAGTTGGTCCACGCGTTGATCCCGGCGGTGGGCGGCCCCTGGGTCGTCGCGAGCAAGCCCACCGGGGCGTACCCGTTCGGCGCGGCCGGCTGGTAGCCGGTGGGGTACGTCGTCTGTCCGTTGTTCTGGGTCGTCGACGTCGTCGCGGGCTGCATCGCGTACGAGTCGGGGGTCGAGCCGAGGACGAGGTTATCGAGCAGGTTGATCTGCGTGAGGATCCGCAGGTTGTCCGAGATGTGGATCTCGGGGTCCAGGCGCAGGCGCAGATTGGCCGTGGCGATCGTCTTGTCCGAGCACGGGCTCGATGGTTTCAGGACCGTGGACGTCGCGCTGCCGCACGCGGCGACGGTGACCGGGGTCCCGTTGAGCAGCTGGTAGCTATTGTCGGCGGGGATCGGAAAGAGAAACTGCCCGTCGGTTCCCTGGACCGGGCTGGTCTGCTGCGCCGTGCTTCCGTGGCGGCCGAGGTAGAAGTTGTGAAAGAGTTCGGCGCGCGTTCGGAAGTAGCCGTGCAGCTCGACGATGGGGCGGGCCTTGCCCCACCAGTCGTCGCTGAACACGTCCTGCGGGCTTCCCGGGAGCTCCCCTGCCCCCGCCGGTCGCTGCGTGCCTTGCGCCGCAAGCTCTTGCTGGTCGTGCGCGGGGTTGACCATCGACGGCGGAGCGGCCGGAGTGGGCGTGATCGAGGCGGGCGCGTCGGGGATGAGCGACGGGCGCTGTGCAGCCGGAGGGCTCGAGGCCGTGGAAGAAGGAGATGCGCTCGGCGCATCGCTGGCCGCGGGGGGGGGCGCGCCCCCCTGCGCCTGCGCGAAAGACGGTGCGAGGAGCGGCGCGAGCGCCAGCGAGAAACCCACGTACGAGCGGCGCCAGAGCATTGGTCGGGCGCGCGTTGTATCACTTCTTGGCTCGAGCGTAAGTTTTCACGTGGGGGACCCGTCACTTCGGCGGACGCGCGCCGGCCGGCGTCTGCCTTACTTGGCCAGCTCGGCCAGGAGTCCCTCGACGTCGGCGCGCAGGGCCAGAAGGCGCTCCCGCGTCTTCTCCGTCAGGTTCGCTTCGTGCCGCCTTCCGGGGCGTGACTCCTGCAGTTTCTTTCTCGCCCCGGCAATCGTGAATCCTTGCTCGTAGAGGAGCCCCCGCACGAGGACCAGGTTTTCTACGTCGCGTCGCGAGTACACGCGCTGGCCCTTGGCGCTCTTGGTCGGGCGGATGGTGCGAAACTCCCGCTCCCAGTACCGGAGTACGTGGGGCTCGACGCCCACGAGCTCGGCAACCTCGCCGATGCGGTAGTAGAGCTTCGATGGAAGGCCCCTGGGGGCGAGCTCCACCACAGGACGGGCTCAGTCTTTGGTCGCCGTCGTGCCGGCGTTGTGGCTGGCAGCGACCATCACCGAGCCGGCCCCGTTCGGGCCGACTCCGCTGGCGCGCAGTTGGTTGAGCACTTGTTTGAGGATCTGGCTCGCTTTGAAGGTGAGCACGCGACGCTCGCTGATGTTGATGGGCTCGCCCGTCTGCGGGTTTCGGCCGGGGCGCTGGCGCTTGTCGCGCAGGACGAAGTTGCCGAAGCCGCTCACTTTGATCTTTTCGCCACGGCCGAGCGTGTCTTTCATCATCTCGAAGACCAAGTCGACAAGCTCGGCGGACTCTTTGCGCGAGAAGCCACCCACCTTGCTGTACAGCGCCTGGACGATCTCCGCCTTCGTCATGATCGTCTGCCTCACCCCCATGGTCACCGGCGAGGGAGTCTAAACGCGATTGTCGGCGAGCGCGTGCTTAATGTGAAGGGGGTCCGCAGCGCGGACGGAAAACGAGGACCGCTCGCGCGCGCCCTTCAACTCGCCATCGCGACGTCGGCCTCGCCTTCGTCGGACGAAACATCCGCCGACGCGGCCTCCGCGGCCCGTAGCCCCGCCGGAAGAGGCGCGGCCGCCTGCAGCCGGGCGGTCTTGCGCCGTCCGAGCTCCTCGGACGTCACGAAAAGCGCCACATACCCGTAACCGAAGGCAAACAGCATCGCGAACGGGGTCGCAAACCAGTGACCGGTCTCGATCGACGCCACCGTGCTGGCCACCGAGACCGAGAAAAGCGCGATCTCGGCGATGGGCAACTCCGCCGCGGCGCGGTACCTGCCCAGCGATGCGCCTTTCTTGGGCGTGCGCACAAACTCGCCGGACATCGTTCGCAGTCCTTCCCACACCGCCACACTCAGATGCGGCGCCAGCCCAGCCCCCAGCGCGAGAAGCGCCGGCAGCTGCTTGAGCGCGTCGAT
The DNA here is from genome assembly GCA_964531095.1 of uncultured Polyangiaceae bacterium. Classification (GTDB taxonomy): domain Bacteria; phylum Myxococcota_A; class Polyangia; order Polyangiales; family Polyangiaceae; genus Palsa-1150. The sequence continues at coordinate 93,664 of CAZHED010000004.1, read as the reverse complement.
CGACCGCCTTCCCTGCGCGGTTTCCGCCATCGCGTAGAACGTGGCGAGCGATCCGGTGGTGCCGATCACGAGCGGAAGGTCGATGAGCAACATCGTCTTCGTGTCCGTGGCGGGCATCAGAACGAGCGCCGGAAGCAAGAGGACGCTCAAGAACATCATCAGCGGATAGGCGAAATGGGGCGTCAGGTGGAAGAACGCCTCGACGCGCTGCATGGACGTCAGGTCGGCGCGCAGCAGCCGTCCGAGCAGTTTGCGCGCGGTCTGCACCGTGCCTTTCGCCCACCGGAACTGCTGGGCGCGGAACGCGCTGATGTCCTCGGGGAGCTCCGCGGGCGTCACGACGTCTTCGCGGTAGACGAAGCGCCACCCCGCGAGCTGCGCGCGGTAGGAGAGGTCCAGGTCCTCGGTCAGTGTGTCGTGCTGCCAGCCGCCGGCGCCGGCGATCGCGTCCCGGCGCCAGATCCCTCCGGTGCCGCTGAAGTTGAAGAGCCAACCGGCGGCCGCGCGGGCGCGGTTTTCGACCAAGTGATGCCCATCGAGCATCAGCGCTTCGGTGCGGGTCAGCAGCGAATGATCCCGATTGATGTGCCCCCAGCGGGCCTGCACCATGCCGACCCGCGGGTCGACCATGAAATGCGGCACCACGGCGCGCAAGAAATCGGGCTGCGGCAGGAAATCGGCGTCGAAGATGGCGATGAGCTCTCCTCGGGCGGTCTTCAGCCCGTTGTCGAGCGCGCCCGCCTTGTAGCCGCTTCGATCGACCCTGCGGATGTAGACCACGTCGAGCCCCTGTGCGCGCAGCGCCTCGACTTTGCGGCGAACGAGCGCGCGGGTCTCGTCGGTCGAATCATCAAGGACCTGGATCTCGAGGCGGCTGCGAGGCCACTCGATCGCGGCCACGTGGTTTAGGAGTCGCGCGGCGACGGTCGCTTCGTTGTAGAGCGGCAGCTGGATGGTGACGCGCGGCAGGTCGTTGCGGAGATCGATGCCCTCGCGGTCAATCGCCGGGGCTTTCGGGGTCGACGCGCCGAGCCTTCGCCGGTGGCGCAGCACGGTCAGCACGAGGTGAGAGCGATGCAGTCCGTACATCGAAAGGGCGAGGAGCACGCCGAAATAGGCCGCGGCCAGCGCGAAATGCATAGCCGCATGAACTAGTCCAAGCCGTGCTCGACAATTGTCAGGCCCTTGTATTTCCTTGCCGGAGATTGTCAGAAGTCCAGGTTGTAGAAGCCGGCGGCACCCAGCCAAATGAAGCTATGGGTCTCGGGCGTCCCGCCCGTCCCCGGATCGAACGAACCCAGACTGACGTTCAACTTGGGAAGAAGGCGCAATGAGCGCCCGACGGGCAACCAAACGCCGGCGCCCAGCGACAGATCCCCCGAGTTGAAGCTCGTAGTCGTCTGGACGCTCGAGGAAGTCGTCGTGAAGCTGAACCACCGCCCTCCGAGGCCCAACTCGCCGTAGAAGCTCGCTTGGTCGGGGTTTGATATGTACGCGAGGATCACCGCGACGAGGGTGGTCGACCCATTCGCGTCGGTCACGTCCGGAATCTTCGAAAGGTCGCCGTGCCCCAGCTCGGCGTGCTCGAGATCGAGGCCGATGTACCACTGCCGGCCGAAGCGCAGGCCGCCGTCGAGCCCGTACCCGACGCCGCCGGACGCGACGACGTTCGTGTCGATGGTCGCCCCCCCGGCGAGGGGAAGCGTGCCGCCGCCGAGCATCCAGCCGATGTGACCGCCCACCAGCAGCCCCGCGCGCGAGGGTCGGCTCATCATCGCCATACCCCGATCGGCGCTGCTCGTCGGGACTGGAGGAGGCGCCGAATACGGCGGCGGAGCTCCCGGCGCCGGGCTGGGCGAGCTTGCGGGGGGCGAGGCGCTTTGGGGAGGGGACGGGGGAAGCGAGGGCAGCGGCGGGGGCGGCGGCGGGGGCGGGACCGGCGCGACCGCGGGCGTCGCCTTGAGCGCTGCCGCGACGGTGGTCGTCTCGCGTTCTTTCAGCGCCGCGTCCTGTTCGAACGCCGCGAAGCCCGGCGCGACGATGCGGACGCGATGGGTTCCGGGGTCCAGGGGGATCGGCTCGCCGATGAGTGCGGCGCTCACGGTTTGCCCATCGATCTGCATCTGGACGTTCGGCGCGGCCGGCAGGACCTGGACCATGAGCTTCGGAAGGCGGGGCTCGACCTGGGCGAGCTCCCCCTTCGCCTGGTCGATCGCCGCCTGGAATGCCTGCGGCGAGCCGGGTGGCAGGACGGTGCGAATGGCCGCGCGATACGTCTCGACCGATTCGACGAGCTGGCCGAGCGCGGCTTGGCACTCCGCGATGCGAAGCACGTTCGTCGGCGCGCCGTAGACGCGCTCGGCGCGCTGGAACTTGTCGAGAGCGTCAGCGAACTTCGCCGCGCGCTGCAGCACGTCGCCCTCCTTGAAGAGCTCGCGGGCGGCGGCGCGTTCGGCGTCGCCGACTTGCGCGACCACAGGGCGGGACCAGGCCAGGGATGCGACGAAGATCGACGTCACCAGAAGAGCAGTGGTTCGCATGAGGGATGTGGCCCGCGGCGTCAGTAGCCGGGGTCGCTGGTCGTGGGGGCTGGCTTGCCCGGGCTGGGCTTCGCAGGAGGGGGAGATGCGGGCGGCAGGGGTTTGAACGGGGCGTTCGCCGGCTTCGGCACGACGTGCGCGGGCGGAGGCGGGGCCGGCGAGGGAACGGAAGCGCTCGGGGTGAAAGCGGAGATCGCGGCGGGGGGAACCGCGGTCGCCGGGGGGATCACGGGCGCTGCGCTCGGGGTCGCGCCCACGGTCGCTCCCGACGGCGCCGCGTGGGCACTGGGGGTGGCCGACATGAGCTTGACCACCGCGAGCACCCCGACGCTGCCACCCACGAGGGCCGCCGCCAGGACCGCGACCAGGACACCGCGAGACGTCCGCGCGGGAGACGCGGAGGCTGTGAACGGCGCCGAGGTGATCCCTTCGGTCCGCATCGGCGTCAACGGCGCGATTGGAACGGTCGCGCGAAGCGCGCCCCCACGAGACGTGTTCTCGTCGAGGGGACGGCGCGTGCTGATGCCCGCCGTGAGCGCCAGCGCCTCGCCGAGCTCCGCGGCGGTCGCGTATCGATGGGCGGGGTCGCGCTCGAGGGCGCGCGAGAGCCAGCCGTCGAACGCCTTCGGGAGCCCGGGCACGGTCACCGACGGCACGGGCGGCGGCGCCGTGCAGATCTTCACGAGCAAATCGCCCACGCTCTCGCCTTCGAACGGCAGAACACCGGTCACGCACTTGTACGCGATCACCCCCAGCGACCAAAGGTCGGAGCGGTGGTCGAGCGTGCGCAGACCCCGAGCCTGCTCGGGCGACATGTAGTAGGGAGTGCCCAGCACCGCGCCGGTCTTCGTGCTGCTCGACAGCCCCGCGTCGCCCGGGGGCCCTTTGATCTTGGCGATACCGAAGTCGAGCACCTTCGCGATCTCATCGTCGTCGTCCGGCGAGCGCACGAGGAAGATGTTCTCCGGCTTCAGGTCGCGGTGGATGATCCCCGCCTCGTGCGCGCGTTGCAGGGCGCGCGACACCTGCCCGAGGATGCGCGCGGTCTCTTGCAGCGAGATGCGGCCCAGGCGCTCGACGCGCTTGTCGAGCGGCTCGCCCACCAGCAGCTCCATGACGATGTAGGGGCGGGCGTCTTCGGTCACGCCGTGATCGTAGATCTGGATGGCGTGCTTGCTCTGGATCGTCGCCGCAGCGCGCGCCTCGGTCGCGAAGCGCGCCTGCGCCTCGCGGCTCCCGACGTACTCGGGGTCGATGAACTTGATGGCCACGCGCGTTCCCAGGGTCGCGTGGCGCCCCTCCCAGACCGAGCCCATGCCGCCACGGCCGATGAGACGGACCAGCTCGTACTTGCCGGCCACGAGACCGCGAGCGGGGGGCGGCTGCGGATCGTTCATCGGGAAGCCGTGCCTCCACACTACATTAGACGAGTCTCCCGCTGCCGGCTAACAAGGGCCGAGCGATGCCACGCCCAGCTCGCACCCCGGACGGCGAAAAGCCTGGCGGCAAGGGCGCCGGTGGCCATGGTGCGAGCTTGCCCGAGCCCGGCGCGAGCGACGTTCTCTATCTCATCGACCTCTCCGGGTACGTCTTTCGCGCGTACCACGCGCTTCCACCGCTCTCGAGCCGCAGCGGCGAACCGACCCACGCGGTGCTCGGCACCGTCAACATGTTGCAGAAAGTGGTCGGCGAGCGCCGCCCCCACATGCTGGCCGTCGCGATGGACTCCCGGGGACCGACCTTCCGACACGTGCTCGACCCGCGCTACAAGGCCACTCGCCCCCCGCCGCCGCCGGACCTCTCGCAGCAAATGGCGCGGGTCGAGCAAATCGTGCGCGCGTGGGACGTGGCGTGCTTCGGCGAAGAGAAGCTCGAGGCGGACGACCTGATCGCGGCCGTGACCCGCCGGGCCCTCGGCGAGGGATGGCGGGTGGTCATCGTCAGCGCCGACAAGGACCTGATGCAGCTCGTCCACGACGACGACGAGCGCGTCGTCCTGTGGGACTCGATGCGCGATCGCGTCTATGGTCCGAACGAAGTGCGCGAGAAGCTGGGGGTCGCGCCGAGCCAGGTGCGCGACTTTCTCGCGCTCACCGGAGACACCAGCGACAACGTGCCCGGCGTGCCCGGAGTGGGCCCGAAGACCGCGGCCGACCTCCTGGCGCAGTTCGGATCGGTCGACGGCATCTACGCGTCGATCGACCAGGTTGCCAGGCCCAAGCTGCGCGAGAGTTTGCGCGAGCACGAAGCAGACGCGCGCATGTCGCGCACCCTCGTGACGCTCGCGGCCGAGGCGCCGATCCACTGGGAGCTCACAAAGCTCCTATGGGGAGGCGCCGACGTGGCCGAGCTCCGACGCCTCTACGCCGAGCTCGAGTTTCACCGGCAAATCGAACAGCTCGACGCGCTCGCCGACGCCGCTCGCGAAGCGGCCACCGCCAAGCGCCAGGTGGAAATGCCCGGGGTCTCGGCGCCGTCGGTCCAGGAGTCGCCGCCCTCGGGGACCGGGCGGTTCTACGACTGCGTCGTCGACGTGCCGGCGCTAGAGCGTCACGTGGAGGACGCGCGCCGGCGGGCCGAGGTCGGCCTTGCGGTGCAAGCGACCCGCGACGACGCGACCCGCGCGGATCTCATCGGCCTGTCGCTCGCGACCCAGCCCGGGCAGGGGCACTACGTGCCGCTGTCCCACCGCTACCTCGGCTGCCCCCCGCAGCTTCCGTGGGCGAGCGTGCGCGCGGCGGTCGGGCCGCTGCTCTCGGACGTGCACGTGGCCAAAGTGGGGCACGATCTGAAGCGCGTGGCGATCGTCCTCGCGCGCGCCGGCGCTCCGCTCGACGGTCCCCTCTTCGACACGATGGTCGCCGCGTACTTGCTCGACCCCGAGGCGCCCCACGCGCTGCCCGACCTCGCGCGGCGCGAGCTCGGATTGCAAGTGACCCGTCACGACGAGGCGGTCGGCAAAGCTCGAGCCCCGCACCCGGCGTTCGACGAAATCGACGTCGAACGCGCGACGACGTTCGCCGCCGTCGACGCGGAGGTCGCGCTGGCGCTGCGCGATCGCCTCGAGCCGCGGCTGGCGGCCGAGGGGCTCGGCCGGCTGATGCGCGACGTCGAGATGCCGCTCACCCGGGTGCTCGCCGCGATGGAGATGCTCGGGGTTCTCGTCGAAGTCCCGACGCTCGAACGACTGGGGCGCGACGTCGAGCAGCAGCTGCGCGACCTGGAGGCCGACTGCAAGCGGATCGCGGGGCGCGACTTCAGCCTGCGATCGCGCGACCAGCTGGAGGCGATATTGTTCGACGAGCTGAAGCTGCCGTCGGTCAAGCGCACGCCCAAAGGCGGGCGATCGACGGACGCCGACGTTCTCGAAGCGCTGGCCGACCGCCACGCGCTGCCCGCGCGCGTCCTCGCGTACCGCGAAATGGACAAGCTCAAAGGCACGTACATCGATGCCCTGCCGAAGTGCGTGAACCCCGCGACGGGGCGGATCCACACGCGGTTCGATCAGGCGGTCGCCGCCACCGGGCGCCTGTCGTCGAGCGACCCCAACCTGCAGAACATCCCCATTCGGACGGAGCTCGGCCGGGCCATCCGCGCCGCGTTCGTCGCGCCGCCGGGTCAGGTCATCTTGAGCGCCGACTATTCGCAGATCGAGCTGCGCGTCCTTGCGCACCTCGCGCAAGACCCGGAGCTCATCGAGGCGTTCGCCACGGGGGTCGACGTCCACGCGCGCACCGCGTCGCTGATGTTCGACCGGCCGCTCGACCAGGTGACCGCCGATGAGCGGCGGGCGGCCAAGACGATCAACTTCGGGGTCATCTACGGCATGGGCGAGAGCGCGCTCGCCAAGCAGCTCGGCATCCCGCGCGAGCAGGCCGCTCGCTTCATCGAGGCGTACTTCGCGCGCTACTCGGGGGTCGCCCGCTACATGGAGAAGACCGTGGAGTCGGCGCGGCAGGGCGAAGCCGTGCGATCGCTCCTCGGGCGACGGCGCTTTTTGCCGAATCTTCATTCGGCCAACCGCGCGCTTCGCTTCGAAGCGGAGCGGATCGCGCGCAACATGCCCATCCAGGGAACTGCCGCGGACATCCTCAAGCTCGCGATGGTCGAAGTGGGCAAGCCAGGCGCGCTCGGGACCGCGCGCATGGTGCTGACGGTGCACGACGAGCTCGTGTTCGAAGTGCCGGAGGGCGACGCGGCGAACGCGGGCGAAACGATCCGCGAGTCGATGCAAGGCGCGATGAAGCTCTCGGTGCCGCTCGTCGTCGACGTCGGCTGGGCCAGGAATTGGGCCGAAGCGCACTGATGGCGTCTTGCCGCACGCGAGAAGATCGACTACCTGGCACGTCCGGCTGAGGCCGTCGCCGCGCGATGGAGATGGCCCGGACGGACCAGCGAACCAATGCGATCAGTCCTTGCCTCCGCCTCCGCCGCTCTGGCTTTCGTCGTCGCCCAATCGGCCCGCGCCGACACGCCGATGGGGACCCCTCCTCCCGAAGCGACCGCGATCGTCGCGGCCCCCGCGACAGGTCCGGCTCCGCCCCAGATCGCTCCCCCCGACCACGAAACCACGGCGACGGTCTCGGCGGGCGGCATGCTTGCCACCGGCAATTCGCAGCAGGTGGCGGCGACGGTGAACGGCAAGTTCGACATGCGGCGCGGTCCCGACGCCGTCGGCGCCTCGCTCGTCGGCAACTACGGCGAGTCGGCTCCTGCGAAGCAAGACTTGCAGGTGACGACGGAGAACCTGCAGGGGCGGCTGCGCTACGAGCGATACGTCAGCGACCGTGTGAGTCTCTTTCTGATCGGCACCGCCCGGCACGATCGCTTTCAAGGGCTCGATGTCCGCTTCAACGCCGATCCGGGGGTGAAGTACCTTTTCCTCGACGACGAGGCGACGAAGCTCTGGGGCGAGCTCGGGTACGACTTCCAATACGACATCCGCAGGAGCGACGCACTCTTGATTCCGGCTACGGCCACCGCGCCAGCGTCCACGCTCGACAAGACGGCAAGCGACCACTCCGGGCGGTTTTTTGCCGGCTTCCGCCATGCATTCAGCAAGGACGTCACGTTCTCCACGGGCGTCGAGTACCTGCAGAGCTTCGTTCATTCGAAGCGGGCACGCATCAACTGGGACGTGCTGCTCGCAGCGGGCCTGGGGGCTGGCCTCTCCGTCGGTGTCGGCTTTTCGCTGCGTTACGACAACGCTCCCCTCGCGACAGTCACGTCGAACGTCGACACGGCGACGACGGTGAGCCTCATCTACGCGCTCAGCGACATCCCTGCGCCGCCGCCCCCCCCTCCCCCGCCCTGCCACTGCCCGGAGGCCCCGCCGCCGGCCCCAGCCCTCTCATCGCCGCCCGCCCCTGCGCCACCCCCTTCCCCACCCGCGGCGCCGCCGCCAAACTGAGCGGTCGCGCGACCGAGGGTCGCCGTCCCCGCTCTGCCCCCAGGAATCCCATGCTCAAAGACTTCAAGGCATTCGTCGCGCGGGGCAACGTCGTCGATCTCGCCGTCGGCGTGATCATCGGGGCGTCCTTCGGAAAGATCACGAGCTCACTGGTCGGCGACGTCATCATGCCGCCGATCGGCCTCGCCCTCGGGAAAGTCGACTTCTCGAACCTCTACGTCAACCTCTCCGGGACGGAGTACCCCACCCTCGCCGCCGCCAAGGCCGCCGGCGCGCCGACGATCAACTACGGCCTCTTCATCAACACGGTGATCGACTTTCTGATCGTCGCGTTCGTCGTATTTCTCTTGGTGCAGCTCGCCGAAAAGCTCGTGCCCAAAGCGGCGGCGACGAAAGATTGCCCCCGCTGCATTCAGGCCATCCCGGTCAAGGCAACGCGCTGCCCGCATTGCACGTCCGAGCTCGCCGCTTCGTAGTCGGGCTCGGGCGAGCATGGGCGTCGATCGTCGCCGCGAGTCTGGACCCGGCGGCTGGAGGGCGGCTGCAGGGATGCTCCTACCGCTGCTGGCGGCGTGCGCCCACACCGAGTCGCTGCCTGCCGCCCGGGAGCCGCCCGCGGAGTTTCTCGCCGCCCAGCCCGAGCCCTCTCAGCGCGAAGAGGTCTGCGTCGGCTACGCGACGTGGTACGGGGCCAGGCTCGCGGGGCGAACGACCGCGAGCGGGGAGCGCTTCGATCCGAGCAAGCTCACGGCGGCGCATCGCACATTGCCGTTCGGGACTTGGGTGGAAGTGAGACGGGTCGACACCGGCGAGTCGGTGCGCGTGCGGGTGACCGACCGAGGTCCGTTCGGGCACGAAGAGCGCATCATCGACATTTCGGCGGCCGCCGCGAAGAAGATTGGAATGCTCAAGACGGGGGTCGCCAGGGTGCAGCTCCGGATCGTGGAGGGGCCGTAGGACGTGGCGAGCGCGCGTCGATCTCACCGTCCAAGAACTCATGCTTGGTGGAGCTCGCTTCCTCGAGCAGGCGGTAGTCCGCCGCCCGCATCACCCCACGCGCGTGCACGCCGTCATGAACGCGCGCGCATGACTGAGGTAGCTCGCCGCGCCTTCGCGGATGCGCTGCAGGTCCTCTTCGGTGACCGCGCGCACGACCCGCGCCGGCCGCCCGATCACCACGCTCCGTGACGGCACGCGCGCGCCGGGCGTGACCAGGGACCCGGCAGCCACGAGCGAATCGTCGCCGATCACCGCGCCGTCGAGGACGATGCTCCCGATGCCGATGAGGCACCTGTGGCCGATCGTGCAACCGTGCACGACCGCCGCGTGGCCGATGGTCACGTCGTCGCCGATCGCGGTGCTCGCCCTGCCGCTCGTGACGTGGACGACCGCCGCGTCCTGCACGTTCGTCCGCGACCCGATGCGAATCGGAAAGCAGTCTCCGCGGACTACGGCACCAAACCATACGCTCGCCTGATCGCCAAGGACCACGTCGCCGACGACCACGGCGCCTTCGGCAACGAAGACGTCGCGCCCGAGGGTGGGGCGCACCCCGTTCAGCTCGTACACCGGCAACGGCGACCCCGCTCAGGCCAGCGCGAGAGGCAGCGCGCGCCGGCCGGTCCGGGGCTTCGGGACGATGGGCTGGGTGGGTGCGCCGACGAGCGAGTGCCCGTTCGCCCGCTCGATCGCCACTTCGACGATTTCTCCTACGAGCGATCCCGCCCCCGGCGCCTCGACGTGGACGATCTCGTTGCGCTCGGTGCGGCCCTGCACGCGATCGCGCGACAGGTCCCCTTTTTCGCTCTTGCTCGCTCCCTCCACGAGGACTCGTTGCCTCGTTCCGACGAGGGACGCCAGATGCGCGGCGCCGAGGGCGTCGGACGCCTCAAAGAGGCGGGCCAGCCGCTCGCTCTTCACCCGCTCGTCCACGTCGTCGCCGAGCCGCAGGGCCGGGGTGTGAGGCCGCGGCGAATACTTGAAGCCGAACAGCGAGACGAAGCCGACCTCACGCACGAGCGAGAGCGTTTGCGCGAAGTCGTCTTCGGTCTCGCCCGGAAAGCCGACGATGATGTCGGTCGAGAGCGTCAGGCCCGCGCGGGCACGCATGAGGCGCTCGGCCCTCGCGACGTATTCGGCACGCGTGTACCGGCGGATCATGCGGCGGAGCATCCGGTCGCTCCCCGACTGCACGGGCAGGTGCACGTGCCGCGCAAGGACGTCGAGGTCGGCGTGCGCTCGCGCGAGCCCTTCCGTCGCATGGCGTGGGTGCGGGCTGGTGTACCGAAGGCGCGCGAGGCCGGCGGGCGCGTCGCGAGCGATCAGGCGCAAGAGATGGGGGAACTGCGTCTCGTCGCCTGGATGCATGGGATCGGCGTCGCCGCCTCGGGCCCCGGGCAGGTCGGGGTCGCGGAAGCTGTCGACCGTTTGCCCGAGCAGCAGGATTTCCCGCGATCCGGCGAGGACGAATCGATGCACTTCTTCGAGGATGTCGCGCGCGGGACGATAGCGCTCCGGGCCGCGCGTGTGCGGCACGATGCAGAAGCTGCACCGCTCGTCACACCCCTTCATCGTCGTCACGAGGGCGACGACCGGCGCGGGCGCGTGCCCGGACGACGCATCCGGGGTCCAGGTGAGAAACCGCGGCGAAGCGACGTCGAACTCGGTGCGCGCCGTGGGCGGCGCCCCCGACATCTGTTCGGCCAAGAGCGCGGGCAGCTCCGACAAGTTGTCCGGCCCCACCACCAGGTCCACGTGGCGCACGCGAGCGAGGAGCTTTTCGCCTTCCTGCTGCGCGACGCACCCTGCGACGGCCACGACGAGGTCCGGGCGGGCGAGCTTGATGGCGGCGAGCTTCCCCACTTCGCTCCGGAGCTTTTGCTCGGCCTTCTCGCGCACGCTGCACGTGTTGAAGACGACCAGATCCGCCTCGTCGGGCCTCTCCACCGCGATTCCGCCGGCGGCCCGAAGCACCCCTTCCATGCGGATGGAGTCGTGCACGTTCATCTGGCAGCCGAACGTCCGAAGGGTGTAGCGAAACTGCACGAGACTCCGGCGGACGATAGCATGCGCGCTCGATGTGCCGTTCGGTTTGGCCGTGTCGCGAAATCGCGGCGCACGATACGCTTGTCCATCCCGTGCTCCCCTCCGTCACCGACCTCCGCCTCCTGACGCGAGCGCTCATCCTCGTCTTGGTCGCAACCGCGCCCGCGGCGTGCACCCAACGCACCCCCGGACCGGCAAGGACGCCGGACACGAGCCCGATCGGCACTTCCTCGAGCAGCGCCGCCGGCACGACGAGCTCCGCCGCAGGGGCCGACCCGGGCCCGACCGGAGGGGACGCCGCGGGAGCCTTGGCCTCGCAGGCGGGAAGCGAAGGCGCTTCGGAGGGGGGCGCCGGAGCGATGGCCGCTATCCGCTGGGTCGGACGTACGGACGCGAGCAACCCGACCGCCGTCAAGTTCGCGTGGTCGGGGGCGGGCCTCGTCGCAACGGTGAACGGGACCAAAATCTCCGTGCGGCTTCAAACGGAGGGGGCGACGACATCCGCATTCTTTCAACCGATCATCGACGGCGCCGCAGGGGCCCGCTTTCAAGTGGCGGCCGGAGCCGCGCAGACGGTGACTCTCGGGTCCGGGCTGACCCCGGGAGACCACACCGTCGAGCTTTATCGCGAGTCTGAGGGCATGTACGGCGACAGCATCTTCTCGGGATTCGTCGACGGAACCGTGAAGGGGGCACCGCCGGCCCCCGGGCGCCTGATCGAGATCGTCGGTGACTCGATCAGCGCCGGATACGGCAATCTGGGGACCGAAATACACCCGCCGTGGACGAACACCTGCAGCTTCTCTCTCGACACCGAGTCCGCCTACCAGGCCTATGGCTCGATGGTGGCGCGCTCGCTCAACGCCGAGGTCAGCATCGTCGCGCGGTCAGGGTGGGGGATGTACCGCGACGCGACCGGAAATACCGCGGGTGTTCTGTCGTCCGTCTACGAAAACGCGCTAGGAACGCAGAGCACGTCGAAGTGGGATTTCAAGCGCCAGGCGGACGCCGTCGTGATCAACCTCGGCACCAACGACAGCGGCCCGGGGGATCCCGGCCAGCCGTACGAGGACGCGTACGTCGCGTTCCTCCGCCTCGTCCGCGGACACTACCCGAACGCCTGGATCTTCGTGACGCTCGGGCCCATGACCGCTGACCCGCTCCTCACCCAGATGCGAACGCATCTGTCGAACGTCGCGGTGAGGGCGGCCGACCCGAAGGTCAGCTTGGTAGAGATCGACGTTCAGGACGCCACGACGACGGGCTGCGATTACCATCCGAATGTCGCGGAAGACGGCGTCATGGCCCGCGCTCTCGTGGCCGCCCTGAAGTCGAAGCTGGGCTGGTAATCAGCTAGGGAGCGGAGATGCAATTCGAGTCGCGGTACAAGACGCTCGTCGATGTCTACGAGAGCAGCCTGAGCGCGTACGGCGCGCGCGATCTTTTCGGAACGAAGAAGGGCGGCGAGTGGGTCTGGATCACGTACGCCGAGTTCGGCGGACTGGTCGAGCGCTTCCGCTGGGGGCTGGCGTCACTCGGCGTGCAGCGCGGCGACCGCGTCGCGATCGTCTCGAACAACCGTGTCGGCTGGGCCGTGGCGGCTCACGCGAGCTACGGTGTCGGCGCGGCGCTGGTGCCGATGTACGAGGCGCAGTCCCCCAAAGACTGGGAGTTCGTGGTGCGCGACTGCGGGGCCAAGGCGCTCCTCGTCGCGAACGAGCCCGTGCTCGCCAAGGCCATGCCCCTGCTCGACGCGGTGCCGACGCTGAAGAACATCGTCCTGCTCGAAGGCACGACCCACGGCGACCCCCGGGTGTCCAGCTACGCGTCGCTTCTCGCTTCGGGCCGGGCCACACCGTCGAGCCATCCTTCGCCCGATGACGTGGCCGCGCTCCTTTACACGAGCGGTACGACCGGCATTCCGAAGGGCGTCGTGCTCTCTCACGGAAACCTCGCGTCGAACGTCAGCGCGTCGCAGCAGGTTTTCGCGATCACGCCGAGCGATCGGGCGCTCTCGATCTTGCCCTGGGCCCACGCCTTCGGACAGATGGCGGACCTCCACATGATGTTCGCCTGCGGAGCAGCGATCGCCATCTGTGAGGGCGTCGACAAGATTCTGGACAATCTCGCCGAAGTGAAGCCCACGGTTTTGGCCTGTGTGCCGACGATCTTCAACCGCGTCTACACCGCCGTGCAGCAGCAGCTCGCGCATCGGCCGAAGGCGGTGCAGCGCCTCGTCACGTACGCGCTCTCGGTCAACGCCAGGGAGCGGGCCGGAGCGCGCCTTCGGATGCACGAGCAAGCCGCCGTGGCGCTCGTCGACAAGATCGTGTTCGCCAAGGTGCGCGCTCGGCTGGGCGGGCAATTGAGGTTCGCCATCTCCGGAGGGGCCGCTCTTTCGCGCGACGTGGCGGAGTTCATCGACTCGATCGGGATCAAGGTCTACGAGGGATATGGTCTCACCGAGACCAGCCCGACGGCCACGGTGAACAGGCGCGGCGCGGTCAAGATCGGGAGCGTCGGCCGCGCCCTGCCCGGAGTCCGCGTTCAAATCGACCCCGCGGGCGGAGAGCACAATCCGGAGGAAAGCGGGGAGCCGTCGCGACAAGAAGGCGAGATCGTCGTCTACGGGCCGAACGTGATGAAAGGTTATTTCAACCGTCCCGAAGAAACGGCCGCCGTCTTCACGGCGGACGGCGGGTTTCGCACCGGCGACATGGGATTTCTGGACAAAGACGGCTTTCTCTTCATTACCGGGCGCATCAAAGAGCAATACAAACTCGAGAACGGCAAATACGTGGTACCGAGCCCGCTCGAAGAGCAGCTCAAGCTCAGCCCGTACGTCGCGAACGCGATGATCTACGGGGACAACAAGCCGTACAACGTTGCCCTCGTCGTCGCGAACATCCCCGCCATTCGCAAGTGGGCCGCCGAAGCCCGTCTGACCCTCCCGGAAGGCCCCGAGGAGCTCCTGCGCGACGAGCGCGTTCGCGCCCTCTTCGCCGGCGAGATCGCCGCACGATCGGCTCCGTTCAAGGGGTTCGAGCGGATCCAAGACTTCGCCGTCGTCGCGGCGGAGTTCACCGTCGAAAGCGGCATGATCACCCCGAAAATGAGCCTCCGACGCCGCAAGGTCGTCGAGGCTTACGGCCCGCTCATCGAGCAGCTCTACGCGCGGGGTGCACGCCCGGGCGCGCGCAAGCCTGACACGACGGCTCGCAGCGCGTAATCTCCTGGCTCGCATGTCCAGCGACGAGAAGCGACCGCTCGGCAAGATCCTTCTCCAGCGCAAGCTCGTCTCGCAGCTCGAGCTCGACGACTCCCTGCACGCGCAGCGGCAATCGCCGACGCCGACGCCGATCGCCTCCCAGCTGGTCGGCGAGGGCAAGATCGATGAAATCGAGGCGTTGCGCGCGCTCTCCGAGCAGCACGGCGTGCCGGGGATCGACCTCACGCAAATCGCGATCACGCTGGACCACCTCGACGTCGTTCCCCGCGAAGTAGCCGAGACGCGGCGCATCCTGCCCGTTCTCATGCGCGGCGATCGACTTTTCTTGGCCATGGCGGATCCGCACGACAAGCGCGTCGTCGACGAGCTGGAGTTCGTCACGGGGAAGAAGGTGTACCCCTACATCGCGGTGCACTTGACGCTCCTTCAGACCATCGCGTTGGCGTACGACGGCAAAGCGCGGGGTGACCGGCATTACCTCGGACCTCGCGTCCCGGCGGAGACTCTGCGCCAGCTCGGGCTCACACCGGGCGTCGCCGAACCCGCCAGCGCTTCGGTCCCCGTCCCGCCGGCCCAACCGCCACGACCTCCGACACCGCCGCCGCGCGCCGCCCCCCCGCCCGTGCCTCGACGTCCCCCTCCGGCGCCGCCGGCCGAAGCGCGCGTGGACGAGTCCCCCGGGGCGCCGTCCGAGCCGGCCGTCGTGATGGACGCGGTGGACGAGAGCGTGGGGTTCGGCGCGACCGAAGTGTCGACAAGCGAGTTCGGAACGGTCGGCGAAGAAGTCTCCAGCGTGACCAGCCTCCCCGACGAGCTACGCATCCCTGCCACCCAAGCGGCCGACGCGATCGGGTCGGGCGAGGGTAAGCTGATCCTTGTCGTCGACGACGAGGACGAGATCCGCAAGCTTCTCAAGCGACTGCTCACGCAAAAGGGCCACCGCGTTCTCGAGGCCGACCGAGGCCTCCTTGCCCTGCGTCTCGTCAAAGAGCACGTGCCCGACCTCATCATTCTCGACGCGATGCTGCCCGAGCTACACGGCTTCGACATCGCGAGGCGCATCAAGGGAAGCGCCAAGTACGGGCACATCCCAATCATCATGGTGAGCGCGGTCTACCGCGGCTGGCGCATCGCGGAAGACCTGAAGCAGAATTATGGCGTCGAGCAGTACATCGAGAAGCCGTTCCGCATCGCCGAGGTGGTCGAGGCGGTGCAGCGGCTCCTCTCCCGCGGGAAATTGAGCGGCCAGGCGGAATCGGAGCGCGACTCCGAGCACGTATCCGAGGAAGCGGAGAAGGCCTTGAGCCAGGGGATAGCCGCCTACAGGAGCGGACAGGTGGACGCTGCCATTGAGCATTTGAAGCGCGGCGTCGGAATCGATCCGCTCGCTTACCGCCTGCACTTCCACCTCGCCTTGCTTTATGGCAAGAGAGGGCAAGTCTACGAAGGCATCCAAGAGCTTGAACGCGCCATCGACCTCAATCCAAAGCACTTCCCAGCGCTCAAGAACCTCGCCGTGCTTTACGAGAAGGCTGGCTTCAAAAACAAGGCGGTGGAGATGTGGGAGCGGTGCGCGACCGCGGCACCGGACGACGTGACCCGTGCGTCGATACGAGAGCGCCTTCTCAAGCTGATCTGACCGCTCGCCCTTGCGTGTCCTTGCTTGCTAGGCTGAGTTTTAGGCGGGGATATACGAGTGAAATTCCTCTGCGAACAGTGCAAAGCAAAGTACCAGATCGCCGACGAAAAGGCCGTCGGCAAGACGGTACGAATGAAGTGCCGCAAGTGCGGACACCTGATTGAGGTGCGTGCCGCGGTCACGGAAACGAGCGTCTCGTCGGCGCTGCCGCAGGGCGATCGCGCCAGCGGACCGCCCCCTGTGGCCAATCCCCCCCGCCCCCTTCCCCCGCGCGCCCGGCCACCGGCCGCGGACATAGGGGGCGACCAGGGGAGCTCGTCGAAACGAGAGCGCGCTCCCGGAGCGCTCGAGGGTGCTTTTAAAAGCGCCGTGCAACACGACGGCGCCGCCGCGGCCATCGCGCGGCGCGGCCATCATGGGGAGCACGAGGAGGGCTCCGCCCCCTTTGATATGGCCGACCTCTCGCCCAGCGACGAGTGGTACGTGGCCATCAACGGGGTTCCGGTCGGCCCCGTTCGCGTGGCGGAGGTGCGTCGCAAAGCGGCCCTCGGGGCCGTGACCGAAGAGTCGCTGGTCTGGCAAGAGGGACTGGACGAGTGGCGGCCCTTGCGACTGTTCCCGGAGCTCGCGGCGAGCGTGCGCGAGGCGATGACACGCGTCTCCCGGCCGCCACCCCCCGCCGAGGCGCGCAGCAGCATCCCACCGCCCCCGCGTGCACCTCCGCGCTCCGTTCCGCCGGCGGGGTTCGCCCCGCGCATGGCGCCGCCACGCGGCCCGCCGCCCCCGTCGTTTGCCCCGCGAAGCAACGTCGTGCCCTTCATGTCGCGCGCGGCGACCGCGGAGAAGCTCGAACCGTCACCGCAAGAGGCCAGCCCGGTTCCGGGACCGCCGCAGTCCCAGGCCAAGCCGGTGATTCCGTCGGTCGTCCCCGATCCCTTCGCTGCGGCGCCCGCCGCGACGGCACGGCCGCCCGTGACAGCATCACCGGTCGTCAGCGCACCGCCGGGGCCGAAGCGATCGCCCCCGTGGACGCAATTGGCCATGATCGCCGCCGCGACCGCGTTCGGCATCACGGCGGCCTTCATCTGGCTCTCCCGGCCGTCGGAGCCTGCGCCGCCGCCCGTCACATGGCCGGCGCCGGGGCCCTCGGCGGTCGCTCCTGCGTCGGCGGCCGCTCCAACGGCTCCGCCCACGAGCGCCGATCTGCCCGAGGCGCCGACGGCCATCGCGGCGCCGATGGCCAAGGCTCCGGCCACGCCGAGAGCGGCCGCACCTCCGCCGACTCCCGCCCCGAGCGCGAGCACCGGCCGCGCGCTCGATTTGCATTCCCTCGCCCAAAGCGCCCCGAACATCACGCCGACCGACGAGCCCGGGAATGACACGCCGAAGGCCGCCAGCGGCCAGAGTCTCACCGAGGGTCAGGTGCAGCAGGTGATCGCCGCGCATCGCACGGCGATCGGGCGCGTTTGCTGGGAGCGCAACCCTTCGGCGAAGGCCGCGGTGAACGTGAGCGTGATGCTGACGGTGGGCCCCGACGGCAGCGCGCAAAACGTCAGCGCTTCAGGGGACGAATCGTCCGTCGCAAAGTGCATCGAGAACGACGTCCGCGGCTGGCGATTTCCCGCGACCGGGTCGTCCCAGCGGACCAACTTCTCACTCAAATTCGTGCGGCAGTAGCGCGTTTGGGATACGAACGCTCCGGCCGTTGTTCGGACGTCTCTGACGTTGTGGAGGAGGCCTCTGTCATGATCGACAATCGTAAGGTCCGGGTTTGGTCGCTCGCCGCGCTGGCCGGAGCCGCGATCGCGTGTGGCGGCAACAACCCGCCGCCGAACGCCGCGAGCGCGGGAACGGCGACCGCGGGGATGGGACAACCCCCGCCTCCCGGTTATGCCGGCGCTCCCCCGCCCGGGTACCCCGGTGCGCCCCCTCCGGGATATCCTGGCGCAGCTCCGGCGCCTGCCCCCGCGCAGCCTCCCACGTACGCGACGGCATATCCGGCCCCCGCCCCGCCTGGCGCGTACGCGACCGCGTATCCGCCGCCAGCCCAGCCCGCGCCCGGAGGAGCGGCCCCTGCTCCGTCCCAACCGGCGCCACCGCCGTTGGCCCCGACCGATCCCAATAGCCTCCAGGCGATCCTTCAGGGAATCCAGAACGCCTTTCCCGGCGCGGTGGCTCCCGGTGGCGCCGCTTCGGGCGACCTGACGGACGCGGGGCTCAAGCTGCTGGCTGCGCGGGCCGCACCGGGGATGCAGCCCGAAGGGGACCAGCTGAAGCAGAGCCTGACCGAAGGGCAGCACGCCGTGATGATGGTCACGCTGCAAGCGGGCAAGTGCTACGCGATCGTGGGCTTTTCGGCGCCCGGCGCCGTCAAAGACCTCGACCTCAATCTCCTCGCGCCACCGCTTTACATGACGCTCGCGGGCCAGGATCTCACCCACAACAACACCCCGTCCATCGGCGGATCGCCGAGCCCGATGTGCCCGGTGATCGCGTTCCCGCTTCAGTACAAGCTCGACGTCTTCGCGAAGAGCGGCTCCGGGCAGGTTGCGGTGCAGCTTTACTCCAAGAGCAAGTAGGCTCGGATCGTCGTCGATCCGGGAGCGGGCGCAGTCGCCGTGCGGCTCTGCTCGAAGGGCAGGCAACCCGTCGCAACCCCGCTCGGGTCGCGGCCGAGAGGGGCGGGTGACGGCCACCCTGCACCTTACGCCGCTCGACCGACTCTACCCTTCCCGCCTTCGCTCCCTGGCTCGGCCGCCGGCATCGCTGACGGTGCGGGGGGGGCCGCTCGAGGCCACGCGCGCCGTAGCGATCGTTGGCTCGCGAGACGCAAGCCGCGATGCCGCCGCCTTCTCGCACGATCTCGCCCGCTCGGTCGTGCAATGCGGCGCCGTCGTCGTGTCGGGCGGCGCCCTCGGCATCGACGGCGCCGCCCACCGGGGAGCACTCGACCACGGGGGACCCACGTGGGCGGTCGCCGGCACCGGGTGCGAGCATTGCTTCCCGCCCGAGCACGCGTCGCTGTTCGACCGCATCGCCGCTGGGCCCGGCGCGATGGTCTGGCCGTTTCCGCCGGCGAGCGCGGCTCGTGCGGGCGGCTTCGTCCTCCGCAATCGGGTGCTCGTCGCGCTCTCGGACACCGTGGTCGTCGTTCAGGCAGGCGTCCGCTCGGGGGCGCTACGGGCGGCGGCGTGCGCGCAAGCGCTGAAGAAGCCGTTGTGGGTCGTGCCGGCGCCGCCCTGGGCGGCCGGCTTCGACGGCTCGCGCCACCTCCTCGACCAAGGAGCTCGGCCGCTGACCAGCATCGCCGCGTTCCTGCGAACGCTCGAGCTCGGAGATGTGCAACAAAGCGCAGGCGCAGCCTCACCGGCGCTCGAGGTCGGCGGGCATGAGCCTATGGATCCGAATCAATTCGCAATCTTATCGGCGATCTCGAATGTGCCGATTCACCTGGATGAGATAGCCGAGAAAGCACGCGCTACCGTGCCAAGGGCCGCCGCTGCGCTCTTGACGCTCGCCTTGGAGGCCGTAGTAGTAGAGGGCCCGCCGGGGTTCTTCCGACGACGCGACAGTTACAAACGCTGAAAACTGCTCAGAAATCCTAAAGAGAAACCATACCGATGGGAAAGACGCTCGTCGTCGTCGAGTCGCCGGCCAAGGCCAAGACGATCAAGAAGTACCTCGGCGCCAAGTACGACGTCGTCGCCTCGAAGGGGCACATCAAAGACCTCCCGAAGAAGCTCGGGGTCGACATCGAAAACGGCTTTCAGGAGACGTACGAGGTCGTACCCGGCAAGGAGAAGGTTCTTCAGGAGCTCAAAGACGCTGCCTCGGGTGTCGACGAAGTCTTGCTGGCGACCGACCCCGACCGCGAGGGGGAGGCCATCGCCTGGCACATCGCCGAGGAGCTCAAGTCCGCCAAGCGAACCACCAAGCGGGTCGAGTTTCACGAGATTACCAAGAAAGGGGTCGAGTACGGCGTCGCCCATCCCCGAGAGCTCGACAAGCATCTCTATGACGCGCAGCGTGCCCGCCGTGTCCTCGACCGCATCGTCGGTTACGACGTCTCGGCGCTCGTCTGGAGCAAGCTCGCTTTCGGCCTGAGCGCCGGCCGGGTGCAAAGCGTCGCGCTGCGGCTCATCGTCGACCGCGAACGCGAGATCGAAGCGTTCGTTCCCGAAGAGTACTGGAACTGCGGCGCCGCGCTCGCGGCCCAAAACGGCACCGCGGTTCACCCCGTCATCGGCCGCCTCGTGGCGCGGGAGGGAGAAAAGCTCGCGGTCAAGAACGGAGATGAGGCGGCCCGCGTCCGGAACCATCTCGAAGGGGCGCGCTACCGGGTTGCGAAGATCACCAAGAGCGAGCGAAAGCGCAATTCCCCCGCGCCGTACACCACGAGCAAGCTGCAGCAGGACGCGGTCAATCGCCTGGGCTTCGGGGCCAAGCGCGCGATGCAAATCGCGCAGGGGCTCTACGAGGGTGTCGACCTCGGAAAAGACGGTGGACCGGTCGGTCTCATCACGTACATGCGCACCGACTCCACGCGGCTATCGCCCGACGCCGTGAACGAGGCGCGCGACCACATCGCCACCAAGTACGGCCGCGAGTGGGTGCCCGCGCAGCCGAACGTGTACAAGTCGAAGAAGAACTCGCAGGACGCCCACGAAGCCATCCGCCCCACGTCCCTCGAGCTCACGCCGGAGAGCGTGCGCCGCCACCTCAAGGACGATCAGTTCAAGCTGTACAAGCTGATCTGGGAGCGCTTCGTCGCGTCTCAGATGACCCCTGCCCTGTACGACCAGACGAGCATCGACATCGAGGCGGTCGCGACGGACAAGACCACATACGGCCTGCGTGCCAGCGGCCGCGTGCTCCGGTTCAGCGGATGGCTCGAGGCCTACGGCAAGGGGGAGCCCGCGCGAGGTGCGGCGCCGCTCGCCGGCGAAGGAGAAGACGACGAGGCGTCGGCCAAACGCGAGGCGAAGGACCTCCTGGCAGACGACGCCGACGCGACGCTCCCCGATCTCGCCGAAGGGCAGACGCTGCATCTCGTCGTACCGCCTGGGGTAATCACCGAGCAGAAGTTCACCCAGCCCCCGCCGCGGTATACGGAGGCGTCGCTCGTTCGCGAGCTCGAAGAGCGCGGGATCGGCCGGCCGAGCACGTACGCCGAGATCATCAGCAAGGTGCAGGCGCGCGACTATGTCGAGAAGATGGACGGCACGCGGTTCCGTCCGACCACGCTGGGCAAGTTCGTCGTCGACGGCCTGGTCCGGAGCGAGCTCGACTTCATGGACCCCGCCTTCACGTCGAAGATGGAGGAAGAGCTCGACGAAGTCGAAGCGGGCAACGAGCAGCGGGTCGACCTACTGAAGCGCTTCTACAAGCGGTTCCGCGCCCAGCTCGACATCAGCAAAAAGGGAAAGCGCTGGAATCCGGAGCCCGAGCCCACCACGGAGAAGTGCGAGCTATGCGGGGGCGTCATGCTCAAGCGCTGGTCGCGCAACGGCTGGTTTCTCGGCTGCTCGAACTATCCGGAGTGCAAGAGCACGCGCGATCTGGGCGTGGACGGGGTCCCCACGCAGCCTCGCGAAACGGGCATCGCGTGCGACAAGTGCGGCAAGCCGATGGTGATTCGCAGCGGGCGCTTCGGGGAGTTCCTGTCTTGCACCGGGTACCCTGAGTGCAAGAACGCCAAGCCGGTGCCGCTCGGCGTCAAGTGCCCCAAGTGCGGCGGCGACATCATCGAGATCCGCCCGAAGAAACGAGGCGGCAAGACCTTCTACGGCTGCTCGAACTACGCCGACGAGCGCATCAAGTGTGACTTCAAAGTCTGGCAGAAGCCCATTCCCGAAACCTGCCCGAGCTGCGGTGGCACGTTCCTCGTCATGGCAGGAACGCGGGCCAAGCCGATGATCGCCTGTGCGAACAAAGCCTGCGGCTACAAGCGGCCGGTGGGCGAGCCCGAACCGAGCGAGCCCGCGCCCCCCGCAGCGGATGGCGGTCGCGACGAGGCGTCGGCGGCGGTGCTATAGCGCCGGGGCGCCGCGGCAGCTCGGGACGGCGAAGCGAGTCGGCGTCGGTCGCCTCACCCGTCGGGGGCGCGGCACTGCTCGTACTCGGGCGAGAGGTCCGCGCCGACCGCGAGGCTCTCGCGCACCACGCCCCGAGACGACTATCTCCCGTCGGATTTCAATGTTCGCTACGCTCTGCGGCAAGAGGGACCCCTTGCGCAAACTCCGGCACGTTCTTGCGATCCTGATCCCCGGCCTGGCAACCGGGTGCGTCAATCTCGTCGGCGATTTCCGGGTCGAGCCGGCGGGCGACGCGGCGCCCGACCAGGCCGCCACCGACACGGGGAGCGATGCTTCGCCGATCGCCCCGGAGCCGGACGCCAAGATGCTCCCGAGCGACGGAGCGCCCAACGACCGAGGTCCGACCGATGCGGGCTCGATCGACGTCGGCGACGCGAAGATCGCGGGCGATTCGGGCGGTTCGGGCGACTCCAGCAGCCCCGGCGGAGACGCGGGGATCGATGCGACCCGCGACGCTTCGTCGGGAGGCGGCAGCGACGCCACCGTCGCTGCCGAGGGCGGCGCCCCCGATTCGGGCGGCTCCGACGCCAATTCCGTAGACGCACATGCGATGGACACGGTCTCTTTTGTACAGAGCCCGACGAGCGGAAACGCGGGCGCCGCGCTCTCGGCGATCGTCGTGTCCGTCATCGCTCCGGGCGGAGCGGTCGACACGAAGTTCACGGGTGTCGTCACGCTCAACCTCTCCCCCGTCCCGAACCCGGGAATGGCAGTGCTCGGAGGCGTTCTCGCGATGAACGCGTCGAGCGGAACCGCGACGTTCAAGAGCGTCACGCTCAGTCAAGCCGGCACGTATGCCTTCACGGCCACCGCGGGCACCGCCGCGACAACGAGCCCCACGGTCACCATTTCGCCCGCCGTCGGGTCGTGGCAACCCGCCAGCGGAACGGTCGTGGGCGGCGACGTGCGTTGCGTCGCCGTCTCGCCCACCGACCCGAGCGTCGCCTATGCCGGCACCAACGGGGGCGGGATCTACATGACGACGACCGGAACGACCAACCCGTCGTGGACGTTCATCGGACTGCCCGGCAAGTCCGTTCGCAGCCTCGTGATCGACCCGACCAATCCGAGGACGATCTACGCAGGGGCCGACGGCGTTTATCGATCGAACGACTCCGGCACGACCTGGACGAGCGTGACCGCGAGCATTCCGAACATCTACGTCCAAACGCTCGCGATCGATCCGGTGACCACCACGACGCTCTATTTCGGTTGTAGCCTGGGCGCTTACAAGACCACCGACGCGGGTCAGACGTGGACGGCGATCCTCGGCGCGACCGACGCGAGCGGCCCCCCGAACGTCACCGCGATCGGCGTCGCCCCGACGAGCCCCAAAGTCATCTATGCGGGCGTCTACGGCGGCTCGATCCAAGAATCCAAAGACGGGGGCCTGACGTGGGCGACGCTCCCTGGGGTGTTCGGGCCCGATGCGGGGGCCGCGCTCTGGTATCGCACGATCGCGGTCGATCTGGTGGACCCTACGATCCCCTACGTCGGGTTCGAGAATCCGGCCTTGGGCCAGGGCGGCATCTGGAAGCTCACGGGTGGCGCATGGAGCCTTCCGTCGGGGATTCAAACGAGCGGAATGGCGGAGGTCATCGCCCTCCGCCCCGCGGGCCAGACTTCGTACGCGGTTCTCTACGGGGACGGCCTGTACACGTCGTCCGACGGGGGGCTCAGCTGGATGACCGTCGGATCCACACCCTTTTCCAACGTTCCCATCGCCCTCGGCGTCGCCCCGAGCAACAGCGCCATCGCGTACGGCGTGAACTACACCCCGTTCGACGGCCACATGATGCACCTGACCACGACCGGCGGCACCTCCTGGACCGACGCCTCGACCGGCATTCACGCGTACGACGCGAACTCCATCGCCGTCGCCCCCACGAACCCGTCCATCGTTTACCTCGGCGGCGGATACAACGGCATCCACCGGTCGACCGACGGCGCCAGTACGTGGACGACTTTGCCCGGTACGACCCCGCAGAACTGGAACGGCGACTTCTACGTCGCCGTCTCGCCGACGAACGCGAACGTGCTTTACGCCGGCAACAACGGCGGAGGCGTCTTCAAGTACTCCGACGCGAGCAGCGCGAGCCTGGGCGTCCAGGTTCAACCGGGAGTCCCGATCATGGCGCTCGCGGTCGCACCGTCGGACGGCCAGAGCGTGTACGCGGCCGCGTTCCCCGGCACGAGCGGCGGCGCATACGTGACGGCCAACGGCGGAACGACGTGGGCGAACCCGACCCTGCCCAGCGCCCTTGGCTACGGAATCGCGATTGACCCGTCCAACGCGAGCATCGCCTACGTCGGCCTCGGCAGCGGTGCGTTCAAGACCACCGACCACGGCACGACCTGGACCGAGCTGACCGGGATTGGCTCATTCGTCGCCATGGCCATCGACCCGACGAACACCCAAAGCCTCTATGCGGGCAACGGCGGCGTGACGCACAGCGGCGATCAGGGCGCCACGTGGGCCGCCGAGTCGGCGGGCCTGCCTTCGGCAAACGTGTCGGCCCTCGCGATCGATCCCAAGACGCCGGCGACGGTGTATGCGGGCTTCGAGCACGAGGGCGTCTGGCGGACGACCAACGGTGGCACCACGTGGGCGCAGATCGGTCTTGCGGGTTGGACGCCGAAAGCGATCACCGTCGACCCGTCGACCCCGACGGCGATCTACATCGGGCTCGCCGCCGGCGGCCTTTACAAAACGACGACGGGCGGACTGTAACGGGGACTAGCGAAACGGCGAGACCCCCCCCGTGTTCAGGAATCTCGCCGCCCGGCCACTGGCCCCACGTCTGTAGCGCCCGACTGCCTCAGGCCACGGCAAGCCCCGGAATCTGCCCGCAAGCCGGCTGCGATCCGAACCCCGCCGATTGCATTCCCATGATGTTCTCGAGGGTGCACCCCAAGGTCTGATGCACGGTCGAAGTCGTTGCCACAGTGTACCCAGTCTTCGTTAGTTTGCCGGCTGCGCCTCCGATGAACACAATCGGATAGTCCGTCGTGCCGTGCGGCCCAGTAGCCAGCTCGTTGCCGTAGCAGATGAGCGAGCTATTCAGCGCCGTCCCCGTCGCAGTCGGGAACATGGCGAGCTTCTTCGCGAGACTGAGCACCATGTTCGCCTGGTACTGAGCCACGCCGACCATGACACTGCCCGAGCTAGCGGCCGCGGGCGGGTTGCTGTTCGCCGTGTCCGTGTGGGCAATCCCATTGTGGAAGTCCGCCGCCATACCCGGCAGGTTCAGCCAGTTATAGTGGAAATGCTCTCCGCCGCGACCCGCCTGCCACGACAGGATCTGAGTCATATTGCAGCCGATCGCGTTCGCGATGAACTCCATGAAGAGGATGAACAGCTCCGGCGCGTTCGCCTCGTTGCCCATCCCCGTGTTGGGAACACCCATCATCGACGGCTGCACCGTGCTGCACATCACCGGCCGCGAGGTCGGCCCCCCGACGGTGAGGGTCGACGTCAGTCGGTTCTCGAAGTCCCGAATCCCCGTCAAATGCGCGTCGACTTTCGCGCGCTCAGCCGTGCCAAGGCGCCCCTCCAGCGCGGTCAGGTCGGCCGCCACCGTGTCGAGCACGGACTTTCTCTGAGCGAGGCGCTGCGCCGCAGCCATCGTCGCGGCCGGGTTGGGCGTCGGATTCGCGGTGGTGGGAGTCGTGGTGACTTTGCCGAAGGTCGTCGTGTAGAGGCCGTAGATGTCCGTGTTACACGGCACCTGGAGCCCCGCACTGGCGCACGAGAACGATGCGCGGCCCGCGTTGATGAGCTGGTAGTTCGCGGCGTTGACCCCGCAGTGAATGTTCGGGAAAGGCGTCGTGAACTTCTGATTCTTGATCAGAATCTGGTCCACGGACGGGCCGCCGCCGAACTGACCACCGCCGCCGGCGATGTTGTCCATGCCCGAGTAGAGCCCGTGCCATCCCCAGTCGTGGCCGTCGCCCCCGGGGCTCCCCGCCTTCTTCAGGTAGAGACCGCTGATCAGCGTCGTCAGCGGGCCGACGGTCGAGTCCGACAGGATCGGGTAGAGAATGGGCGCGCTCGTCTGCGTCGCTCCACCCGCGTAGGTCCAGGTGTTGGGCGTCGGCCAGAAGCTCGCCTGATGCGTACCGTTGGTCTGCATCAAGAGAATCAGGTTGGGAATCGCCGCCTGCGTCTGCGCGAATGCCTGCTTCAAAAACGTGGGTACGAACAGGGTCGATCCCGCGGCCTTCATGAGCGTCCGGCGGGAGAACTGAAAATTGGCGCCCGGTTTCATCGGTCATCCTCTCTGTAGATGAAGTCGTTGTGCGCGATCTGCGCCGTGACGAGCGTGGCGATCTTCCCGCCGCTCTGCACAAGCTGGTTGGTCCAGTCGTTGAGGACGCATTGGTCGGTCGTCGCCGGATCACGCAACTGCGCAAAACTGAAAAAGTGTTGCACCATGCACTGCTGCACGTCGGCGCTCTTCGCGAGCAAGTCCGCGAGCTGGGCGGTACCGTTGAAGGTGCCATTGACGTCGGTGGCGCTCAGCGCTCCCGATGCGTCAACGGCCAGCCCGTTCTCCGTCGTTCGGTATCGACCGAGACCGTCCATGTCCTCCATGCCGAACCCGATCGGATCGAAGCCGTTGTGGCATCCCGAGCAAACCGGACTCGCGACGTGCGCCTCGAACTGCTGGCGGGTCGTCATCATCGCGGTGTCGCCCGCGGGCGCCGTGGCGGCGATTTGCGCCGCGAGGCTGGCGGGAGGTGGCGCGACGGGTTGGCAGAACAGCCCTCGACGGACGAGGAGCCCCCGCTCCACCGGTCCCGAGTTCGTGTCCGATGACGTGTAGGTCAAGACCGCGGGCAGCGACAGAATGCCCTTCCGGTGGGTCGTATTCAGCGTGCCGTTCGCCATAAGGTCCGTTCCGTAGATCGCAGAGAGCGCGGCGGGAACGTTGGTGCTCACTCCGGTCAGCAGATCGGACACCGTTCCGCTCCCGCCCTTGAGCTGCGCAGTGACGAATTGGTCGTACTCCTGCTGCATCGCCGTGGCGACGGCAGGAGTGAACGCAGCGAAGACCTTTGGATCCTTGGGCACTGTGGCGATGGGGCCCATCTCCATCCAGCCGCCGATGAATCGCGCCAACGATGCCTGCCCCGCGGTCGTCGGCAGCAGCCGCTGGACTTGCGCTTGGATCCCCGCCGTCGTCGAGAGGCTGTTGGCCGCGGCCGCCGCCGTCAGCGTGGCGTCCGGGCGACTCCCGGTGAGCAGAAACGAAATCTGCGAGGCGACTTCGTATTGGGTCAACGGCACAGGCTGAGTCGACGCCGTGGTCAGCGTCGTGGGGCCAAGCTCCGTGTTCCAGATCATGTACGGCGACTGGAGAACCATCTCGACGATAAGCCGCACCGAGGTCGCGTAGTCCTGCCCTTGGGCGGCCAGCGTGCCGTACTCCGTGGTCTCCGCGGCGGTCAGTGGGCGCCCGTAGGCCTTCGCCACGAAGGAGCTGATGAACGACTGCAAACAGGCGGTCGAACCTCCCGTGGTGGCGCACGGCGCTATGGTCGTAGGGTCGGCCGCGGCCGCAATCGTCGCTGCCATGTCCGAGACGCTCTCCGTCAGCGAATCGGACATGAACAGGGCCGCGTTTTGATTGTCGAAGCCACCGACCGTCAGCTCATCGGACTGGGGCCACGTGGAGGCGACCGTGGCCGCCGCCGTGGTACCCAGCAAGTCGTTGACGACGTTCGCGTACTCGCGTTCGGAGAGGCGTCGCACGCGGCGGAGAGTCAGGCCATCCGAGCCGCTGCAGACCGTCGACGTGGTTGCACCCGCGCTGCCCGGGGCCGGCGCGGCACCGCCCGAACTGCCGGCGCCCGGAGCGCTGCCGCCCGAACTGCCGGGGGTGGCCCCGTTGCTCCCTCCGCCTGCGGGACTATTTGTGCCTCCCGTGCCTGCGGCGACAGATCCGGTCCCGTTGCCGCTTCCAGCGGCGCCCCCGCCCGTCCCGATCTTCCCGGCGCTGCACGCGGCCAAGGCCAGAGCAAGAAGCGCCCCGCCCGCCCACGCCTCGGCGCGAAGGTGCCTTCTGCGCCGCGCAGGGCCGCCCGTCGTACGACTGCTGCAGTGTCCCTTATCGGTTACGTCTCTCAACGGTTCCATGCGAGTGCGATCCTTTCGCCAACCATCGACCCGAACGACTCAGCCCCCATCCTCACGCATTGTCCTTTTCGGCGCGCCGGCGGTTCCGGCGCCGAGACAGCAGTGCCCATCCGAGGACCCCCGTGACCGCCGCACCCCAGGGCGCGCCCGTCTCCGCGGCCGATGCCGCGCTGCATCCGACCGAGCCCGTCTTCTCGGCAGCGGGGCCGGTATCCGTCGACGTATCCGTAGAGACGCTCGTCAGGATGCCGGAGCCCGAAGAGGAGCCGGAGACTCCGCCACCGCTCGAGCCGGTCGCAGTGCCCGTGTCCACGCCCGTCCCCGTGCCGCCACCTGGGGGGGTTCCCGCGGAGCCGCTGCTGCTGCCTCCCGAGCTGCTGCTGCTACTGGTAGTACCGGCGCTTCCGCTGCTGCTGCCGCCCGCGGTCGCGCTCCCACTCGAGCTCCCGCCGCTGCCACTGCCGCTTCCACTTCCACTTCCGGAGCCGCTCGCCATTCCGGCGTCGGCGCCTCCGCCGCCAGTCGTTCCGACGAGGATGCCTCCGTCCACGCCCGTGATCGCGTTGGCGACCGCCTGGGCAATCACCATGGCTCCCGCGGGGGAGGAGTGCTCGCCGTCGGAGTCTTTGAGCGGCGGGTTGATGTAGTACTCCTTGTGTCCCGTGAATATCGTGAATAGGTCGATGATCGGCAGGTTGTACTTGCCGCACACCGCTTTGATCGCGTCGGAAGCGGGGCTGGTCTTGTAGCCGTCGTCCGGCCCGTCGGCGCCGAACGGAATCGGGATCGGCGTCGAGCAAAAGATCTTCGGCTTGTTCGCAAGCGCGATGTACTTCGAGACCAACGTGTCGTAATCCGCCTGGAACTTCGTGAACATCGTGGCCGTATCACCCGCCATGAAGGCCGGAAGCGCGGTCTTCGCCGACATGCCCCAGTCGTGGCGACCCCACGACCCGATGATGATGATGTCCCCGCCGGTGCTGCCCTGGAATTGGTTGCCGCTGATGTAGGGGTGCGTTTCGGACGACGCGTAGCCCGAAATGACCGAGGCGCAGCAGTCGCCAAAGTTCGAGACGGCGTAGCCTGCGCCCAGGATCGTTTGCAGCATGGCCGGGTACTCTTGCATCCCGACCGGCTGATTCGTCCTGCTCGGGAAGAGGTCGCTGTGCGTCGTCTGCTCCCCGACGCACGACACTTTGATAGGAGCGCCAGCGGCCGCCGCCGGCCGGATGTCCGCGGCGGAGACCAGCAGCCCCACGGCCGCGAGTGTAGAAAAGCGAAGGCATCCAGTCAGCGCGTCTCGAAGTTGGTTCATCGTTTGGTGCTCCCTCTGCGTCTCACCCCCTTACGTGCGGGCTCAGGCCACTCGAAGCTCACCGGAAACAATGGAAAGTCGGGCGGTTGCGCCCACAACGGCTTTCTTCATCTCCACGGTAGCGACGGCGGCCCTCCGGAAGAGCGTGGAAGGATTTGGCCGCGCCGGGGAGACCGGCGGCCCAAATGGGCACCAGCCCCGAATTTTTGAGCTTCTCGCGCTCCGAGCAGGTACCTAATACTGTGCACGTTCCGCGACCAGGGCCGGAGGGGCGACCCCCGCTCGACGATCTCGACCTGGTGGAACGCCTTCGCCGGCACGATGCCGACGCGTACCGGCTGCTCTACGCGCGCCACGCGCGCTACCTGGCGGGTGTGGTGTTCCGCTTGCTCGGCGGGGATCACGAGCTCGAGGACGTGGTGCAAGAGTCCTTCGTGGACGCGGTCGAGGGCATCGACCAGCTGGAACAAGCCGCAAGGCTACGCCCGTGGCTCGTGACCATCGCGGTCAGGAAGGTCAACCGCGTGCTCCTCGCTCGCCGACGCCGGAAGAAGCTCGCATCGAGCTTTGCGTTGGTCGCGCCGAGGTCGCATCGCCCCGCCGAAGAGTGGTCGGTCGACGACCTGCGACGCGCCCTCGACGAGATAGCGCCCGAGGTGCGCGTCCCGTGGTTGCTCGCCCGCGTGGAGCAGCTCGAGCTCGAAGACGTCGCGCGGGCTTGCTCGGTGTCAGTGGCCACTACGAAGCGACGAATTGCCGCAGCAGAACAATGTATACGGAGATGGTTCGATGCTCGATGAACTTATCGAAAGCTTCCGAAAGCGGATGGAACCGCGCTGGGACGATCTCCGCGAGCGGCGCGTTCTCATCGACGTCGAGCACACGGTCGGTCAGCGAAGCGCGGCTCGAAAAGCCCGGCGCCGGGCGCTGGCGGTCGCGATCCCCCTGTCGATGAGCGTCGCGGCGCTGATCGTGGCCTACGTGGTGGGCGTCGACTTCGGCAAGCGAAGCGCGGCGAGCGCGCCCAGCGTTGCCGCGGAGAACGCGGTCGCCTCGAGCCAGCCGGCGCCGAGGGCGCCTGCGGGCACGTCCGATTTCACCGAATCGCGCGTCCTCGCCGATGGATCGCGCCTGGAGCTCTCGCACGCCGCGCGGATCGAAGTCCGCAGCGAGTCGCAGAAGCGGGTCGAGCTCACCCAGAACGACGGGCACGTTCGTTACGATGTGTCTCACGTTCCAGGGCGTACGTTCGTCGTCTCGGCCCGTGGCGTTCAGATCCAAGTGAAGGGAACGATCTTCGTCGTCGACATCGATTCGGGCAAAGTGTCGGTGAACGTGGAGCGCGGAATCGTTCGCGTCGCCGCCAGCAGCGGCGAGGTCGACCTCGGCGCCGGCGACGAGCTGAGCACGCCCGTCGACCAAGAAGTCGCTCTCGACCGGACCGCCGAGACGCCGCCCGAAGGCACGGCTGCGCCTCGGGCACCCCGGGTCGATCCGGCGTCGGTCCTTTCGGCGAGCGCGCTCCTCGATCGGGCCGACACCGAGAGGCGAGCGGGTGACCTCGCGGCAGCATCGACCACGTTGCGCGAGCTTCTCACCCGCTACCCAAGCGACCGGCGCGCCCCGCTCGCGTGGTTCACGCTCGGGAAGGTGGAGCGCGCCCGCGACCGCGCCGCGGCGGCGGCCAAAGCCTTTCAAACAAGCTCTTCGCTCGCTCCCGACGGTGCCGTGGGCGAAGATGCGCTCGCCGAGGAGGCCGTCGCGTGGGCAGCCGCCAACAACCCCGCTTCGGCGCGCACCGCGGCGGAGCAATACTTGCGGCGCTTTCCGAACGGCACCCACGCGACTCGTATGCAGCGCATTCTCGAATGACGAGGGTGCCCGCCGCAGGGTGGTCCGCGACGGTGCTGCTGATTGCGATACTCCCGACCAAGGCCTTCGCCGAACCGACCTCCGAGACCGCACGAACGGGTCTGGCCACGCCGACTTCGATCGTGAGGGTCGACGCGAGCACGTGCCCGACGCTCGGGTCCGACCGTATCGAGCAGCTCTTGCGCCTGGAGCTCACCACACTCGTTCCGGTGGTCAGCGAGCTTCCGACCCTCGACGTCGAGTTTCTCTGTACCGACGATCGCGTGCGCATCACCCTCAAAGACCCGGTCACGGTGAAAGTGGTGACCCGCGAAGTCACCCTCGGCGCCTCGGCCGACGAGGAACGAACGCTCGCGCTCGCGGCGTCCGAGCTCTTCCTCGCTTCCTGGGCGGAGCTCCTGATTCCGAGGCCAGAAGACAAGGCCAGGGCTTCGGAGCCCGGAGTATCCGCGGCCAAGCGCGCCGTGGAGCAGGTCGTGCCCACGCGCCCCAGCCCGCCGACGGTCGCGATCGACTTGAGGGCGGTCGGGCGCGAGCGCAACGTCTCGGCCCCGATTCTGACTTTTGGCGGCGCGATCCGCGTTGGTCACGCGGCGTGCCTGCAGCCGCAGATCTTTGCGGACGTGGGGTGGGAGACCGCGTCGGTCCGGCGAGCGGCCGGAAGGATCGACATCAACGCCGGCGCGCTGGGATCCGGCGCGCGGTGGTGCGTGCCGGTCGGCCCCGGGGAGCTCGGCCTGTCCGCGTCCGTCGCGGCGATGTACGTCTCGCTGCAGGGCGTACCGTCGGCACCTGGCTTCTTCGGCGCGCACTTCGACGGATTCACCGCCGAAGCGTCCGTGGGGATCGATGCGAACATCACGCTGGAGAAAGTGAGGCTCGGCGCGACGGTCCTCGTCGGCGCGACCGCTCCCGGTCCGGGTGCGGGCGTGCGCGGCGAGTCGACGGTCTGGCTGGAGGGGCCGTGGGCGGGAGCGGCGCTGTTCGCCGGACTCTCGCTCTAGAAGGGTGGTGCTTTTCGCCGATACCGGCGCGCTGGCTTCGTGGGCCGCGCTCCAAATACCGCAGTATTCCTCGCGCGGCCGCCGAACCCATCGCTTGGTCTCAGCGAAAATCACCGCCCTTCTAGTCTGCTTAGCAACGAGAGACACAAGCCTGATTACTGCGTGACCGCCGTCATTCCTTCCACGCAAAAGTCCCAAGGCACGGGCGCAGTCGGCGAGGAAGGAATCTGGAACTGTACCAGCATCACTTTGGTCGGCTCGAAGGCGACTTTGCTGGTCACCCACGAGCCCTGCGCGAACCCCGGGTCCGCGAAGAGCACGGAATGCATGCCCGAGGTGGTGAACGCTTCGAAGTAAGCGTTGTCGTTGTTGTTCTGCGTGGGAAACGCGACACGGATCGTCGTGGTGGGGATCGTCGTCCCCGTGAGTTGAAAGCAAAATCCTTTCACGCCGTGCATCACCGTGTCGTACGGCATCTGGGGCGGTCCGTCGTTCAGCTCGAGGCCGATCCCGGCGCCCCACGCTCCAGTCGCTGTGGACGTCTTTCCGGACGTGCACATCTTGCCGCCGGTGTTCGGGAACGCGGTGCCGGTGGGCGTGGTCACCGTTGCGCAGTTCATTCCTTTGAGATCGACGCAGTCGCTGTACTGGAACCAGGAGCCGTGGATACCCAGCGTGTTGCTCGCCGCCGAGACGAAACCCGTGGCATCCGGGACGATGGCGACTCCCGTGCAGCCCGAGCCGCCGTCGCTCCCCGTGCTGCTCGCGCCCGAGGACCCGCCGGCGTCGGCGGCGCTCGCTACGGCGGCGTCCGCCGGAGCACCACTTCCAGAGCCCGTCGAGCCGCTGGAGCTCCCCGGGCCGGAAGGGCCGCTCGAGCTGCCGGAGCCCGTCGAGCCACTTGAGCTCCCCGAGCCCATCACGCTGCCCGAGCTCGATGAGCCCATCGAGCCACCACCCGAGCTTCCGGACCCGCCGGCGTCCGGAGCCGGCGCGTTCGTGTTCCCGGAACCAGCGGACATCGCGCCGCCCTCGGGCGCGAGCTCGGTGCCACCCGGCGAAGGGCTTCCCTGCCCGCCGCTGCTACAGGCCACGAGCGGGAATGCCACCGCCACGACTTCGAGGATGGGCCTGCGACCCGACCGACGCGAAAGGGGATGCAACGGTTCCATGCGACCCGCAAAGTATCCTGACGCGCGCCGAGCGGCTCGGCCATTTTTTCCCGGAGCGGCGGCCGAGGCGACTCCCCACCGGCATCTCCGTTTCGTCGCCGCGGCGCGGCCCAAAGGGGAGGCCAAAATGCGCCCGGAAGGGTGCGACTCAGAATGCGAGCGTGGCCGTCGTCAGTAGCGACCTTTCGCCCCGGTTGCTCTCCGTCGTTTCGACGACGCCCTCTCGCATTCTCCAGCGCCCGTCCAGGGCGAGCTCCAGCTCAGGGACGGGTTCGACCCCGATCCAGGCATCGCCCACGAAGGCCCAGTCGAGCAGCGATACCTGGCCGGCCGTCGGACGTTGAATGGCGTAGGTGCCACGG
Organism: uncultured Polyangiaceae bacterium; assembly: GCA_964531095.1. GTDB lineage: Bacteria > Myxococcota_A > Polyangia > Polyangiales > Polyangiaceae > Palsa-1150. Next base: position 59,842 of record CAZHED010000004.1, on the reverse strand, counting down.
AATGTGTCGAAACGGGCAAGGCCGCCGACCCGCATCGGCCCGACGCGGGCTTCGACGAGGGGCGCGGCGCCGAACCCCCATGACCAATAGAAACCCTGCGCTCGCAACGCCTCGGGCAACACGGTCACGCTGCCGCCGTCGGCGAGGTACCGGTGGAGAGCCAGCGACTGCACGGGGCCGAACTGTCCCTGAATCGCGAGCCCCGTACGCAGGCTCCCGTGGGAAAAGAAGAGGTCGTGCTCGAGCTCCAGCCCGAGCTGGCTCGTCGAAAAGCGATCCGGCGGCGAACCGTCGCCGGGGCGGTCGTAGTCGTGAAGGACGTACGCGAAGCCGACGGTCGGCGCGATCCAGAAGCGCTGCCCCTCGCGTTCTTCCCCCTGGCCGGTCACGCTCTTCGTGAACCACCCGACCGGCGCCACCCGCGCAAGCAAGTACACGTCCGCGAGCCCGCGCGCCCCGACCTGAAATTCGCCGGCGAGGTCGGACTCGTTGCCGTCGTCCCACCATCGCGAAGTCCGGCCGGGGTCATGGTACCCGGGGATGTTGACGATGTGAGTGCGCACTCCGACGGCAAGATCGTCGAACGTCCGGTCGGGCCCCTCCGACGACGACGTACGGGTGATCGCCAGGCCACTCGTCAGGCGCAGCGTGGCCCCCACGTCGCGCGACAGGCCGAACGAATTGACGTTGGCCGTTCGCAGCGGCTCGGCGCCGTCGATCCAGTCGTGCACTTTGCGCGGCGGGTCGATCAGAAAGGAGAGCGCGTGGGTGAGAGCCGTGGCGCGTCCAGCGTCCAAGAAGGAAGCCAGCTGCGATGCTGCTTCGCCGATCGCAACGCCTCCGAACGAGGTTGTAATGATGCTGTTGAGGAAGTTGCCTTCTTGGAACTCGCCGAATTGCTTCCACAAGATCGAGCTCACCACCGTCACGGCCGAAGACGCGGCGAGGCCCACCCCGTTCGAGCGCGCGAAGAGATACGTGACTGCGCCGGCGCCCGGGTGCGCGAACTGGTCGTTGTCGAAGGGGAACGTGTCGAATCCGAGCTCTTGCCAGGTCATCTTCCGCCAGACGGTCGACCAGTCGTATGGGAGAGTGTAGTGGCTCATCGGCTCGCCGGTCTGGTATTGGACCTCACCCAGCCCGAGGAGCACCGCCTCCTCGATGGTGAGTCGGAGCCAATATTTCCCCCGCGGGGAAACGTACCGGTTGGAGGCGACCGGTTCGCCAGGCGCCGGCGTGCGCGCGTCGCCGCCAGGCCCCACGTTTGCGGCTGGCGCGACCACCGCGGGCGGCGACCAAGCAGCGAGGCTGTCGTAGTCGAGCGAGACACCTGCGCCGCTCATGGTCGATGGGCCCCGCGGAATGGGCGCGCCGGGGCCGGACAGCACGCACGCCACCGCTCATCCGATGGTGCACGCCCCACACCAGCCGGGGCGCAACGATGGGCGGGAATGGGTTGCGGCACCGACCGCCAGGAACGGTGCGAACCACGTGCCTTCGCTCACGGACCCGTCGCGGTCGCTACGCGCCCAATGGACGCATGGGCTCCAATCGATGGCCCATGCGCCGGCGCGAATCGCGCAGGGCGTTGCTCGGGATGAGCGAACCACGAACCGAGCGCAGCTCCACCGACGCGATTCGCGAGCACCTCGAGCGCGAGACCGACCTCCTCGGAAGCCGCACGACGTGGGTCGTCACGTCCCAGGCGTTCCTCTTCTCGGCATACGCGGTCTGCGTGACCGGTGGAGGCACCGAACAGCCCAACGTTCACGCCGCGACCCTGGAAGTCCTCATCGCCCTCTTGCCATGGACCGCGATCCTGTCGTTGCTTCTCTTCTACGTCACCCTGGTGGGCGGACTCGCGGCGATGGCCAAGGTCCGCCGCTCGCTGCCGACGCCGGACGGGGTCCTCCGCGGCAACGCGCTATCGCGGATGGCCGGCCTCGTCGCCCCCGTGCTCACCCCGGCCGTGTTCCTGTTCACGTGGCTCGCCGCTCTTCGTTCCCGGTGAGCGCTGCCGACGACTGGGGGGCAAGGCGGCGCGCAGCGGCGGATCATTGCACTTTCTGCGGGGGCATATTGGCTGCAGCCAAGTCCGGGGTGTAGCGCGTGACTTGAGGCGTGCCCGCCGGCGCATCCGGGATCTGGAGGAGCGTGAGGGAAGTGGCCGGGAAATCGAACGAGCGCGAAGGGAGCGAGTCGATCGCGAGCGTGAGGGAGGCCGAGGCCGCGTTCTTGTTGAGCACCAGAACGGACGTCGACGCCTTGCCGCCGTCGTAGCTGGCGTAGACTGAGAAGCCGGTCGGGACGCCGCCGGGAACGACTTCGTCGCCGCTGAAATTGGCGGAGAACATTTGCTGCGCGTAGTACGCGGGGACCGGTTGATCGGCCACGATGAAGCCCAGGACCGAGCTGGCCGCGCTCGTCTCGCCGATGTTCCAGAATGCGAGCGTCCAGAGGTTGTTTTCGAGCGCGACCCCCTGGACGTCGGCGGTCCAAAGAGCCGCGTAGAAGGTCCCGGGGGCGGCCTGGATCGAGGTCGGCGTGTACACGCGCTGATCGTAGTCGTACGAAATGTTCGACTCGGTGACTCCGAGCGGCGTGTTCGGCCTTGCGTGCCCCTTCACGATCGCCCCGACCGCGCGCAGGATCTGCCGAAACGAATTGGTGCCGGCGAGCGCGCCGCTGACCGACGTCTGCGCGCCGCTGAATGGATATCGGTGAATCGTGACGACGTCGACGTAGTCTTTGCACCCGTCGAGAAACGGCGTGAGCCAATCGGGGCCCGGGCCGTATTGGTACGAGAGCTCCGGCCCGAGAAGCTGGATCGGCGCACCGCCGTCTGCCGTCGCGGCGCTCTTCATTGCGGTGGCGTAGGCTTTGAACTGCGTGCAGTAATCGGCCGCATTCAGGGGTGCGGTGCCCGCGTCGTACGTCGTCGCGTAGAGGTCCGGCTCGTTGCCGATCTCCCAGTACTTGATTCCGTAGCTTTTCGTGATGTTCGCATACGTGACCATGTCGGCAGCGGCCTGGGGCGACGCCGCGCCTCCGTCGACGTCGTTGGCGATCAGAGGAACCTGGAGAATCGGCTCGGCCCCAACGGTGCGGCAATAGGCCACGAACTGGTCGATCTGCGCGGAATCGAACAGCGCGGGGGAGTTGGTGTCGTTGTTGTTGCCCCCTGCCCGAATCACGTTGAGGTGAAGGGCGCCGACGAGGGGCTCGGTCTTCGTCAGGCCGGTGACACCGCTATGGGACCAGTCGACCCAGTCCCAGTAGTTCTGGCCGAACGCATAGGGAGAAATCGGCGTTCCGCCGTCTCGCCCGATGCTCACGGTACCCGCGTTCGGGCTGCCGGCGGCGTCCGCCACGGTCGCATCTTGGAGCGGCGCGACGCCATCGGGAACGATTCCCGCGTCTGACGCGGGTGAAACGTAGGATAAACAGCCAACGGGCGCTGCAATGGCAAGGGATACGACGAACATCGATCGAATCACGTGGCGCATGGGGACGCGGAGCCTAGCGGTGAAACCGGGGCCGAAGAAGCCGTTCGGAGCGGATCGGAGCGAGAAGCAAAAGCGGCATCCGCACGGCCGGACTAGAATCCACGGCAATCGGTTCGAGGGGTGCACGCCATGAGCTCCGCGCCGGCCTTCGTTCTACCGCTGCTGGCCCTTGGTCTGCTCGACTGCGAGAGCGTCGGGTTCGTCTTGGATTTCGTGGACGCGGGGGGCCTCGCCGCGCCAGACGATAGCGCAACGGCCGTGGAGAGCGGGACTCCCCCTCCCGTCGCGAGCGGCTCGGACGCCAGCGGTTCGGAGGCCGGCTCGGGCGCCGGCGGTTCCGACGCCACCAGCGGCCCCGATGCCACCCGCCCGGACGCGAGCAACGGCCCACCGCCCAGCTGTGTCACAGGCGCACCCGGTACGCTCAACTGCGGAGCGAGCAGCGAGAGCTGTTGCACCAGCCTGCCGGTGCCCGCCGGGATGTTCAACCGCGTGTACACGAACACGGGAGGCGGCGCGACAGGATTGGCAAACCCGGCAATCGTCAGCGCCTTCCAGCTCGACAAGTACGATGTGACGCTGGGGCGGTTCCGCGCGTTCGTGACCGCGTGGAACGGCGGGTACACGCCGCCGCAGGGGTCGGGCAAGCACACCCATTTGAACGACGGTCAGGGGCTCAAAAACAGCGCCAGCCCGGGTTCGTACGAGCCGGGCTGGCTCACGTCGGACGACCTCAACCTCAGGCCCACGGATACCCTTCTGTCGTGTGACCCGACCCACCAGACGTGGACGAGCACACCCGGGAACAACGAGAACCTCCCGGTGAACTGCGCCAACTGGTACGAGGCCTACGCGTTCTGCATCTGGGACGGCGGCTTCCTGCCGAGTGAGACGGAATGGGAGTACGCCGCGGCGGGCGGAACCGACCAGCGCGAATACCCGTGGGGCAGCGCGCCGCCGGGGACAGCCAACCGGTACGCGATCTACGGCCAATATTACCCCAGCGGATCAGCGACCGCCTTGGGCGTGGCGAACATTGCTCCCGTGGGAACGGCGACCCTGGGCGCGGGGCGCTGGGGCCAGCTCGATCTCGCCGGCGAGCTCTATCAATGGAACCTCGATTTCAATGCCGACTACGTCGATCCATGCGCGGATTGCGCGTCGACGACCAGCGCCCTGGCATCCCCCAGCCGAATTCGGCGGGGCGGCGCTTTCGGCTATGACGCGACGCAACTCTACCCGAGCTCTCGCCTGAATTTCCCGCCGGCACATCGCGACAACAACGTCGGGTTCCGGTGCGCCCGGACGCCGTGATCGTGCGATCCGTCGCGGCGAGCGTCAGCGCCGGGCCGCGTTTGCGCCGTGCAGCGGGCGCCTTCCTTTGACGTGCGAGGGCTCGCGATCCGCCACGAACGCGACCCGCACCGAGTGCGGCGCGAGCGAGGGCATGCGAGAGGCGCGTGCCTCGTACGCGGTGCGGCTGATATGCCGTTCGTCGGTGACCATCGCCGCCCAGATCGCACGCTCGCGCCCGCTGGCCCGGTCCGCAGCCGACGGATCGAAGCGGAGGACGCCTTCGACACGCGTCGCGCCGAGCACGCGCGCCGCGGCCTTGCGGCGCGCAAGCTGTTTGAAGACTCCCGGGCCGAATCGCTCGTAGTAGAGCAACGTGTGCGCGGTCGATACCGCACCCGCCCACGGGTAGCTCCGCAGGGCCCATCCCCCGGACAGGTCGGAGAGGCGAGCGTCGACGTCGGCCCGCTCGTCGTCGGTCTTCCAGGTGTGGGCCGGCTCGAAGAAGATGCCGAGGCCGAGATGGTCGCCGTCGAGGGCCCACGTCTCGCGGATGTCGAACCGCGCGGGGTCTTGGGCCACGAGCGACCCGTGTGTGAGACCGAATTCGCCGACGATATAGAGCGCGACGTCGGCCCGGCGGAGCCGGAGAAAATCGAGGGTCGCGATCGCCTCCGCGTGCGTCTCGGTCGGAAAGTCGGTGAAGCACATCGCCTCGGCCGCGATGCCCGCACTGGCCAGGTGGCCGATGACGTCGCTCACCACGTCGGGCGGGGCTCCCTTGTCGATGAGACGAAGGACACGAGGAGACGCCGACTCGACGCCGAGCGCGCACGCGATCGCACCCGACGCCTTCATCACAGACGCGCGCTCCGCCGTCAGGTACCTCTCGGGTTTGAGGTCGGTCGCCCAGCGGATGTCGAGACCGGCATCGAGGATCGCCTGCGACAGCCTGACGATCGTCTTTGGAGCGATCGAGTCTTGTGAGAAGTAGAAGGCGCGTGTTCCGTAGCGCGCGGAGAGCTCGCGGAGATGGTCGACGACGACCGCGGGGTCGCGTTCCCGGTAGGCCGCGGTGCCGACTTCGGCGAGGCCGTAGTGGCAGAAGGTGCACTTGCCCCAGTAGCAGCCGCGCGTCGGGTCGTACGGCAAGACGCGGCTCGGCGCGAGGTAAAGGTCAAGGGGCAGGCCGTCGAAGTCGGGGGCCGGCAGGGCTCGCAGGTCTTCCATGCCGTGGCCCGACAGCCATCGCGCGCCGACGAGTCGGTCGCGGACGACGACGTTGGGAATGTCGCGCAGAGACCGGTTCTCGTCGATGGCGCGCACCAGCGCGAGGAGCGTCCGTTCGCCCTCGAACACGCATGCCGAGTCGAATGGACCGAGCGCGTGCGCCAGGCGCTGGCCCGAGAGCCGGATCAGCATCTGCGTGACGCCCGGCCCGCCGCAGGTGAGGTGAACACCGGGCAGCGCCTTCTTCAGCGCGACGGCGAACGCGTACGCCGGCTGCAACTGCCCGGGAAAGCAGACCGACAGCCCGACGACGTCGCAGCGCGCTTCGCGCAATCGGGGAACGAGCGTTTCGGCGACGTAAGCGTGGAATGGGTCGAGGTCGGGCCCGCTGGCGCGCCGGACCTCGTCGACGCTCGTGAGCCCGAAGGGAGTCCGGAACGACGTGAAGTCGACGTGGAGCGGGTAATGGGTGGCGGAGATGACCCGGAGCGCAGCGTCGATGGTCGCCACCGCCGAAGCGTAGGCGTCCGGGTCGAAGAAGCGCCCGGCGTCGCGCAGCGTGTCTTTGGCCCGAACGATGCCCGCCGGGACCGCGAGAGAATCGCCGCGCGCACGGGCGAGCGTCGCGTATTCGAGCTGCTCTTGGTGGCCGAGCGAAGCGCGACGGTCGAGATCGAACAGCCGCATCTCGAGTCGATCGCGTGCCGCGACCAGGGCCGCGGGGGAGAGCAGGCCTTCCCAGGCCTCGATGTTCGCGTCGACGGGGAGCACGTCGACGCCGTGCGCACGCAGGAAGCCCGCGAGCATCGGCACCGCGAGGTAGGGCGCGGTCGGGTCGCACGTGGGAGGATAGACGAGCGCGACGCGCATGCCGGATCTCGGAGGGGGTCTAGCATGATCAGAAAGGGAGACCCGACATGAACCTATTGATCATCGGCGCGTCGCAAGGGACCGGTGCCCTCGCCGTACGAGCCGCTCTGGACAAGGGCCATCGCGTAACGGCCTTCGCGCGGAGCCCGCAGAAGCTTGCCTGGGATCACCCCCAGCTGCAGAAAGTGACCGGCGATTTCCACCAAGCGGCTTCCGTAGAACGGTCGGTTCCGGGCCATGACGCCGTCGTCGTGACCGCGTCGGCCACGCGACTCAGCGCGTTCAAAGAGAACCCGCGGTATTTCTCCCAGGGAACGGGCTACGTCATCGACGCGATGAAGAAAGCGGGCGTCAAACGCCTCGTCATCCTGAGTGCCATGGGCGTCGGGGAGAGCCGTGCGCTGATGAACCCGATTGTTCGGGCGCTCGTCATCGGCTGGCTGCTCAAAGCCCCGTTCGAGGATCACGCTCGGCAAGAGCAAGCGGTTCGCGAGAGCGGTCTCGAATGGGTCATCGCCCGCCCCGGGCGACTCACCAATGGCCCCGCGCGGCGCCAGTACGTGAGGAAGACCGCCATTGAGCCCGTGCCCGGCTCGATCTCGCGGGCCGACGTGGCGGACTTCCTCGTGGAAGCCTGCGTCGTGCCGACCTGGGTGGGGCAAGCGGTGCAGCTCGGAGGCTGATGCCCGGTCCCAGGTCCACGTTGCCGAGCGGCCATCGGCGATCGCCCCGGTCACCTTGCGCGACCCTTTGCTCGGTGTGCGCAGCGGTCGGCCGGACGCTGCGCAACGTTCACCCGCCAGCCGTGATGCCCAATCACGAAAAGGAGGGGAAAAGGCGCCTGGATGCCTCGTCGGCATACGTCCTGCGTAGTGGGTCGTCGACTCGACCAAAACGTGAAGGAGCGATGCCCATGATCCGAAACTTTGTCGATGAGACCAGGACGGGTGCACGGAGATTCGAAATGGCCGGCCGCGCCGTGGCGGTGAGTCTCGCGTGGTCGGCCGTGCCCGCGCTCTCGGCGTGCGCTCCGGATCCGGACGCTCCCCCGGCGGATTCCTCCGGGAGCTCGGGGGAAGCCCTGCGCGTGATGGACTGTCAGTCCGCGGCCCAGAGCTGCTTGTCCGGGGCGCAGTCGCCGTCCGGTCTGACCGGGTGCGACACCCAACTCCGGACGTGCCTCTTCGCCGCGGTTCCCGACGCGGGGGCCCTGCCGTCGCCGTGGTCGTTCGACGGGGGACCGTCCCAGCCCGTGCCCGGCCCGGGCATCTCTGCACCGTCGCTTCCGGATGGAGGATTCACGCCGCCGCTCCTGCCCGACGCCGGGATCACGCCGCTATCCTTTCCGGACGGGGGCTTCCTACCGCTGCCGTTCCCCGACAGTGGCGTTCCCGGCCCGGTGAATCGAGACGGAGGAGCCGCGTCGGCGGGGTGCGAGGACGACCTGCGCCGTTGCCTGGGGTCGGCGACTTCGCCGATGACGTGCGCCGATCAAGCTCTCGCGTGCTTGGCGGGACCCACGCAGTGCGACGCCGGGTTGTGCCTTCATCTCTGATTGCGTGAAAGACGCGAACCCGCGACGGACGAGTCCGATCGCGGGCCCGATCGCCTTCGGGCACGCTTCCCGCGGCTCAAGCATCTCGCGCGGGTCGCGCGGGCATGACAAAGTGCGCTCTTGCGATGGCAAACACCGTCGCGATCCATCCGCCGCGCTCCCCTCGTCACGCTCATGAGCCTCTCGTTCCGACTGGGCCGGATTCCCGTCCGCATTCTGCCGTCGTTCTTCCTGACGACGGTCGTCCTCAACTTCGGGCTCGTCCAAGCGGATCCGCGCAAGCTCGTCGTCTGGCTTGCCATCGTCTTTGCGTCGGTGCTCGTGCACGAGCTCGGCCACGCTCTTGCCGGGATCTCGTTCGGACTGCAGCCGCGCATCGACCTTCACGGTTTTGGCGGGACGACGTCGTGGGCGGCCGCTGGGCGCACATCGCCGGCGAAGAGAATCGTCATCAGTCTCGCGGGACCGGGAATGGGGTTCCTCGCCGGGCTTGCCGTCATGGCGCTTCGCGCGGCGTTCGGCCGCCCGCCGGCGGAACCCGACGGGTCGCTCGCGGACTTCGCTTATGGCAACCTTCTCTTCGTCAACTTCGGGTGGGGCATCCTCAACTTGTTGCCCATGCTGCCGCTCGACGGCGGCAACGTGCTGACCCACGCGCTCGACATTGCGATGCCCGGGCGGGGCGAGCGCCCCGCGCGCATGGTCTCGCTGATCGTGGCCGCGCTGGCCACCGCAGGCGCGATCGCCACCCAATGGTGGTGGCCCGCCCTTCTCGGAGGATCGTTCATTGCGAGCAATTGGCGGGGCCTGAAAGACCTGAAAGCCCGCGAGCACGACGCCCCCATGCGGACGGAGCTCGAGGCCGCGTATGCGGCGCTCGACGCAAAAGACGGCCAGCGGGTGCTCGCTCTGGCGCGCCCCGTCGCGCTCGGGTCGCAGACGGCCCCGGTGCGCGCCGAAGCGCTACAGCTCCTGGCGTTCGGCTTTCTGCTCGAGGGTCGCGTGGCGGACGCCGACGCGGCCATTGCGGCGTTGCCCCAGGGTTTCGCACCCAACGCGTCCTTTCTCGACTTGCGCGCGACGTTGACGGCTGCGGGCTCCTCCTAGCGCAGTGGGAGAACCGCCAGGGAAGCAGGCACGCCAGGGTCATCGAGGTGGACGGGCACGCGCGAATCTCTTGGCTCTGGGCGCGCGCGCTCGCGCGCCGCGCAATCACGTCCGTACGGCGAGCGTTCGCGCTCCCACGCCGCGCTCACGCCCACCCACGCCGCGCAATCACGCCCGTACGTCGAGCGTTCGCCCACCCACGCCGCGCAATCACGTCCGTACGTCGAACGTTCGCGCGCCCACGCCGCGCAATCACGTCCGTACGGCGAACGTTCGCGCGCCCACGCCGCGCAATCACGCCCGTACGTCGAGCGTTCGCGCGCCCACGCCGCGCAATCGCGTCCGTACGTCGAACGTTCGCGCGCCCACGCCGCGCAATCGCGCCCGTACGGCGAACGTTCGCGCTCCCATGCCGCGCAATCACGTCCGTACGACGAACGTTCGCGCTCCCATGCCGCGCAATCACGTCCGTACGGCGAACGTTCGCCCACCCACGCCGCGCAATCACGTCCGTACGGCGAACGTTCGCCCACCCACGCCGCGCAATCAC
>CAZHED010000004.1:0-49631 GCA_964531095.1 uncultured Polyangiaceae bacterium | reverse complement strand
GCCGCGCAATCACGTCCGTACGGCGAACGTTCGCCCACCCACGCCGCGCAATCACGTCCGTACGGCGAACAATGATGAGCGATTCGTCGCCGCTCCGACGGTGATGGCCATCGACGACCACCGATGAATCGGTGAGGCGGGCTCTGGGCGGAGGGCTGGACTCAAATCGCCGGCAGATCCGCCTAAGCCCCGCCGGGAATCTTCGCGCCGCACTTCGCGCAGAAATGCGCTCCCGGGGCCACCGACGCTCCGCACTGGGCGCAAAACGACGCGGCCGCCGTTGGCGGCGCGGCCAGGACCGCCTTCGGCCCCATGTCGACGTTGGCCACGTAATCGACCTTCGCCGCCTTCTCCCGGAGCTGCTGGCGCGCCGCATCCGCCTTGGCGCGCGCGTGCGCCGCGGCCATCTCCTCTTCGAGGTTCGGCGCGCACGCCTCGCAGAGACCCGCCTGCGCATTCCAGCAGACTTCGGGACAAACCCACTTGCCGCAGCGCGTGCACTGATGAAAGTACTCTTTGCCCTCGTGCACGGCCGCTTCGAGCGCGGCGTCGTGGACCTTGCCGCCGACCGCCCGCTGCACCTCGTAGGCCGAGTTGCTGACGGTGCTCATGAAGCCGCCGAACAAGCTGCCGGCCACCTGGAGAACCGACTCAGCAACGCCGAGCGCGGAAGGCTGAAAGCGGGTCATGTACCCGTTGCCGCACTTGTCGCAGTGGAACTTGAACTGGAAGCCCTTGTCCGTCGACAGGTCTTGGTAATTCTGGACGAACGCAATGAGTCCCATCGGCGGCCTCCCTCACTTGACGACGCTTCCCTCGGCGTCGCGGATCTCTGGCGCCGGCAAGCCCAGCTTGTCGATCATCGGCTGTACACGTGCACGCGGACCGACCACCACCAGGATCGCACCCGCGGGATCGTAGAACTGCCTGGCCAGGCGGTCCAGCACCGTCTTGTCGGCCGCGTCACGCGCCTCCGCCGCTTTCGCCTGGTAGTCGGCCGGGAGGCCCAGCGATGCATCACCCGCGAGATGCCCTGCGATCCCCTCGACCGTCTCGTAGACGCCGACCAGGTCGCCCCGGGCCTGCCATCGCGTCCGATCGACTTCGTCGGGGAACATCCCGCCCTCCGCGAACTTCTGCAGGTCGGCAAGCATCGCGGCCATGGCGTCTCCCGTCTTGTCGGTCACGACGTTCGCCCAGGACACCACTTGGCCTGGACCGCGTGACAGCGAGTAACGCGATCGCGCCCCGTACGTATATCCATGGGTCTCACGCAAGTCTTGATTCAAGCGGGAGTTGAAGCTGCCCCCGATCGCGTCGTTGACGCGCCAGAGGGGCGGCATATCGGGGCTCGACGCGGCGATGCCGGGCTTGACCGCCGCGATGACCGATTGCGGCGCGTCGGCGCGGTCGACCAGAACGAGCCGAGGCCACGGCCCTTTGGGTGCTGCGGGCGCCACCGGGGCCGGAACCGGCTTCGCGGGAGCCTTCCAGCCGCCGAATGCTGCGCTCATCAACGGCGTGAGCTCCTGCGCGGTAACGTCCCCCGCGCACACGAGCGTGGCGCGATCCGGGCGCCACTCGGTCGCATAAAAGCGTTTGACGTCATCGAGGCTCACCGCCTTCGCGCTCTGCGGACTGCCGTCCCACGGGTGCCCGTACGGGTGATCGGATCCGAACAGAGCGACGCGGTAGACGACGCGCGCCGTGGCGTCCGGGTCTTTTTCGCGCGCGAGAAGCTCATTGGCCCAGAGATCCTTCACCCGCTTGAACTCGGCCGGCTCGAAGCGCGGGCGCGCGACCACGTCGCCAAAGAGGGCAAACGCCTTGTCGAAGTTACGTGTTGCGACCGCGAGGGAGACGAAGCTCGCATCGGCGTTCGCGTCGGTGTGAATGCGAGCCCCGAGGTTGTCGATCGCGCGCGCCAGATCAATGGCGCCGCGGGTGCCGGCGCCCTCGTCGAGCATATTGGCCGTCACGTACGCGAGCCCCGCCTTGCCCTGCGGATCGCTCGACGCGCCGGCGACGACGGCCAGATCGCACGAGACCACGGGGGCCTGGTGCCGCTCGAGCAGCCACACGGTGATCCCGTTCGTTCCGGGGATGACCACGGGCGCCGGGGGGAGGTAGGGCGCTGGCTGGGGCGTCTCCGGACGCGGCCCGAGAGGGTCGGCCGGGGGCGGCACGGCGGCCACGGGAGGCGCGCTCGCCGTCGGAGCGGCGGCCACCGGCGGTAGCGGCGCGGGCGTCTGACCGCCGCACGCGATGACCGTGAGAGTGGCGAGCGAAATCGCGAGAGAGCGCTTCATCGCCTGGCTTCCTTCTTCGGAACGATGGTGAGGACGACGACCGCGTCGGGCAAAAGGACCTTCTTGGCGTACGAGAGCAGATCGGCCGCCGTCGCGTGCCGGTACCGATCGAGATCGCGCTGCACGAAGCCCGGATCGCCGAGCTCGGCCTGGTACAGGTTGAGCAGCGAGGCGCGCGCCGGAACCCCCTGGAGCCCGTCGACGAAGCTCATCTCGTACTCGTTGCGCGCGCGCTCGAGCTCCTCGCCGGTCACTTCTTGCGCACGCACTTTGGCGAGCTGATCGAAGATGGCCTTCTCCACCTTGGCCGGGTCGACCCCCGGACGAACCGTGGCTTCGACGACGAACTCGGAGGCGAGCGCATGACTCTGCTGCGACGCCGAAACACTCTGTGCGATCTTCTGCTCGTAGACGAGCGACTTGTACAGGCGGCTCGCCTTGCCGTTCGTAAGGACGCTCGCGACCAGATCCAGCTCGGCATCGCCCGGGCCGAAGTGGCGTGGCGACTGCCACGCGAGGGTCACTTTCGACAGCTCGACGTTGTCCGGGACCGTCTCGCGGACGACGCTGGTCAACGTGGACTTCTCGTCGGTGAAGCCCGGCGCCCCGGGATCGACGGCCTTGCCGTGGCTGGCGAGGCTGCCGAACCACTTGTCGATGAGCTCTCTCGCCTTCGCCGCGTCGAAGTCGCCGGCGACGACCAGCGACGCGTTCGACGGGTCGTACCACGTCGCGAAGAACTGCTGGACGTCCGAAACGGTGGCGGCCTCGAGGTCTTGATGCGAGCCGATGACCGGGTGGTGGTATGGGTGGCCCTCCGGCCAGAGCAACTTCGGGAGCTCGAGCTCTTCGACGCCGTACGGCCGATTCTCGATGCTCTGTCGGCGCTCGTTTCTCACGACGTTGCGCTGCAGATCGAGCTTCTCCTTGTCGATGAGAGGCCCGAGGTCGCGCATCCGATCGGCCTCGAGCCACAGCAAGAGAGGGAGCGCCGTGGGCGGGGCGATGTCGAAGTAGTCGGTTCGGTCCTCGGCGGTCCACGCGTTGTTGCGCCCGCCGGCTTCTTCCATCCAGCCGTCGAAGGCTTTGGTAGGGGCGCGTCGCGTTCCCATGAACATCAAGTGCTCGAAGAGGTGCGCGAAGCCCGTTCTGCCGAGGGGCTCCATGCGCGACCCGACGCTGTACGAGACGTTGACCGCCATTTGGGGCACGGCGTGATCCTCGCTCAGGATGACGACCATGCCGTTCGGGAGAGTCGTCTTCGTGAACGGGATGCTCAGGTCGCCCTTCAGATCGGCCTGGGCTGGCGAAGCAAGGGCTGCCGCTGCGAGGGCGGCGAGGGACAGCACGACGGAGCGCATGGCGACGCAAGGTAGTGAGGAACCGTCGCGGCGCCAAGGGACCCGAGCGCCCGGCGCGACGTTTCCGTCATGGCGCGACCGAGCCGATGCGCGCGGGATCGGACGCAGCGGCGACCCCGAAAATGCGGCGGTAGATCACGCCGAGAACGAGCATCGCCCATGGCAGCGTCCAGATGACGGGAATCACGCCAGCCAGCGCGGAGAGCCCGGTCAAGAGGCCGACCACGAACAAGAGGCCCGCGAGTCGAAACCACTCGTGAGAGACCGCTCTGCGGGATGTCTCGAGCGCCTGCCAGGCGCCGAGATTGCGATCGCCGATGAGCGGCTGGGCCATCGTGTACGCGACCATCAAGTAGACGCCGGGGACGATCAGAACGACGAGGCCCACGCCGGTGAAGAGGGACGTGAGAAGCCCCACCGCGATCGCGGGACCGGCCTTGTCGAAGTAGGCGAACGCGGTCGAAAAAGTCGCCGGGAGCCCCGCGGCCCGCCGCACGCACATCATCGTCAGCCCCAGACTGAGCGGTGCCGTAAGCGCGCCCACCAGCATTCCGACGCCTATCCTCCAGACGATGTGGTCCTGGCCGAGCGCCGCCAGAATGCCCCAGGTCGCCACGCGCTGGACCAATCCGATGAGGACGATGGCTCCCCAGAACGAACCTTTGAAGCCCTTCGTCAGCCCCCAGGCCTCGCTCATCACCTCGCCGATCTCGAACTCGTAGTGACCGGCGAGGCCGGCTTCGATGGCCCCGTCCGGCCCGGCGGGGCGAACGACCGTCATTTCCACCTTCGGCGGCTCGTACGGATTGATGCTCCCCGTTGTCATGTCGGCATCCCCTCTCCTTCCGCCGGACGGCGGACCGATCATCGCACAGGACGCCTCCCGACCAAACGGCCGGCAAATTCAACCACCGGTGCGCGCACCGCCGCTCGTCCCTTGACGTTCGCTTTGGCGGACATAGGATCTGCGCCACCGAAAACGACAGGAGAGGCTCCTATGGGCATTCAGCTCGGCGATATCGCCCCCGACTTCACGCAAGACTCCACCGAAGGGCCGATTCACCTCCACGAGTGGCTGGGCAAATCGTGGGGCATCCTCTTTTCGCACCCCAAAGACTTCACCCCCGTGTGCACGACCGAGCTGGGCGCCGTAGCGAAGCTCAAGCCCGAGTTCGACAAGCGCAACGTGAAAGTGCTCGCCGTGAGCGTCGACGACGTGGCGTCCCACAAGAAGTGGACGGCCGACATCGAAGAGACCCAAAAGGCGAAGCTCAATTACCCGATCCTTGGCGATCCCGACCGCAAAGTCTCGAACCTGTACGGCATGATTCACCCGAGCGCGAACGATACGCTGACCGTGCGCTCGGTCTTCGTCATCGATCCGAACAAGAAGATCCGCCTCATGATCACGTATCCCGCGAGCACGGGACGAAACTTCGACGAGATCTTGCGGGTAGTCGACTCGCTCCAGCTCACCGACAGCCACTCGGTGGCCACGCCGGCGAACTGGAAGGACGGGCAGGACGTGATCATCGTTCCGTCGCTACAGGACCCCGAAGTGATCAAGCAGAAGTTTCCGAAAGGGTACACGGCACTCCGGCCGTACCTTCGCATCACGCCGCAACCGAACAAGTAGCGGGCATTGCCTCGTCCCGTGGTCCGATGCAACCGCGGGGGGCGGCAGGCGTCTGGCCAGGGGAGTCAGCCCCGATCGGCAATGCCCCGCGCACCGAGGCCCCGCGGGTCAAGCATCCTGAGAACGCGCTTCACGGCTTCTCTCCTTTCGCGGGTGTATCCGGCGAGGGGGTGGGTGCGCTCGCCGACCCGGGAGCCGCTGGAGCCGCCGCGGGCGCTGCGACCGGCGGAGCCGGAGCGGCGGACTCCGCGGTAGCGGGCAGCGCCGCCCGGATGTCGCCCATGTGCGTCTCCCGGCCTTCGTTGCTCGACGCGGCGTTTTGGTTGCAGGCCACGAGCGCAGCGCAAGCGATGACGGCGATGGGGACGCCACGCCACGCGAGACGCGCGCGCGTCGCCCCGACAACGCCGTTCCGTCCTGTTTCAACCAGCTCGAGACCGACGACAGATCGCATGCGTCCGTCTTAGCCGAGCATGGCCGACGAGGGCGCAACAAATTCGTCAGACCCCATTGCCACGCCTGCCGACCATCTCGTCACTCAACGCCCACAGCTTTCGCTGCGACGCCTCGCAGTACGAGAGTTTGCTCGACCTCGTCTCCTTGCAACGGGAGAAATACTTGCCCGTGACGCCATCGACCTTGCTCGACGACGCCAGATACACGCTGGTCTTCGCGCCCTGTTCCGGGGTGAGCATGAAAGCGCCGGCGAGCGCGTACAGGACACCCATCGGCCCCGGATACGTGCGCCCGAAGCCGGACGCGACGACTCCAGGATGCGCCGCGTTCACCGTCACCTGGCTGCCATCGAGGCGCCGCGCGAGCTCATGCGTGAAGAGCACGTTGGCCAGCTTCGATTGGCAGTAGGCGCGCCATCCGCTGTAGCGTTGATTCGCGAATTGCAGGTCTTCCCAGTCCATCTTTGCGTGACGATGGGCGTCGGAGCTCACGTTCACGACGCGGGCGGGCGCGCTCGCCTTCAGCAGATCCAAGAGCTGGTGGGTGAGGAGGAAGTACGCCAAATGGTTGACCGCGAACGTCTCTTCCAGACCATCCGGGGTCACGCGGCGCTTCGGAACGAAGACCCCGGCGTTGTTGACCAGGACGTCGAGGCGCGTCTGGCGAGCCTTGAACTCCGCGGCGACGCGCCTGACGTCGGCTTGCGACGAGAGGTCCGCCACGATCAGGTCCGTCGCTCCACGAGCGCCTGAGGCAGCTTCGATGTCCGCGACCGCCGCGCGCCCCTTGTCCGCATTGCGAGCGACGATCGTTACGCGTGCGCCCTGCCGGGAGAGCGCCGCGGCCGTGGCCTTGCCGACGCCCTGATTCGCCCCCGTCACGAGCACCGTCTTGCCTTGCATGAACCCTCGGCGCGCAGATTGGCCGTCCGCGAGCACTCAGCGCGAGGCCTCGACAGCACGACCGTAGCCGCCCGCGGTGGCGCGCTCACGGCGAGTCTGATGGCGCCCTGCCTCGAACCGTTGCGCGCCAGACGGAGCGGGGACGCCGGAAGGAGGCTCGCCTCGCCCCGGCCGTCCGTGGCAGAGTGAGCGGCTGTGGCGGGGATCGGTACCCCCTCGCGCGCGATGACTGAAACCCTCCGCACTCGGTGGCGTGACGCCTGGAGCGACAAATCTCTTCGCGTGCAGATCGTCGCCACGCCGCTCAGCCTGGTGCTCACGCTGCGCGTGCTCGCCGCCTTCCTCCTGTGGGTCGAGAAGAGGCCCGGCGTCCACCTCGCCGATCCGCTGCTGTCGGCCTTCGCACCTCGCGACTGCACGTGGCTCGTCTTTGCTCTGATCTACACGGCGATCGCGGTCGGCCTCATCGCGCTCGCGGCCCATCCCCAGGCGCTCGTTGTCGCCCTGCAGGCGTACATCGTCATGATCGTGTCCCGCATGGGGGCAATGTACTTCACGGCGTTCGACCCCCCGTTCGACATGATCCCGCTGCGTGACCCGATCATCGAGATCGTCGGGACGGGACAGCTGCTGACGCGGGACCTCTTCTTCTCCGGCCACACGTCGACGCTCTTTCTCCTGCTGTTGGCGGTTCCGGACCGCAGGCTCAAGCCCCTGCTGTTCGCCTGCGTGCTCGTGGTCGCGACCTGCTTGCTCCGGCAGCACGTGCATTACACGATCGACGTTCTGGTCGCGCCTCTCTTCGCGTTCGCCAGTTTCCGCACTGCACAAGCGGTGCACGACAGGATTCGACGTCGGTTCGATCACCCGTAGGCGAGCTTGGCCGGCGACGAGTCACCGCGCGAAGAGCCCCATCGCGAAGAACGCCGCGCCCACGGCCCCGAGACCGAGGCTCACCCACCACATCGGCTTTCGCCGGGTGAGCGCGGCAATGGCCGAAAGGGCGATCGCCACCTGAAAGATCGTCACGCTCTTTGCGAAGTCGTGGTGCACGTGCAGGCTATGCGCCGACTTGGCGTCCATGTCGGCCACTTGCTTCTCTTCTTCTTCCGCCGTCTTGCGGATCTCTCCTCGTTCGGTTCTCTCGCGCTCGCCCTCGGCCCGCCACCGGGCCGCGAGCTCCGGGCGCTGCGTACCCTCGGCCTGCGTTGCGTAGACCGCCGCCTCCACCCCCTTCGACTGGTAGTACGCCCAGGCGTCATCGGCCTTCGACTGGTGCAGGACGGCGTCGTTTTTCTCGACGAGGGCGTCGTTGGCGTACGATCCCGACTCGAGGGCCGCGATCGCCGCGAGCACGGCGATGATGGCGGTCGACAACGACAGCAGCGTGATCCAGGATCCCGGCTTGCCCGCGTGCCCGCCATGCTCCTGCATTTCTTCGAGCTTGTCTTTGAGCTCCTGCGTTTCGATTGCGTCCTCGGGCATCGCCGTCCCTTCTCTCCTTCTCCCGCGGATCGCCCTGCGCCGACCGGCGGCCGTGCGGGCTAAAGCCGCTTGAAGACGATCCTACACGTCGACATGGATGCCTTCTACGCGTCGGTCGAGCAGCGCGACGACCCGCGCCTCCGAGGCAAGCCCGTCATCGTGGGAGGGAGCTCGCGCAGGGGCGTCGTCCTTGCGGCCTCCTACGAGGTGCGGCCGTTCGGCGTGCACTCGGCGATGCCGATGGCCGAGGCGCTGCGACGCGCGCCGAGCGCGATCGTGGTACCGCCGCGACGCGACCGCTACGAGCAGGCGAGCGGCGAGGCGCTCGCGATTTTCCGGCGGTTCACGCCGCTCGTCGAGCCGCTGTCGCTCGACGAGGCCTTCCTCGACGTCACCGCCAGCCGAGCGCTCTTCGGCGACGGCAAGACGATTGCGACCGCAATCAAAGCCGACGTGCGGCGAGAAACCGGCCTGACCGTCTCTGCGGGAGTGGCACCCTGCAAGTTCGTGGCGAAGGTAGCGAGCGACCTCGGCAAGCCCGACGGTCTGGTCGTCGTCGAGCCCGCGGAAGTGGCGCGGTTCCTCGCGCCGCTGCCGGTCGCACGAATGTGGGGAATCGGGCCGAAGACGGCCCCGAAGATGCGGGCTCTCGGTTACGAGACAATCGGCGATCTTGCGCGCGCGGGGGAGTCGACCCTCGAGCGATGGCTCGGCGCGTGGGGGGTCGAAGTGGCGCGATTGGCGCGCGGCTCCGACGACCGCGACGTCGTGCCGAACGCCCTGGCCCGGTCGATGGGGGCCGAGGAAACGTACGAAGAAGACCTCGTCGGCGCTGAAGCCATCGCGCGAACGCTTCTCGACCACGCGGGGCGCGTCGCGCGGCGCCTGGTGCGTGCAGGGCTCGCCGCCCGCACGGTGGTGGTCAAGATCAAGTACGCCGACTTCACGTTGCGCACGCGCCGCGCGACCATGCCCGAGCCTGTTCAAGACACCGATGCGATTCATCGCGCCGCCGTACAGCTCCTCTCTCGCGTACCGCTGGACCGCCGCCGCGTGCGGCTGACCGGCGTGAGCGTCGCCGGGATCGTGCCCGCCACTTCGGCGGTGACGCTATTTCCGGACGCACGTGCCGAAAAGAGACGGACGATTGAGGAGGTGACGGCGCGGATCGCCGAGCGCTTCGGCGACGAAGGCGCCGTTACGCGCGCGAGTTTGATTGGCAAGGCCCGGTAGGGTCCGCCTGCTCACTCCACGCCGAGCACTTCGTCGACGAGCGCGCGCGCCTCTTCGAGTCGCCGCACTTGCTCGGCGGACCGCGCCGGCTTCGCCGCGATGGGCGCGATTCGCATTTCTCTTTCGAGCTTGCGCTTGTGCAGCCATCGCCCGAGCAGCCCGCGCACCGGTTCGACGTCGAACGTGCCGGACTCGAGGACGGCGGGGCGGTCGCGAAGCGCCTCGACCAGCAGCGGGTTCGACGTAGCCCATGTGAGAGCCAGATCGAAGGCTTCGCGCTGCGTCGGGCGCAAGTGCGCGCGCGCCTCTGATTCCTTGGTTTCGTGCACGGCAACGAAAAGCGCCAGCGCAGCGGCCGCTATCTCGACCGTCAGCGCCGTCGCGCTGGTCACGCGAAGGCCACCGCACGACTTCGCCCACACGGCCGCGCCATTCGCCAGCAAGACGCCGAACCCGCAGGCGACGGCTGCCATCTCCGCGGCTTGTGCTGGGCCTTCGACGCCGGGCGCCCCTGCGCCCTCGCTGAGCACGATCGCGCCGACAGCGCGCACCAGGACGGCAGTCAAGAGGTCGGCGTGGGCGACGACGGGAGCTGCGACGTAGACGCGGTAGCCGCCCTCGATCTCCTCCACCTCCTCCAGGCCGCCCACCCCCGGCCGCAGGCCTACGCCGGACCCGCAAGCACCCGAGCCGCAGCCGGCCCCAGAGCGCTCGCCTTCCTGGGCCACGAACGCAAGCTCGAGCCGCAGATCGTCCGCGACCGGCGCGTACGTCATGATCCGGCGGAGAAGCCGGGCGACGCCCGGCGCGTCACCGCGAAACTCGTCCGGGAAAAACGCCCCTGTCGGCTGCACGAGCGCCGGCGATCCGATCGCCTCACCATGGGCTGCGCGCAACCGGGCGTACGCACGGACAATCGACCGCAGAGCGTCGTCGGACGGGAGGTCCATGGGTTGAGATCACTCTAGCGCACTGGCTGCCCGACGGACGAGGGAGGAGGGAGGAGGGAGGAGGGAGAACGCGGGGCCGGAGGCGGGCACATCGCCTGCATCGCGGGGTGAAACACGACGGGAGCTGCCCATGGACAAGCGGGCATCATCGGCGCGGCGATCGACGAGACCGAGATGTGGATCGCGCTCGCGAAGGAATGAGAGAGTGCCCTCGTGACGACGGGACGCGAACGGGCCCCCGAGGAGACGCTCCGCATTCACCAGGCGAACGAGCGCACGCTCCTGGCGTGGGTGCGCACGGCGCTCGCGCTGATGGGGTTCGGGTTCGCGATTGCGCGCTTCGGTGTTTTCCTGCGGGAGCTGGCCGGCGCCGAGCACGCGAGCGCAACCGCGGCACAGGCGCTCGGGTCGCCGTGGGCGGGCGTCGCCCTCGTCGCGATCGGGGTGCTGTCGAGCCTCGCGGCGACGCTTCGCTTCTGGCGGGTGAAACGGGCCATCGAGCGCGGTGAAGTCGGGGCGCCGAGCGCGGCGATCGTCTATGTCGTCGGGTTTACCGTGACGGCCGTCGGCCTGGCATTGACGGCGCTGCTCGCGCACGCGCTCGGGCAATGACGGAACGGGCTCTCTGCCCACTCCCCGAGCGCCTTCGCCGTCTTCATGGGTCCTTGCCATCGCATTGGCAGCGCCGGGTCAAGGACCCCGCCTGCGGGACAGGCCGGCCATGACAGCGGTGGTCTTGTGCGGTGCGTATTCCCTGCGAATTACCGATGATGGCCGCCGCCGCCAAAATGCCCGCCACCCACGTGGCCGCCCCCGAACCCGCGGGCGGCTCCGCCAACGTGGCCGGGCGCCGCTACGTGCACGCCAGCGCTTCCGCCATAGGCATGCGGCATATAGCCGCCGTGGCCCCCGACGCGCGGCGAGTAGTGAAATCCGCCCAAGCCACGCGGAGGCGCGTAGCCATACCCCCACCGCGGACCCCACCCCCACGCCCCGTAGTGGAAGGGGCCGAGGCCCCAAGGCGACACGAACCACCTCCAACCGTAGGACGGAGCGAAGAGGTAGACGTATGGCGCGACGCCGACACTTGTCGTGCTTGATCCGTACGGCACCCACAACCAGCCGTCTTGCGCCGTGTAAACCCACTCCCCTTGTGCAGCCATCTGTTCGGTGACCTGCGGGACGGGCGGGTATTGCGGCGGTTCGGCTTGCGGGGCAGGCGGAGGTTGCTGTTGTGAGTCCACCGTGGTGGGCGGCGCTGACGGGGCCGGCTCTTGCGGCGGCTCGGCTTGCGGGGGCGGCGGGGGCTGCGGTTGCGCCTCCACGGAGGGCGACGGCAACGGCGGAGGCGTCTGCTGCGCAGGGGCCTTCTGCGCAGGGGCGTCCGGCGCGCCGTTCCACCACGGCTCGCTCTGAGCCAATCCGTTCGCAGACGTCAGCAGCGCTGCCGAGCCGCAAAGCGCCATCATCAGAAACGCCTTCATGGTCGCCACCTACTCGTAAGAATAACCACTGGACCGGGTGGGGCCATTCCCTCGGCACGGCAGCGCAGGAAAAGAGGGAAAGGCGACGTCGGAGCTGGCGGATCCAGCGTGCGGCGCGTTCGAGCGCGGCGGCGTGAGTGGCGTCGTCGGGGATGCTGCCGCTCCTGCCTACGGATACCCCTGCAAGGTCGAGTTGGTCACCGTGATGCTCTTCGCGTTCACCCCGACCGCCGTCCCGACGTTCGTGACGCTCCCGGTCGACACGTTCGTCCAAGAACCCCCGGTGTTTCCCTTCATGGTCGTATCCGTGATCGTCAGCGTGCCCATCATGTTGTTGCTCGTGAAGAAGAGCCCCCCGCCGAACGCCCCCATCCCCGCCGCGTTGTCTTCAATTTCGTCGCCGCAGAGCAGCACGTTCACCGAGTTTCCGTCGCTGTAGAGCGCCCCACCGTTTCCTCCGGATCCCGTTTCGTTCTGCCCGTTGTTCATCGCCGAGCACTTGGCGGGGTCGTCGTTGTTGGCGCCGCTTCCCGCCGCCACGTTCCCCGCAAAAAGACTGTTGTAGACGTCGAGCTCCGCGAAGAGCCCTCCCACCGCGCCGGCGTTGCTGGCGGTGTTGCCCGTAAACGTGCTGCCCACGATGATCGCTCCATGCTTGCTTCCCAGGACGTAGATCGCCCCGCCGCCCGTATCCGGACCCAGGAGCGCGGCCTGATTGTTCGTGAACGTCGCGTCGATGACCGTGAGGTTCCCGTCGCGCATGTAGAGCGCGCCGCCTTCGCCGTCGTTCCATCCCTGGGAGCACGGTGAGGGAGCCGTCGGAATGGCCGCCGTCGGCATAGTCCTGCCGTTGACGAGCGAGATGTGCTGGAGCGTCAGCCTGTTCTCGTTTGCCTGGAAATTCGCGCTGTCGAAGCTCAGGATCTGCACGGCATGGCCGCCGTCCAGCGTGATCTTGTTCGCGCCGTCAATCACGGTGTTCGTGTCCGTCGGCACGTGCAGTGTGGACGTGACCGCGATGGTGACGGGGGCGCCGCCGCAATCGAATGCGATGACGCCGCCCTTTGCGACGGCCGCCTCGAGCTGGCTGAACGTGCAGCTCGCGGCGGTGCCCGTTCCCACGACGGTCGCTGGGTGAGACGTGTCCGCCGGCTGTCCCTGCGCAGGGATCCCGGCGCTGCACGAGCCATCGGGATTGCCGGCGCGCGCGGGGGTGGCACCCGACGAGCTCGACACGCCGGAGCCGGAGCTCGACCCCGAGCCAGGGCTCGCGCCTCCGGAGCTCGACCCGGAACCGGAGCTGGAGCCGGACGCGACGGCGCCGCCCGAACCTCCGCCGCCCCCATCGGCCAGCGCCCCCGCCTGGCTCGGCACCCCGGTGTCTCCGCCGGAAAAGACGCCGTTTTCGCGTGACGATCCACAGGCGCCAACCGATCCCGCGAGCGCGAGGGAGGCGCAAAGAGCGATGAGGGCTCGCATGCTTCGAGATTATGGCCGAGCTGCGACGAACCATGCGTCGATGACACAATTTTTGTGTGGCACTGTAAGGGACGAGCCCGACCTGCCCACCTGACTCCGGACGCGATGGCTTGCTTTCGTGTCGCCTCTACGTGCGTCGAGTACTGCGAAGAATGGGAGTGCGGACATCACCGCACGCCAGGGCCGCGGACGCCGCTCGCGGCAAGCTCGGTATCAGCGGCCACACGCCGCGTGCAGCCGCAGCTCCTGGTTCTCGCGCTCCAGACGATCGATGTGCGCCTCCTCGTTCTGAACGCGTTCGTAAAGCGCCTTGATGGCCGCGAGTTCCACGCCGTGCGCGTCGACCGGGTCGTAGGCGCGGTCGGTGCTGCCGAGCGCGAAGGCGGCATGAAAGTCCTGCGCCATCGGACCGAGGTGGCGCACGGACGGGTCGTCGCTCTTGTACGACCAGGTCGAAATAGGCATCTTTGCGACGCGCTCGAGCACGGATTGTTCGTCGACCGGTTCGATGTCGCGTTTGAGATTCCGATCACTCACGCACAGAGGCGCGCAACCTTGCGGGCACGACGGCTGAGAGGCCGTCGGCGTGACGCAGCTCGGATAGAGCGTCGAGACGGGACCAGACGACTGGCAGCACAGCTGCCCCTGGGTGCAGCACGAGGTGCCGCAGCACGTGTCGCTGCTTGCGCAGGCACCACCCTCCACCGCGCAGGGGATGTGCTGGCACGACCCGTTGCAATAAGTCCCCGGGCCACACTGGATGCCGCACCCGCCGCAGTGGTTCGGGTCGTTCGCGGGATTCACGCACTTTGCGCTGCAGCACAGCCGGGCTGCTCCACACGCTGCGTCGCACCCGGCGCCGCCGCTCGAGCCTCCGCTGCTGGAGCCTCCGCCGCTGGAACCTCCGCTGCTGGAACCTCCGCTGCTGGAACCTCCGCCGCTGGAACCTCCGCTGCTGGAGCCTCCGCTGCTGGAGCTCGTGCTGCCCGAGCTGCTGTTGCTGGAGCTGCTTGCGCCCGAGCCGCCGCTGCCAGAACCGCCAGAGCCGCTGCCGCCCGAGTTGCCTCCGCTCGAACTGCCCTTGCCGGAACTGCTGCCGCTGGAGCTGCCCCCTCCGGAGCCGCTGCCGCTCGACGTCCCACCTCCCGAGCTGCCCCCTCCGGAGCTCGCGCTCGACGCGCGTCCACCCGAGCTTCCGGCGCCTGATCCACTGCCGCCGCTCGAGGCGTCGACGTTCAGCGCATCGGCCGAGGCGTCTTCACCCGGCGAACTCTCGAAGGCAGCGCCCCCGCAGTGAGAAGCCGCCGCGACGAAGAGAACCAAGAAGGCAATCGGTAAGTGGGCAATCTGTCGCAAGCTCACCTCCCACACGAACAGTCTTGCCTCCGTGGTGCGCTGCCATTGGGCTTCCGTCAAGAAAACGACCACCCCTCAGTTGCGTCGCGCATGTCAGGAAGTGTCTGTCCACCAGATCGCAGACCGCAGCGCCGGCACCGCCTCTGCGACGAGCGCCAATTCCACGACGTGAACCATCCCAAAGCGACGCCCGCATCGGTGCAGATTGTCATGGCTATCCAACGCGAGTGGCAGATCCGCCCGGACCCCAAGCGCACTGCGCGGGGTGAAGCAGCCGCGACCCGAGCCGGGAGATCTCTTGCCCAACTGGCATGACGCTCGCCTCATCCACGCGCTGAACCCCCGCCGCGCTCGGGGGAGGCACCTCGCCACAAGTGGCCCCCGAACGCAGCGCGGCACCAAGCCGATGTGGATCGTTCGCTTCGCACTCCACCGCCCCTACACGTTCGTCGTGCTGGCGATGCTCATCACGCTGATGGGCATTCTCACGATCGAGCGAATGCCCACGGATATATTCCCCGAGATCAACATTCCCGTCGTAGCGGCGATCTGGACATATACCGGTCTTCCACCCGAGGAGATGGAGGGGCGAATCACCACGCAGTACGAGCGTGCCGCAACGACCACGGTCACCGGAATCGAGCACATCGAAAGCCAGTCGCTCGCCGGCGTGTCGGTCGTGAAGGTCTTTCTACAGCCCGGCACGTCGATCGACGGCGCTGTCGCCCAGGTGGCGGCGATCGCGGAGCCGATCCTCAAGACGTTGCCACCCGGCGCGACACCCCCGCTCGTCATGCCGTACAGCGCGACGGACGTGTCGATCCTTCAGCTCGGTCTATCCAGCCCGACGCTCGGCGAGCAACAGATCTACGACCTGGGCACGAACTTCCTGCGCACCGGCCTCGCCACGGTTCAAGGCGCTCAGTTGCCGCTTCCGTATGGCGGCCTGCAGCGAGAGGTGGTCGTCGACCTGGATCTGGAAAAGCTCTACGCGTTGAAGCTATCGCCGAGCGACGTGTCGGGCGCGCTCGGCACGCAGAACCTGATCCTGCCGAGCGGCACTGCGAAGATCGGACTGCAAGAATATCCCATCCTGACCAACAGTAGCCCGGCTGACGTCGCCGACTTCAACGATCTTCCGCTGTTCAAGGCAAACGAAGCCCTCGTGTACGTGCGCGACGTTGCTCACGTCCGAGACGGCTACGCCCCCCAAACCAGCGTCGTCGTGACCAACGGCAAGAAGGGGGCGCTCCTGCCCGTGCTCAAGTCGCGCGGAGCCAGCACTCTGGACATCGTCTCGCGCGTGCGCAAGGCCCTGCCAGGCGTGCTCGCGACGCTCCCGCCTGCGCTCAAGGTCGAGCCCTTGTTCGACCAATCGACCTTCGTCCGGGCCGCCGTCGACGGCGTCATCCGCGAGGCCGCCATCGCCGCGGGGCTCACCGGATTGATGATGCTGCTGTTTCTCGGTAGCTGGCGCAGCACGGTCATCATCCTGATTTCGATTCCGCTCTCGCTTCTCGTTTCGATTATCGTGCTCGACCGGCTCGGTCAGACGCTCAACCTCATGACACTGGGCGGGATGGCGCTCGCCGTCGGCATCCTCGTGGATGACGCGACGGTCGAGGTCGAAAACTTCCATCGCCAGCGCGCTCTCGGCAAGCCGGTGGTCATAGCCATCCTCGACGGCGCCCAGGAGATCGCCACACCGGCGTTCGTATCGACGCTCTGTATTTGCATCGTCTTCGTACCGGTGACGTTCGTCGCGGGCGCCGCGAAGTCGCTGTTCGTGCCGCTGGCGATGGCGGTCGTCTTCGCGATGCTGACGTCGTATTTTCTCTCGCGCACCCTCGTGCCGACGCTCGAGCAATATCTGCTTGGCGTCGAACCCCCCGGAGGCGCCTCGGGTCGCGGCATCGTCGGGCGCGCGCACGGGTTCATCGATCGCGGCTTCGAGCGGTTGCGGAGCGCGCACGCGGCCGTGCTTCGCGGGGCGCTCGAGCACCGGCGTTCGTTCGTCACGATCTTCGCCGTGTTCGTCGCCGCTTCGCTCGCGCTCGTTCCCGTTCTCGGCCAGGACTTCTTTCCGAGCGTCGACGCAGGCCAGTTCGCGCTGCACGTACGAGCGCAGCCGGGAATGCGCATCGAGGAGACACAGCGCCTCTTCGCGCAGGTGGAGGAGCATGCCCGGCGGATCGTGCCGCCCGACGAGCTCGATGTCGTCATCGACAACATCGGCGTGCCGGTGAGCGGGATCAACCTGGCGCTGGGCGATCCGTCGATGATCTCGTCGGCCGACGGTGAAATGCTCGTCGCACTCCGGCCGAAGCATCATCCGACCAACGACTATGTCCGCGCGCTTCGTACCGATCTGCGAGACGCCTTTCCCAAGGCAACCTTTTTCTTCTTGCCCGCGGACATCACGACGCAGGTTCTCGACTTCGGCCTCTCCGCCCCGATCGACGTGCGCATCACCGGTCCGCCGAGCAACCAGGCCCAGAACGTCTCGATTGCGCGCGACCTCGCGAGGCGCATGGTCGGCGTACCCGGCGCCGTCGACGTTCATACCGCGCAGGTCACCGAGACCCCGGAGCTCTACATCGACGTGGACCGGACGGCGGCCGAGCAGGTGGGGATCACCCAGCAGAGCGTCGCCAGCGATCTGCTCGTTTCGCTTTCTTCCACGGGGCAGGTCTCGCCGAGCTTCTGGCTCGACCCGAAGACGGGCGTCCAGTACTCGGTCGCCGTGCAGACTCCGCAATACCGTGTCGACTCGATCCCTGCGTTGATGGCCACGCCGCTGACGAACGGGACGAATGCGCGACCGGCCGAGCTCCTTACGAACGTTGCCAGCTGGTCGCGCCTCGTCGGCCCTACGAACGTCACCCATTACAACATCGCGCGGACGATCGACGTGCAGGCCGGCGTCGACGGGACGGATCTCGGATCGGTCGCCGCTTCGGTCCAGCGGCTCGTCTCGGATGTCCGCGGCAAGCTTCCACGCGGCTCGACGGCATCTCTCGAAGGGCAATCGCGGACGATGAGCGCGTCGTTCCTCGGCCTCGGACTGGGAATCGGCTTCGCCGTGGTGCTCGTGTACCTGCTGCTCGTCGTCAACTTCCAGTCGTGGATCGACCCTCTCATCATCTTGATGGCGGTGCCGGGCACGCTTGCGGGCATTTTCTGGATGCTCCTCGTGACCAATACGAGGCTCAGCGTTCCGGCGCTGATGGGGTCCCTCATGGTCGTGGGCGTCGCCACCGCCAACAGCATCCTCGTCGTGACGTTCGCGAACGAGCGTCGGCCCGAAGGGCAGGACGCCTCTTCGGCGGCGCTCGCCGCAGGGCATACGCGTCTGCGCCCCGTGCTCATGACGGCGATGGCCATGACCCTCGGGATGCTCCCGATGTCCCTGGGGCTCGGCGACGGAGGCGAAGAAAACGCCCCGCTGGGGCGTGCGGTCATCGGAGGTCTGCTGTTCGCAACGGCGTCGACCCTGTTCTTCGTGCCCGTGATGTACAGCATGCTCCGACGCAAGGCACCCACGAGGGCGTCATGAGCGCGCCGACGGCCCCCAGGGCG
The DNA here is from genome assembly GCA_964531095.1 of uncultured Polyangiaceae bacterium. GTDB lineage: Bacteria > Myxococcota_A > Polyangia > Polyangiales > Polyangiaceae > Palsa-1150. The sequence continues at coordinate 31,401 of CAZHED010000004.1, read as the reverse complement.
CAAGGGGGACCGCGCCGCCGTCTCGTCGGCAACAGGCGCGGGGCGGCGCTCACCCTCGCATCCGCCTCGGCACTCGCTGGCGCGCTCGTCGCCGGTTGGCTGCCGAGGCATGTGGCGCACGCGCAGGCCGTACGTCGCGCGGCAGCGCAGCAGGCACCTCGCCGCCAATCGGTCATCAAGGCGGTCGCCGAGGGAACGGGGCGGGACTTGACGCTTCCGGGAGGCTTGGTCGCAGCAGAGCGCACGGCGATCTACGCGCGCGCCAACGGATTCGTTCGGCGCTGGCTTGTCGACATCGGCGATCACGTGCACGCGGGCCAGGTGCTCGCCGTCCTCGACACGCCCGACCTCGACCAACAGCTTGCGCAGGCGAGAGCCACGCTGGCACAGACGAAGGCGACGCTCGCGCAGATGACAGCCAACCAGCAATATGCGCACCTCACCGCGAACCGGCAGGACACCCTCGTCGCGCAGAGCCTCGTCGCTCAGCAGGACGCCGATCAGGCGAATACGCAGGCAGCGGTGTCCGACGCCACGGTCCGCGCCGCCCAGGCGAACATCGTGGCCCAAGGAGACGCGGTGCGGCAGTTCGAGTACATGGTGGCGTTCGGACGGGTGGTCGCGCCGTTCGACGGAACGATCACCGAGCGGCTCACCGAGGTCGGAAGTCTGGTGAACGCGGGCGCGGGGACGGCTGCGCAGGCGCTGTTCGAGATCGAGGCGACCGATCCGGTTCGCGTGTTCATCCGGGTACCGCAGACGTTCGCTCTCAGCGTGCGCGTCGACGAACCGGCTTACGTCGTCGTTCGCCAGCATCCGGGCCAGCGCTTCGTCGGCAAGGTCACTCGCACCGCAGGGGCGCTCGACCCGGCGTCGCGCACGCTCACGACCGAGGTCCTGGTGCCCAACCACTCTGGCGACTTGCTCGTCGGGATGTACGCGCAGGTGACTCTCTCCGTGGCAGTGGCTCATCGCATCGTCAGGGTGCCCTCGACCGCAATCGTCTTCGATGCCAAGGGCGTACACGTCGCGGGCCTCGATGACGACAACCGCGTGCATCTCGTCGTCGTGCAGCTCGGCCGGGACAACGGGAGCGACGTCGAGATCGTCGACGGCCTCGTTGGCGGCGAGAGGGTGCTCGCAACGCCGCCGGCCGACGTGCTCGATGGGATGCTCGTTCAGCCGATCGATGGCTGACTCTCGCACGAGAAACGTCAAGGCTGGGGTATGCTTGCCGGCGAGCGCGCAGCGTCTCTCGTTCGCGCTCGCTTCGAGCCTTCCGCGGCGCAGACGGGTTCGTCGAAGGCCCCTCCATTCGAACAAGGCAAGTGATCCGATGCACGGGCTCCGATTCTCCGAGTACGGCGACCCGTCGAAGCTCGCGTTGGTCGAGCTGCCCGATCCCAGTTCCGGCCCGGAGACGGCGGTCGTCCGGATCGTCGCGGCGTCAGTGAACCCGAGCGACGTGAAGAACGTCGCCGGCCACATGGACGGGACCACGTTGCCGCGCGTGCCGGGGCGCGACTTCTCGGGCGTGGTCGAGGCGGGGCCGAGTGAGTGGCTCGGCACAGAGGTGTGGGGGACGGGCGGCGAGCTCGGATTCTCGGTGGATGGAACCCACGCGGAGCGAGTGGCCTTTCCCATCTCCGGGCTCGTCCGCAAGCCGCGCAACCTGGGGCACGAGGTCACCTCGGCCATCGGCGTGACCTTCCTCGTTGCATGGCTCGGCCTCGTGACTTACGCGAACGCGCAGGCCGGTGAGACGGTTGTCGTCGTAGGCGCGGGCGGCGGCGTCGGTGGCGCGGTCATTCAGATCGCGAAAGCACGAGGCTGCCGGGTTATCGGGGTCGATCGAGGGGCAGCGCCGCCGCCGCCTGCGGGCCCAATGCTCGACGAGTTCTTGGATGCCGAGCGCGATTTCTCCACCGATGTCCGGCGTCTGACGCGCGACCGCGGCGCCCCGGTCGTGTTCGACTCCGTGGGTGGGGTGCTGTTCGAGCGATCGCTGCAATCCGTCGCGCATCGCGGTCGGCTCGTCGAGATCAGCGCTACGGGCAAGCGTCGCGTGGACTTCGACCTCATCGACTTCTATCACAACGAGACGCGCCTTCTCGGCGCGGACACCCGCAAGCTCGACGCCGTCGAGTCAGGAGAGATCCTCGCCGCGCTCGTACCCGGATTCGAGAGCGGTCTCTACCTACCGCCGACCATTGCCGAGACCCAGCCGCTTGCGAAGGCCGTTGCGGCGTACCGCTCGGTCGAGCGAGGGACTCGCGGTCGCGTGGTCATCGCGATGTGACCGATGCCCGGCAATGACGGGCTCTGTCTCTTCCCTATTCCCCGAGCGCCTCCGCCCCGTCGTCGTCGTCCACCTGGCCATCGCATTCGATCGCGTCGAGCGCGGCGGCCAGCTCGTCGTCGGACGCGGCCGCCGCGGCGGGGGACGCGGCCGTCGTCAGCGCGATTCGGAGGCGAGGCTCGGCGCACGAGCAAGCCGCCCCTCGGAGCCGGGCCCGCCCGTCCACGTCGAGCGATTGGGCGAGGGCGAGCGCGGCGCCCGTGCGCGAAGCCCTGCCTGCCGACGGATCCTCGACGATGCTCCACAGCCGATCGTTCGGAATGCCCGCGGCGCGGTAACCGTCCCACGAGGTCGCAATCGCGCGCACCGCTCGGACCCACTCACGCGTGCGTCCCCCGGCGCGACGCACCAACCGCGCCGCCGCTTGGTCCGACCGCCCCTGACCGTGGGCGCGCCACGCCTCGCGCATTCGCTCGAGCATCGCATCTCGGTCCGCATGGTGCTGCTCATGGGCCGCGGGCATCCGCAGGGTCAGCCACTCTCCCTTGGCGAGCGCCAACACCGTTCCGTGCTCGAACGACTGGATGTCGGCGACGCTCGACCACCTGACGAAGCGCATCGTTCCGAGCCACTGGAGGAGCACGCCGTCCGCTCCGACCGTGACGCGCGTCGGTAGGGCGCTTCCGACCACGAGCACGATGATCCCGACCACCACCAGCGCAAGCGCCGCGGACGACGAGCGTCCCGCCGCGACGCCGAATGCCAGCAGGAGCCCGAGGGCGACCGTAATGCGGGCCAAGCGCCGCGGCTCGCCCCAAGGTTGTGCCATCGCCCAATACTGGGCAGAGACCCGGGTCGGCTCGACCGCGAGCGCACGGAGCAGAGCCCGGCCGCAGGCCACGTCTCGAACGGCCAGGTCGACGCCAGACGCTGCGCCCCGGCCGCGCACGCGCACCCATGGCGGCCCGCAGGCCTTCGGCTGAAGCCAGCCGCCCCGAATTCGGGACGACCGGAGGACCAGGCGTCCGTCGATGAATAGGCCACGCGCGTCCGCTCGGGCGTGCGCGCGCCGCTCGTTCGGAGCCGGATTGCGTCTCCATACGTGAAAGAGCAAGCCGAGGCCGAGCCAGGCCAACGCGGCGCCCACCGCGAGCGCAGACGTCCGGCCCGTACACGCGAGCGCGGCGCCCAGGATCGCGGGTGCGGCGGCCACCGCGAGCAAGAAGGAGCTGCGCCGAACAATCAAGACGTCTTGGTCGAAGGCTTCCAAGGCAGTACCGGAGCTCCCGGCGCATACGCGATGCACGCGCCCGGCCGTCCCCATGGCAGCGCTTCGCCTTCGCGCCTCAGCAGGCTTCCCGCTGAAAAACTACACCGCAGCGGCCCAAGCGCCGGAATGCCCGCTCGCCTCGCCGCCACGACGATGCCCAGCTGAAGTGCGAAAGCGCGCTAAGCTGCGCCGCGCTATGCGCCACGCCATCGTCGTAGCGCCGCCTCGCTTCGTCCTGCCGGAGGAGGGCAGCGTCTTCGCGGCACCGGAGCCGGTGGGGCCCATATGCGCTGTGTTCGCGCGCGGGGGCCGACACGTGATGCTCGTCCAGACGACGCCCGGGCTGTTGACGGAATTCGAACGGGCCATGGCGAGCGTCGGCCCGGAGGACGATCTGCTGGTCTACGTCGCGGCGTCCACGACGACGGGCAGCGACGTCGTGAAGCTCCGACTCGAAGACGATTCGGGCTCGAGCGGGGTAGCCGGCGAGCTGCGGCGCGTCGGGGAGGCAGTCGCCGCGCGACGGCCCTCCGCGGTGCTCTTCGTCGTCGAGGCGTGCTTCGACGGCGACGGGGACGACCCCATGGCAGCCGCGAACCACGTCGAGGGCATCGTCGGCGCGCTCGATCTGCGAAGGCACGGCTACGGAGCGATGATCGGCGTGCGCCCCCGCCCGCGGGTCACCGCCGCCGCCACGGCCTGGCCGTTCACCCGCCAATTCCTGGCCGCCCTCGACGACCCCGCGTCTCGGGACGAGCACGGCGCGGCGCCCATGTTCGTCGTCATCGACCATCTCCGACAGCGTGTCGCGATCGACCCCCAGGTTCAGAGCTATGCGTTCGTGCGTGCCACGTCCGATCTCGTGATCGTCGGGCCGCAGCCGGCGCCCACGGATGTCGGGGCCAACGCGCCGGCGCGCGCGGCTCCATTCATGGCCGGCAGGCACGGCACGTCGCCGGCGCAGATCACCGGTGCTCCCACGATCGCGCGCAACGGCATGTCCCACGAAAGGCTCCCGTCCACCCCGTTTTCCTTGGGATCCGACGTCACCGCGATTCCCGAGCCTCGATCGACCCAGCCTTCGCTGCCGGCCATCGAGCCGCTCCTCGACCTGGCCGACCACGCGCGCGACCGGGGAGCGCTCCCCGAGGCGCTGGCAGGCTACAAGGCGGCGCTCATGGTGGCTCCGCTGGACGACAAGCCGACGCGCGCATCCATCTACGCCCGCATCGGGGAGTTGAAGCGCGCGCAGGGCAGGCAGCGCGAAGCAGAGCTGAACTTCGAGAAGGCGCTGGCCGCTGATCCCACCCACCAGGCCGCTCTCGACGCGTTGGTGAACCTGGCGACCGAGAGCCATGAATTGAAGCGGGCGATTGACCTCCGCCGCAAGCGCCTCGCGACAATGACCGGAGCAGACGAGCGCGTCGGCGAGCTACGCGCGATCGCCGACATCCACGCCGACCAGCTGCAGGACACGAGCGCGGCCGCGGAGGCGCTCGATCAGGCGCTCGCGATCGAGGGCAAGGGGCGCGCTTCGCTCGAAGGCTTGCGAGGCGCCTACGAGAAACTCCAGCGTTGGCCGCGCGTCGTCGACGTTCTCCGCGAGCTCGCCGAGGGCACCGACGAAGCCAAGGAGAGGAGCTCCGCTCGCTTTGCCGCCGCGGACGTCGCTCTCACGCGAGCTCGCGACGAAGTCTGCGGGCTGCGCCTGCTCGAGCAAGCGCTCGACGACGACCCGGCCAACGACAAGGCGCTGCGCGCGTTGATTGCGGTACGTAGCTCCCGCGGTGAATGGGCGGAGGTCGAGCCGGTGTACACGCGCCTCACCGACCGGCTGGCGGCGACCGGCGACGTCGAGCGGGCGTGGGACGTGTCCCGCAGGCTCGGTGTCCTCCGGCGGGACAAACTGCACGACGCCGCTGGAGCGATCAAGGCGTTCACACGCGCCGTCCGCTTCAAGCCGGAGAACGTGGATTCTCGCGCCCTTCTCGCCGAGATGTACATCGCCGCCGGCGACGAGGCCCTGGCGGTTGCCGAGTTCGAGCGGATCGCCCAGCACGCGCCGACGCGCGCGAGCACCTACGCTCGTCTGTTTGGGCTTCATCGAAGGGCTGGCCGGACCGACCGCGCCTGGCTCGCGGGGTCGGCGCTCGCGGAGCTCGGCAGCGCGGACATGGATCAGCAGCTCTTCGTCGACCAATATCGCTTGGACGGCCCGATTCGCCCGACGCGCTCGCTCGATGACGCGGCTTGGGACGAGCTCCTGCGAGCACCGGGAGCGGACGACGTGGTCACGGGCGTCCTGCGCGCGATTGGCGCGACCGCTGCGGCGGCCCGTGTGGAAGAGCTTCGTCAAGCGCGCGCGCTCGTTACGCTGGACCCAGCTCGTCGGCAGAGCGCGACGAGCACTGCCTCGGCCGTGCGCTCATTCTACTGGGCATCGCAGGTGCTCGGCGTGGAGCCGCCCGACCTCTACGTCATGGAAAACGTGCCTGGGGGCGTCGCGGGCGTACACGCTTTTGCCCCGACGACCGCGCTGGGGCCCGACGTATTGCGGGGGCTGACGACGAAGGATCTCGCGTTCCTCGCCGGACGTCACCTCACCTATTACCGGCCGGAGCACTACTCGCTCATTTGCTACCCGACCCTCAACGATCTCTCCGCGCTCTTTCTTGGCGCCGTCAAAGTCGTGCTGCCGGATCTCGAAGCGCCAGCCCCCATCCGCGACGCGGCGGCTCGTCATGGAAGGGTGCTCGCCAAGCAAGCGAGCGACGAAGAGAAGCGTCGCCTCGTCGCTGCCGTCGATCGCCTTCAAGCCCGCGGCGGCCGCGTCGACCTCGGCGCATGGATCCGCAGTGTCGAGCTGAGCGCGCAGCGCGCGGGACTGCTCCTATGCGGCGACCTGGCCGTCGCCACGGCGCGCTTGCATGCCGAAAAGGAAACGCGCGCCATCGCCGAGCTTACGTTCGAAGAGAAGCGAGGCGACCTCCTGGCCTTTTGCGTGTCCGACAACCTCGCACGAGCGCGCGCTCTGCTCGGGGTGGATGCGCACTCGAGCGTGAGCGCGCCGCCGCCTCCCGAGCTTCAAGCCTGACTCGAGGATGGCGCGCTTTTCGCTGCGATCGGGCGGCAGAGGCGCATGACATCCACGGGCTACGAGACCCGCTGCCCTGCCGAATTTGCCGCGGCCGCGCTGCGACGTGCGATCCTGCTTCCGCTCGCGCTCGCGACGATCACGGGCGCATTGGTCCTCGGCTTGGCGGAGCATGTCCGCGTGGCGGTGGCCGTTCGGATGGACGACGCCCGAGAGGTGGCTGCCGTCAGTTTGATCTATCGGAGCCTGACCGACGACCAAATGGCGCTTCATCACCCAGGATCGACCGCGCTCCGAGGTCGGATCGGCTCCGGAATGCCGGGCGAGTTGACGACCTTGGATGGAGCGGCTCGAAGGCATGCGCGTCTCGCCGAGAAGCTACGTGCTCTCAGCGGCCTGGTGCACGACTGGATGCGCGAGCGGCGGGCCATCGGCGATCTGCCTCCGGCCCAGACCGCTGCACAGGAGCAGAAGCTTGTCGCGCTGCGCACCGAGCTCGATGCGCTGACCGCTGAGCTCCAAAAGGACGAGGGCGCCGATGAAGCCGCGATGCGCCGCCGGTTCGCGGAGATGCTCGCCCTCGTTGCTGTGCTGTCTGTCGTCTTGGGGGTGGTGGTTGCGATCTTCGTGCGGCGAGATCTTGTCGTCGTCTCGAAGAGCTTCACACGAGAGCTCGACGCCGAGCAGGAGACCGGCCGGCTCAAAGACGAGTTCGTCGCCACCCTGAGCCACGAGCTGAAGACACCGATCAACGCGATTCTCGGGTGGACGACGCTCCTGCAGCGCCGGCCAGACGACCCCGTCACGACCAGGCGCGCCCTCGACAGGATTGAACGAAACGCGCGCAAACAGGCCCGCCTGGTCGACGACATTGTCGACATGTCCTGCATCGTGACGGGTCAGCTCCGGCTGTCGCTTCACCCGGTCGACGTGGCCTCGATCATCGAGTCCGCCGTCAGGTCCGCACAAGCGACCGCCGACATGAAAGGAGTGCAGGTTTCCGTCGCGGTCGCGGGCGACGCCGGTTTGATCCGGGCCGACGCTCGACGCGTGCGCCAGATTCTGGTCAACCTGGTCGACAACGCCGTGAAATACGCACCCACGCGCGGACGGGTCATCGTCGGGGCAACCCGGTCGGGCAACGCCGTCCAGCTGCGAGTGAGTGACAGCGGTCAGGGCCTTCCACGAGATTTCGTACCACACGCGTTCGAGGCTTTTCGACAGAGCGAATCTTCGTCCTCGCGCGCTCACGGCGGACTCGGACTCGGCCTGGCGATCGTTCAGCGACTGGTCGGGATGCACGGAGGAACCGTGAACGTACAGAGCCCGGGCGAAGCGGGAGGCGCGACGTTCGTCGTCACGTTGCCTGGGGTTCCCTCAGCTTGATCGAGAATATGACGGCGAACGAGCGAAGCCGTCGCACTCATGAAGAGGCCGAGCTGCGGATCGGTGATCTGCCGCCGGCGCAAGAACACCCTCGGCATGCGACTTGCGCCCATTCTCCCGTGTCTGGCGCCCGTGCGGGCGTCAGCTCGTTCAAGCATCGTGCAGGCATTCGACGGAGGTTCTCATGAAAACAGCAAGGGTGAGTTCAGCGATTTCTGCGAGCGTGGTCGCGCTGACGATCGGCGTGGTCGCCCAGGCCGACCAGAAGACCGACGAGAAGTTCTGCGCTTCCGCCGCCGCCTTCGACTCGAACGTGGCGGAGCTCAACGCGATCGGTCCACACTCGACAGTCGCTGAGCTGCGCGCCGCCACCAATCGGGTCGAAAAATCCGCGACCGACATGCAAAAGTACGCAAGCAAGATGAAGACACCTGCGGCGAAAGACTTCACCGGGGCGATGAAGCAGCTCAAGAACGACGTCGACAAAATCCCCGACGACGCGACGCTCCAGCAGGTCCATACGAAGATCAGCGCCGACGTTCAAAACGCGCAGACCAAAGGGCTTCAGGTCGCCACCGAGGCTGGTTGTCCCTCGCCAGCTCCCCCGCAGCAGTAGCGAGAGTCGAGGCGGCGGCAGTTCGCAGAGGCGGCCCATCCGACGGCGTCGCGGTCGTCGCCTGCAGGATCGCCGCAGATCGGCCAGGATGGCTTCTGCCCAGGCGATCGCGAGATCCGGGGGGTGGGCGCCTCGCCCTGCGCCCGGGACTACTGGCGTTACGTTCGTTCGAGCGAAGGGGGGAGCTCGATCTCGGCTTTGGCTCCTTGCTTGGCCGCTGAGCCAGGCTTCGCAGAGGCCAAGGTCGACGTCGAAAACCCGGAGCGCGGGCCGCTGCTGATCATCTCCGGTCAGAAGGACAACACGGTTCCCTGGGCAATCGCGAACGCATCTTTCGAACGGCAGCGGCGCAACAAGAACGTGACTGAGATCATCGAGACCCCCAACCGCGGACGCGCTCACCATCGACAGCGGGTGGCGAGAGGTCGCCGACAAGTCGCTCGCGTTCGTCCGTCGCTTCGTCAGTTCGACGCCCTCGAACGATCGCTAGGGTCCACGCACAGGATCTTGCGATGGAATCCCGTCCTTGCCGTAGTTGGGATCGCGCAAAATACGGGCCAGGTGCAGCCACGCGCTCATGGCGTGTTGCACGTAGTCGATGCGCACGTCCTGAACGAACAGACTCTCGCGCACTCCACCCCTCGCCTTGGCCGGATTCTTGAGCCAATAGTCGCCCTCGGAATCGAACTGCTGCCCGAGCACGAAGCGCGCCGCCTCCTTCGCTGGATCGACGAGCCACGGCTCCGGATTTCCCGCAAAGCGCGACAGCACGATGTCGGCGTCGTACGCTTCGACTCGAGTCGCCGCCGGGGTGGTCTGTCCCTCGTAGAAAGTGCCTATGAAGTCCGGAGCCGCCGCCCCCTTCGCCCCTCGCTGCTTGCTCCGAATGGCGCGAGCGATCGCGTACGCGTGCTTCAGATACGACTGGTCGCGGGTCACGCGATAAAGCTCGTTGAATGCATACGACATCCAGTGGTCGTGATCCTGATTGTCTTCGGAGACGTATGCGTCCCGGACATTCACGATCCAGTCGGCTCCTCGGCGCGCGCCGTCGAGGTAAACCTGCAGCGGCTCGATGGCGTAGAGCCGCATCAGCGCCAGCACGGCTTCGCCGGGGTAGTACCAGAGCTCGCGCTTCCGCTTCTTGCCGGTCTCCCGTTCGACGTCTTCGTTGCAGCGAAAATGACCGTCCGGGTACTGCTGCTTGAGGATGAAGCGCGCGAGCGAGCGCATCGTCTCGAGGTCATCGTGTTTGCCGGTAGCGGCCGCGTGTTTGGCGAAGGCGAGGAGCGCGAGCCCCGCTCCACCCACCTTCTGTTGTTCCTCGTCTTGGGTGTCGAGCAAGTACTTTCCCCCACTCGCCGAATCTTGCGTGAGGTGCCCCGCGAGGTAGCGAAGCGCAAGCTCGCCTTTCTCTAGGTAAGAGGGATTGCCGATCTCCTCATAGGCCTCAAAGAGAGCGTACGTCGTCCCCGCGTGGCGCAGCCAGCCATACGACGAATCATCCCGATCGTCGACCGGGTGGTACACGTACACGTAGCGTCCCTGCGGATTCATGATTCGCGTCAGATAGTCCGCTCCACGATCGACGGCCGCGAGGAGCGCCGCGGGAGTGACCTCGGCGGGCGGTTGCACCATACCGCGCAAGACCGCGAGGGGGGCCTCGCGGTTCGACGACTCGACGTGTACGTCGGCGCGGAAGCGGTAGGCGCGCATCGTGGGCAGCTCGCCCTCCGGAACGCCGGCGCGCGCCGCGAGGAGCGCTGCGATCGCCGCGTGGTCGAGTTTGTTCGAGTGGAACATCGCCCGCTCCACCACCTCCCCGGGCAGGACGAATCCGGTCTTTCCGTCGTCCCTGGTCACGAGGAGCCCTTCGAGCCCGAGGGACGCGAGCGGCACCACCGTATCCTCGCCGACGGTAGCGGCATCGAGCGCCGTCGGCAGGTCGAGCTCCAGCCGGCCGCCTGCCCACGATGCGCCACCCGCTACCGTGCTTCGAGCGGCGATTGTCTCCGCGGCGCCAATCACAGCATCGGCGAGGGTGGGGCCGTTGGCCGTCGCCACGAGCGTTTGCCCGTGCGCAAAGAGCGCCAGCATCGCCCGCCGACCTGGGGCGGGCGGGGGTGCGGGACTCCCCGCGCGATCCGTCTTGTCGACGATCGCCCTCGCCAGCGCGAGGTAGGCTTGTGCCTCTGGTGTGGGGGCGCTGGTGTTTCCAAAGTCGCCGCGGGTCTCGGGTGGCAGTCGTGGACCGCCGACGCAGCCGGCGCGCGTCGCCAGCATCGCCAATGCGCACGTGACGAAAGCACCGACAAGGGCGGCGCGCACCCAAGACGAAGGCCTGGACCTCTGCATGCGCGCAAGCCACGCTAGTATACGGAGATGCGATTTTGCTATCGTTCGTAAGTGGCATGAGAGTGCGTTTTCGCGTGCGCGCATTCACGCTCATCGAGGCGATGATCGTCGTGGTCATCGTCGGGGTGCTCGCCTTGCTTGCCACCCTGGCGTATCGGCGGTGGGTACACACCGCCTCCGTTGCCGAAGCGCAAGAGATGGTGGCGAACATCCGCTCGGCCGAAGAGTCCTTTCGCGTCGAGAACGGCGGCTATCTCGGCGTCTCTACGGGCCTCGGGCCCGGCAACGACTACCCTGCCGCCACCCCCGGTCGATTCAGGACGGCGTGGGGGGCGGCGTGCGGCGTCTGCGTGTCGGCCGGTGCCTGGTCTGCGCTCAACATTCAGCCGAGCGCGCCAGTGGCGTTCGGCTACGCGCTTCTCGCGAACAACGGGGCCGCGCCCCCGGCGAGCGTTTCCAACGCAACGGCCAACGGCAAGGCGCTTTTTCCGACGGCGATGACCGCTCCTTGGTACTTCGTCGAGGCCGACGGCGACACGGACGGCAACGGAGTGTTCACGAGAGTCTACGGGATGTCGGCGAGCAATCAGATTTTCATCGACAACGAAGGCGAGTGACCGTCGACGTCGCAGCGTGTACCGCTCTTCAGAACGCAACGGCCTCGCGCTCGAGCAAGCGACGCAAAACGCCCTCCTCGCGCCGGAGGACGATCACCTTCTCCCGGTCGACGACGACCAGCCCTGGCGGGCTGCCGCGCGGCTTTCGCAGATAGCGGCGAGGCGTGTATTGCACCTCGACCAGGGCTTCGTCTCGCGCCTCCGAGAAGTGAGCCGCGAGATGTGCCGCTTCGACAAGCACGTCGGCAGGACATGTTCCGCCCCTCTCGAGGGGTACGATGACGTGCGCCCCGGTGCGGTTCTTTGCGTGCAACCACAGGTGGTGCGGGCTTGCCAGGTGGAAGGTCAACACGTCGTTGTGCGCAGCTCCGCGGCCGACCCAGATCCGCGCCCCGGAAAGTCCGACGAAAGCTCGGTACGGGGGACGGGGCGGCTGAAGGCGCGCGCCCGCTCCCGCGGCCAAGGCACGGGCGGATTCGAACCGAAAGTCGCGAGGGGCCGCTGCGCGAGCGCGCGCCTCGAGTTGTTCGACATCGGCGTCTTCGCCGGTCGCGAGCGCCTCCATCACCGCCGCGAGCGCGGCGCGCACGTGCTCGGCGTCCTCCAGGCGCGCGAGCGCTATCCGTCCACCCTCCTTCAAGCGGCGCGCCCGTTTGAAGAGCGACGCAAGCTGCTCTTGTGCGCCGCGCGCGGGGTCGAGAGGGATTTCGATAGTCTTGGCCTCGCCGCTCGACCAGTCCACCGCAGCGAGCCTCGTCGCCCCTCGCGGGGCTCGTGCGGCCGCCGCCACGAAGAGCCGAGCCCGGTCTGCCTGCGCATCGGCACCCTGCGCCCTTGCCAAGTCGCCGCGAACCGCGTCGATGCGCCGGTCCAGCCTCGCGATGGCTTTGACGAGGGCGCGGCGAAGCGACTCGCGTGAGCCGGTCGCTTCGGCGCGCACCAGCCCGTCGACGATGCGCGCCCCCCGGGCAAGCCAGTCTTCGCGCTGCAGATCGGTCTCGGGGACCCGCGACGGTTCCTCTATCAGGGCCAGTGCTCCGGCGCCGTCGGTGCGTGCGCACCAGGTCCGGTCGGCGTGCGCCACCGCGACGCTCGTTCCCTCGACCGCGACGACCCGGCCCCCCTCGAGCTGCGCGCGCCACCGCGCTTGGTCACGCGCCGCCGGGCCGCGCAGTGCGTCACGCAGTCGGGCCCGCCCCTTTTCGTCGACGACACCCACCCCCATCCCCCCCGTAATCACGAGATGCACGTTCTCGCCGTACGAAACGCCCGGCACGGCGGGGATCCGCACTCGGAGCATGGCGATCTCACGGCCACCCACAGCGGACAGCCCGACGCGCTGTACGAAACCGCCAACGAGCGGTGCATCCATCGTTGCCACAGTGCGATAGCATGGGGCTAGCTTGATCCCTGGCCGCGCGATGTCGTCGTTTCCTCTCCTCATGAACCGTCGCAGCTTTCCGACGGGGCAAGCGAGCACCGCGATGCTCAAGGCGCTCCTGCGAACGGTCACGGCCGAGAAAGGAGCCAATGCGGCCGACGCGTGGCTGCGCAGCATTCGAATGGTGCGCGACGACCTCGACGACGAGACGCGCATGCTGCCGCTGCCCGCGCTTCACCATGCGCTTGTCGCCTTCGCCGACCTAGGACTTCGCGGAGCCATCCAACACGCGACGAAGTACTTGATCGAGCCCGACGTTCTCGGCGTCTGGGTGCGCGTCCTGCGCGGAACGACGTCGCCTGCCATGGCATTCGAGCGCCTCGATGCGGCGGACAGCGAATACGGGCGCACGACCCGATGGGAAACGGTCACGACCCGCCGCGGCTTTTGGCGCGGTCGAGTGAGCATCGCCCACGATCCATCGCTCGAGGAGGACGGGCTCCTTCGCATCGCGCGGGCTGCGGAGCTCGCAGCGGTGCCGGCGCTCTTCGGCTGGCCCGACGCGGTGGCGCGCGCGATACCCGACGCGGGAGCGCGAGGATCGGCGCAAGAGTACGAAGTCGAGTGGTCGGTTCCGGACGCGAGGGCCAGCGGCATTCTCGGCGGAGCGATCGGCGCGGCGTTGGGAGCGACCTCCCTCGTGGCCAATCCGGGGTGGAAGGCGATCGACGCGGCGGGGATGGCGATCGCGAGCGCAGCCGGGGCGTTCCTCGGGGCGATGCGGGCTCGCGATCGACTGCGGCGCGCCGAGACGCAGGCCCAGGCGCTGCGCGTGCTTGCCCTCGAGCGGAGCCTGTCGCTGCGGGAGATGCGCGAGAGGGACGTGCCCGGACAGCTCGAAGGCACCGTGGCGGCGGGCCAGTACCGAATCGTCCGCCGGATGGGATCCGGAGCGACGGGCGTCATCTACGAGGCCGTTCGCATCGCGGACGGCCTTCCGGTCGCGATCAAGCTCTTGCGGGCCGCTGCAGCGCACGAGGCCGTGGCGAGCGATCGCCTCCGCCGGGAGGCCGAAGCGCTCGGCCTGGCGTGGCACCCCAATGTCGTCGAGGTCATCGATCACGGTCGGCTGCCCGACGGGACCGCGTACTTGGTGATGGAGCTGCTTCACGGCGAGTCGCTGGCCGCGCGACTGCGGACCAGGGGCCGACTGGCGCCTGTCGATCTCTGGCCGATCGCGATGCAGGTGTGCGACGCGCTCGCGGCAGTGCACGCAGCGGGCGTCGTGCACCGCGATATCAAGCCCTCGAACATCTTTCTCGCCATCGACCGCGATGATCCGAGCTCCGAGCGCGTCAAGCTGCTCGACTTCGGGATCGCGCGGGTTGAATGGGAAGAGACGCGGATCACGAATACCGGCGGCCCGCTCGGAACGCCGGGCTACATGTCGCCCGAGCAAGAGATCGGGAGCGGGGAGGTCGACGGGCGCAGCGACGTGTTTGCGCTTGGCGCAGTGCTCTACGAGAGCCTGGTCGGCGAGCCACCGCCCCCCCAGTCACCGAGCGGGCTGGTTCGCACGGGAGACGGTGCTCCCGTGCGATTCGACGCGGGACTGCTGAAGTCCTCTCCGCTGATCGCGCCCGGGTGGTACGCGGTCATCGAGAAGGCGATGGCGCCCAGCCCCCTCGACCGATACCAGGACGCACGCTCGATTGCCGCGGCGCTCCGCGAAGTGAAAGCCGAAATCAAGTCCGGCGCCTCCCCCGAACAGCGAACGACTAACTAACTAACTAACTAACTAACTAACTAACTAACTAAACAAACAAACAACAGCCTGCATCAGAGTAGAAGCGCCGCGGTTTTCGTCGAGACCGAGCGAGGCCAAGGAGGCGAGCGAGGCGTACTTATGTACGCCGCAGCGAGCCGACGCCGGCATCGCGAAGGTATCGGCGAAAAACGCGGCGCTTCTACGCCCTCATGGCTTTGAGTGGCGACGTTCTCGCTGCGCGCACCGCGGGAAAGAGCCCGCCCAGAAGTCCCATGACGCCCGCTGCCGTGAGCGCGGTCGCCATCACCGACGGCGTGGGCTCGAATGAAAATACGATCTCGGACCAGCTGGCGAAGTTGACCATCGAGAAGCGTACCAGTCCCATTCCGAGAGCGGCGAAGGCCCCGAGAGCACCGCCGAGGATCGCGAGAAGCACGGACTCGAATACGAACGACCCCAAGATGCTCGTGCGCGAAAACCCGATCGCGCGAAGCATCCCAATCTCGCGCTGGCGATTCGCAACCGCCGCGTACATCGTGATCATCGCGCCGATCATCGCGCCAACGGCGAAAAAGACCGAAACGATCGTGCCAAGGGCACCGATGAACATTGCGACCCCCTCCGACTGCTTTTCGTAGAACACGGTCTCTCGAAGCGCCTGCAGGCCGAGGCGCTTGTCGTTCTCGACGCCCGCGCGGAACCCGTCGAACTTCGTGGCCGACTCGAGGCGCACCCGCACGCTCGAGACAATCCCCTCGCGATGGTACGCCTGACGCAACACTTCGCGGTCGACCCAGACCTCCGACTCGTACGACGAGCCGTCCGCCTCGAAGATGCCGACCACGGTCGCCGGCCGGTTCTTCTTCAGCTCGAACGTCTGACCGATGTCGAGCCCCTTGATCCGCCCGCGGATTCGCGCCCCCACGATCACTTCGTCGCTCCCGGACCGGGGCGGCCGTCCCGCCACGATGCGCGTCTCGGGGCGAAAGCGCATCACGTCGTCGGGAATGCCGCGGATCGACACGTTGGTCACGCCGGTCGTACCGAGCTTCTCCATCGCCGCGACGACGACGATCTCGCCGGTTCCGAGCGGCTGCCCGCGCGCATCGCGTGCAACGCCGGGCGCCGCCAGGATCAGCGGCACGCTCGACTCCTCGACGACGCTCCCGAGCTCCGCGTCGCTGCCCATCCGGAGCACGATGGCGTTCTCGGCCCTCCCCGCCGTGCCGAGCGTCTTCTTGATGCCCGCCGCCAGCATGAGCGACGAGGCGAGAACGAACACGACCAATGCGATCCCAGCGGCGGTCGCAACCGTGGTCGCCTTGCGGACAGCGAGACTTCGGACGTTGTAGCGGAAGGGGACCATGCTCAGCCTTTCACGCGATGCGCCGCACGGCGTCGATCACGCGCAGCTTCGACGCGCGCCACGCGGGGATTGCCGCCGCCGCCGTCCCGAGGAGAGCCGCCAGCGCCAGAGCCAGGACCGCATTGGCGGTCTCCAGCCGGAAGTACGGAAACATCGAACCGAGATTCTCTTCGACGAAGCGACCGATGCCGAGATTGATGAACGGCCACGCGATCCCGAGGCCGACCAGGCCCCCGAGCGCGCCCATGAGCAGCGCTTCGCCCAGAATCCACATCACGACGTGCCCCGGGAGAAACCCGATCGCCCGCAAGACACCGTACTCGCTCGCGCGCTCGCGCGCCCCCATCGCGATCGTGTTGCCGAGGATGAGGGTCATGATGACGAGGATGACCCCGGAGACGATGTTCATCGCCTTGATCACCGCCGAGAACATCGCCATAAACCCGGCCTGGAAGCTCCGCTCATCCTGCGACAAGGTCGGCGTGTCGCGGTCGTCGAAGCGCTTGTCCAGAAGAACGCCCACTTCGGCCACGCGCGCCGGGTCGTCGATCCGGCTCACAATCCAGCCGACCGTGTCGCGACGAGCCGGCGGGAGCGAGTCGTTGAGGTAGTCCCATTGGAAGATGAAGGTCGAGCGGTCGACCGACTTCGCCATGGCCGTGTAAATGGCGTCGATCGTGAACTGCCAGTCGCCGGGGTAGATGCCGCTCTGAAGGATGACTTTGTCCCCCACTTTCCAGCCGAGCTTCCTCGCCAGAACGTCGCCGACGATCGCCCCCTGGCGGTCGTGCTTCCAGGTCTCCAACTGGTCCGTGGGAACGTTCATCTCGTCGTAGACGTCGAAATACGTCGCTGGATCGGCCCCGAGCGCGCTGAAGAACTCCCGGTCGTGCTTGGGGTCTTTGCCGCCGAACCAATTGGCCCACGTCGCGAGCTTCACATGCGGCGACTGGCGCACTTCTTCGACGTAGCGCTTAGGAAGCGACATCACGAAGGTGACTTTGTGGCGAGTGACGACGCGGTCTTTCGCGGCCCAGTCGGCGGCGTTCGTCCACGCCCACGTGACGGTACGCAGGAGCAGGAAGGCGAGGATCGCCACCGCGACGCCGGCGACGGTGAGAACGACGCGAAACTTGTTGCGCGCGAGGTTGCGCACCGCGAGGCCGGTCAACGTCACGACGCCAGCCTGCCCTTGTCCAGGCGCCGGATGATCTTCGCGCGATCGGCGGCCGCCGGGTCGTGCGTGACCATCAAGATCGTCTTACCGAGCTCGGTGTTCAGCTTCCCGAGCAGGCCGAGGACGTCATCGGCGCTCTTGCGATCGAGGTCACCGGTCGGCTCGTCGGCAACGATGATCGTCGGGTCGTTGACGATCGCGCGGGCGATCGCCACGCGCTGCTCTTGACCGCCCGACAGTTGCCGCGGGTAGTGCTGCATGCGGTCTTCAAGGCCCACCACGCGCAGCGCGGTCTGTGCGCGCTTCTTGCGCTCGGCGGCACCGAGGTTGGTGAGCAAGAGCGGCAACTCCACGTTCTCGAGCGCCGTCAGGACCGGAAGGAGGTTGAACGACTGAAACACGAAACCAATCGTGCTCGCACGCCACTTGGCGAGCGCCCCCTCCCCCATCCCGTCGAGGCGCTTCCCCGCAACCTCGACGCTCCCCGAAGTGGGCCGGTCGAGCCCCGCAATCAGATTGAGCAACGTCGTCTTGCCCGACCCCGACGGCCCCATCAGGGCCTCGTACGACCCGGCGGGTATTTCGAGGTCGAGATGCTCGAGAACCTTCACGGCTTCATCGCCGCGCTGGTACGTCTTCGCGACCGCTTTGAGCGTCACGATGGGCGGCGGGACCGTCTCTTGCTCCGTCATCCGGGGCTCCTCTCTTTGATGGCTTGGCCGTCCCCGAGCGTCGCCGGGGGCTCGCTCACGATCTTCGTGCCCGACGCGGGCCCATCCATCAGCTCGAACCCCCCTGCGAAGGGTCCTCCCAGGGTGATGGGGACCATGCGTACCTTGCCCCCGTCGATGACGAAAACCACTTTGGCGCCCCCGCGATCGACGACCGCCGCCGCCGGGACGATCCGCTTCGGGGGCTCGGCCAGCTTCGCCCGATCGAGCGGCGAGTCGAGAAAGGACACCCGCGCGGCCATTTCGGGCAGCACCGTGTCGTCGCGATCGAGAAAGCGGACTTTGACGGTTGCCGATGCCTTGGCGCGATTGAGCTGCGGGCTGGTCTCGACGACTTCGCCGCGCCAGCGCTTGTCAGGATAGGCGTCGAGCACGATTTCACAGGGAGCGGCCGGGCGCACGAGGTTGAGGCGGCCCTCCGGCACGTCCGTCTCGACGACGATCGATGCGAAGTCCGCGATCTTCGCCATCGGCGTGCCGGGCGTGACCACGTCGCCCGATTGAAGAGGCTTGGTCATCACCGTGCCGTCGATCGGTGCACGGATCGTCGTGTTCGCCAGGTTGGTCGACAACGCGGTCACCTCGGCGGCCGACGCAGTCACATCGGCATCGGCCGCGTGCACTTGCTCCTCGAGAGACGTCGCGCGCGCGCCCAAGTCGTCGGCGCTTGCGGACGCGATGGCACCCGACGCCGCGAGCTTCCTTTCGCGATCACGCTGGAGCACGACTTCGGCGAGCTGGGCACGCGCGGTCGCCGCTCGGGCACGCGCGGCGGCGACGCGCGCCTGGGCGCTCGCCACGAGGACGCGCTGATCGCTTGCATCGAGCTCGAAGACCACTTGTCCGGCTCTGACGCGGCTCCCCTCCCGGATGTTCGCCTTCTCGACGCGGCCGACGAGCTTCGACGAGACGTCGACGTCGACCTGAGGGACGACGTACCCCGTCGACGTGAGCTGGACCTGCGCCTGCGCGGGTGAGACCAGCGCGATCTCCGTCACCACAACTTCGGCCTTGAACAGCCTGGCCTCGACCTGGGGGGCAGCCATGCGCCAGCCGATGATGACGACGACCGCGGCAAGCACCAGGGCCGCGATCCATCGCGCGATGCGGCCCGTCGACAGCATCGGCGGACGCGCGCCGCGGTCGATGCGCAGCGAAGCCAGATCGGAGCTGAGTCGGTCGTCCATCGCCGTGGCTGCGCGCAGCATAAGAGCGCAGCCGGGAACTGCCAACCGAGCATCGTCTATGGCTGGATTGCGCTCGACGGCACCGCGCTTCCGTAATAGGCGACGACGCCGAGGCGCGCGGCCCCGGGCTGCGGGTCGGTGATGAAGTCGCCCCCCGCGGCCCAGTATCCGCCGGTCGGGTCCGCCCATACGCCATGCAAGTCGCTGAACGGCGGGGCCCCGAAGTCGTCTTGCCAGCTACCGCCGGTCAGCCGCTGTTTCAGGCCGCCGAATCCGACGATGACGACGTGGCCCGACGAGGCGCAGGACACACCGCTGACATCGTTGGTGAGCATTGTCGAGACACCCAATCGGACCCATGTCGTTCCATCGGACCGCAGCACGTCGCGGCCACCCACCGCGTAGACTTCACCGGGGCCGCAGCCCGCGACGGTCGTCAGATTTCCCGTGGCGGGGTTTGCTTCCAGGCTCCAGGTCGCTCCGCTTCGATGCCAAATCGTCCCGAACTCGCCGACGACGTAGAGATTGTCCGCGGCGGTGCCCCACACCTTGAAGTGCGCGCGGCCGAGCGTCTGCGGCAGCGGCGACGCGGTCCAAGCTGCGCCGTCGAAGTGGAGGACGACGTCGTTCGGCTGGGCCGTTCCCCCCCCGGGCGTCCCTCCGACCGCCCACACGTCGTTCGGTGCGGCCGCCCACACCCCGTAAAGAGTCGCCGTCGTCCCCGAGACGTACTCGTGAAACGCGGCCCCGTCCCAGTGCGCGGTTCGTCCCGCTTCGCCGACGATCCACACGTCCTGGTCGGAGACGCCATGCGCCCACCAGAATGTCTCAGTTCCTCCGGGGGCGAGGTCCTTCCAGGCGCGGCCGTCGTAGTGGAGAACGGCGGACGGCGTTCCGTTGCCACGCGGCCCGCCGACCGCGAACACGTCGTTCGGCGCGGTTCCCCAGACGCAAAGCAGCGTGGGCTCGAGCCCCTGGAGCACCGCATGCCACGCGGCGGCATCGGGGGCCGCGGGTGCGGGACTGCACGCGGCCAGAAGAGAGAGAATGGACCAGGAACATCGGAAAATCGGAGGTTTGGAGTGCTTGCCCCGATACCCTTCCCGCATGGTCGACTTCCCGTTTTCTCGGATCAATCGTTCCCGGCGTCGCCGCATGTCTGCCCCAAGATGTAACCCGCCATGCAGATGCACTGGCATTGTCCCAAGTCGTCCGGTCGCGCGCACTCGGGGGTCACCTGGATCTTCTTCGTGAGCTGACGCTTTTCGCGGTCGACGACGGTCACTTCGAGCCCGTACGGATGCCCGAACAAGTCGCTCGCGGACCACTCGTTCGGGCACACGGGGATGTTCGAAAAGCTGCCGATGGCCGCAGCGTCGGGCGCCGCCGCCGTCGCGCTCGCGCCCCAGCCATCGCCAGTCGCGGTCAGGTTGATCGTGCGCGAATCGAAGGTCACCCGACCGGTTGCAAGGTCACGCAGGGCACCGGTGAGCTGCAGGCCGCACCCGTCCACATTGGTGGCGCGCACGCCGGCGAAGATGACCCGTCCCCCCTGCGGCGGCATCATCATGGGCACGGACCCGCCGTCGTCAATGGTCGCGACGGTGTTGTCGGCCAGAAGGACTTGGATGTCGAAGTCCGGAGAGGCGGCCGCGCTGCCGAGAAACCCAGCGCGACAGGGCACCCCGCCCCCCGCATCGGTGGTCGCCTGGGACGAACAAGCGGCGGCCGCACAGGCCGCGATCATCGCTGCGCGACGGCTCCGGATCAGAAGCAATTCACGTTGTCCTGCTTCGGGTAATAGTAGACGAACGCGTTGCAGTGCTCGTTGACGTCCACTTGCGGCCCGAACGTGTAGCAGCAGTCGGCCTGGTTCGGCAGCATGCTGTGATGCGAGGCTTCGAATGCATTCAGCGTGGCGCACCCCCCGATCGCGTCGCTCGGCTGACTCCACTGGAAATCGCACGTGTACCGGATGCCCCCGTTGGCCGGTACCGTCACTGCGAGCGCCGGCGAGTGGAGCATCGGAGGGTCGCTCCATACCTTCGACTGGTAAAATCGGGCGGACACGTCGGGATCCCCCGTCGAGGTACCGTCCCACGCATAGATGTCGAACTCGGTGCCGCGCGAGTGAAAGTGGCCATTGGCGCCGATGACGGTTACAGGATTCGGACTGTGAAAAAGGCACGATGCGGAGTAGGACGGCGTCGGGTTGCTCTGGCAAATGCTGATTGACTGGTTGGTCGCGAACACGGTTCCGATCTGCGCAGTGACCTCACCGGCGGGAATCGTCCATAGGTTGATCGCGACCTGCCCGATGCCGTCGGGCGTTCCCTGCGTGGTCGCGTTGACGTAGTGGGTCTGAAGCATGAGCGTTTCGTCGGGGGTCTCGGCGGGGTTGAGTTCGTTGGCGACCCCGTCGGGGTACGACCAGTCGTCGCTCCCGGCCCCCTGGTAGTTCGTGATGAGCGGCCAGTCGGCCCAGTTCGAGCTGACGAAGCACGGACCCATTCCATTGGTCCCGCGCTGCACCGCACCGTTGGCCGGGTCGAGGCCGACCACCGTTCGCACGCGAAACAGGTTCATGTGGTGCGAGCCTGGCTTCTGGACGACCTGAACGCGGTGCACGTCGAGAGGCTTGCCAGGGTCGAAGCCCGCGGCGGCCGCGAGGTCGCTTACCTTGAAGAAGTAGCAGCTCTGAAGCTCCGTCCCGGCGGGTACCGGGAAGGCGTCCGTGATCATCTGGATGCCTAGCCCGGCCGGGGGCGGCGCGAGTGCGCCGGGATCCGTCGGCCCCGCGTCCGGGGGCGGCTCGGCCGCGTCGACGGACGTCCCGGCTTCCGGGGAAGGCCCGGCATCGGCGGAGAGTCCGGCATCCGCCGGCCCGGTGGGCGCGACGGGCGAATGTGCGCTGCATCCGGCGGTTGAGGACAGAAGGCCCAGGAGAAGAAGGGGGATGGCACACCGAATCATGCCCCCATCGTAGTGCAACGCGAGAACCAATCCCGGAATCACGCAAGTCAGCGGAACTACAGGAGCCCCGACAACCATACGTGTGCCATTGGCCCGAGAAGCGCGACCCCACGATCCGAAGTGGCAGCTCTGCCACGCGGACCACCCGACGGAGAAGAACGGCGATCGCCGCCCAGCCCCACCGAGGTCGGCGACCGCCCTGCGCACGCCCGACGACGATCGCCGGGCCGCGTGTGGTCCCGCGCGGTGGGTGCGACCCCTTCGAGAAGAGGCCGAATCAAGGACTCGCGTGAAGAATTATCGTGTCTCCGAATTTCGTTTCCGTCCGCGTGGATATTATACAGCTGACCAGGCACGGTGGTGCCCTCGCGCGCGGCCCTGCTACTATGGATTGGCAATGCGCTTACAATACGTGCTCGCGGTGGCCGGAGCTGTGAACGTGTTTGGCTGCTCCGGAGTGCCCACTCCCCAACTCTCGACGCTAGGGCCAGAGCCGGATAGCGGCTCGGGCATCGCCCAGGGTGCCACCGGATCCTCCGGGTCGAGCGGCGGCAGCGTTGTATCCGGCGCGTCCGCCGGCTCGGGTTCCGCCGGCTCCACCGACGACAGCGGTGTCTCGTCGCCTCCGGGAACCGGCCCTGCCGCGGGAAGTAGCTCTGGCTCACCCAGCACCTCGAGCTCGGGTAGCAATCCGGGTCTCGGCAGCGGCTCGGGCTCCGGCAGCGGCTCGGGCTCCGGCAGCGGCTCGGGCTCCGGCAGCGGCTCGGGCTCCGGCAGCGGCTCGAGCTCGGGCAGCGGCTCGAGCTCCGGCAGCAGCTCCAGCTCAGGTAGCGGTCCGGGCCACACGGGCAGTTCGAGCTCTGGGGGCGCTCCGGGCTTTGGTAGCAGCTCGGGCTCCGGCGCAGGGTCGAGCTCGGGGAGCACGGGAGGTAGCAGCTCGGGCTTCGGCGGCAGCTCGAGCTCCGGAGGACCGTCCACGGACTGCTCGAAGCTACCGATTCCGAGGTTGGCCAAACAGTGCCCGGACGGTTCCTCGACGACCGGTGTCTACGTCTTCGAAAACGGCATGTGCGTACTCACCTTTCCCTGTCCGGCGCAGCCCAATCCGACTCCAGGGCCCCCCGTCTGCACGGGTCCCCTCCCCCAGATCTGCGAGGCCTGCAGTAGCGGCGGGTTTGCCTGTGCCCACTTCGTGGTCGTGGGCGACAAATGCGTAACCGAGGTCTGCCCGGGCGGTGCCCCGGCACCGGTCGACGCGGGCGATCCGCAAAACGGCAACCCGCCGTTCCGTCCGTTCTGATCTGCGACGGCGATCCACGCCGGATTATCCATTCGAGTGAAAAGCGCCCGCGATAAGCGGTCCGGCGGCCAACGGCCGGCCAGTGGCCGGCCTTCGCTCGTACCGACGGGTCACGCCGGCGTCCGCGTCCGATCGGCCCCGCCGCAAACTCCGTCGGAATCGCGCTCGCGTGGAATGGCCTCCGACGCGCGACGCGCATCGGCACGCTGATTGCGAAAGCCACGCGCGCCCCTCGTCACGCACCTGCGTCGCGGGGAACGGCGGTTACGCCGGCGGAACGCGATTCGTCAGAACGAGGGAGAGCCAATGAATCCGACTGTCATCCGTGGGGCCGTACTCTTGGCGATGTCCGCCACCGCGTGCGGAGGAAAGGTCTCGGACGTCGACCCCGTGGGCACGCTCACCGAACACCTTTATGGCCTGGGCAGCGTCGCCCAGCCTTGGCCGAACGGGATCGTTCCCGTCTGCTTCGATCACAGTGGCCTCTTCTCCCCGCAGGCGGAGCCTCTGGTCAAGGCGATTTTGGAGGAAACCTGGGAGAAGCAGGCGGCCATTGTTTTTACGGGTTTTGGTGTTTGCAGCGGCGCGGGCAACCAAGTTTCCGTGGGGTTCTTGATTGGTTCGAACGGATACACCGACCCCAAGGGATTCGGCGCTGTCTCCGTCACCCTCACCCCCGATACTTCGGGCCCCCAATTTCGATACGAGGTGATTCACGAGTTCGGGCACGCCCTCGGCTTTCTGCACGAACAGGAGCGTCCGGACAATTGGAACAGCGCGGGTAACCCGATCCATTGCACGCACCTGGCCCAGGGCGAAACCGCGATCGCCGGGGGCACGTACTACACGCCCACGAACGACAATGATTCGGTGATGAGCTATTGCTCGGGGTTCGCCCAAGACTTGAGCGCCGGTGACATCGCCGGCGTGCGACTGGCCTACCCCACGCTCAAGCTCGCTGATTTCGGATTCGACGCGGGAGGCTGGCGCGCGGACATGCACCCGCGCATCGTGGCCGACGTCAACGGGGACAAGCGCGACGACATCGTCGGATTCGGGGACGCGGGGGTCTACCTGTCCTTGTCGACCCCGACGGGCTTCGCGGCGCCAGAGCTCATGGTTGCCGACTTCGGGTACGTGGCGGGAGGCTGGCGCGTCGACGCGAATCCGCGGATGCTCGCAGACGTCAACGGCGACGGAAAGCTCGACATCGTGGGGTTTGGCAACGACTACGTCATGGTCTCGCTGGCGACGACTCTCCAGACTCGGACGCGCGGAGGGCGGCTGGTCAACACCGGAGTGTTCAACGGCTTTGCGTCCCCGACCTTCCCCCTCGCGGACTTCGTGTACAACACGGGCTGGCGCGTCGACCAGCACCCGCGGATGCTCGGGGACGTCAACGGCGACGGCAAGGCGGACATCGTCGGCTTCGGCTACGCGGGGGTGTATGTGTCGCTGTCGACCGGCACCGGATTTACGGCGCCCCAGCTCTGGACGGACGGTTTCGGCTACGACTCCGGCTGGCGCGTGGACAGGCACCCCCGCTTTCTCGTCGACGTGAACGGCGACGGCATGGCAGACGTCGTGGGCTTCGGGGATGCTGGCGTCTACCTATCGCTGTCCACCGGCACCGGCTTCTCGCCCGCCCAGTTCGTCCTCGCCGGCTTCGGTTACGTGGACGGCGGCTGGCGCGTAGACCAGCATCCCCGGTTCGTTCGGGACATCGACGGGGACGGCCTCGCGGACATCGTGGCGTTTGGCTACGCCGGTGTGTACCTTTCGCGGGGGACGGTCGACCCTCAAGGGACCGTGGGCTTCGGTCCCGCACAGTTCCTCGTGGCTGACTTCGGCTACGGGACGGGTTGGCAGGGCGACGACCCGACGTTCGCCGCCACGCGTGTCCTCGCCGACGTAAACGGCGACCACCGGCCCGATATCGTCGGCTATCGCAAAGACGGCGGCGTGTTCGTGTCCACCTTCGACCCGACGTGCCCGAACAGCGCCCTTCTCAGCACGGCCGCGGCGGTCGTGCTCCCGGCTCGATGCGTGGGCTTCAAGGCGCCGCAACAGTGGGGCTGGTGGAACACGTTCAAGGGCTCCACCGACACCAGCTTGCTGCCGCCCGCCGAATTTTTGCTGACCACCGCCGACTGGGACGGCGATGGCGTGGCGGGCCTGCTCGGGTTCGGGCCCGACGGCGTGCACGGCATCGATCTTCAGGTTCACATGCAATAGCGCGGGATGGATCCGATGTCCCACGGGATGCGTCGCGGTTTATGCTGCGCGAGCATGCCCCGCAACGGCGACTCCAAGCCTGCCCTGACCACGACCCGATCGGAGGTTGATCCCGGCGCCCGTCCGGCCGTCTCGCCCGTTCCAGGCCTGGTCCTCGTGTTTGCCAACCACCGGCCCGCTCGGCGGGTTTTTCCGCTCGATGCCGGCGCCGTCGAGCTCGGGCGTATCGAGCTCGGTGACGGCGATTCCCTCGATCCCTCGATTTCGAGGGCACACGTGCGGATCTGCGTCGACGGCGCCGCGTGGAAAGTCACCGACCTCGGAAGCCGCAACGGCACCTTCGTAAACGCCCGCCCCATCGCCGGCGAGACGCGCCTCCCTCCGGGGAGCATCGTCCGCGTGGGAGGGGCGCTGCTGATCACGGCGGTCGACATCCTCCCATTCAAGGAGCACGACCTAGGCGTTCGCGACGGGGTCGTGGGCGGCCCCGCGCTGCGCGCGGCGCTGCAATCGATTGCGCTGGCAGGCGGAGTACGCATGGTCAAATGCCTACTCATCACGGGCGAGACGGGCAGCGGCAAGGAGATCGCAGCGAAGACCTTCCACGCATTCGGGCAGAAGCCGGGCGCGCCGCTTGCCGCCGTGAACTGCGCCACGATTCCCAAGGAGCTGGCCGAACGGCTGCTCTTTGGTTCACGGCGAGGAGCCTTTTCTGGGGCCACAGACGCGCGTGGCTATGTTCACGCCGCCGACGGCGGCACCCTGTTCTTGGACGAGATCGCCGAACTGATGCCCGAGGTGCAGGGCAAGTTGCTCCGCATGCTCGAAGCCCATGAGGTGCTGCGCCTGGGAGCGACAACCTACGAGCCGGTGGACGTCCGCGTGTGCGCGGCGACCTGGCGTGATCTGCGTAACGAGGTCGGCGCCGGACGCTTTCGAGAGGACCTCTACTTCCGCGTGGCTCAAGCCGAAGTCCGCATTCCCCCCCTGCGAGAGCGGATCGAAGAAGTGCCCTGGCACGTTCAACAGATCCTCGATGAGTGCGGCCAGGAGCAAAAGCTGAGGGCGACAGCGCCGTTTGTCGAGGCGTGTGCCCGGCGCGCTTGGCCGGGAAACGTGCGGGAGCTCCGTGCTGAGGTGCGGCGTGCGGCGGCGGCCGCCATCGCTCTCGGCTCGAGCCTCTTGACGGCCGATGACCTCAGCCCCGGAGCGGGCAAGCCGATCCCGCGTTCGGAGGTGTCTCCGAGCCCGCCGTGGTTTCCCGATGACGAATTCGCGGCCGCTCTAGCCGCCGAAGGGGGGAATGTCGTGAGCGCGGCCCGTCGTCTCGGCGTGCACCGGAACAAGGTCCGCCGCTGGCTCGAACGCCACCGGGTCGCTGCCGGGCGCTTCAAGCCGGCGCCGGGAGAGGGAACGTCGTGAGCCGCCTTCGTCGTTGTGGTTGGTCCGAAAGGCGGCGCAATCGGCTGCAATCGCGTTTGCTCGGATCATGGATTAGACCACGCGGCGACCCTTGAGGCCCCGAGCACTGCGAGTAGGATGCGTCCAGCATGGACCCGGAGAAGCACGAGCGTTTCTCCGACCTCGCGCAGAAGCGGGTCGGCACGGTCCTGCGCGGGAAATATCATCTGGACGCCGTCATCGGGGTGGGTGGGATGGCGGTGGTCTACCGAGCGACGCATCGCAACCGGGCCGAGTACGCGGTCAAGATGCTGCTTCCCGAGCACTCGACCAACGAATCGATCCGGCGCCGCTTTCTTCGCGAGGGGTATGCCGCCAACTCCGTCAAACACCCCGGGGCCGTGCGCGTCGTCGATGACGACGAGACCGACGATGGAGTCGCGTTTCTGGTCCTCGAGCTTCTGGACGGAATGGCCTGCGACAGGCTGGCTTCGGCTTTCGGTGGACGGCTGCCCCTAGACGCCTGCTGCGCCATCGGGCTGCAGGTGCTGGACGTGCTCGAAGCGGCGCATGCCCGCGGCATCGTCCACCGCGACATCAAGCCAGCGAACCTATTTGTCCTTCGCGACGGCGCGGTCAAAGCGCTCGACTTCGGCATCGCACGTGTACGCGAATCGATGACGAGCGCGGTTCACACGACGGGCGGGGGCATGTTTCTCGGCACCCCGGCCTTCATGGCGCCCGAGCAGGCCCTGGGCGGCGCCGGCGAGGTCGACGCGCGCGTCGACATTTGGGCGGTTGGTGCGTCGCTCTTCGCGCTGGCGAGCGGCGCGACGGTTCACGAGGGCGACTCCGGTCAGCGAGTGCTGGTCCGTCTCTTGACCCAATCGGCGCGATCGCTCGCGGTCGTCGTGCCCGACGCGCCGCGCGTCATCGTGGAGGTCATCGATCGGGCGCTGCTGTTCGATCGCGACCTTCGGTGGGAGTCGGCCGGCGAGATGCGCGAGGCCCTCGCGCAAGCGTCGCGCGTCGCCTTCGAAGACCCTCCCTCGCCCGCCTCTCTCGCCTCGCTGGTCGCTTCCGCCGGCGCAGCCTCTCCCGCGCTCGCCAATTCCGTGGTCCGTGGGCAAAAGCCGGCAGTCTCGCCGCGCGAGCGCATGCACGATGGACCCCAGGAGCCGACTCTCCCCGAGGCTGTGGCGAAAGCGGTCATCGAGACATCCAGGCCGGTGTCGCGCGATGGCAGCCCGGCGCGCTCACCCGCTCCGCGCGTTCGGTTCGGGGTGATTGCGGCCCTCGCGGTGTTTGGACTGTCGCTCGCGATCACCGTCGTCTTCGTCGCCCCTCGAACGAGCGCGACCCATCCGGGCGCCGGGTCGGCTCGCGACGAAGTCGTGCCGATCGCCAGTGCGACGGAAACCGGTCGGCTGGCAAACCCGCCCGCGGCAAGCGACGCACCGCGTCCTCCAGCGAGCCCGGTTCCAGCTGTCAGCGAGTCCCAACCGAGGGTCGAAGCCGCCTCATCGTCCTTGTCTTCGAAAGGCCTTCCGCCGATCAAGGGACCCGAGCCGCCGCGACCCCGCTCGTCTGCGACGTCCGCCGCCGCGGCCCCGGACGCGCGCTCTGCACAGCCCGCAGCCGCCGAAGACGCGGCGAGCATCCCCAATTGCAAGCCGCCCTTCTACTACGATGCCCAATGGAATCGCGTGTTCAAGAAAGAATGTCTCCACAACTAGGAGGAGAGTTGATCCATTCGGCGATTCATCGCCCTCTCGCGGCATGCCTATTCGCGGTGCTCGTTCTCGTCCCGGCTCGCGCATCCGCCGATAGCTCGGATAGCTCGGTCGACCGGTGCGTGGATGCGAACACACGCGCCCAAGGGTTACGCCACGACGGCAAGCTCGGCGAGGCGCGCGAACAACTCAAGATTTGTGCCGACGCGAGCTGCCCTGGCCTTGTGCGCGACGACTGCACCCAGCTTCTCGATGACCTCGACCGCGCCCAGCCGACGATCGTTTTCGACGTCAAAGACGCAGACGGCCATGACCTCACCGACGTGCAGGTCGTCGTCGACGGCCACCCGTTCGCCGATCGGCTCGACGGGGTGGCGCTGGCGGCCGATCCGGGTGCCCACACGTTCACTTTCACGGCGACAGGAAGGCCCCAGGTCGTCCAGCAGGTCGTGGTCCGGGAGGGCGAGAAGAACCGGCGTGAGAGCATCGTTCTCAAGGGGCTAGAGTCGCGCGAGGCCAACCAGGTCCCAGGGGCTCGGCCACCCCCTCGGGTCTTGCCCGCCCGCGCTCCTCCAGAGGGAATCGGAGGGCAGCGGATGGGTGCGCTCATCGTCGGAGCTGCCGGCGTGGCCGCTCTCGGGGCAGGGGGCGCGCTGGCGCTCGTCGCCAGGTCAAAGAGCGACGACTCGGACGCCTTGTGCCCGGGCACGAGATGCCCGAGCCCGGAAGCATTGACTATGAACCGCGAGGCGCTGAGGTGGGGCGACGCTGCAACGGTCCTCGTCGTTTCTGGCGCCGCCGGCGTCGGGGCCGCGGCGGCGCTTTGGCTCACCGCCCGATCTTCGTCGGGTCGTTCCAGCATCGCCGTCGCGGTTTCGGGCACGGCCTTCTCCGTGCGGGGGACCTGGTGACTCGCGGGTGGCGGATCGCGGGCGCGATGGTCGCATGCGCCGCGACCGCCGCCGGATGCAATCGCATCCTCGGCATCGAGCAGAAGGAACCGAGCGACGCGGCTCTCGTCGAACCTGGATTCAAGCTTTCGATCGCGCAGACGCGGGTCCGCGTCGTGCGGGGGCAGAGCGCGAAGGTCGACGTCACCGTCCAGCGGGTCGGTGGGTTCGGCGGTGAAGTGGCGATTCAGGCGGTTCCCCCGAGCGGCGTCACGGTGGATCCGGTCACGTTCGCACCGTCGGAGACCGCCGCGACCCTCGTCGTTCGGGCGTCCAGCTCGGCGCCGGTCGGTCAAGGCACGCTCGTGGTCTTCGCGGGCTCTTACGGGATCGGCGTTTCCAACGAGCAGCTGACCCTCTCGCTCGTCATCCAAGACCCATCGGGTTCGGAGGACTACACGTTCGGAGCGCCCTCTTTCTCAGGGCGCGTGCCCTTGTCCCTGGGAACGGGTGGTCAAGGGGTCGGGGCGGGCGGTTTGGCCGTTGCGCCCTCGGGGGCCATCGTCATCTGCGGCCATGCCCGAACGGATCAAGCGCAAAGCTCCGTGGCGCTCGCTCAGCTGGCCGCGGACGGTACGCTCGACAAGAGCTTCGGCGCGTCCGGAATTGTGCTGGGAAATAGCGCGATGTCATCCGCCGATTCCTGCAATGCCATGTTCGTTCGCGCGGGCGGCGGCGCCACCCTCGCCGGTTTCGGTACGCCCACAGCCGCGGGGACGAAGAGCCTGATGATCGCGCGCTACCGCCCGGGCGGCCTGGCGGACCAGAATACCGGCGATGCGGGCGGCCCCTATGTGACGACCCCCATCGACTCGCCTGCCGATTCGATCGCCTACGGATTGCTGCCGGTCGCGAACGCGTTCTTTCTGGCAAGCGGCGTGGCCGCCAGGGGTGCCGTCGTCGTGCGATATGGCCAGCACGGTGAATACGACCCCACGTACGGCTCCAATGGCGTGGCAACGGTGGGCCCCGAGCAGAGCTCGGCGCTATGGCTCGCCGGCCAATCGAGCGGGGATGTCCTCGTTGCCGTCACGTCGACCACGTTCCGCATCGTGCGCCTGGCGCCCGGTGGTACGATCGACACATCGTTCGCGAACAACGGGGTCGCGACCGCGGGCGACGTCGCCGGCAGCGCGGCGGTCGTCCTCGTGGACCCGAGTGACCGCGTGCTCGCCGCCGGTACGGTGACCGGGCCCACCGGTTCCCAAGATACCGCGGTCGTCCGGCTCACGGAATCGGGCGAGGTGGACCCGACGTACGGCTCGGGCGGCTGGGCAGTCGCCTCGTTCGGAGGTGACTCGTCCGTGTCCGGGGCGGTGCTCCAAGACGATGGCGCGGTCGTCGTCGTCGGCCAGACTCCGGGGCAGGGTTTCTCCGCGGTCCGGTTCTCAGCGGCCGGCGCATTGGACACCGCCTTCGGCACTGGTGGACGCGCGCCGCTCGAAGTCAACGGATCGGCCCAGGCGGTCGCGCTCGACGACCTCGGGCGCATTCTCGTGGCCGGGATCGCGGGGGCGGACGACGCGTCCGATGGGGTGGTCGTCTACAGGCTTTGGCCGTGA
>CAZHED010000003.1:80462-212998 GCA_964531095.1 uncultured Polyangiaceae bacterium | reverse complement strand
CTACGGCGGCATCTACTTCCTGCGCGCGAGCAAGGCGAAGTCCAAGTCCGTGCTCATCACCGAGAAGCCCGCGGCCACGTAGGCTCGGCCGGCGGTCCCTGTAAGCTCCTACCCGCCCGCAGGTGGCAAACGGCTCGGCCTCGTCCGAGCCGTTCGCCATTTGAGGTCAACCGCAGGCGGTGTGATACAGGTGACCGCGCAATGCGCGAGGTCATCGTCGGTGAACGCCTCGATCAGTACGAGCTGACTGATCTCCTGGCCCGCAGTGGAATGGCTTCCATCTTCAAGGCCACCGACGTTCGCTCCGGCGCGACGGTCGCCCTGAAGGTGCCGCACATGCAGTACGAGAGCGACGTCGCCTTCTACCAACGCTTCGAGCGCGAGGAGAAAATAGGGCAGAAGCTCGATCACCCCAATATCGTCCGAGTCCTCCGTCCCGACGCGAAGAGCCGGATGTACCTGGTGATGGAGTTCGCCGAGGGGAGCTCGCTGCGCGCCATCATCGGCCATCGCAAGCGCATTCCCGCCGCCGAAGCGCTCGACATTGCGCGCCAGATAGGCCGGGCCCTTGTCTACATGCACCAGAACGGCATCGTGCACCGTGACCTCAAGCCCGAGAACGTCCTCATGACGGACGACGGTCACGTCAAGCTTCTCGATTTCGGCATCGCGATGGACGAGACCGCGCGCAGGCTCACCTGGGTAGGTCTCTCGTCGACCATGGGTACGCCGGACTACATGGCCCCGGAGCAAGTGCGTGGCCGGCGAGGCGACGCGCGGACCGACGTGTACTCCCTCGGGACGATGCTCTACGAGATGATCACCGGAGAGCTACCGCACACCGGCGCCAACGCCCAGGCGATCATGCGGGCGAAGGTCGAAGAGGATCCACGGCCGCCGCACGAGGTGCTCCCCGACATCGACCCCAATGTGGAAGAGATCATCCTGCGCGCCATCGATCGGTCCCCCCGAGAGCGGTACTCGTCCGCCGGCCAGATGCTCGCCGATCTCGATGACCCCGCGAAGGCTATCCCGCGGGATCGCTCGGAGCGTCGCAAGCCGCTTTTGAGTACGCTGCGTCTGCCCCGCCGCGCCGTGATGCCCATCGTCTTCGTGCTCGTCATCGGCGGGCTCGGACTTCTCATCTGGGCGACGTCGCGACAGGGACCACACTACCATGCCGAGCCCCCGGCAGCGCCGGACGGCGACCGCTCTGGGAGGGGGCGTTGAGATGCCTGATCACGCGCTGAACCTCGCTTGGGTGCTCGTTTGTGCCTTCCTCGTGATGTTCATGCAGCTCGGCTTCGCCATGGTCGAAACCGGGTTCACGCGCTCGAAGAACGCCGTTCACACCATGGGGATGAACCTCGTCATCTATCCCATCGGTGTCATCGGCTTCTGGCTGGTTGGTTACGGGATCGCGATGGGGGGCGTAGGCACTTGGCCTTCGCTCGGCGGTGGGCCCTCCGCCCATCACGAGCTGGGCCTTCATGTCGGCTCTCGCCTCTTGGGCTTCGCGGGCGGCTCGAAGTTCGCGCTCGTCAGCGTCGCCCATGAGGCGCCCGACCTCGCGATGTTCCTGTTCTCGGCCGTATTCATGGACACCGCAGCGACGATTCCGACCGGGGTCCTCGCCGAGCGTTGGAAGTTCTCGGCGTTCGTGATCTACGGCTTCTTCATCTCGATGGTCGTCTATCCGCTGTATGCCAACTGGGTGTGGGGGGGCGGTTGGCTCGCCGGCGCTGGCCAGAACTTCGGATTCGGACACGGCTGCGTCGACTTTGCGGGGTCTTCGGTCGTGCACATGACGGGCGGGATCATGGGGCTCGCCGGGGTGCTGGTCGTCGGCCCGCGCCTGGGGAAGTTCCGGAAGGACGGGACGGTGGGCCTCATGGCAGGCCACAACATCCCCTTGGCGATCATGGGGACGTTCGTCCTGGCGTTCGGATGGTTCGGCTTCAACGCGGGGTCGACGCTCGCGGCGACCGACTCGCGGATCGCCGCCATCGCTGTCAATACGCTCGTCGCTTCTTCGGCAGGGGCGCTGACCTCCCTTTTCTACGAGTGGCAACGGCACAGGCGGCCGGACATCGCCATGACGTGCAACGGTCTGTTGGGCGGTCTGGTCGCCATCACGGCGCCCTGCGCGTTCGTGGCACCGTCGTCGGCGGCGCTGATCGGCGTCGTCGCCGGACTCCTCGTCCCATGGCTCGTGAGCACGCTCGAGCGGCGGGCGAAGATCGACGATCCCGTCGGCGCGATCTCCGTCCACGGCGCGTGCGGGGCGTGGGGCACGCTCTCCCTCGGGCTTTTCGCCGACGGGAGCTACGGGGAGGGTTGGAACGGGGTGCCCGGCCCGGTGCGCGGGCTCCTCTTCGGCGATCCGGGACAGCTCGCTGCGCAGGTCATGGGCGTTGCGGCAAACATGTGCGTTGTCTTCGGCCTGGGGTACGCGTTCTTCCGAGCGGCCGACCGCCTCGTCGGCAACCGAGTGTCGTCGGAAGTCGAGTGGAACGGTCTCGATGGGCTCGAGATGGGGTCGGAGGCGTATCCGCGGGAGTAGATAGCTACGCTTTGGGCGGTGGCAACGAGTCCCTGGCCAAGAAGTCGATCAGGTCGATCTTCGTGACGATTCCGACGACCTGGTCCGCGTCGGCCACAATCGCGACTTTCGCCTCCGCGAGGACGCTCTGCAAGAGCTCGATCTTGGTGTTCGGAGTCACCGTCGCGTAGTCGCCTTCGACGAGCTCGTCGATGGTCGAATCGAGCGTTTTGTGGCCGCTCACGAGGTGCCGCAAGAGGTCGACCTCGGCGACGATTCCTTTGAGCCGTCCGCCTTCGACGACCGGCAACTGGCTGATGCCTTTCGATTTGAGCGTGTCGATGACGTCGCGCACCTTCGAGGACAGGGTTGCGGTGACGAGCTCGCGTCCACCCCGGTCTCTCGCGACAAGCAGATCGCGCACCGTTCCGGCACCAGGGGTGTCGGCCAAGAAGCCGTTCTCG
The DNA here is from genome assembly GCA_964531095.1 of uncultured Polyangiaceae bacterium. Lineage (GTDB taxonomy): Bacteria > Myxococcota_A > Polyangia > Polyangiales > Polyangiaceae > Palsa-1150. The sequence goes on along the minus strand of CAZHED010000003.1, from coordinate 209,992 downwards.
CGCATCCAGTCGTCGTTGAAGATCTTCGACATGTACTTGTGGCCGCCGTCGGCGAGAAAAACGAGTATCTTCTGTCCCGGTTTCCCGAACTGCTTCGCGTACTTCAACGCGCCGGCGACCGCGGCGCCCCCCGACCCGCCGACGAAAAGCCCTTCGAGGCGCGTGAGATCCCGCGTCATGAGGAAGCATTCCTTGTCGTCGACACGCACGATCTCGTCGATGATCTTCAGGTTCATCGTCTTCGGAAAGAAGTCCTCCCCGATCCCCTCGACTTTGTACGAAAAAGCCTTGGTAATGCGGCCGGTTTTCACGAAGTCGTAATAGAGCGAGCCGACCGGGTCGACTCCGACGATCTGGATGTTCGGATTCCGTTCCTTGAAATATTTCCCGCAGCCGCTGATCGTTCCCCCCGTTCCCATCCCGGCGACGAACACGTCCAAGTCGCCGTCCGTTTGTCGCCAGATCTCGGGGCCTGTCGAGAGATAGTGTGCCTCGGGGTTCGCCGGGTTGTTGTACTGGTCCGCGTAAAACGAGTTGGGGGTCTCGGCGGCGAGTCGTTTGGCGACGCTGTAGTAGCTGCGGGGGTCGTCGGGCTCGACAGCCGTCGGGCAGACGACGACTCTCGCGCCAAACGCACGCAGGTGCGCAATCTTCTCCTGGCTCATTTTATCGGGCATGACAAAGATGCATTTGTATCCGCGGAGAACCGCCAGCAGAGCGAGCGATGCGCCCGTGTTGCCGCTCGTCGCTTCGATGATCGTGCCGCCGGGGCGTAGGTCTTGCTCTTCGGCCCGTCTCACCAGGTTGAGGGCGAGGCGATCTTTGTGGCTACCGCCTGGGTTCAAGTACTCGCACTTGACGAAGACCTCGGCAGGGATGCCTACGGCCACACGGTTGAGCCGCACGATCGGCGTGTTGCCGACCGCCTCGGTGATCGTCTCCAGCGCGCCGTGCATCATGACGCGGGCATAGCATGGCGCGACGACGAACCCGGCGTCACGGCTCCCCACCGTCGGCGGCAGAAGGCCCGCCCGGCGGCCACGGGAGCGACCAGCGGCGGCCGGTTGCCCGGTCCACGAGATCGAGCCGCGTGCCCCGTCTGGTGGCGGGGAAGACCACGCCGATGCGCGTTCGGAGCTTGCTGGTCAGCGAGAGGGCCGCGTCGGGCTCGGCGGCGCCGAGCAGAGGAAAGTCGAATCGAACGCGCTCGATCAGAGCCCGCCCCTCGAAGAGCTCGACGGCGAAGCGGCCCATCGCGCGCGGCGTCGCCTGCGGCGCACGTAGCCGCATCGTGGCTACCCCGAGGAGCCACACTTGCCCCCGGTCCCAGCGAAGATCGAACACCCACTGCTCGCGCTCCACGAGGGGCGGCGGATCCGGCGGCGTGGACGTGATCGCGATGTCGCCCGTCGCCGTTCCCAGCGCGCCCGCGTCGAACGCGCGGCTCATGTCAATCGTCCTGCGGGGCTCACCCGCGAACGCTTCGAGCACCCCCGCGGCGCAAGCACCGGCCGCAAGGAGCATTACGTGAGCGCGCAAGACAAGGCGACCTCCCACGCGCCGGGCTCGCCCCCGAGCCGTAACCACACGTCCGCGAGGTCGGCCGGGATGATGGCCGACACGGAAAGCGGGGCGCCGTGCTCGTCGGGGACGACGACGCGGGCGGCGTGGAGCGCGATACGGCGCGGTTCGAGCACGCGACCACTCGGGAGGGTGAGGCGCGCCGGACCGCCGTACGCGCGGTCGCCGACGATCGGCGCCCCAGCGTGCGCCGCGTGCACGCGGATCTGGTGCGTGCGGCCGGTCAGCGGGGCGAGGCCGAGGAGCACCGCGTCGCCCGGCGTGCGCGCGCACACCGCATACCGGGTCGTGGCAAGAACCGCCTCTCGACCCCCGACTGCGCGCAGGCGTGGGTCTTTCGTGCGCCCGATGGGCGCGTCCCATACTCCACCGCCGACCGACGGCGCGCGCGCTGTGATGGCGACGTAGCGGCGCTCGTACGCCCCCTCCGCGCGGGCGCGCACGAGTCGCTGCGCAGCCGCCTGGGTTCGCGCGAAGACGACGACGCCGCTCACGTCGCGGTCGAGCCGAGACGTCGGATGAAGAGCGGATTCGGGGATGTGAAGGACGCGGGCGGCAAGGGCGACGAGCGCGTGGGCCGAGCCCGCGTGGTCGGCGATGGTGGGAACTCCCGCTGGCTTCTCGACCGCGACCAAGTCACGCGTCTGCGCGAGCACGCGCACTGGCTCGGCCCTCGCCGGACGCGGCCCCGCGACCTCGACCACGTCGCCCTCGCGAACGGGCTCGTCTTCGCGACGCGCCCGCCGGAGCGCGACGAAGACGCGCCCCTCGCGCAGCGCATCGGGATCGGCCTTCGCCCGCGCGAGGACGTCGCGCACCGTGCGGCCGTCGTCGGGGCCCACGATCCAGCGGATCGGATGGTGTGCTCGCAAAGACGGCAAGGGCGACCGGAGGGTAGCAGCACCTCTGGCGCCCCAACGGTGAAAGCACTACACGGATGCAGCCATGAGCGGCATCGCGAGAACGAGCGCCACCGGACCGGAGGGGATGCTGCACGAGCTCCTCGCCTGGTCGTCGTCGTTCGAGCAAGACCGCGCCCTCGTGCGCGAAGACCTCGTCGGGAGCGCGGCGCACGTCACGATGCTAGCGAGGACGGGCATCGTCCCCGTCGAGGACGCGCGCGCTTTGCGCGAGGGATTGCGGGCGCTTTTCGACGAAGCGTCTGCCGGAGCGCTCACGCTCCCCGCCGACGAGGAAGACGTGCACATGGCGGTCGAGGCCGAGCTCACGCGCCGGCTCGGGCAGGTGACCGCTCGCCTCCACACCGCGCGTTCGCGCAATGACCAGGTCGCGCTCGACCTGCGCCTGCACGTGCGCGACCGAGGCGCTGCGCTCCTGCGCGAGGTGGCCTCGCTCGTGGGAGCCCTCGCCGCACGCGCCGCGCGCGAGAAGCACGTCCTATTGCCCGCGTACACCCACCGTCAGCGCGCGCAGCCGATCAGCGCCGCGTTTCTCGTGGCCGCATGGGGGGTGGGGTTGGCGAAGGCCGCCGACACGATCGACTTCGCGCTCGAACGCATCGAGATGCCGCTCGGAAGCGGCGCCTGCTCGGGCACCTCGCTCCCCATCGACCGCGCTCTCGTCGCGCGCTTGTTCGCGCCGTGGAAGCCGACGACAAGCGCCCTTCACACCGTGGGCGATCGCGACTTCGCTCTCGACTGGACGTGGAGCGTCGCGCGGGTAGTCCTCGCGCTGTCGCGCATCGCGACCGACCTCGTCGACTTCGCAACGAGCGAGTTCGCGCTCGTGCGCCTCGATGGCGCGATCTCCGCTGGGTCGAGCATGATGCCGCAGAAGAAGAACCCCGACGTCTTCGAGCTCGTGCGCGGCAAGAGCGCCCGAGCGTTCGGGAACGTGGTCGCCATGCTGGCGCTCATGAAGGGTCTGGCGAGCGGTTACAACCGTGACCAGCAGGAGGATCGGCTTCCGCTGCTCGAGGCCGGACCGCTCGCCCTCGGGTGCGTCCGGACCCTGTCGCTGTCGCTGCCGCACGTGGCGTTCGACGCCGAGCGCGGCGCCCTCGCTCTCGACGCGGGCTTCACCCAGGCCACCGACCTCGCCGAGGCGCTCGTGCGGCGGGGGGTGCCGTTCCGCGAGGCGTACAAGGCGGTCGGCCAGCTCGTCGCGCTCGCGGTGGGCGAAGGGGCGAGCCTTCGAGCGATCGACGCTTCGCGTGCGCGAGCGATTCATCCGGCGATGGACGCCGCCGCGCTTCGGGCGCTCGATCCGACAGCCGCGGTCGCTGCCAAAGAGAGCCTCGGTGGAACGGGACCGCGAGCGGTCGACGAGCAGATCGCGTGGCTCGGCGAGCACGCGTCCGCCCTCTCCGAAAAGGCGCACGCCCAGGGGTCGCTGGAGGCCCTTGCCCTGCGCGTCTTCGCCGAACCGCTGGAGTACCCATGACGAAGCGTGATTTTCTCGACCTGTCCGACTTGACCCCCGCGGAGTGCCGCGACGTCCTCTCTCTGGCCAAGAAACTGAAGCAAGAGCCGAAGGGATCGCGCACGCAGTTGCTCGCGGGGCGGGCGGTGGCGATCGTTCTCGAGAAGGCGAGCACCCGCACGCGCGTGTCGTTCGAGGTCGGATGCGCCCAGCTTGGCGCGCACCCCGTCGTGCTCAACGTGCAGGGCAGCCATCTCGGGCGCGGAGAGCCGATCCGCGACACGGCGCGAGTCCTCAGCCGTTATTGCGATGCCATCGTGTATCGGACGTCGACCACGGCGAAGTTGCGCGAGATGGCGACGGCGAGCGTTCCCGTGATCAACGCGCTGTCCGACGACGGCCACCCCGTGCAGGTGCTCTGCGACGTCTTCACGGTCGAGGAGCAGCTCGGCGCGGGCATCGCAGGCAAGCGGGTGGCTTTCGTCGGCGACGGCTCGAGCAACATGGCGCGCTCGTGGCTGGAGGCCGCTCCGATGTTCGGCTTCCACTTGGTGCTCGCGGGCCCGCGCGGGTACATGCCGCCGCGGGCGGAGATCGAGCGCGCCGGCAGTCACGTCGAGCTCGTCCACGAGCCCGAGCACGCCGCCAGCGGCTGTGACGTGGTCAACACCGACGTGTGGACCAGCATGGGGCAAGAGGCCGAAGGCGACGAGCGAACGGAGGCCTTTGCAGGCTGGACCGCGAACGGTCGCATGGTCTCGAAGGCTCTCCCGAGCGCGATCGTGCTCCACTGTTTGCCCGCGCATCGAGGCGAAGAAATCGACGATGCGACCATCGAGGGTGACCGCTCGCGGGTCTGGGACCAGGCGGAGAACCGGCTGCACGTGCAAAAGGCGCTGCTCCTGTTTCTTCTCGACGCTCATCGGTGACTCCGCGCACGCGCTTCGCGCCGTCGCCGACCGGCGACCTCCACCTCGGTGGAGCGTGGACCGCGCTCGCTTCGTGGGTCGTCGCGCGTCGCTCGGGCGGGGCGTGCATTCTGCGCATCGAAGACATCGATCGACCGAGGGTCGTAGCCGGGTCCCTGGAGCGGATCCAAGCGGACCTGCTCTGGCTCGGGCTCACGTACGACGAGGGTCCTTTCATGCAGAGCGAGCGCAGCGCGCTCTACGATCGAGCGCTTGACCGGCTGGCCCTCGCCGGTCTCCTGTATCCTTGCGACTGCTCGCGCGCGGAGATCGGGCGCGTGGCGAGCGCGCCGCACGCGGGCGAGGAGGTCATCTATCCCGGCCACTGCCGCGGGCGGGATCCGACCCGCCCGATGAAGCGGCCGCCCGCGCTCCGCGTGCGCGTTCCGAGCGAGATCGTCTCGTACGAAGACGCCGTCTTTGGGCCCGTTGCGCAGGATTTGTCCCTCGAAGTGGGCGACTTTGTGCTCCGCCGGGCGGACGGTGTCTTTTCGTACCAGCTGGCCGTCGTGGTCGACGACGTCGCGATGGGCATCACCGACGTTGTCCGCGGGGCCGATCTGCTTGCCTCGACGCCACGCCAGATCTGGCTCGCCCGGATGCTCGGGGCGCGGCCCTCGGGCTACGCCCACGTGCCGCTGGTCGTGGCTGAGGGCGGGGCACGCCTCGAGAAGCGCACTCCGGGCGCGGTCGTTCGCGACTTGCGGGCGGCGGGCATCCCAGCCGATCGTGTCGTGGGCGAGTTGGCGCATGGCCTGGGACTGATGCCGACGAACGCACCGACGACCCCGCTCGACGTCGCGCGGGCGTGCGCAGGACGGGAGATCGCCTGGCGGCGCGAGCCATGGCCGCTGCCGCGCTTCTCTTCGTGAGAGGAGGCCGTCCGGAAGCTTCGCCGTCAAGATGCAGGGAGCGGCCGCGCGACCTCTGTGTCTCGGCGGCTTCATTTCGGAGGGGCGCAGCGCGAGACTGCACTAGGGTAAGACTCTCCAAGATGCCCATACGTCTCCCAACCCGAACGGAGATCCTCGAGCTGCTCGACTCCGAGACCCGGCCCTTGCACACGCGCGAGATCGCCGGGCGACTTCGCGTCTCGGACGTCGACTACTTGGGCCTTCAGCGGCTGCTCGATGACTTGAGCTTCGAGGGCGTGATCGCCGCCCGTCCGGGACAGCACTTCAAGATCTCCTCGCGCACCGCAAGCGCGCGGGGTGCCGAACGCGAGGGCTTCCTCACGGTACATCCGCGCGGGTTCGGCTTCGTGGCGAGCCTCGGCGAAGCCGGACAAGACGTCTTCGTGCCGCCGGAAGCCATGGCGGGAGCGATGCACGGCGACCGCGTTCGCGTCCGCATCCGCTCGCGCGGCGCGCGCGGGGCCGAAGGCGAGGTGGTCGCGATCATCGAGCGCGGGCTCAAGCGCGTCGCTGGGATGCTGCGCCGCAAGGGGCGGAGCGCGTGGCTCGACCCCGACGACACGCGGGTGCGAGGCCCCATCGTGCTGTCACGACGGATCGACGCGAAAGATGGCGAGGGGAACAGCGGCAGCGACGGAGACGCCGTCGTCGTCGCCATCACACGCTGGCCAGAATCGCCCGACGAGAACCCGGAAGGGGCGATCGAGACGGTCCTCGGCCGTCCGGGCGGGCTCGGCGTCGAAGCCGCCAAGATCCTGGTGCTCGAACGCGTGCAAGAGGGCCACTCAGACCGCGCGCTGCGCGAGGCGGAAGCGTTCGGCGACGAGGTCCCCGAGAGCATGACCGCCGGCCGCGAGGACCTGCGCCACCTTCCGCTGCCCACCATCGACCCCGAGGACGCTCGCGACCACGACGACGCCGTTTGGATCGAGCGCACCGAGAACGGCGGCTACCGCGCGTGGATCGCAATCGCCGACGTGAGCACGTACGTCACGCCCGGCACGGCGCTCGACGAAGAAGCCAAGAATCGTGGCTGCAGCGTGTACCTGCCGGACCGCGCGATCCCGATGCTCCCGCGTGCGCTCTCCTCGAACCTCTGTTCGCTGCTACCGGGCGTGGACAGGCTTTGCCTCTGCGTCGAAGCCGAGATTGACGCGTCGGGGACCGTTCGCAAGAGCCGCTTGGTGCGCGGCGTGATGCGCTCGTGCGCGAAGCTCACGTACGGCGGCGTGGCGCGCGCGCTCGGTTTGAGCGCCGAGGCGAAGCGCGAGGAGGCCGCCGAAGAGCTGGTCGACGGGCTGAGGCTCGCCTACGAGCTGTCGCGGCTCCTCCGGTCCAGGCGGCTGAAGCGCGGCGCGCTCGATTTCGAGCTTCCGGAGGCGAAAGTCGTCCTCCACGAAGAGACGCGCGAGCCAATCGACGTCAAGCGGCGTACCGACGACCCCGGTGTCAAGCGCGCCTACCAGCTCGTTGAGGAGCTGATGCTGCTGGCCAACGAGACCGTCGCGCGCTGGTGCGAAGAGCGCGGCGTGCCGACCATCTACCGCGTGCACGCGCCGCCCGACGAGCAGAAGCTGGATCGGTTCGCCGCGATGTGCGACGCGCTCGGAATCGCGTTCGACGTCGACGACACGCGCGATCCGAAGAAGCTGGGAAAGCTTCTGGCGTCGTTCGCCGACCATCCGCTCGCGAAGGTGCTCAATTCGCTTCTCTTGCGGTCGATGAAGCAGGCTGTCTACGACGTGGCCAACATCGGTCACTTCGGGCTGGCATCCAAGGCGTATTTGCACTTTACATCGCCGATCCGGCGCTACCCCGACTTGATCGTTCACCGCATCGCACACGACGTTCTCTCCGGGCGCGATCCGCGCCGGGGGGAACGAGCGGCGGCGGACGGCCCCACCGCGCTGTCGGAGGCCGCCCTCGCGTCGAGCATCGCAGAACGGCGCGCGATGGAGGTCGAGCGCGCGATCGTCGACCTTTACCGCGCCTTCATGATGAAGGACCGCATCGGAGCCCGGTTCGAAGGGACGGTCACCGCCGTCGTCGGCTCCGGACTCTTCGTGCAACTGGACGCGCCGTTCGTCGACGTCCTCGTTCGCCTGGAAGATCTGGGCGCAGATCGCTGGGAGGTCGACGACGACACGCTGCGCGTGGTGGCGGCCCGGTCGGGCGAGGTCATCGCCCTCGGAGACCGGCTTTCGGTCGACATCATCGACGTGGCGATTCTTCGCCGTACCGTGTACGGCAGGCGCGCCGGCGGCGACGGCGACGGCCCGCGCCCTAGGCCAACGGAGCGCAACCCCGTCGCCAAGCCGCGCAAGCCCGGCAAGGGCAAAGTCGAGCCCGCAGCGCGCAAGGGCGGGCGACCTGTGCACGGCAAGAAGAAGTCGCGGCGCCGCTAGAGATGGATATCTTTGCGCGGATCCTCGGTCTGAAACGCGGCGATGCGATCGACCAGCTGGCCTAGATCGCTCCCCCCTTCTTTGGGGATCTGCACGAGGAAGTGCACGTACAGATCGCCGACCGGTGACCCCTTCTTCGCGACCCCTTTGCCGCGGAGGCGAACGACGCTGCCGCTCTGGGTCCGCTCGGGGATCTTCATCGTCACCGCGCCGTCCATCGTCGGAACGTTCGCCTTGGCGCCGTGGTACGCCTCGGAGATCGTCACGGGCAGGTCGAGATGGAGGTCGTCTCCCTCGCGGCGGAAGTAGGGGTGAGGGGTTACGTGGATACTCAGGACGAGGTCGCCACGCGGCCCTCCGCTCGCCGAAGGGCCGCCCTGGCCGGCGATGCGAACGCGGCTCCCGTCCGACGCGCCGGCTGGAATGCGCACCGTAACCGGCGTGCCCGCGGCGCCCTGCGGCCTGAGCTCGAGCGTAGCTCCGCGCACCGCCGAAGCGAAGTCGATCGTGACCTCGCTTTCCAAGTCGGGCCCCTTGGCTGGTCCGCGCGTTCGCCGAGCGCGACCGATCAAGTCGCCGAACAGATCGCCGAAAGCCGCACCCCCGGGCCCGCCGATCACCTCGTCGATGTCGAAGCCTTGCCCGCTGCCCGCCGCGCTCGAAGGCGCCCCTCGCTGCTGGCGCGACGCCCAGTCGCGGTACGCGCGCGCGCGTTCCGGGTCGAAGCCCTCGCGCAGGCCTTCGTCGCCGAACTCGTCGTAGAGCTTTCGCTTCTTCGCGTCGCCCAGCACGTGAAATGCTCGGTTGACGTCTTTGAAGCGCGCTTCGGCCGCTTTGTTCCCCGGGTTCTTGTCGGGGTGGAGTTGTCCCGCGAGCTTGCGGTACGCCTTCTTGATGGTGGTCGCCTCTGCGCTCCGGGGAACGCCGAGGATGGCGTAGAGATCGTCGGCCATCGATTTCGACTGGCGAAGGTAAGTCGGGCCGCTGCCCGTAGCAATGCGTTCGTTCCCTCGCGCTTCAAAGGGCCGCGAGGATGTCTTCCGCGTGGGGCACCGATAGGTACAGGCCGCGCGCGTACAGGCGACGCTGGGCCTCGAGGTCGAGGTCGCCCGGACGCCCGCGCGTCGCCGCGTCGAGCAGGATGGCGGCAGTCACGCTCACGTTGAGGCTCTCGGCGAACCCCCGCATCGGGACCCGAACCCGAGCCGCGCACGCTCGAGCGAGCGACTCGCGGATCCCCTCACGCTCGTTGCCGAGAACAATGGCCAAACGAGGCATACCCCCGAGCTCGGCGGGAACGAGCTCGCCGTCCGGGTGCGCGCCCACCAGGGGGATATTTGCATGGTGCGCCCACGCGAGAAGGGAGGACGAGTGCGCGTGGCGGACGACGTCGATCCACTTCTCCGTTCCCCGTGCGACCGTGCTTGCCACGGCGAACGGAGTCCCCTTGCGCTCGACCACGTGGAGCCATTGCACCCCGAAGGCCTCGCACGACCGCACCACAGCGGCCCCATTGTGCGGGTCGTATGGCGCGTCGAACACGGCGGTCACGCTGGACAGTCGCTGGCCTATCACGTCGCGCAGCCGCGTCCGCCGCGCGTCGGTCACCAGCGGCTCGAGGACACGCACCACCCGCTCGGGGTCGTGCGCCTCGGCCCGCGCGATCCGGCTGCCGGCCAGCTCGACCCCTGGCGTCGTGCGTCGCATGCTCGCCAGACTACAGCCCCGGTGAACGGCGCGTTAAGGTGGCATCACCGCGGCCCCCGATCCCCACCACACCCGATGACTGCGACCTACATCGATGATTCCCGGCGTGCGCGGCGGCGCCGAAGTCGGAACCGCGACTGGGTCCGAACGATCGCTCGCGCCCTCTGCGTCGTGCTGGCCGTGGTCGGCACCATTCCGTTCGGCACGGCGCTGGTGGTCCGCTCGGCGTGGGCGCGCGCCTGGGCGACCCGCAACACGGAGCGGGCCCTACGCGCGCAAGGGCTCGTCGCGACCTACGACTTGACCCTTCGCGTGTGGCCGCTCGCCGTGGAGCTCAGGAACGTGCGCCTCGAGTCGAGCGACGGCGGCCCTCGAGCGCTCGCGTGCGACCGGGTTCGCATTCGTCCGAAGCTGTTCGCGCTCATCGCGGGAAAGCTCGCGATCGATCAGGTCGAGCTCGACGACCCGACCGTGCGCCTGGTCGTCCGCGGCCGCACTGTGACCAACTTGGCGTTCGTCCAGCCCGCGCCCAGCGGTGGGAGCGGGCTTCACGTATCCTTCAGCACGTTCGCCGTGACCGACGGCTCTCTCACCTTGGACGTGGACGGGGTGGCCGTCGAGGCGAGATCGGTGGACCTCGACGTCGGCGTCCAGGACGACCCCGCCGCAGGCTCCACCTTCGAGATCGCGCTTCGCGTGGGAAGCGCTGCGGTGCACCGCTCGCGGTTGCTGGATGACGGCTCACGCGCAACTGACGACGACGCGCTCTGCTCGATCGAGGGGCGCGTGAGCGTGCAGCCCGGATCGGTCCTCGTCCGCCGCCTCGAGGCCGTCGGTGCCGCGGACCTCGACGCGGCGTCCGGGACGACCCCGTCGTGCGATCTGCCGGCCACCGACAAGCGGCGCGTCGAGCTGTCGCTCGGCCACGTGCACGCCACGTTCCCGCAAGGCGAGGGGGCGTGGCCTGAGATCGACGGGCACGTGGTGGTGCGCGGGCCCATTGCCCTGGCGGAGCGAGCCGCCAGTCTCCCAGAGACCGACGGATGGCTCCGCTTCGATGCCGATGTCCGCTACGGGCGAGACACGATCTTGCCCGACGTGAGCGGCATCCTCGAAGCGCACGACGTGCGTCTCGATCGGTACGTGCTCGCGGAGGAGCTGCACAGTGAGCTAAGCGTTCGGCGCAACGTCGTCCAGAGCGCGAAGACGACGCTGCGTCTGGCGGGGGGCCTCGTCACGCTTTCGGACACGGTCGTCGATCCCCTGGTGGCCGGGGGACGTCTCGAGAGGACGCGTCTCGACGCGTCGGGGGTGGACTTCACCGCGCTTCTTCGGGCGCTGGGCGTGCACCCGCATGCCCACGTCGCCTGGGACATCCGCGAGGTACACGCCCCGCTCATCGCTGGGACCTTCGCGCCCCTCAAGCTCGACGGCGATTTCACCGCAAGAACCTATTCGTTCGGTGTCTACGATCGGCCGGCGGAAGAGGTTACGCGCCAGGCTCTCTTCGGCTTCTCGGAGGCGCAGATTGCCGCCCGTCTGGCCGTGCGGCCGGACGCGATCAAGTTCACGGACGTGCATGCCGTGCTCCCCCGTTCGCGCATCGACGGAGGCTTCGTCTCGCTCGGCTTCGGGGACGATTTGCGTGTGGACGCGCCGCTTATCGTGGCTGACCTCGACGACCTCTCCCCAATCGGGTCGGTACCCTTGCACGGCCAGCTCCAAGCCAAGGCCCGAATCGGCGGCGTGTTCAGTCGTCCCGAGCCCGAGGCCGACATCCAGGCGATCGCCGGGTTCGCCGTGGCCGACGTGGCGTTCGGCGACCTGAGCTCCGGCCGCGTGACGGTCGACGTACCCAACAAGGAAATTGAAATCACCGGCGTTCACGCGCGACGACGAGACAGTCCTTACGAAGTTCCCACGGCCAAGCTGCGGATCGGCGGGGAGCACGGGTTCGTCGTGGACGGTGTGGGGACGAGCCAAGGGTTCGGGATTCGCGACCTTCTCTCGATGTTCGCGCTCGACGACGATCCGCGCTTCGACGGCCTGGACGCAACCGTCGCCACGCGCGCGGATGTGCACGTCGCGCTTGGCGGCCCTGAAGACGCCTGCGGCGGCGGCTACGTCGCTGTCGATGCCCAGGGCCACCTCACCCACGTGCTCGCCTACGGCGAGAGGTTCGCGCAGGGGGACGCCGACGTCTCACTGCGCTGGCACGATCGTCAGCAAGGGATCGCGGGGGCGGACATCGACGTGCGCTCGTTCGTTCTCGACAAGATCCAACCACCGGCGGGCAAGCGCGCGGGCGCCACGGGGACGGTGCTGGGTTCGGCTTCGCTGCGACGCGGCGGGGCGCTCATGGCGAACGTGATGCTCGAAGGGGTTCCGCTCGGGAGGGTAGACGCGCTCGGCGGTCTCGCGCCTCAAGTCGAGGGGAGCGTCTCCGGGGTTGCCCACGTGACAGGCAACCTCGACACGTTTCTTCCCGGCCCGGGCTTCGTCGCACGGACCGAGCTGGACGTCGCCGGCACGCGCGTGCGGGGCGTGCCCCTGCTGAGCTCCCACCTGGACGTGCGCATGACGCAGCGGCTGGAGCAGGACAAGCACATCGTCGGGAGGACTCGTTGCGGGGCGCCCATCGGACCGCGGTTCGACAAGGCGGCGTACCTCGCCGACCACTCGTCGCGCGGCGAGTGGACGATCGGTGGCGATCTGTTGGGCGGAACGGCGCGCCTGCGCGACGTCGTCATCACCCGCGCGCGATCCCCCGTGTTATCCGGGCGCGCGTCGCTTCGCGGTCTCGACCTGGGCTCGCTCGCGCGGGTCTTCGCCGCCCGCGCGGGAGACGGAGCCGAGCCGGGCGCCGCCGCATCTTCGTCCCTGGGCGGGCAGCTCTGGGGGGAGATCGTCGCCGAGGAGGTGCCCATCGATCGGCCCTCCAAGGCTCGCGTGCGGTTCTTACTAGGCCCGACGGTGGTCTCCCGCGGCGGGCAAAAACTGACTCTCCAGCCGCCTCGCGATTCGCTGGTGCTCGCGGATGACACGCTCACGATGCCGCCGCTCCATGTGACGCTCGATACGCCCGACGGCTTTCGAGGCGGCTTCGTCGTTACCGGCAGCGTTACTCGTGCGACGACGGATCCGACGCTTGCCCTCGATGGGCAGCTCGAGCCGGTGGACCTTGCGGTGCTTCAGCGGATCGTGCCGAGGATCGATCGCGCAAGCGGGACGGTCGTCGGCACTGTGCGGGTCACGGGAAGGGCCGCGTCGCCGACCATCGCCGGCGAGCTGCACGCCACCGGCGACGCCCTCGACGTGCACGGCCTGCCCGGCGCGATCACCGGCGTTCGTCTCGACGCGCACGCGACCGCGACGGAGCTCTCGTTCACCGGGGCGGGAAGGTTCGCCGGCGGGACGATCGTCCTGCATGGCGCGGCGCCTCTGCGCGGCCTAGCGATCGGGGCGCTCGACGCCCATGTGGTCGCGCGCGACGTCCGGCTCGTGCCCGCCGACGGGATCGTGGCGACGACCAACGCCGACCTGGACGTGACGTACGACACGAAAGCGGCCGTCGGAACGAGCGCCACTCTGCCGCGCGTTTCCGGCGACGTGATGATCTCGTCGCTGAGCTATTCCCGTCCGATCGCGCTGACCACCGATCTGGCCCAGCTGGGCACACGCGCCAAACGGACGGAGGTCGACACGTACGACCCATCGCTGGATTTCGTCGTCCTCGACCTGCGCCTTCGATCGCGCGCGCCCATGGCCATCAAGAACAACCTCGTCGAGGCGCTCCTGGCGATCGACTCGGGCACGCTCGACGTGACCGGGACCAATCAGCGCGTCGGCCTGCACGGGACCCTGCGCACCCTTCCCGGCGGGCGCATCCACTTCCAGCAGAGCGACTTCGAAGTGCGCCAGGGGCTCATTCGGTTCGACGACCCGACGCGGCTCGCGCCGATCGTGGACGTCACGGCCGTGACCGAGTACCGCCGGTACACCGATACGACCACCGCGGCGGGAGCCGGGGTCGGAACGGGCGGCGGAACTACGGCGGCCTCCGCTGGCTCCACGCGGGGCGGCTCGCTCTGGCGCATCACGCTCCACGCATACGGCGACGCGGACAACCTGCGGATGGACATGTCGAGCGAGCCCACCCTGTCGCAAGAGGACATCGTGCTCTTGCTTACCGTAGGGATGACGCGTGCGGAGCTCGATCAACTGCAGGCGAGTAGCCTGGGTGCGAGCCTGGCGCTCAACTATCTCGGGGCGACGAGCGGCGCCGACCGCGCTGTCAAGCAGGCGCTCCCGATCATCGACGACTTCCGCTTCGGAAGCGCCTATTCCACGTTCACGGGAAAGACGGAGCCGCAGCTCACCATCGGCAAGCGACTCACAAACGACATTCGTGCGAGCGTGACTGCCGGCCTCTCCGAGGACCGAGAGCTGAGGTCGAACATCGAGTGGCGCCTGAACAACCGCTTGAGCGTGCAGGGCTCTTACGACAACATCAACGACGTGTCGTCGTCGACGCTCGGCAACCTCGGTCTAGACCTTCGCTGGCGGCTCGAGTTCGAGTAGCAGTCGCAAACCGAATGGGATCGCGAAGCGGCTACCGACAAAGGGCGGTCCGAGGGGTTGCCCCGCTGCTCGCCGTCGCGCTCTGCCTCGTGACGTTCTCGGCGAGCGCGCAGACTTCCCTGCCGATCCAGCCGACCCCCGCGCCCGTCCCGCCGCCTCAGCTCCCGGCGATCGCCCCTGCGGTCAGTCTGTCGGGGCTGACGGGTAAGCCGATCACGCGTGTGGGCGTCGTCCTCGAAGGGAACGTATGGAAGGACTTGACGGTACCGCTTATCCACGAGGTCAAGGCCGGCCAGACGCTGACCCCGGCGGCGGTGCGCCGAGCGCTTGTCGAGGTACTCGGCTCGGGGCAGTTTGCACGTGCGCGCGCGACGGCGGCTCCGGAGGGCGGGGGCGCGGCGCTGGTCGTCTATGCGGCGGCTCGGAAAGTGATCGTGCGCTTGGAGCTGGACCTTCACGGTGCGCGACTGGATCGCGAAGAGCTGTTGCGCGAGACGAACCTCACCGAAGGTGGCGAGATTGTCGGGGCGGACATTGGCGAGACGAGCGCGCGCATCGTCCGCTATTTGGCGACGCACGGCTTCCCGCAGGCGACCGTCGATCTCCGCATGCGCGCGACCGACGACCCGTCGCGCACGTTCGTCATCGTCGACGTCAAACCAGGTGTGGCGCGGCTGATCGACGGCCGATATTTCTACGTCTTCGGAGCGCCTCGCGACGATGTGATGCCGCTGGCCCAGACGTTCTCGGTGGCCGCGGGAGACCGCGCCGACGAGGCCGCCCTCGACGCTGCGGACACGACGCTCGAGCAGCTCCTACACGCGCAGGGTTGGTACCGGGCGGACGTGTCGCACGATCTCCTGTGGATCGGGACGCCCGAGCACGGCGGCCGAGTGGCGCTCCGCGTGCGCATCGACGCCGGTCCGCGGCAAGTGCCGCGGTTCGAGGGCAACGAGCACTACGACGCGGAGGCACTCACGGCGGCGCTCGGGCTGGACACGGAGTCCGACCGGTCACCGTCGCACCTCGCCGACAAGCTCCGTGCCTTCTACCAGCGACGAGGCTTTCTGGACGTCGAGGTGCGGCCCGAAGTGCGCGGCGCGGACTCCGAGGAAGTGCAGCTGCTCCTGTTTCACGTCCGCGAGCATGCACGCGTCAGCGTCGCGGTCCGGCGCTACCCGTGCCTCAAGCTCGATGCTGTCAAGCGACTCTCGAATGGGGGGCCGCGATCGTCGGACGAGATTGGAAACGAGATCGACAGTTTCCTCGAAGAGGAGCTCCCGGGCGCGGATCTGCTCGTCGATCCCAATCCGCGCGGAGTGGCCCAGACGATCGGAGCGGGCGCCGGTCAAGTCGCGACCGGCGCGCGCCCGGAACCGCTGGACCTGCGCCCCGACGCGACCTACGTCGCCGACACCTACGAGCGCGCGGTGGAGCACGTGCAGGAGCTCTATCGCAACGAGGGCTTCTTGCACGCCGAAGTCGGCCCCGTGCAGATCCTGCGTGCGTCCTGCGATCCCCGCTCGCCACCGAATCGTTGCGTCCCGATTCCGCTGCCGGCGCTCCCCGCGAACCTATGCACGTACGGTCCTACGGGGCTTCCGCTCCCGACGCAGCCGCTCGACCCGGCCTACACATGCCGGTCCGATCGGGCGCGCGACGTCGACTGCGCGCCGTCGATCGAGATCGCCATCCCGATCAAGCTCGGCCCGCGAACACGCCTGTGGGACGTGGCGTTCTCCGGCGTGAGGAGCGCGAGCGAGCAGGACGTCGCTCGAGCGGCACAGCTGCCTCTCGGGGAGCCCGTGAGCACGACGAAACTCGACGCTGCACGGCGTCGCATCGTCGATTGGTACAAGGAGCTTGGCTATCCGTACGTCGACGTGAAAGACACGCTGGACCCGTCGCCCGACAATACGCGTGCGCGCGTTCGCTTCGACGTGAGCGAGGGCGAGAGGGTGATCGTGCGCGCGATCGTGATTCGCGGCCTGGTCAACACGCGCGAGAGCGTCGTGGCTCGGCGGATCAAACTCGAGATCGGGCGCCCGTATCGCTCGAGCGACGTCGACCGCACGCGGGAGCGCATCGAGACCCTCGGCGTATTCTCGAGCGTCGCCGTTTCGCTGAGCGACCCGTACATCCCGCAAGCGGGCAAGACTGTCTACATCGACGTCGTCGAGAAGCTTCCCCGGTACATCGAAGTGCGGCCCGGCTTCTCCACGGGAGAAGGGATCCGGGGGACGATTGAGTACGACGAGCGCAACGTCCTCGGCTATGCGATCGGGGCGGTCTTTCGCGCGCAGCTCTCCTATCTGCCCGATTTCTTGATTCTCGATCCCCAGGTGGCGGCCAATTACCAGCAGGTCCAGGATCGACTCGCGCGGCGAATCACGCTGAGCGGAGCGATCCCGGAAGTGGGGCTGGGTCCACAGGTGCGCGCGCAAGCCGATGCCATCTACGTGCGCGACCTCGAGCGCGACTTCGCGCTCGACAAGATCGCCGGCTTCGGAAGCCTGATCTATCGCCCGGTGCGCGCGATTACGGTCACGCTCGGGCAGAGCGTCGAGGACAACGACGTTCGGCTCTTCCAGTTCAACTCGACCGCGGCCTATCTCGCCTGCAATCCGAATGGCTTCAACGCGGGGCTCGCGGCTCTTCTGCGCGTTCCGGACGGAGAAAGCCTTGTCGTCGCGCAGCGCGTATCGGTCGCGTGGGATCGACGCGACAGCGCCTTCAACGCCCATCGGGGAACGTTCGTTTTCCTGGGGTCCGAGCTCGTCAACTCGTTTCCGGAGGGCGCCGCTATAAGGCCGGACGTCAGCAACCTGGCCCAGTGCCCCGCGGTGCAGCGGAACCCGCAGGCGCTCGCGCCCGCCCCTCAGGCCTATTCTCACTTCGTGAGGCTCACGCAGACGTTCGCGGGATACATCCCGATCTTTCGCAAAGTATCGCTGGCGCTGGAGCTGCGCCTCGGCGAGAACGTCCGCGTAGCGCCTTGCGCCTACGTCAACCCCGCGCCCGGCCAGGCGAACCCCTTGTGCACCTATCCCGATCGGCTGTTCTTCATGGGGGGCTTCGACTCGATGCGCGGCTGGCTGCAAGACACCTTCATCCCCCAAGACATCGCCAACGAGATCGTCTCCAACCCACAACTTTGCCATAACTCCAGCACCGACTGCCTGATCCCGCTGCGCGGCGGAAATCTCATGATTAACCCGCGGGCCGAGCTGCGGTTTCCCATTTACGGCGCGATCGACGGCGCCATCTTCGCCGACTTCGGCAACCTCTGGGTCGATCCGAACTACATCTCCAATCACGCCTTCACGCTGCGAGCCGACGTGGGGCCCGGCATTCGGCTGCAAACGCCGGTCGGCCCACTGGTCTTCGACTACGGCATCAACGTCACGAAGCGCAGCTACGAGGACTTCGGGGCGTTCCACTTCGCGATCGGGCTTTTCTAGCCCCGGGTGCGGCCTACGCCGTTGTCGTGTAGAGCCCGCTCCGTAGGCCGTCCGCCGCCAGAAGATCTTCCGCGCTGCTCCCCGCGCCGGATGGCACTTGACCGTCGATTATAGACTAGAGCCAACCCCCCACGCGGATGCCACCGCCTCGACGACTCGCTCTTGCTCCTCGAGGGTCAACGTCGGGTACATGGGGAGGCTGATCGTGCGCTCACCGATTTCCTCGGCCACCGGCAGTGCCCCGCGTGGAATCGCAAGGAGCTCGACTAGCCCCGCGAGCCGATGGATGGCCCGGTAGTTCACGGCAGTTCCGATCCCCGCCTTGCCCAGCCTCGACAGCATCGCGTCCCGCTCGCCGGGTCGCGTGTGGATCGTAAACAGATGGTGACTTCCCCGGCCGCGACTCTCGACCATCCACGGCACGCCCTGACCCGTGGGAGCCCCCGACGTCGTGTCCGCGACGAGCTCGCGCAAGAGTGACTCGTAGCGCCTCGCGATCTGCTCGCGGCGCTCGCGCTTGCTTTCCACGGACGCGAGCTGCGGGCGGAGCAGCGCAGCGTCCAGATCGGTGAGGTTGGCCTTGTAGCCGACCTCCAGCAAGTCCCAGTGCTGATACGCCCCGCCGTGCCGGTCCGACGCGGTCTTCGAGACGCCATGGTTGCGCAAGCGACGAAGGCGCTCGGCCATGCGCTCGTCGCGCGTCGCCACCGCGCCTCCGTCGCCACTGGTGACGTTCTTCGTCGCATAAAACGAGAAAACCGCGGCGTCGCCCAGATCGCCGGGTCTCACGCCGTCGCGCTCCATCTCGATTCCATGCGCGGAGTCCTCCAAGATGAAGAGCCCGTGGGCGTCGGCGATCGCCCGCAGCGACCGCATGTCGGCGAGCTGCCCGTACAAGTGGACGGGAAGCAGGCCGACCGTACGATCGCCGATCGCCGCCCGCACCGCGGCCGGCTCGATGAGCCCCGTCGCGGGCTCCACGTCGACGAGCTTTGGCTTGGCCCCGAGGTGCAAGATGGCGTTCGTCGTTGACACGAACGTCATCGGCGTCGTGATCACTTCGTCGCCGGGGCCGACGTCCAGGGCTCGCAGCGCCAGAAGAAGCCCCATCGAGCACGAGTTGGTCCCGACCACGAGCGGCGGTTTGGCGCTGTCGCGATCGCGCACGAGGAATTCCGCCAGCTCGCTCTCGAACGCCGCCACCTGCGGTCCGAGGGTGAGAAACATCGTGTCGAGGACCCGCCTCCACGAGGCTGCCTCTTCCTCGCCGAGCTGGTGGCGGTAGAACTCGACTCTGCCCTTCATGACAGAGCGAGGAGCTTGCCGTCGATCGCGATCTCACGATTCGCACGCTCGGCCTCGCGCAAGAACAGGTACTGCTTGAGCGTGTACCAGCGGCGTTCGTCGGGGTCGACGACTCCCTCGCGGAGCGCACCCAGCACTTCACGGATGCCGTCGTCCAGGCTGCGCTCGGTGCGAAACGAGAGCGCGCGTCCGATCTTGTCGAACGACACGTTGTAGTCTCTAAGGTCCGGATCGGTCGGCGCGTGCACGACCTCGGTGCCGGGAACGGCGTCGCGCACGCGAAAGGCGAGATTGAGAATCTGCACGTTGCTCTGGTCCGAGCCGACGTTGAAGACTTCGCCTGCGACCCTCGATGCGTCGCTCGTCAGCGCGAGCTCGAACGCTCGGGCTGCATCACGCACGTGCACGAACGGCCTCCACTGACGACCGCCGCCGTCGACGGTGATGCGTCCGGCGACGTAAGCGTTCTTGGTCATGACGTTGATCGCAAGGTCGAAGCGCATGCGCGGGCTCAAACCGAAGACGGTCGCCAGCCGCAAGGCGCACACTTCGACGGCTCCCCGCGAGGCCCCGCCCATCTCGAGCAAAAAGCTCTCGACCTCCGCCTTGGCGCGCGCGTAGAGCGACACCGGACGGCGCGGACTCGTCTCGACGAGGCCCAGCCCTTCACCGTGACCGTACACGGAGCAGGAGGACGAGAACACGTAGCGCCGCACGCCCTGCTCGCGCGCAATGCCGGCTAGACGCTTGGCCCCGTCCACGTTCACGCTCCGCGTCAGCTCCGGCTCGAGCTCGCACGACGGGTCGTTCGAAATCCCAGAGAGGTCGACGACCGCGTCTACGGACGTGAGGAGCGAGCGGTCGAACCCGCGAACGTCGCCACGGGCTACGCGTAGCTTCTCGCCGTACCGCTGCGTGAATGGCGCGAGCGTGTCTCCGAAGTAGAAGCGATCGAGCACCGTGACCCGGTGGCCGTGCTCGAGCAGGAGCGGCACGAGCACTGAGCCAATGTAGCCAGCGCCGCCGGCGACGAATACGTGCATGGTCTCGGGGCGATTACCACGAATGACTACGGAATAACAGCATCCCCCGGAACGATGCGGGGGCGGGGCGGACGTCGAAGCCGTCCTCGGCGCTCGCGCCCGAAAGACGCGCTTCTCATCGGACGTCCACGGGAACGAGCACGACGTAGGCGGTCGCGGCGAGGAGCAGTGTGATGAGTGCGATGAGGAGGTATGCATGGCGCGCTTGCGTGGTGCTCCAGCCGTCCGCAAAGAACTTTCCGCGAGAACGGATTCGGATGCGTCGCTGCACCCCGCGTAAAATGTCGGGGGCTTCCTTCGCCAGCGCATCATTCGAGAGCGTCCGGCGAACGAGGTCGCGCACCGCTTGGTTCTCGGCCTCGTCGTTCGTCTCGCTCGGTTCCGTCATCGGATGCTCTCCCCGAGAGCGCGCTCGACGAGCTCTTTCAGCTGCGCCCGGGCGCGGTGAATCCGACTCTTGACGGTCCCCTCGGGTAGGGCCGTGATCGCGCCGATCTCCTCATAGCTCAGGTCCTCGATGTCGCGCAGCACGAGGCATTCGCGGAAGCCCGGTTCGAGCGCGAGAATGGCAGCCTGCACGATGTTCTCGAGCTGCCTCCCGGTGGCCAGGTCGTCCGGCCGCTCGATCGGCGACATGCTCGCGCCGCTCCTTTGCGCGACGGGCCCCCGCTCTTCCAGGCTCTCGAGCTGCTCCTGTTGGGCCGTGTGCCGCACGCGAAGGTATTTGCTGCGGTTCTTGCTCAAGTTGATCGCAATTCGATAAATCCACGTCGACAGCTTCGACTCGCCTCGGAATGCGCCGATCGTCTTGAACACTTGAACGAAGACCTCTTGCGCCAAGTCTTCCGCTTCGGCGCGACTCCCCATCATGCGCGCGGTGAGCGCGAAGACCCGGCGCTCGTAGGTGCGCACGAGTGCGTTGAACGCCGCCTCGTCGCGGCGCACGAGTCGTTCGATGAGGCGTGCCTCGTCCGCGGCTGCAGCGCCCGCGGGCCGAGGGCGATCGGGGTCGTCGGGCGATGGCACGAGCGGCCCCCATGGTGCCCGATTCGACTTCGAGGGGGCAAAGGCGGCCCCGCGCGCGCCGCATCTCGACGAGCCATGCCCCATCCATCGGGCGGACCGCGGCACGCGGTCAATGTTCCGCGAAAGGCTGCGCCATGGCGCAGAAACTTTGCGCCGGCGCGTCGCGCAAGCGGTTGCGTTTGCAGCGGGGTTGCGTACGCTGCCCCCCGGCCGTGGGAAGGGCGATGCCCCCCAGTGGCGCGCGATCCGGCGTCGTCTAATGGCAGGACAGCGGATTTTGGTTCCGCTTATCGGAGTTCGAATCTCTGCGCCGGAACTGCCGAAACCACGCGGAAGCGCGCGCGCGTTCGCAGCGGAGTCGTGCTGCAACGCGCTCAGCCGGCGCGCAGTGTGCCCAAGGCGCTGACCAGAGCGGGCGGGAGCCGAGTCGACGCGTCGCGCGTCTTTGCAAAGATAGGGCTGAACTAGGCCGACGTCGCCGGACCGGTCGGGACCGACGGTGGCGGAGCGGACGCCGGGGCCGCGGGCACTGCCGCTGGAGCGGTCGCTTTCGCGCTCCTCTTCGGGGGCGCGGCCTTCTTGGCTCCTTGGCTCGTAATCGCCTTGCGCTCCCGCGCCTGGCGCTTTGCGCGCTCTTTCTTCTTCACTTGGGCCTTGCGGCGCCTCATGTTCATCGAACTGCGTCGGTCGTGCTTTCCCACGCCGGGGAGCATGCCTACGGACGGCAGCGCGCGTCAAGGTGCCACGCAGCAAATCGCGGGCCGGCGGGCGAGCTAGGCCTCTAGCCCGTCCCTTCCGCAGCGGCGGCCTCGCGGCTGCGAACCTCGAGTCGGTAACGGCTGTTGATCGTCTCGATGTAAAATACTTCGCGTCCGGCGATTCGCAACACACGCTTGACCGGCGTGGTGACGTATTCGTGCATGCCGTCCGGGAACTCGATGACCACGACGGACCCTTTGCGCGGGGCCCGGACGAGACGGCCGGCGACGGCCCTCGCGCCCTTCCCGAGCTTGCGCAACACCACGTCCACGAAATAGAATCTAGCACCCTTGTCGCCGGCGTCTACTGCTCGTCGGCAACGGCCCAGCCGAGACGCAGCGGGGGAATTCGCGCCCAATTTAGCGGCTGCCGCGGCTGGCTTGGTGCGCTGGCTGGCGCGCCAGGGGGTCGTCCGTTCAGGCTTCTCGCCGAGGCGCCCGAAGCAACCAAGGCAAAGGCCCCGCCACACGCTTCCACGCTACCGTTGCTCCCTTCCGGGCCTGGCGGGGTTCACGCTTCCACGTCGGCAGGGCCGCACGCGCCCTTGCGGCGCCGGACAGTGTCTAGCTTCGACACGCACGCCGGTCGAGCGGAATCGGCGTCATGTAACGCTGGCAGGGTGCTGAAGAGGATTCGGTCGCCAGGGACTTCCCGCGGGGACGCCACAATTGCATTGCGCGCATGCGCGCATGAGCCAAATCCTCGAGGATTTTTCCCACGGCGATCCTGGCGCCGCTGCGGCTCTCTTCGGCAGCCCACTTTTCGGCAGCCTGCTAGTAGGGGAGCTCCCACACCTTGAGCCCGCTCACGGAAATAAGACTGGTCGCTCTGCGAGAGCTGCGCCGCGGCGTCCGCAGTGCCAAAGGAATCGCGCTCGGGGTGTTGACGCTACTCGGGGCGTTCGTCACGTCGCTCGTGTGCGTGTGGATCGAAGGGGCGGATCGCGCAAAAAACCTCGCCGACTCGACGCAGGCGTACGTCGCGCTCAAGCGCCAACTGCTCGAGGAAGCAACGGGGGACGCGTCGTTTGCGTCCTACATTTCCAGCATCCCGACCTCGCTCTTGATCTTTCTCAAGATCACCGTTTGGCTCTCGCCGCTGCTGGTCGCGCTTCTCGGGTTCGACGCCGTCTCCGGCGAGCTTCAGCATCGGAGCGTTCGCTTCTGGACGGTCCGCGTGCGTCGCTGGTCCTACCTGGCGGGCAAGCTCGTCGGCCTCTGGGCGCTCGTTGGCCTCGTCACGCTCGCGCTCAACCTTCTTGCGGGCACGGTCGCGCTCGTGCGCGGGTACGTGACCCCAGCTGAGCTCGTGCAATGGGGAGTGCGCTTCTGGCTGGTAGACCTGGTCATCGTCGGCGCGTGGGCAGCCGTCGCTACGTTCATCAGCTCGTGCTTCAGGACGCCGATACTCGCGCTCTTGACGACGTTCGCGACGTTTTTCGTCTCTTGGATCGCCGGCGCGGGCGGCTTCATTTCGCGCCAGCGCCATGCGACCGATCCCGGGATCGCATTGCACATGGCTTGGTACGAGTACTTCTACCCCAACGCGTACGACACTCTCCTCCTCTCCCCCGAGACCTGGAAGGTTTTCACCGCGTTCGCGATCCTCGTTGGCTTCGCGGGCATCACCCTCGCTGCCGGTTCATTCGTATTCCAGCGGAGAGACATTTGATGGCCTCCGACTTGCCCCCGCCCCGGTCGATACCGAACGATGCGGCCGCCGAGGAGCCCACGCGCAAGCCTCGAGGCGCGCCGGAGGCCGCCGTGCGCCTGCGACGGGTCACCAAGCGTTTCGGTTCAACGACGGCGGTCGACGGCGTATCGCTAACGATCGATATGGGGAGCGTGTATGGCCTGATTGGGCCGAACGGAGCCGGCAAGACGACGACATTCGCGATGATGGCCGGCTACCTTCGCCCCTCGGAAGGTTCGCTCGAAGTGCTCGGCTTTGCGCCCGCAGCGGTCGACGACCTGCGATCGCGCATCGGCGTATTACCGCAAGACGCACTCCTTCCGGCGAGCGACGAGGTCGGGGAGTTTCTGGTTCACCTGGCCCGGCTGCAAGACGTACCTCCCACGAAGGCGGTGGCGACGGCGCGCCGAGCCCTTGCCGATGTCCAGGGCAGCGACTGGTGGAGGCAGCGCTGCGGAAGTCTCTCGCACGGAATGGCCAAGAGGGTTGCGCTCGCCCAAGCGTTCCTGGGCGATCCGGACGTCGTACTGCTCGACGAGCCGACCGCGGGGCTCGATCCGCGGGTCGCGTGGGAGGTTCGCCAATTCATCAAGACGAAAAGGGGGCGCTCTTCGATCGTCATCTCGAGCCACAATCTTCAAGAGCTCGAGGAGATCTGCGATGCCGCCGCAATCCTTGATCGCGGGCGTGTCGTGGCTGCCGGGAGGATGGCCGAGCTCACCGCGTCGAACGACGAGGTGCGCGTGAAAGTGGGGCGGGGTACCCAGCGCGGGGGCGCTCCCGGCTCTGTGTCGATGCAGGCGCTGCGCGATCTGCCGACCGTGAAGGCCGTGGAGTTCGACGACGAGGCGCTGGAGATCGTCGTCCGATTCGAGCGGAAGCAGGCGGACGCCGAAACGGTCATCGGTCAGGTGCTGTGGACGCTTCTGCAGAATCAGGTGCGCATCAGCGGAGTCACCAAGGGTCGCGGCCTCGAGCAGCGCGTGATGGACCTGACATGAAGCCCCGCGATCATTGCGTGCATGGTTGCCGGTGGCGCGGGGAGCCTGCCTCCTCCGTGCGCGGCGCATCCGTGTTCGGCGCATCCACGGCGGGACCGTCGGCGCCGTCTGCGTCCGACGTCGGGACGCCGGCGAAGGTCAAGAGGTCGGCGAGCGGACCGTCGAACTCGTCGAGGTCGACCGATCCCGAGATGCCCGAGACCGCTCCCCTGTCGGAGTATTGCCAGAACCTCCACGTCGACCAGCCGCTCGGCATCGACGGACAGGTCGCGCCCCAGTTGGCCACCCAGAGGGCGTAGTCCGCGAATCCCGAACCGATCACCGAGGACGTCGCCGAGCTCGTGTAGATGATGGGGCGCCTTCCGGTGGCCCGTGTCACGGCCTCCAGCCAAATCGTCATTCCGGCCTGCACCATCGCACTCGACTGCGCGTCGGACGTCTCCATATCCATCACCACGGGTAAGTCACCGGCGAGAAGTCCACCCGCCTCGTCCAGGGCCGACACGGCGAGACTCGCTTGCGCCAGCGGGTCTTCGCCCGCTCGAAAGAACTGGTACGCACCCCGGAGCACACCAGCGTCCTTCATGGCCGACCAGTTGTCGGCGAACTGCGAATCGCGAACGGTCAGTCCATCGCTAACGCGCGCGAAGGCAAACGCAACCCCGGCGGCCCTTGCGCGCGACCAGACAATCGCCCCCTGATACGTCGAAACGTCGACACCGTGCACGACGGAGTTGCCTGGGCAGGCATCGAGGCCCGACGCAGTCTGCGAGCAGGACTGGTCGAGCGTCGCTGCGGAGGAGCAACCAAGCGAGCCGGCGGCCGTGGCCGCTGCGACGAGCGCGGCGACATTGGTCGCGAGGGGTTCCCGGAGACGGCGCGCGGCCTCCCCACCGACGATCGCGGGCGTCTGCATCGCCCCCTCCCATCGGGCGTCGTCCCGCGTTCGTTGCGTCGAGCACGTGCGAGCCCACTTGGAGGTGGACACCCACCCATTCGGTGTGCGAAACGTGGCCCCGGAGCGAGGATAACGATGCGCCAGCGGTTTGCGGCCCTGCTGTGGATGCTCGGCGCCGTCGAAGGATGCGCCTCGTCGCACGCCGCGTTGCTTTCATGCAGCCTCGATGGCGGCACCGACGCAGGGTGTTTTGCGCCGTTCACGTGCATGAGCTACCAGGCGCAGGGACCCGACGGGCTTTGCCACGGCGTGATCGGCAACGTCTGTGCGCTCCCCTGCCAGTCCAGCGCCGACTGCGCGGTCCTGGGCGCAAATTCCGTGTGTTACTCGTGTCCTTCGAGCCCGGGAGTGTGCACCGCGTATCAGTGAGGGTGCCGCGCGATGGATCGGGCGAAACGCACTGGCCGGAGGGGTGGCGCCGGTCAATCCGAGAGCGCCTGCTCGTCCACGTAGCACCAGACCCACGTCTCCCCAGGTTCGAGCGACGTGACGATGGGATGGCTGCTCGTCTTGAAGTGCTTGGTGGCGTGCCGGTTGGGCGACGAGTCGCAGCACCCGATGTGGCCGCACGACAGGCACTCCCGAAGGTGAACCCACCGGCCGCCGATCTTCAGGCAGTCTTCGCAGCCCGCGCCCGGGCGCTTCACTTCGCGGATCATTGCTTGGGCGGCGTGATCGCACGCCGTTTGGATCACAACGGCTTCGCGCTTGGACATGAGAGACGCTTAGAACCGAGTTCCCATCCACGCCACTTTCGTCATGGCAAGCAGTCTGGACCGGCCGCCGTACCGTTCGCGTCGTTCGGCGAGCATGTCGAGAGAGGAGGGACGCTGGCAGCCCCGGGGCATTGGGACGCGGCGGCGTCGGCTCTCCCGCAAGGAGCAAAGCAAAGCCCTGCCAGGCCCGCGTTCTGCTTGGGCAGCGCCGGGAACGTCAGGTCGGTCCCCCCGTCCCCGAGTCCTTGGAAGACGAGCGGCCCGCCGGGCAGAATGGCGTCGCAGACCCATCCATTGGGACAAGCGACGCCGCCCACGACGCAGGTCGACGTGCAATAGAAGGACGTCGTCGCCGTCCCGGACAGAGGACAGTTGCAGGCGCCCGTCTCCGAATCGCTGGTCGCGACGGGGATCGCTCCGCTGCCCGAGTTTGTGCACGTTGCACCGAGGAGCTTGGTGCGCGTTTTCTTCGTCTTCGTACAGTACCCGTCGTCCGCCTGGCAGACCCAGCCCGCGCCGAGCGTGGAACAGTCGGCGTCGACCTGGCAGGTGCCCTGGCAGTACCCGTGTCCCAGTACGGCGTTCGTCTGCGGGTCGAAGTAGAAGCCGAGCGGAACGCACGTGTCTTTGCCCGGACAGCCCATCGCGGCGGAACCGTCCGGCGCGAAGGTGCAGTGAGGCAGGCAGAAGCCGTTGGTCGGTCCGGCTTGTTGCGGCAACGTGAGCGGCAGACAGATGCCGGGGGAGGTCGGGTCGAAAGGATCCGCGGTGTCGCAGAACGCCGTGACGCCGTCGGGTCCGGGGTTGCAGTTCCCCACGCCCGCAACCGTCGGCAGCGGCACCATGCACAGGGGGGTTGGCCAGAACTGCGGGCTCGTCACCCCGTTCAACGTACTGAGGTTCCCACTGTACGAGTTGGTGCAGACGTTGATGCTTCCGCAGTCGGCGTTCGACATGCACGGCTTGCCGCTGGTGCCGTCGTACGTGTGGGGCCCGGAGCTTTCGGCCGCAGCGTCGCCGGTGCGACTCGCGCTGGAGTCCTCTCCGGTGAAGGCGTCAGGCACGTTCGCGACGACATCCGCCATGGCCTCGCCCGCCTCTGCCTCGGGTCCCGCGTCGGCCGAGCCGCTCCCTGAGTCTACCCGTGCGAGGAGCCCCGCGTCGGCGCCGGAAGGCCCTCCCCCGCCTTCCGATGAAGTGGCGTCGGGGCCCGAAGGGCCCACTTCGGTCGCGTCGCTGGCGTCGTGGCCGTCAGACACCGGCGCTGCCGAAGAACTACACGCAAAGCAAAATAGCAGCCCCACCGCGAGGACATTTCTCATGGGTTCTACTCCTCCTTCTTCGGTCCCTCGTTGTACCCCCTCGGCCTGTACTTCGGGCTGACGCCATGGTTCTCTTCGCCGTTCGAAAGCGTGTCATCGACGAGGTACTTGAGCCACGATCCCGGGTACTGATCCGCGAGCGCCTGAAGCTCGCTGCGCACCGGCGAATCGTCGTCGAGCTGATGCTCGTCCCACAGGCACTGCAACCCCAGCGCGACGAGGCTCACATCGTTCGAGCCGAGCGAAAACCCGCGCATATAGTGCGGGACCGCCTCCTTCGCCCGATGCAGTCGGCAGAGCGTGTCGCCTTCGTACACGTTGGCCATCGGCCAACTCGGCGCGAGATCCAGGGCCGCCCCGTTGGACGTGAGCCGCCCTTCGAGGTCGCCTCGCGCCCCGAGCATGACCGAGTAGTTCAGGTGTGCCTTGGCGCTGCGGGGCACCGCCTTGCGCGTCGCGTTCCAGAAGACCAAGTCGTTCGTGTAGTCGAACGCATGGCGGCGCGCGGCGAAGCATTGGACCGCCACGAACGTCGAGAGCATGACGATCGCCACCCGGCCGGCGCGTCCCCCAGCGGCGACGTATCGCCGGAAGGCAATCGCGAGCACGATCGCCGAGCCGATCGCCGGGAAGTACCAGAAGCGCTCTGCCCGCACGGTCGGCAAGACGACGGGGATGTTCGAGACGGGAAAGTACGACACGACGATCCACACCAGGGCGAAGGCGACGACGGGCGCCGGCGAGATCCCGCGCCCCGGGCGCCGAGAGCGCCACCAAGTGACCATGCCCACCACCGGCGCGGCGATCAGCGGCACGAGCATCGCGACGGCGCCGACCACGCTCTCCGGAAAGATCAGCTTGTCCGGGATGGGCTCCTGGGGCGCGGAGTAGTCTCCCGAAAGCACCCGCGGAAAGAGCAATTGACCGAGGCCTCGAGCATACACACGCAGCGCCCCGGCCACGCGGTAGCGCGGCGGCGCCTCGATGAGGGGGTTGTTCAGTGGATCGTGCGGCAAGCTCGGCTGCGCGTACCAGCGAAGGGCGGCCGCGAAAGCGCGCTGCACGAGCGGTTTGCCCGCGTTCGCTTCCGCGGTGAGCTCGTGGGGCGTCGTCACCGGGAACCAGCGTCGGCGCATTTCGACGTAGAAGACGAACGCCGCGCCGGTCGTCAGCGCCGCTAGGGTCGCCCGCCACCATCGCAGGGGCCGCTCCGGATGGGTGATCTGCGCCGTGAACAGCGCGGCAAACGGTGCGAGCGGAACGATGCAGAGGGCGCTCTCTTTCGAGTAAAGACCGAGCATCGTGGCGGCCAACAGCGCGAGCGGCATCACAGCCAGTCGCAAACTCAGCGCGAGAAGCGCGAGAAGCGCGCCGGTTCCTCCCATGACGTCCGCGAGCCCGACGACCCCGCTCACCGCTTCAGTCACCACGGCGGTGGTCACGAACAATCCGCCTGCGAGCCAGGCGGTCAGCCGATCGCGCGTCCACTGGAGGACGAGCAGCACGACGAGAGCGCCATTGAGTCCGTGCAAGAGCACATTGACATAGTCGTGCGGGAACGCACTCTGCTCGCGCATGCCCGCAGTCCACAGGGCACGCCAGAGGACGTCCGGCAACGGACGATACGAGCCGATCGTCCGGTCCGAAGTCAGGCCCCAGAAATCGCGCTGAAACGCCGACAGCCAGCCAATCTTGCTTCCTGGCGTGGCCGATGCACGAACGTATGGGTTGGCGAGGAGGGCCTCCTGTTCGTCGAAGATGAAATTCGTCGTCGGCCACCGCGTGTAGAGGATCATCGACAGGAAGCACGTGGGCACGAGCGCGGTGAGGAGCGACGGATCCTCCCCGAGAAAGTAGTCGCGGATCCGCGGCCAAATCGTGCGCTTCGGCAGGGGAGGCAACGGCTCGTCTGCTTCGTTCGGGGAGGCTTCCGTTTCGAGCGGGTCTGCCGACGCGCCGCCGCTGTCGGCCGGTACGTGGTGATGGTGCGGCGGGGGCTCGGGTTGGCTCACGGTGCTCGCCGGAGCTCCATGGCGAGAGTAAACGCCACCACCATTCCGACCGACGCCGCCATGTAGGGCGCCCGAGCGCCGACCGACGTGTAGAGCCACCCGCCGAGGGCAGGACCGAATGTGCGCGCGAGGCTCGCCATCGACTGGTTCGTTCCGAGGGTCCCGCCCTGTCGGTCGGCCGGCGCGCGTCGCGAGATGAACGCCGAAGTGCTCGGTTGAGTGAGCCCATTGCCCAGGGCGAGGAGGCCCCCGGATGCGTAGAGCAGGGCGCGCGCGGTGGAGGTGCCTGCGGCGACCAGCCCCGCGAACGCGACGGCCTGCAACAGGGCTCCCGCCCGGATGAGCGTCGCCTCGTCGAAGCGCCTCGAAAGTGGGCGAACGAGCCCCCCTTGAACAATCGCGGCGACGACACCGATGAACGCGAGGACGTACCCCGTTCCGCGCTCGTCGATCCCGAAGAGGTCGGCGCAAAAGAACGTGAAGGTCTGATCCAGGTTCGTGAAGCTCACGATTACGATAAAGTTGACGCCGATCGCGAGACCGACGCCCCGGATCGCGAACGCAGCACGCATGGCCTCGAGGTTGAGCGGCGCCAGTCTTCGCGAAGCGGTGATCGCGCGCTTTTCCGGAGGCAGCGACTCGGCAACGCCCAGCGCTACCCACACCAAGTTGGCGACGCTCAGGCCTGCCGCCACGAAGCAGGGCACGGCGCCGTGACGGCCGTCGACCGGGATCTTGGCGAGCACCCCGCCGATTCCGGGACCGAGAATGAACCCGAGGCCGAAAGCCGCGCCGATGAGCCCCATGCCCCGCGCGCGGTCCTCCGGCTTGGTCACGTCGGCGATGTACGCGCTTGCCGTTCCGAGGTTCGCGGTGGCGATTCCCCCGAACGCGCGCGCGGCGAAGAGCCACGCGATGCTGTGGCCCCACGCGAGGCCCGCTCCGAGCCCGGCCATCGACAAGCTCGTGCCGGCGATCGACCAGAGCAGCACCGGGCGCCGGCCCACCCGATCGGACAGGCGGCCCCAGACGGGGACGAAGAGAAACTGCATCAGGGAGTACACGGAGCCGAGCAGTGTCGCGGTGAACTCACTCACGCCGAATGTGTCGCGCGCCTCTTTGGCGAGGAAGGGCAGCACCAGTCCGAAGCCGAGCAAATCGACGAAGACTGTGAGGAAGATGGCGCCGAGCCGCGGTGCTGCTTTCATGCGCGCGAGGCGGGCACTATAGCGGGGGGCTACGGCGGCGGTACAAGCGCGTGCTTCACGTGCACGAATGCCTCCCGATTCCCCTTCGGTCCCGCGAGCACGCTGTCGCTCTGCGAGACGAGGGTGAATCCCGCAGCGCGGATAGTTTCCACTACGCCCGCAATCGCCGCGGATCGCACGGATTCGTCGCGTACCACTCCTTTGCCGCGCGCCGCGTAGTGCCGACCCACCTCGAACTGCGGCTTGACCAACGCCACGACGTCTCCCGTGTCGCGTGTGCAGCGCGCGATGGCTGGCATCAGCTTCGCGAGGCCGATGAACGACGCGTCCACGACGGCGAGATCCGCGGTGCCGCCGATGTCTTGGGCCGTGAGCGACCGCGCGTTCGTCCTCTCCATGACGATCACGCGGGGATCCGTCCGGAGCTTGTGCGCGAGCTGACCGTATCCGACGTCCACCGCCACGACCTCTGCCGCGCCCCGCTGCAGCAAGCAATCCGTGAAGCCTCCGGTCGAGGCGCCGATGTCCAGGCAACGGAGCCCCCGGGCATCGAGTCCGAACGCGTCGAGCGCGGCGGCGAGCTTGGCTCCGCCACGCGAAACGTAGGGGTGCTCGGGGGCGCGAACGACGACGTCGGCATCCTCGGCGACCAGAGCACCTGCCTTGTCCACGCGCGAGCCGGCGACGAACACCTCGCCCGCCAAGACGATGGCCTGGGCGCGTGCGCGCGACTCGGAGAGGCCGCGAGCGACGAGGAGCTGGTCGAGCCGAACTTTGGTCACCATCACGAGCGCAGAGTTTAATTCATGGAACGGCTGCCTCGGGGTGGAGAATCCGGGCCAGCACGGCGAGACCTTCCGCAATGCGCGGTCCCGCGCGGAGGACGCGCTCGTCGCGGATCGGCGCCACGTGTCCCTCGCGCACGGCGCGAAGTCCACTCCAACCGGGGGCCTGAGCAGTAATGTGCTGGATTCCGTCGCTCCCCATCGTCGCGTCGAGAACGATGTCGGGGTCCATGTCGACGATGCGTTCGAACCCAATCGTGGGCCAAGCACCGCCCTCGGCGATGACGTTTTCCCCGCCAGCGTCGCGGATCAGCTCGTCTGCAAAGCTCTGGGGACCCGCGGCGACGACCGGGGCGAGCGAAACCACAAAGAGCACCCGCGGCCGCGGCGCGCCTGCCACCGAGAGCTCGATCGACCGTTCGCGCTCGTCGAGCGATGCGGCGAGTAGGCTCGCATCGTGGGCGTGGCCCGCCCGCTCGCCCAAGTCCCGGAGAAGCCCGCCGATCGCGGTGAGCGAGCCGGCGTCGGAGAACCAGGTGGGAATGCCGCGCGCACGCAGCATGTCCGCAATCCGGCCCGACGTTAGCCCGCCGACCCCCACCACCAGGTCCGGTTCGAGCTCGAGAATGGCTTCCAGGTCGGGCTCGACGTCGCCGACGATGGGC
The DNA here is from genome assembly GCA_964531095.1 of uncultured Polyangiaceae bacterium. Classification (GTDB taxonomy): domain Bacteria; phylum Myxococcota_A; class Polyangia; order Polyangiales; family Polyangiaceae; genus Palsa-1150. The sequence continues at coordinate 177,501 of CAZHED010000003.1, read as the reverse complement.
AGCCTCTTGGCCTCGGCCGGAAATTCGCAGAAGCGCGAGCGGCCGACGAGCCGGTCGCCTGCGCCTATCGCGAACAGCGCCTCGGTGGTCGACGGAGCGAGCGATACGATGCGCCGCGCCCCACCGGCGTCGAGCGTGGCCGCCCGAGGTCGGGAGCATCCCGCGATCACCAACCCGATGAAGGCCAGCGCGCCCCATCGGCACGTCATCGTCCGATGAGCCCGTATTTGTGCAGTTTTTCGATGAGCGCGGGTCGCGACACTCCGAGCCTACGCGCCGTCTCGCTCTGGTTGTGGGCCGCCACCTCGAAAGCCTCGGCGATCAACGCGCGTTCGAACGCTTCTACCCGCGCGCGAAGGGGGTGGCCCGGGCCAGGGTCTCCTGCGGCAAGTGGAGGCAACGACGACGCCGCGGGGCCTTCGGAGAGCGATCGCCACAAGGCCAGCGTTATTCGCTCGTCGGGGGCGAGAGCGAGCAGGCGTGCCACGGTATTCTCCAACTCACGGACGTTGCCCGGCCAAGGGTGGCCGCGCAGCGCGTCGACGAGCGCCGGCTCGACTTCGACGCCGCTCATCCCGTACCTGTCCGCATAACGGAAAACGAAGGTGCGCACGAGCGGCTCCACGTCCTCCGGTCGCTCCCGCAGGGGAGGCACCCGAATGGGAACGACGTTGAGCCGGTAGAACAGATCTTCGCGGAAACGACCTGCCTTTACTTCGGCGGTCAAGTCGCGATTGGTCGCCGCGATGAGACGCACGTCGACGATCTCGGGTCGACCTCCGACTTGCTGCACTTCCCCTGATTGGATGACCCTCAGCACTTTCGCCTGGATCGCCAGCGGAAGCTCGCCGATCTCGTCGATGAACAACGTTCCCTTGTTGGCCTGCTGGAAGTAGCCGAGTCGAGCGGACTGCGCTCCCGTGAAGGCGCCCTTCGTGTGACCGAAGAGCTCGGCCTCCGCCAGCTCGCCCGGGATGGCCGCCGCATTGAAGCGCACCAGAGGCTTGTCGGCGCGCCGCGAGTGGGCCTGCAGCACCATGGCGAGGACGTCTTTGCCAGACCCACTCTCCCCCGTAAGCAGCACCGTCACGTCCTTCGGCGCCACCCTCGCAACGACGTCCATGACACGCTTCATGGCCGGGCTCTCGGCGACGATCGTGCGACCGAGCGCGGCTTCGGTGCGAAGACGCGCGTTTTGCAAGCGTAGCTCGCGCCAGTCGATCGCACGCCGAACGGCCAGCACGAGCTCGTCCGGGTCGAACGGCTTCGGGATGTAGTCGAAGGCGCCCGCTTTCATGGCGGCGACGGCCACACGCTCCGAACCGTGTGCCGTCAGCATCAGGACCGGTACGCTTGGATCGCTTGCGCGCATTCGATCGAGCACCTGCATGCCATCCACGCCGGGCATCGCCAGGTCTGTGAGCACGGTGTCTGCGCCTCGGGCTTCGAACGCTGCGAGGCCGCTCGCGCCCCCGTCGCAGGCTTCGACCACGAGCCCCGCATCGCTCAGCACCGCCTCGAGCGTAAACCTCAAGGACGCATCGTCATCGATGACGAGGACGCGGCTCATCGCGAGACGCTCAGCGCGCGCCCGCGATCGCCGGCTCGGACGACTCTGCCTCGTCGTGCTTGCGCGAACGGGTCGGATTGGGCAGGCGGGCGCACGGCGTTGCCTTCGTGGGGAGCGTGATGACGACCGTCGTTCCCTTGCCCGAAGCGCTCTTGAACTCGAGCCGTCCGCCGTGTTGCTCGACCAGGCCGCGAGCGACGGCCACGCCAAGCCCCGTTCCCCCCTCTTTGGTCGTGAAGTACGGTTTGCGGATGCGCTCCAGCACCTCGGGCGTCATACCGGCTCCGCCGTCTTCCACAGTGATCCGCGCGCTGTCGCGCGCCGCGACGATCGCGAGATGTACCGTCGCCCCCTGCGGCGACGCCTGAATCGCGTTCAGGACTACGTTCAAAAGAACCTGCCTGAGCTTGCGCGCGTCCGCGTCGAGAACGAGCGCTGGATCGCCAGATACGTCGATCACGACACCGGCTTCGGCCGCGCGCGTCTCGAGCAGAACCGCCAGCTCGCGAGCCACTTCGTACGGGTTCACGGGAGCAAGATTGAGGTCGTCCAAGCCACGCGAGAAGGACAGGAAGCCTTCGACGATCGATTGCAGTCGGTCTGCCTCGGCGGCGACGATGGCCAGACGCTCGGCGGTCTTCACGTCCGTGGCGTTGCGCGCCATGTGCGTCGAGAGCGCACGGATCGCCGCGAGGGGGTTCTTCACTTCGTGCGCGAGACGCGCGGCCATTCCTTCGAGCGCCCGGGTGCGGTCTTCGTTCTCGCTGCAAAGCTCTTCGCGGCGCTCGGCAAGCTCGAGCGCGGCGCGCTCGTAACCGCGCGTCATTGCGCAGCCGATCCCGTACACGCCCGTCATCGTAAAGGCCGCCGCGAGAACCGCGATGCCCAAGTACACGGGGCTCGGCGACCCGTCGACCACGGCCAAGGGCCCGGAGAGAAGACCGGCCCCGGAGCCCGAGACAGCAGCGAGCGCGATGAAACCGAAGAGAAAGACCGCGAAGACGACTTTTCGCAGCCACAGCGGCTCCGGTAGCTTGATCGCCGCGGCGGCCATCGTGACCGCGCCCGTCACGAGGAGGGGGCTGGCGAGGCCGCCGGTCGTCGCGAGGAAGACGAAGTAGCCGAGGACGCCGAGGACGAAAGACCCGACGCGGAGCCGCCAGTCGTTCGTCGCGAGCCGAAGCGCGAAGACGATGGCAACGACGGCAACGGCCGCTGCTTGTGCGAACAAACGAGCCGCGGATTCGCCGCGGACCATGAGAACGACGATCACCACGACGTGGAAGGGGATGATCCAAGCCAATCGCGCGCGAACGGAGGTGCGTCCCATTTCGTCAAAGACGCGGCGGCGCAAGGCCTCGAAGCGAGCGCGCGCCTGAAGCTCGCGCAGGTTCGCATTCGGCATCGTCGAGTTCATCGGCTAAATTGGAGCAAATCCCGCGTGCACGCGCCAGCTGGCCGTCGCTCTTGGGCAATGCTGCCCTGTCTATGATGCTACGGCGGGGCCTGGGATTGCGCGGAGCGGGCAACAGTGTCGCAAAGCCGACAGCTGGGCCGCTATATGGCGCCTTCCGACGCTGCTTGCGCCGACCAACGGCGAGCGCGGCGATTCCAATGGTCGTCACGCCCCAGTGCCAGGGAGGGCGATCTTCGGGTTCGAGCTGACCTAGTGCGCATCCGCCCCCATTTTTCGATGTGGCCGGCCCGCCGCTGCCCGAGTCGGCTTCGACGACCGGGGGCACAATCGACATCGCGCCCATGACGCAGACGCCCGCCTGACAGCCAAAGTCCGTATTGCACGGGTCGTTGGGGTCGCAGGCGGCGCAAAAGGAGGTGACGTTGTTGTCGTGTGAGATGCAATTGACCGAGCAGCAGTCGCTGTCCTGCGAGCAGGCCGTGGTGTTCGGGAGGCACGCGGGAGCCCTCCCGGCGCCGCTCGGTCCTGCGGCGCTGGCCGGTTGTGACGTCACGCCCGTCCAGCTCGGAGGGGCGTACCCGCCCATCGTGGCCGCCTCGTTGGCTGTGTCGATGACGAGCTTCGACCACGCGTCGAAGCGCGAGTAGATGGACCCGGTGCACGTCCCGCCCTCGTCGCTCACCCCTCCACGCGACAGGACCCCGAAAGCGACCCAATCGCCCTTGTTGAAGCTCCCTTGATCGTAGGCCCCGGATCCGGAGTCGCCGTCGCAAGTGCCGTCGCCGCCTTCGAACTCCTTCACCGTGGCGAACTGCAGCCAAGTCGAGTCAGCCAGGCAGTTCGGAAAGGTCATGTCGTTCGGGATGCAAACCAGGTTGACGTTCTCTTTGATGCGCCGCACGCCGGCGGTACTTCCGTTCGTATCTGCCGGCGAGTCGACGCCGTAGCCAATCGCCGTGACGGCCGTGGCGTACACTTGGTGGTCGGTCATCGGCGGGTTGATCGCCGGCGTCACGTACTGGGGCACCTCGATCGCCTTCGAGAGAATGAGCAGGGCGATGTCGTTGCCGCACACGCTGGAGTCCGGTGGGACGGTGATGCTCGCGACCGAGACGAAGACGCCGCTGTGGCTGATGGTCGAATCCGGCGTGACGAAGATGTCGGTCGCGGGGAGCGTGTCGACGAACGTGGACGTCATGCAGTCGATCTCGGCCGACTGGAGCTTGGACACGCAGTGGCGCGCGGTGGCGACCAGATTTGGTGCGAGGAGGACGCCCGAGCAGAACGCCACGTTCTGGCCGTTCATCTCGACCACGCCGACCGCGAAGTTGTGAGTCGTATCGGTGGTACCCCCTTGAATGGCACTCGCCCCGCTCGCGACGGGCTCGCCCGTCGATTGACGAGCTGGATCGGCGCTTCCGCATCCCGCGACCCAAGCGAGGCCGAGGAAGCTCGCGACAAACGGCTTTCTCAAGCCCGACATGCGTGATTGAAACCCTACCACGCAGTTGATCGAGAGGCCCGACCAGGCTGTCACACTGCGAACTCGACGTGCGGCGCGCGTTCGAGCAAACCCGCCACGTGCGCACGAGTGTAAAGTTCCGCAATCGCGCACCGCACGTCCGGCTGGGCATCGAGCGTGTCGGCGTTTGCGTACATCGCCAGGTACCGGTCGAGGAGCGTTCGATCGAGGGCAAGCTCCGAGCGGGAATCGTGCTCCAGCAGCCCCCGCATCGCCTCGTCGCGGTGCTCCAATGCCCAGGCGATTGACGCCCGGCAGATCCGCGACACCTTCGTCACGAGCTCGGGCCCGAGCGCGCGTCGTATCGCGTTGCCACCGAGTGGCAGGGGCAGCCCGCCGGTCGCGTGTCCCCAGGCCTCGCCGAGATCGCACACGCACGCGACCCGCTCACGCTCGTATGTCAGGCGTCCCTCATGGATGATAAGTGCTGCGTCGACCTCGCCCGCTCGCAGCACTTCGAACACGCGCCCAAAAGGTGTGATCGGGACGACGACGGGATGAAATTCGGGAAGAACAAGGCGAAGGACCATATTGGCCGTCGTTCGAAGCCCGGGGACTGCAATCCGGGCGTTGCGCAGCGAGGCGAGGTCGCGAGCGCCGTTCGCGACCACGATCGGACCGTAGCCACGCCCCACGGACATTCCGTGAGCGAGCAAGACATATTGGTCGGCAATCGATGGCCATCGCGCGATCGACACCGCGATGACGTCGACATCGCCGGCGGCGGCGCGTCCGTTCAAGCTCTCGGTGTCGGCGCGCTCCGCCTCGAACGCGAGGCCCCCGGTGTCCACTCTGCCGGTGAGGAGGGGCCAGAACATGAAGATGTCGTCGCTGTCCGGCGAGAATGCGAGGCGAATGGGCTTCATGCGGCCGTAGTCTTAGCCCCCTCGCGCCGATCCGACACGCGGCCTCGAGAGACCGCAAGCGGGGGGCCTCGCAATGACGGGTGACTCGGCCCGCCCCTTCGCCGTCGCGATCGTCCTGGGCGCGATCGGTCTGGCTCTCGGGGTCGCGGTCGTGCGGAGGGCGCACGGCGAGGGAGCGCGCTGCGGCGCGGGGTTTGTGGTCCAGGGCACGCGATGCATCGTGAAAGCCAAGACGTGCCCCTCGCCGCTCGAGTGGACCGCGCACGGCTGCGACGCGCCGGAGCGACGGGTGACCATTGCCGCGGCGGCCATCGCTCTGGGGCCCTCCGACTGGGAGGCGGAGGGCCGGGTCCAACCGCGATGGATCCACGTGCAAGCCTTTCGGATCGACGCATTCGAAGTGACGCGCGGGCGCTGGAGCGGCCACGGTGATGTCGACGGCGACGCCGCCCGCGCGGCCTGCGCGATGACCCGCGAAGAGGCGGCCGCATTCTGCGCATCGCGCGGGGGCCGGCTGCCGACCGAAGACGAATGGATCGTCGCCGCGGCCGCGGGGCCGAGTCCGCCTCGGCGCTACCCGTGGGGGGACACCGGCGCCGTGTGCCGTCGCGCGGCCTGGGGTCTGGCCCGTGGGCCATGCGCCTTTTCCGGCGAGGGTCCCGATACGGTCGGCGCGCACCCCGCGGGTGATTCACCGCTCGGCTTGCACGATCTTGCCGGGAACGTGGCCGAATGGGTGGCCGCCGACGCTGCCCGCCCGGACATCGGCGTGGTAAAAGGCGGCTCCTGGCGGAGCGACCTGGCAACGGACCTGCGCGTGTGGGCGCGACTCGAGCTGTCGCCGGACGCCCACGACCCGCGAGCGGGCGTTCGATGTGCTTATCCCCTTTGACTGCCCGATTGCGCTAGGCTGCGTCTTCCAATGACATGCGCGGTGCTGTCCATCGGGACGGAGCTGACGCGCGGAGAGCTCGTCAACTCCAACGCCTCATGGCTTGCCGCCGAGCTCACGGCGATTGGCTTCGAGGTCATCGAGCACGTCGTGGTCGACGACGACCGCGGCCGGATCGCCTCGGCACTCGGCGGCCTGGTCAAGCGCGCGCGTGTCGTCGTGGCAACGGGCGGTCTCGGGCCGACGACCGACGACTTGACCACCGAAGCCGTCGCGGTAGCCCTCGGAGTCGGACTGATGCGTGACGACGCATCGTTGGACCAGGTGCGGCGGCGCTTCGAAAGGCTCGGACGGACGATGACCCCCTCGAACGCAAAACAAGCGGACTTTCCCGAAGGGGCTGACATCCTGCCGAACGCCGCGGGCACCGCGCCCGGCTTCGGGGTCCGCTTCGGGGATAGCGTCGCCTACTTTCTGCCCGGCGTTCCGCGCGAGATGAAGAGGATGTTCGAAGAGCAGGTCGCGCCGCGCATCCGGGCGCTGGCTCCGAACAACCTCTTCCAGTCGCATCTGCGAACGTTCGGCTTGGCCGAGAGCGCCGTCGGGGAAAAGCTCGCGGGCGTCGAGGCGTTGTTCCCGGGGACGACCATCGGCTACAGAGCACACTTCCCGGAGATCGAAGTCAAAGTGCTTGCGCGCTCGGCGTCGCAGGCAGCGGCGCGAGAAATCTGCGACCGGGCCACCGCTGAGGTACGAGCCCGCTTGGGCACGCACGTCTTCGGCGACGCGGACGACACGTTTGCCGGAATCGTCGGACGCGCGCTGCGGGCCCGTGGATGGACGCTGGCGATCGCGGAGTCGTGCACGGGGGGCCTAGTCGGGCACATGATCACGCGCGAACCCGGCGCCAGTGACTACCTGTTGCTCGACGCCGTGACATACGCCAACAGCGCAAAATCGCGCGTGCTCGGGGTCAACGAAGAGACCATTCGCTGGCACGGGGCCGTGAGCTCGGAAGTGGCGGCGGCGATGGCCGACGGCGCCAAGCGAGTGTCCGGTGCGCACGTGGCCTTGTCGCTCACCGGCGTGGCCGGTCCCAGCGGCGGGAGCGAGGGAAAGCCCGTTGGAACCGTCTACCTGGGACTGGCTCGTCCCGACGGGACGACCGAGGTCAAGCACCGCACATTCCCGGGCGACCGATTTCATATCCAGACGCTCGCCGCTTACGCCGGGCTACAGATGGTTCGCGACCTCTGTGCGTCCCGCGTCTCGGAGCGGCCGATCGGCGCGGCGGGCTCGCGCGAAGGGTAGTCGACATGGTGGACACGCCGGGCGAGACGATTCGCGCGTTCGTAGCGCTCGACCTCGACTCGACAAGCCTGAGGCGCGTCGCACGAGTCGCCGATCGCCTTCGCCTGGGAAGCGGAGCGCCAAGCGCGTCGTGGGTTGCTCCGTCAGCGATGCACATCACGTTGAAGTTCATGGGCGAATTGGCGACCGCCGCCGTCACGCCGCTCGCCGACGCGTTGCGGCCGTTGGTCGAAGGACGGACCGCACCGAATGCATGCTCCTTCTGCCTAGCAGCGTTTCCCAACGTCGCGGAGGCGCACGTCATCATTGCCGAGTTGCAAGACTCGGGGGGAGAGTTGGCCAAGCTCGCCGGAAGAGTCGGCGCGATTGCGCGTGCGCTGGGCATTCAAGGCGACGAAAGGACGTTCAAGCCGCACGTCACTCTGGCTAGGCTCAAGCGCTCGTACGATGCGCGCCGTTGGCTTCGCGTCGAATTGGCGAAGGGCGCGGGCGAGTGCCGGGCAGCCAGTCTCACGCTGTTTCGGAGTGAGCTCGGCAGCGGCGGAGCCAGGCATCTGCCGCTGGCGCGCTTCGTCTTTTCGTGACCGCAGTTCGCGCTCAGCGCATCCCGACCGCCCACAGCACCCCGGCCAGAGTCACGATGGCCACCACGACGATGGCGATGGTGGCGGTCCGCTTCGGGTCCTTCTTCGCGGGCTTGCTGCCAATCTCTGCGGCTTCATCCGCTCGCGTGCCGTGGCTCGCCAGCAGGGGCGGCGACGGCAGGATGGGCTCTGCGACGAGCGGCGCCCCTCTTTCGAGGGCTTCCATCGCGCGCTCTCGGCCGCGCCTTCGCGAGACGATCTCTGCGCCGAAGGTGGTCGAGAGCCACGCGCCGAGCTGCAGGGCGCTCGTTCTCAGCTTCGCCTGCGCGACGTAGTCGTCGATGTCGCGGAGCATCGCCAGGGCGGACGCGTAGCGGGAATCGCGGTCGACCGTGAGCGCCTTCCCGACGACCGCCCGCAGCACCTCCTCTTCCGGCAGCCGGAGCGGCGGCAGCGACGGGACGTCCGCGCGTCGAGCCAGCTCGAGCTGGCTCTGCGCGCCGTCGGAGGTCATGTACATTCGGCGGCCGGTCAAAAGCTCCCACAAGACAACGCCGGTGGCGAAAACATCAGCGCGGGCATCGACCGGCTCGCCGCGAGCGTGCTCCGGGCTCATGTAACCGGCTTTTCCGCGGAGGGCTTCTTCGAACTCGTGCGCGACCGCGCCAGCGGCAACCGCCTCGTTGGCGTGCGCGATTCCGAAGTCGCATACCTTGACCTCGCCATCGAAGGAAATCAGAAGGTTCGAAGGCGACACGTCGCGGTGGACGATCCCGAGCGGGGCGCCGTCGTCTCCCGTCCGCCGGTGCGCGTAGTCGAGGCCGCGCAGGGCTTCGCGGACGACGTGAAGAGCGAGCTCGAACGGGAGGGGGACTTTTGCGCGCGAGCAGCGACCGAGCAGGCTGTTGGTGTCGAAACCCTCGACGTACTCCATTGCGATGAAGAGCCGGTCGTCTTCGCGGCCGAGATCCAGCACCTGCACGACGTTTGCGTGGCTCAAGCGAGCAGCCAGCTTCGCCTCGTAGACGAGCATCTCGCTGAACCGCGGCTCGCCCGCGAGAGCGGGTAAGATCTGCTTGACCACGCACAGGCGCGCCCCGCCGATCTCCAGCCTCTGTCGCGCGAGGTAAATCTCTGCCATCCCCCCCCGGCCGATGAGGTCGAAGAGACCGTACCGGCCGAAGGCGCGCGGCAACATGTTGGAGTGGAAAGCAGGCGACATCGGCCGGCCTTCTACTCCACCGAGACCCTTCTTGGGTCAAGTGCGCGCGGGCGGGCCGGGAGGCCGGCTCGTCGTTGCTACTTGGCTGCGAGCTCGAAGACGCCGCCGTCCTTGGCCGCGAGCTCGAAGACGCCGCCGTCCTTGGCAGCGAGTTCGAAGACGCCGCCGTCCTTGGCTGCGAGTTCGAAGACGCCGCCGTCCTTGGCTGCGAGGTCCGTCGAAGCGAGCGACACCAACGCCGCACTCGCGCTTCCAGCGATCGTCGCCATCGCCGCACACGCAATACAGATGGCCACGAGCCCTTTTGAATGCACCATACTCTCCTCCTTGCCGATTTCGTTCGATGCCCTGGCCCGCTGTACGCGAGAGAGCGCACCAGCGGCTCCGAGCGGGGAAGCCTACGTACCTCAGCCGCGGCCGAAGCGATTCAGAAATCGAAACTAGAAGCGCACACGTTCCGTTCCCAGCGGAACCTGGGCCGGGGGATCGCTATCCGTCGAGACGAAGCCATTGTCGGCACCGCATAATGCGTTCATGTCGTCGTCTCCGTCGGAAAGGGACCGCCCGCCGTCATTTGGCAGGAGCGGCCCCGGTTCCGGAGCGCCTCCCATTTCGCGGCTCGCCAGGCTCGCCCGGCTTGGCGCCCTCGCGCCTCGAGCGCTTCCCATCGCCACGGAGGCTGTGCGCCGTGCGGTCGGGCGGCCGGGCACGAAAGAAGATGACGCCGCCGCGCGACGCCGCTTGACGGACAGCGCTAGGAAGACGGCCGAAGCGATGCTCAAAACGCTCGGCGAGATGAAGGGCCTGCCGCTCAAGCTTGGCCAGATGGCCTCGTACATCGACGGTCTGGCCCCACCCGGTTACGAAGAGAAGTTTCAGCGCGTTCTCGCGCAGCTCCAACAGAAGGCCCCGCCGCTCTCCCCCGAGGCCGCGGTCAAGGTGTTCCGTGAAGACCTAGGAGCACATCCGCGCGACGTGTTCGCCGAATGGGACGACGAGCCGTTCGCGGCTGCGAGCATCGGGCAGGTGCACCGAGCGGTCACTCGGGGGGGCGAGCGGGTCGCGGTCAAAGTGCAATACCCGGGGATCGACAGAGCCATCGAGAACGACCTCAAGAGCCTGTCAATGCTCGAGGCGATGATCGCGCCCATCGGACGGCGCTATCAGAGCAAAGAAGTTCTGGGCGAGATTCGTAGCGTCTTTCTAGCCGAGGTCGACTACAGCCAGGAAGCCGACGCCATCGACACGTTCCGCCGCGTGCACGAGGGCGACGACGACGTCGTGATCCCTCGCGTCCTTCATTCCCTCTCGACGAGGCGCGTGCTCACGATGGAGCTCATGGGCGGCGAAGACTTCGCGACCTTCGCCGACCGCGCGCCGCAGAGCGAGCGCAACGCCGCCGGAGAGACGCTCGCGCGATTTATGTTTCGCGCGCTCTGGCGCCACGGGCTGCTCTACGCGGATCCGCATCCAGGCAACTACCGATTCCTAGGCGGGGCTCGCGTCGCCTTTCTCGATTTTGGCTGCCATAAGGTCATCGGCACACCGCTCGTCGAAGGGATGAAGCGCTATATAAAGGCGCTGCAGCGCAGCGACTTCGACGAATTCTCTCGTGCGTGCGTAGAGGTGCTCGGCTACGATCCCAGCGACGCCGCGAGCTGGGGACTCTACACGGAATACACCAAGCTCGTCTTGCAGCCCCTGGTGACAGACGCGCGCTTCCGGTACACGAAGGAATTCGCACGCCAGAGCGTCGCGTTCCTAGTGCGAGGCGGCAAGGAGATCGTCTTCAAGCCCGACAATGTGCTGCCGAATCTGCCGGCGCCGATCCAGATGCCGAGCGACCTCACGTTCGTGAACCGGCTTCAGTGGGGGTTCGGAAGCGTGCTCGCCGGGCTTGCCGCCGAGGCGAATTGGCGGCGGCTCGTGGAACCATGGCTGCATGGGCCCGTGCTTCCGATTCCGAAGGGTTGACTCCCAGGGGCACCGCAAAGCCAGGTCTAGTTCACCGAGCGCGTGTCGCCGAGCTATCGTCGCGCGCAATGCCGTCGGCGCAGTCGCATGAGCTCGAGCGAAGAGCGGCCTCTCCGCCGCCGCCCGGTTTCGCGGACGACGCAGCCCGCTCGTACGGTGATCCGTCCGCCGAGAACGCACTCGTCCACGCAGAGAACCTCGAGGCAATGGGGCGGCTGCGTCACGCGGGCTTCGCCGCGCGCTTTCGATGCATCTACTTCGACCCACCATTCAACTCGGGTCGACGCTTCGCCGAGTACCGCGACGCCCAATCGCCCGAGGCATGGCGGGGCGTCATGCGCGAACGAATCTCTGCGGCGCGCGAGCTCTTGGCCGACGACGGCGCGATCGCAGTCGAGATCGATGACACGGAGCTCGCCCCGCTCCACGCGGCGATGGACGACGTGTTCGGCCGCGAACAGCGGATCTCGACGATCACAGTGGTGCGCAGCGCGGCCACGGGGCACAAGACGGTGAACCGGGGGCCGGTCAACGTGACGGATTTCTTGCTCATCTACGCAAAGGAGCGGCGACGCTGGCGGTGCAACTCGCTCGTCCGCGAGCGCGGAAAGTACGATGGCGCCTACTCGACGTGGCTCGAAAATCCGCGCGACCCGCCCGAACGGTGGCGTTTCACACCGCTCGTCGCGAACGTGCGTCACGTGCTCGGCCGCGAACCGACCCGTTTGGACGTCGAGCGCTTTGCCGTCGAGCACGCAGAGCACGTCGTCCGCTTCGCGCAGCCGCGCTACGAGGCGGTCAGCCGCGAAGCACGGGCGCTCATCGACCAATCACGCCGCGAACCGCAAATGGTTCTTCGCCTCGCTCGCAAACGGCACAAGGACCTCATCTTGCGCGCCGGCAACCGTGTCATTGCGTTGGCCGACAAGGTGATCGAGCGAGATGGCCGGCGTCTGCTGGTCGAGCCGCTCACCAACGTTTGGGACGACGTTCCATTCCAGGGAATCGCGCGCGAAGGCGGGGCGCGTTTCGTGCGAAACAAGAAGCCGGAGAGGCTCATTGCCCGCATCATTGCGATGTCGACGGACCCGGGTGATTGGGTGCTCGACGCGTTTCTGGGAAGCGGCACGACAGCGGCTGTCGCACACAAAGCGGGTCGACGTTGGATTGGAATCGAGCGCGGGGATCAGCTCGAAACGCTGTGCATTCCACGCCTTCGGCGCGTCGTGGACGGCGAGGACGCGACCGGGGTGACGCAGGCCTTTGGCTGGAAGGGTGGAGGTGGCTTTCGTGTCTGGACGTAGCGGGGCAATTGCGGTCGCCTTGCTCGTCGCTTGCGGCCGCACGCAGGGCTCGCCCGCCTCGGGCCCCGATCACGCCCCAGCGAGCCCTCGCGACGGGCCGTCCGCGGGGCGGGCAACGACGGCTGACCCTGCGACTACGGCTGTCCGGGACGAGGCGCCCTCAGACGCCGTACCCTGGCCGGCGCTGGTCGCCGAAGAGCAGTGGGATGCTGCATGGCGCGCACTCGAGGCCTTGCCGGACGCCGACAGGTCGCGCCCCGAAGTTCGCTACGTGCGGGCGCGTGTGGCATTCGCCCGCGGGGATGCCGGGGTCACGCTGCCCCTGCTGGATGGCCTCGAAAGCGCCTTGCCCCTTCTTGCCGAGGACATAGGCCACTGGCGGGCATCGGCAAAGCTTGCGGTCGGGCCATTCGAGGAGGCTGGCGAGTGGTGGGCGGTTCGTCCGGCCGCCGCAGCGCAACTCGAAGCGGCGCGCGCCTTCGAGAAGGCAAAAGACCCCCGGCGGGCTCGCGCATCGGCGGATCGCGTGCTCGCGAGCAGCAGGCGGACGCGCGCCCAAGAGGCGGAGGCGCGCGCATTGCGGGTGCGCGTCGCCGACTCGCCGGGGGACCCGGAGCGCGCAGACGCGCGGTGGCTCGCCACGTATGGAGCGGACCTCGGGCCACAGGACTCGTTGGCCATCGTGGCGCGGCTCGATCCCAGTCACCCCCTGACCGCGCAAGAGCTGCTGACCCGCGCGCGCGCCCTGTCCGACGCTGGACGAGCCGACGAAGCCCTTCATGCGATCGACTCGGCCTCGATCGCGCCGGGGGCCGACAAAGTGAGCGATCTCGATCGAGCGCGTGCCCGTGGGATGACCCTCTTCCGTGCCCGCGGTCGCTGGAACGAGGCGGCGAAGATGCTCGCCGAGTGTGCGGGCGCGGGCGGGGCGCGTGCCGCGGAAGACGCGTTCCACGCGGCGCGGGCGCTGTCGAGGGCGGACCGGGACGAAGAGGCGATCCGCGGGTACGAGGACGTGCAGCGACGCTTTCCGAAGTCGACGTGGGCGGACGACGCCGCGTTTTTCGTCCCCTACCTGCGGATGCTCCATGCCGAGTGGCAAGCCTGTGCGAGCGGCTTCGACGCGTATCTGCGCGGCCATGCGACCGCCGAACATACCCGTGACGCGCGGCGGGATGGGGGCCTGTGCAAGCTTTACGACGGAGATTCCAAGGGGGCGCGATCCGCGTTCGAGCGCCTCAGCGAGGATCTCGTGGCGGATCCGATAGGAAGTGCGCGCATGGCGAACATGGCAGCTGTCGCCGCAATGCGCGACGGCGACCGGACTCACGCCGTTGCTCTTTGGACGGACGTGGCGCGTTCTCATCCTCTGTCGTGGCCCGCGCTCGTCGCCCGCGCGCGTCTCGCTGAGGCAGGGGCTCCGCTCCCCCCGGCGATCGACGCGGCGCCCGCCGTCTTCGACGGCCCACCGCCGCTGGCGGGGGTTCTGCCGGCGCCGGCCGACCTGCTCCACGGTCTCGGTCTCGACGGCGACGCGGAGACCGCGCTGCGCGATCGCGAAAGTGCTTTGATCTCCGGCGCCGGAGGCCGAGTACCCGAGGCGCTCTGCGCGTCGTACGGCGTGCTCGGTCGCGCGCGCCGCAGGTATCAGATTGGGCAGACCATTCCCTCCGCGCTCTTCGTCACCGCACCGGACGCGCGGACGCGCTGGGCCTGGGATTGCGCTTTCCCATCGCCGTACGGAGGCGATGTCCGCGCTGCGGAGTCGACCGAAGCTCTACCTCTCGGTCTGGTCTGGGCGGTGATGCGGCAGGAGAGCGCTTTCGATCCCGATGCGGTCTCTCCAGCGCACGCGGTCGGCTTGATGCAGCTGCTGCCGGAGACTGCGCGCCTGATGGCTGACGAGCTCTCGATCGATCACGAGGACGTCCGCTTGACGAGCCCCCCGTTCGCCGTCCGCGTAGGCGCCCGCTTTCTGCGCAAGCTGCTCGAGCGCTTTCACGGCGACGTGCCCCTCGCCGTAGCAGCGTACAATGCCGGCGCCGACTCGATCGAAAGGTGGCTCTCGCGCGCTCCGGGAATGCAGCTCGATACGTTCATTGAGCGAATACCTTACGACGAGACCCGCGATTACGTGGTGCGCGTCATGGGCAACCTGGCACGGTACGGGTACCTCGCCAGGGGCGACGAGGGGGTGCCGCGCATCGGGCTCGACCTGAAGGCGAAGTGATTGTCTTCACCTCGGGACGCTCCGCCATCTCCTCCACGCGGCGCGAAGGTGCCCTATCCAGCCGGGCTTCGCGGTGTCCCTGCTCAGCTCCACGAGCAGCGCCTTCAGCTCGTCTGCCTGCGGTTGGAGGGCAAGGGCCCGCACGGCGGCCTGGCGGGCCTCGGACCTGCGACCGGTGGCCGACAGCGCGCGCGCGAGCACCGACAGCGCCCGCGCTCCGTCGCCGTCGAGCGCCAGCGCTCGCTCGGCGTGCTGCACGGCACCTGTGGCGTCGTTCAGGGCCAGTAGCACGCCCGTCATCTCGAGATGCGCGGCGGTCGCCCCGGGCGCCAGCTCGAGCGCAACGCTCAGGGCCCCGCGCGCGGCGGACAAGCGGTGTCGTCTTCGCTCGGCGACCGCCGCCGCGAGCCATGCAGGCCAGGCGCCGTGAAGCGTCGCGAGGCGGCGCGCTCGCGCCGCCACATCGGCGAGGTGCTCGGAGTCCGCGTTCTGCGCGGCGCGAAGGACGCTCCGAACCTCGAGCTCAGCGTTCGGATCGTCGATCGACAGGCGGACTACCTGTGCCTCCGCGGCCGCGGCCGAGGAAGGGGCGACTTTGTCGACACTGGCGAGCCGTGTGCGCGCCGCTGGAACGTCTCCGAGAGCGACGAGCGAGCGCGCCAACGCGAGCGAGGCCCAAGGGTCCGCGGGAGCCAAGTCGAGTAGCCGCGCGCACAAGCGCGCCACGCGTGACGCTCGGGCGATCCCCTCTCCCTCGGTGGCCAATGCCAGCTGCACGGCTCGTCGCAAAACGTCCGGGTGCGCGCTTGGGGCGGCGAGGGCCGCGTCGACGAGCCACTGCGCCGCCGCCGCATCGCTCGCGCGAAGCGCGAGCGAGGCCAGACTTCCGAACGCCGACGGATGCACCGGCTCGCGCGACAGCGCCTCACGCCACGCGGCTCGGGCTCCGCCGACATCGCCACGAGCCGCTAGCACAGCTCCTTGCTCGGAGCAGAGCAGCGGATCGCCGCTCAACTCCAGCAGACCCGGCTGCAGAGCGGCTAGGGCAGCGTCGAGGTGTCCCTGGGCTCGCAGCGACTGCGATAGCAGCGCGTACAATCGCGCGCGCCTCGGCCCTACAGCGATAGCAGCGTTCAGCCGCCGCTCGGCCTCGCGAGGTTGTCCGAGCCGAAGCTGGAGGGCCGCGAGCGCCTCGACCAGCTCCGGGTGAACGGGCGCGTCGTCTACCGCGCGCGCAAGCGCCCGGGCTGCCGCCGGAACGAGCTTGAGGTCGAGCACCGGCCCCGAGGCGGTCTCGAGCGCAAAGGCGGCCAGCCTTTCGACCGGATACCGCGCATCCGGCGCCTCGTGGATCGCCCGACCGAGGTGAACCATCGCGGCGAGGCGGTCGTGCGGTCCGCCCCGCAACGGATCGTGAAGCGCGCACCGCTCGGCGCGCAGCACGCTCTCGAGCGGATCCCACGCCAGCTCGCGCAAGCCCTGCAGGGCACCGATCTCGCCGCCGAGCGAGGACCAAAGCTGTTCGAGCGCGCCGACCAGCGACGCGCCTGCTCGGGATGCGTCGACCGAGGCGTCGACGCGCGCCCGCGTTCGGCCGTCACGCGCGTCGAACGCGAGTAGCTGAATCGTCCCGTCGCCGTCACCCGGGGGCTCGAAGGTCCCCGTGAGTACGACCCCGCCCCCGCCCCGCACTTCGCCCGCGATGTCACGCCACGCCGCCGGAGGGACGAACGCCTCGACCGGGGCCGGGGTGGCGTCCACCGGGTCGTCGTTGCGCTTGCCATGAAGCTGCGCGATCGCGATCCCGCCGCCCTCGACGTGCGCGCATGCGTGGACAATCGCGGCCAGGCCCAGACCGAGCCCGCGTCCTGCGACGGGAACCCCGAATGGGATGACGACCGCGTGCGGGTCTTTCATGTGCCCTCGACCCCTCGTGCGCAGCGTCGACTTTGCCGACGCGGCAAAGCCGCCACCGCTACGGCGCCTTCTTGCCTTCGCGCGGCTCGCGCCGTACCCGCCGCGCCTCAGCCAACTTGCCGTCGAGCTTCGCCCGCGCCGGCATGAGGTGGAAGCGACCCCCGGTGACCGCCGTCTCGGCCGCCTTCACCCGATCGCGCGTCATCTCGATGAACTTTGCCTGGCACCGGACGGATGGCGCCCCCGGCTTCGGCTGAACGCGCTCGTACTTGCCGTCGGCTTTGAGCATCCAGCTCTTCACGTTGTCCGCAATCTGGAGCTGCATAATCTCGATCAGTCGCGCGCGGATGGAGCCATCCTCGATCGCCAGCATCGTCTCGACGCGCCGGTGGAAATTGCGAGGCATCCAGTCGGCGCTCGCGATGTACACTTCGTCTTTGCCGCCGTTCGCGAACTGAAACACCCTGCCATGCTCGAGGAAACGGTCGACCAAGGCGCGCACCTCGATAGTCTCGCTCACCCGGGCCACGCCCGGTCGCAGGCAACAGATGCCGCGCACCAGCAGCGTAATCGGGACGCCGGCTTGAGAAGCGCGGTATAGCCCCTCGATGACGTCGCGGTCCACGAGCTGGTTCATCTTTGCGACGATGCGAGCCGGCCGTCCGGCCCGTGCGTGATCCGCTTCGCGGGCGATGAGCGCCATCACACGTTCGTGCAGCCCGAGCGGCGCGACGATGAGCTGATTCCACTTCGGCGGCGCGCTGTACCCGGTCAGTAGATTGAACAGGCTCGAACAGTCCTCGCAGACGTCGGGCCGCGCGGTGAAAAGGGAATAGTCCGTGTAGAGCCGCGCGGTCGTCGGGTTGTAATTTCCGGTCGATAGATGCGCGTAGCGCCGGAGCTTGCCCTTCTCGCGCCGAACGATGAGAAGACACTTCGCGTGCGTCTTCAACCCCATCAGGCCGTAAACGACGTGCGCGCCTGCCTGCTCGAGCATGCGCGCCCAGACGATGTTCGATTCCTCGTCGAAGCGTGCTTTCAGCTCCACGATGGCCGTTACCTGCTTGCCGCTCTCCGCGGCGCGCACGAGCGCCTTGACGATCGGCGAGTCGCCGCCAGCTCGGTAGAGAGTTTGTTTGATTGCCAGCACGTCAGGGTCGTCGGCGGCGCGCGCGATGAGGTCGACGACCGCGTCGAACGACTCGTACGGGTGATGAAGGAGCACGTCTTGCTCGCGAAGGACGGCGAAGACGTCGTTGTCGCGAAGGGGCGGCACCGCGTGCGGCATGAACGGCTCGTCACGAAGCGCGCGGGCTTCGTAGCGCGTGATCGACATCAAGTCGGCGAGGTTGAGCATCCCCGTGACACGGTAAACGTCCCTATCGGGGTCGAGCTTGAAGGCCTTGACCAGCTTGGCCAGGCTCACCGCGGGTGGATCGCCCGCGACCTCGAGGCGTACGGCGTTTCCGCGCTCCCGCCGCCGGAGCTCCTGCTGGATGGACTGAAGCAGGTCCTCCGCCTCTTCCTCGTCGACTTCGATGTCGAAGTTCCGCGTGACGCGGAAGACGTACAGGCCATCGACGCGCACTCCGGGAAAGATCGTCGATACGTGTCGCGCGACCAGGTCTTCCAGCAAGACGTACGCGCGCACCGCGGGCTGACCGCTCGGCGTCTTGGCGCCGGTGACCGGCAAGAGGCGCGGCAGCATCGATGGCACTTGCACGACGCCGAATCCGTGCTCGAACGTTCCCTCGCGCGTGAACATGACCGCGAGGTTCAGGCTTCGGTTGCGCACCTGTGGAAAGGGGTGCCCGGGATCGATGGCGATCGGAGTCAGGATCGGGAACACCTCGTTGTGGAAGCGAGCGTCGAGATCGGCCAGCGCCTCCGCAGAGAGAACGCCCGGCTTGACGAAGACGATCCCCGCCTCGGCCAGTTTCGGGAGGAGCCCGGAAAGGCTGTGCGATTGGGCGCCAGAGAGCTCATGCACGCGCTTGGCGATCGCCGCCAGTTGCTCGCTGACGGTCATGCCATCGGGGCCCATCTCGTCGACTTCCCCGGTGAGCTGCTGCTTGAGGCCCGCGACGCGGACCATGAAGAACTCGTCGAGGTTGCTCCAGACGATCGCATGAAACTTGAGCCGTTCGAGGAGCGGCACGCTCTCACTGTCGGCCTCGGCGAGCACGCGGGCGTTGAACTCGAGCCACGAGAGCTCGCGGTTGAGATAAAACTCGGGCGAGCGCACGTCCGGTATTTCGGCAACCGCCGGTGCCGAGGGGGGAGGCGGGGCGATTGGCCATCCGCCCGACTGCGGCGCGGCTGCGCTCACTGCGCTCGAGTCGGCGGTCGTTTCTTCCATGGGCGGGTCTCTCACGGGGGGGCCGGTCATAGTAGCTTAAGGTGCGCTCGGCTGCGGCTCCTCCTCGGTGGGTTCGCCACCGTTCGGCAGGCGGTCGGGCGGAAGCCGGTCCAGCCGCAACCAGACGTGGTCGTGACCGAAGCGCGCCGCCTCGCGGAAACGCGGTCGCATCCAGTCCGCAACGCGACCGCAGTGCGCCTCGAAGTCATCCCAGGCGTCGGCCGTCGAAAGCAGCGGCGAGCCGTCGATGAAGACGAACGCAGCCGGCGGACTTGCCCTGAGGCGGGCCAGCATATCGGTCTCGTTCGCATCGCGCATCGCGAGGATGCGCTCCGACTGCTCCTGGCTCGGGCGACCGCCCGTTCCTCCGGCGAGCGCGGAATCGACGTTTAAGTCGTAAGCGTAGATGTACGGCGTGGCGCTTTCCCGCCGGGCGAGAAACAGGACGTAAGGATCCATGCCGTAGCTTTGAACGCGGTCGTCCGGGGCGGTGTGCTGGCGAATGTAATCGGCGGCCTGGCGCAGCTCGTAAGGGAAGAAATCCGGTTCCACGAAGTGCGCGAAGTAATCCCGCGTCGTCCGCGCTTCGGGCGTGCCTGCGCCCCAGAGTAGCCAGACCGCGCCAACGTGGGGCGAGTCCTCCATGGCCGTCGCGATACGGAGCGCGAAGATCGACCCGACCGCGATTGGCGCCAAGCGAGCAATTGCCCAGCGCCGCTGCGCCACGCGCGCTCTCTCGGCCGTCCATGACGCGAACATCAGCCATTGGACGTGCACGGCCGACGTGACCGGATGAAAGTGGTACGGGAATCCTTTGGCTTGCGCGATCACGCCCGCAAGCGCGCACAAGGGGATGAGCGCCAGCAGCAACGCGCGCCGCGGCATTTCGCCGACGCACACGAGCGCCACGACGACCGTTGCCCCCGCCAGCGCGAAAATAGCCTGCGTGGCGCGCCAGGGCTCGGAGAAGATGTCAGCGATCGCGCGCGGCCAGATAAATCGATACATCGCAGGTACGTCGACGAGCTGAATGTGCGCGAACGCCCGGACATCGCCGACGGCGGCCAGGAACGCGATCTGGGTAGCCGCCCCAATCGAGCCGCCCACGGCAAGAGCGAGCAGGGCCCTGCGTCGCTCCGCGACGAGCTCGTCGTCGATGAGAAGGACCGCAACTTGCGCAGCGCTGAATAGGACGTACGTCGGCTTGCCGAACCAGGGGATGACGCTCAAGGCGCCCACAACCGCCATCAAGGGTGCCCGGTGGCGGCGGGCAGCGGGGCCTTGTGCCGCGATCTGAAGCGCGACACTCGGCAGCATGAACCAGTCGAAGAAGCTCTCGCGCTGCGCGAGGTCCCAGTAACGGTAAAGCAAGTACTGTCCGCTGAGTACGACCCATCCCGCGAAGCCCCAGGCCAGGCGCTCGATCGCGCTCGGCGGTAGTCGCGAGCGTAGCCCTGGCGCACACGCTCCAACGAACGCAAAGGCGGCGCCGCTGACCGCGAGATCGATGACGCGAAACCGATGCTCGTCCGCGCCCCCGAGCGCCAGAAGGACCCAGTGAATGAAATGCGTCAGGGGGCCGTTCACGTCGCGCACGTCGCGGTAATCCGTGGCGCCGCGCCGGATAGCCCACGCGACGTATTGAAAGATCCCCTGGTCGCGTCCGAACGTCGTCAGCGAAGCGCGCCTCGTGGCCTCGACGACCCAAAAGAGCGGCGGAAGGCCGAGAGTGAGGGGAGCGACCAGCGCACGCACGAAGCGCGCCCACGTGAAGCGTCGCGCGGACAGTCCAGCTGGCATTCGAGCCGCGCGCACGTTATCAGACGCGCCGTCGCAGTTGCCTCCAGGGTGGCGGCGCGAGCGCTCGAACGAAGCGCGTCCGGTGCCCCTTTCCCTCGAGCTTTCGCGTGCATAACTGAGTTGGCACCGGTCGTGCGATCAACGAGTCGGAACGACCGCGCAAAGGGAGCTGACCCTGCCGCACCGGCGGCAGCCGCTGCCAGCGCCCTGGATTTATCGGTAGAAACGTGTCCACAATTCCCATCACCATGACCGAACCGGTCCGACGCTTGGCGCCGGCGAATCAGCAGGCGAGCAACGCAGAGCCACGCGGTCGTGCGTTTGCCGATACGCTCGCCGCCGCCCGCACCAAGCACGTGCTCATCGCTCTGCGTGGCACCCCCGATCCCGACGGGATCGCCTGCGCCATCACCCAGGCACATCTCGCACAACGCCTGGGCGTGGGACAGAGCACGATTGGGTACTGCCACGAGCTGAGCCATCGCGAAAACCGCGCGCTCGTGAAGCTGCTTGGGCTCGAGCTTCGCAAGATCAAGAGCGTGCGCGAGGTCGGGCGCGTCGATTTCCTGAGCTTGGTCGACGCGCACGAGGTCGATCCGGACCTGGCGGATGCCAGTGACTACGAGATACTGACGATCGTCGACCACCATCGGGCGGTGTCGCCTCCCAAAGCTCGCTTCGTCGATCTTCGATTCGACGTGGGCGCGACCGCAACGATCTTCGTTGAATACCTGCAAGAGCTGACGGCCCTCGATCCGGACGTGGAGGAGGATCGGCGCATCGCGACGGCGCTGATGCACGGGCTGGCGACCGACACGGACGATTTCATGCTGGCGCGCGCGACGGACTTCCGCGCCGCCTCGCAGATCGTCGAGGTATGCGACCGTGACCTCTTGCAAGATCTGTCGCGGCGGCTCATTGCGCCGACGGCGATGGACGTCATCGCACGAGCGCTCCAAGCGTTGGTCGTTCGGCGCAACTTCGCGATGACGGGCGTCGGTTTCGTCAGCGAGGGCGAGCGCGACACGATCGCCCAGGCGGCGGACTTTCTCGTTCGGCGCGAAGACATCGACACGTGCGTCGTCTACGGCGTGGTCGGCGACAAGTACATCGACGGCAGTTTGCGTACGCACTCGCCCAGCGTGGACCCGGCGGCGTGGCTCGAGCAGGCCTTCGGCGCCGACGAGAAAGGACGACCCTACGGGGGCGGGCGGCGGGACAAGGGCGGGTTTCGCATCCCTATCGGATTTCTCGGGCGCGTCACCGATCGCCAGCAGCTGTGGCAGTTGGTCGAGCACGCTGTGCGCACCGCCCTCCTACGCCAGTCCGGCGAAGAGCCGGCGCAAGGGGTGATCGTTCCGCCGGTGGCGCCGACGTGACCCCGTCCGTTCCGCCGCGTCGCGTCTGACCCCTGAAGGCGGCCGAGCTCGGGGCGATGGTCGAGCGCTGATATGAGGATTGCGTTCTTCGGACTGCCGGTCGGGGCGCTTCTCCTCGCGGGCGACGGTCACGAGGTCGCGTGGGCAGGCATCTGCCGGTCGGGTGCACTCGGAACGCGCCGTCTCGTGCGGTTGCTTGGCGACAAGCGTGTACGCGTCGTGCCGGACGCCAGCAGCGACGCCATTTTGGCCGAGGTGCGCGACGCCCGCCCCGACCTGGTGGTGAGCTGGTTCTGGACCAAGAAGATTCCCCCGTCCATTCTTCGCCTCGCTCCGTCGTTCGGCGTGCACCCATCGCTCTTGCCGCGCCATCGTGGCCCCGATCCGTACTTCTGGGCGATCGACGCGGGCGATGCAACGACGGGGGTGTCTGCGCATGTCCTCGACGATGAGTACGATACGGGCGCTATCCTCGGGCAACGCTCGCTGCGCATCGACCCGACGTGGGATGCGTGGCGCCTCGCGCGTGCGCTCGACCGGCCCAGCCTGGAACTGCTGCGCGATCTCGCTCGATCGTTCGCTGAGGGGCGCGCTCTCCGTGCGCGAGCGCAGGACGAACGAATGGCGACCCCAGCGCCGGAACCTGCGGACGCGGACTTGGCGCTGCAATGGTCGTGGCCCGCCGAGCGCATCGAGCGCCGGGTGCGTGCGGCGGCACCTTGGCCTGGCGCATGGACGGAGATCGGCGACCGCATCGTTACGCTGGTCCGTGTGCGTGTGACTCGCGACTTCCCGCGAGCGCTGGGTCCGGGCGAGGCATCGATTCGTGCGGATGGAATGGCGGTGGTCCGAGCGAGCGACGACGCGGTCGAGCTCGTCGAAGGACGCGGCGAAATCGAAGGACATGGCGAAATCGACGTCCCCCTTTCCTCTCGCGCGCTGGCCCGTCTCGTGGACGCCGCACGAACGCTTTCTGTTGCGCGAAGCCTCCGCCTGGGATTCGATAGTCCGAAATAAGGAGAATCGAAGCCGTGTCCGACGTCGTGATGCTTGCCCGAACCGCACGAGAGTCGCTCGCGCGAGGCCTCAACGCGCTGCAGGGCGACCCGAGCTTGCCGCCCCACCTGCTCGAGCTTGCGGCGCCGATCGCACAGGCAATGGGGTCGCTGCATCAGATCGAGCGCTCCGGAGGTGCGAAGGTCTCGCCGAACGCGCAGAACGCGCTGGCCAACCTGCAGCACGCGCTCGCGCAGCTCCAAGCGCAGCCAGCCCGCCATCAGGTGGTGCTCACCGCGGCCGAAGCCGTCGCCGGCGCGCTCGGCACTGTGCACGCGCTGACCCGCGCCGCGCAGTCTCAAGCGGCTCCGAATCCGGCACCGCCGCGACCCGCGGACGGGCAACCGCAAGCCCCCGCGGCGCCGCCTCCAGCCCCGCAGCCGCGGGCGGTTCCGACGCGTGCGGCTCCAGCGCAGCCCCCCCCGGTCGCTGCCCCGCAGCCGCAGCAGCGCGACTCCGACGCGCAGTCGGTGACCGCCGAGCTGGGGGCGCACAGCCCGACGAACTTCTACAAGGGGCTTTCTGGGAATGACATCGTCGATCACGGAGGGCTATTCGTGTCGACCTACAAGCTTCCGAAGCTGGGGCAATCCGTTCGGCTGAAGGTATCGCTGCCGGGTGGTTACGAGTTCGAAGCGAACGGGGTTGTGCGTTGGCGCCGTGAAGCGAGCGACGCCGGAAGCGACGCGCCACCCGGGTTCGGCGCCCAATTCACGGAGATCACGTCTGAGGCGCGGCAGCTCATTTACCGGTACGTCCGCAACCGCGAGCCCATGTTTCACGACGATCTCTGACCTGCCGGCCACCCGGCTGGTTACACTGCCGCGCAGCTTGGGCGACATCCGATTCATCTTCGCGGTGGTCGTCGCTTTCGCCGAGCTGCTCGTCGTCTCGTCGAGCGCAAGGGCCGCGGGTGATCCCAAGCTGTTCTGGAAGACGGTCGAAACGCCGCACTTTCGAATCACGTATTACTCGACCGAGGACGAGATCGCCGAACACGTCGCCACGGTCGCTGAGGGGATCTATGCGCGCCTGGTACCCGCCGTCGGCTGGACGCCCGGCGAGAAGACGGAGGTGCTCCTGGCCGATCAGACCGACAGCGCCAACGGCCTGTCGACCGCGCTCCCATACAACACGGTGCTGCTCAACGTGACGGCGCCCGATGACATGTCGCCGCTCGGTGACGTGGACGACTGGTACCTCGAGCTCGTGACACACGAGTACACGCACATTCTGCACACGGACCACATCACGGGAGTGCCGGCGCTGATCAACCGCATTCTCGGCAAAGTCTACGCTCCCAATCAACTGGAGCCTCACTGGATGCTCGAGGGGCTCGCCGTCTTCGAGGAAACCGCGCGGACGAGCGGCGGCCGGCTTCGATCTTCGATGTGGAACATGTTCATGCGCGCCGACATCCTCGAAAACAACGTCGCTCCACTCGACGTGTTTTCCAATACGCCCCGCCGGTGGCCCGAAGGCAACATCTGGTACTTGTACGGGTCCTTTTTCATGAGGTGGATCGCCGAGACCTACGGCGAACACGCGATTCGCACGATGATCGACGACTACAGCCGTCAGATCATCCCCTACGGCATCAATCGGTCGGTTCGGCGTGCCACGGGACGCACCTTCGAAGAGCTTTATCCGGCGTGGATCGAGTCCCTGGCGAGAAGCTTCGGCGCCCAGGCCGAAGCCATCCGGGCGCGCGGCTTGCGACAAGGGATTCGCGTCACGCATACCGGCTACACGCTCGAGCACCCGCGCTGGGTGCCAGCCAACGCCTGGCCGGAGCACGCGTCGGATCTCCTCTACTACGTCGACGACGGACACACGACTCCGGGGCTATGGACGCTGCCCCTGGTGCGCGACGAGCGAGGAAGGATCCTCGGGAGTCGCGAGAGCCATCGCGACCTCGTCATTCGTACGAGCGGCGCCGCCGCCGTTTCGTTCATGCCCGACGGCGCCACAGTTTTCAGCTCGACGGACGTCCACGAGAACCTGTACTACTTCGACGATCTCTTCGAGCTCCCGGCGCACGAGAAGAGCCCGAGCGGTTTGGACGGGCGCCGGGTGCGCTGGACCGATGGCTGGCGCGCCCTCGACCCCGCGGTGTCTCCCGACGGGCGCCGCGTCGTCTTTACCACGAACCACCGCGGTACGACTTATTTGATGATCGGCGACGTCGTCACGTCGCCCGACCGGCCGCGCGCACATGCGATCGCGAACCCACGGGGCCTCGTCCAGAGCCGGCGGTTCGACCAGGCGTTCACGCCTCGCTGGGCGCCCGACAACCGCCACGTTGCGTACAGCGTGTGGCAGCGCGGTGGGTACCGCGACGTGCGGATCGTCGACGCCACCGACGGCTCGTACGTCGACGTGACCCACGACCGCGCGATCGACGGAGACCCGGTCTTTTCGTTCGACGGACGGTGGCTCTACTTTCATTCGGACCGCACCGGCATATCGAACGTGTACGCGTACGAAGTCGCCACCCAGCGCTTGAAGCAAGTGACGAACGTGATCAACGGCGCCTACCAGCCGGAACCGTCCCCCGACGGCAAGTGGCTCGCGTACGTCGGGTACACGCACGACGGCTACGACGCTTTCGTCATGCCCCTCGACGAGTCGCGCTGGCTCGACCCGCCGGCCTACCAAGAGTCGCGACCAGAGCCTGCACCAGAGGCTGTGCCCTTGGCGCTGACGCCGCGGCCTTACAACGCGCTGCGCACGCTGTTGCCGCGTTCGTACTCCGTGCAGATCACACCGGGCAACTTCGGAACGGCGAGCATCGTGACCGCCAGCGGAGGCGACATCGCGGGTCTGCACGCCCTCGCGGCAAACATCACGACCGAATGGGAGCACCCGGAGCTCGAGGGGGGCATTGCGTACGATTACAATCGCCTCCCGTTCGATTTCAGCGCGAGCGCCTACCGCACGATCGCACCCGGTGCGGGGTACAGCCTCGGGCACAACACGATCCCCTGGGTCGCCGAGACTGCGGGGGTGTCGGCCGGCGTCAGCTACGCGCTGCCTCGCGCGTTCGACTCACAATCCTTCGCCCTTTCCTACAGCGTCGCGCGCGTCGCCGGAGAGCTACCCCTGCCGGCAGCGCAGCTCAATCCCTACGATACGCCTCATCTGCCGGTTCGCGGCATGCTCGGCACGCTGCACCTTGGATGGGCTTATTCGAACGCAGAGGGTTACCTCTGGAGCGTGGGCGCTGAAAAGGGCTTTGCCCTGGGGGCCACGTTCGATCTGGCCGACCCGGCCCTCGCCAGCGATTTCTCCGGCTTCTCGGCGCGGTTCGACTTTCAAACGTACTTGAGAATGCCGTGGCTCCGCCATCACGTGCTGGCCCTTCACGCGGCCGGTGGCGCGAGCGGCGGCGATCAAGCCGGGCTCGGCTCTTTCTACGTCGGAGGCTTCGTCGACTACCCGGTCATCGACACCGTCCGGAACTATCTCGTCCAGCGCGGGTGGCTCGTTCTTCGTGGATACCCGGTCGCCTTCGAGGTCGGACCCTACTACGCGCTGGCGAACGCGGAGTATCGCTTCCCGATCATCAACATCGACCACGGCCCGTCCACGCTACCGATCTTTCTCCAGCGCATCAACGGCGCCGCGTTCGTCGACTACGGGAGTGCGTTCAGCGATGCGGCGACCGCCGAGTTCAAGACCGGCATCGGCGCCGAGCTATGGTTCGAAATGCTCTTCGGGTACAACCTCGGTCTCACCTTTCGAGCCGGATACGCGCGCGGCCTGGCCACGGGGGGGATCGACAAGACCTACTTCGTCGCCGTCGCGGCATTTTGAAAAGCACCGAGCGCCAAACTTGGCCCATCTCCCGTCCGCGTGATTTGGGCTGAATCATGCGAAAAGTCGCGCTCGTGCTCCTGGGCTGCTCCGGCGCCCTCCTCGCGGGCTGTCCGGCCCCGCCCACCGCGCTCGCCCGGGCCCAACAAGCGGCACAAGAGTTCAACCAAGACGTGCGCTTTGGACGGAGTGAGCTGATGATGGAGCACGTTGCCTCGGCCGCTCGCGACGAGTTCGCGGAGCATCACCGGGCCTGGGGCACGGGCGTCCGCCTGGCCGACATGGAGCTGGCGGGGATTCGACCGGAGGGCGATCACGCGCTCCGTGTCGTCGTACGGGTCGCCTGGTACCGCCCGGAAGAGCAAGAGTTGCGGACGACGACGCTCGAGCAAACCTGGCACGACAAGGATGGGTGGCAGCTTGTCGCCGAGAAGCGCCTGGACGGCGACGTCGGACTGCTCGGAGAGCACGTGGTCTACGAGGCACCGAGCGCGCTGCGGGCTCCCGCGAGGTTTCCCACCGTCCGCCTCGTCGGCGAGAGCGCCGCTCCATGAGGTCGGGTCCGATCCCCGAGTTTCCCTACATCGTTCATCCGCGGGCCCTTTCGGCAAAGGTCGGCAAAGGCGAGATTGCGAGCCGCCTGCCAACCTGCCAATGACCTGCCCAGAAGAAGCCGTCGCGAGAAGGTGTGGCGTGCGGGCACGCATGACGGTATCGTGTCGTGTCGATTTCCCGCGCCGCTGCGCGATCGTCCGGTTCACGGACGAGGGAGAAGGAACGGATGGAGAGGGACGCGGGACGCATCCTGATCGTCGGCGCGGGGCCAACCGGCATCGGCGCCGCCTATCGGCTGAAGAAACTCGGCTACCCCAATTTTGTGGTGGTGGAGGCCAGTGGCCACGCAGGTGGGCTAGCGAGCAGCTACACCGACGACAAGGGGTTCACTTGGGACGTCGGCGGCCATGTGCAGTTCTCGCACTACGACTACTTCGACGATGCCATGGCCGAAGCGTTGGGCAAGGACGGCTGGTTGCATCACGAGCGAGAGTCCTGGGTGTGGATCGCCGGCCGTTTTGTGCCGTACCCGTTCCAGAACAATCTGCGCTACCTGCCGGCAGACCTGATCGCGAAGGCCGTACGCGGCTTGGCGTCGCGCCCCCCGCGCACGCCGTCGCCGTCGCAAGACTTCGGAGCATGGGTTCTGCAGACCTTCGGCGAAGGCATCCGCGACATTTTCATGGCTCCTTACAACTTCAAGGTCTGGGCGTTTCCGATGGATCGGCTCTGGGCCGGCTGGGTCGGGGAGCGAGTGTCCGTCGTGGACATGTCGCGTGCGCTGGAGAACATTTTCCTCGAGAAAGACGATCTCTCTTGGGGTCCGAACAATACGTTTCAGTTCCCAAAGCTCGGCGGGACCGGAGCGGTCTGGAGCGCGCTCGCACGGCAGATCGGCCACGAGCACATCCGGTTCAATACGCGCATCCGCAGCATCGATTGGCAAAAGAAGCTCGTCACGACCGACCAGGGTGAGAGGATCGACTACGACCAGATTCTCAGCACGATCCCGCTCGACACACTGGGCAAGATGCTTTCCCCCACGGTCGCCCCCGTGATGGAAGCCGCGTCGAAGCTATTGCGCTCGCACTCGCACATCGTCGGGATCGGCCTGACGGGGGACATGCCGGCTAGTTTGGCCAAGAAATGCTGGATGTACTTTCCCGAGGACAACTGCCCGTTCTACCGAGTCACGGTGTTTTCCCACTATTCTCCGAACAACGTGCCCGAGCCGGACACCGGTAAGTACTGGTCGCTCATGACGGAGACGAGCGAGTCGGACGTCAAGCCGGTGGATCGCGAGACGCTCATGGAGCAGAACGTTCAAGGTCTCTTGAACACCGGGCTGATTCGTAGTCGCGACCAGGTGGTCAGCACCTGGCGCTACACGGCCGAGCACGGCTACCCCACGCCGTCGTTGCAGCGAAACGCTCTGCTCCAGCAAATCGAGCCGGCGCTGGCCAAGGTCGGCGTCTCCTCGCGCGGCCGGTTCGGCGCCTGGCGGTACGAAGTCTCCAATCAGGATCACTCGTTCATGCAGGGCGTGGAATGGGTGAACGCCACTCTTCTGGACGTGCCCGAGACGACCGTTCGCTTCGCTGAGACCGCCAACGCGATGTGGGGAAAGACGCGGCGATAGGAAATAGAACAGACTCAGGAGGAATGCGTGAAGCTATCCGTCGTTGTTTGCACGCGCAATCGGCAAGAGACCGTCGGTCAGGCGGTCGAGAGCATCGCGCAATGCGAATACCCCGATTTCGACATCCATATCATGGATCAAAGCACGAACGACCTCACCCGAGAGATCGTGCAGGAGCTCTCGAAGCGGTTCGAAGCGAAGTGCCGGATCCACTATCACCACCTCGACAAGGCCGGCCTCTCTCGCGCGTACAACGCTGGGATGCGCGTGTCCGACGGAGAGGTCATCGCCTGCACCGACGACGACGTCATCGTTCCGACGAACTGGCTGACCTCGATTGCCCGGGCCATGGAGTCGGACCCGGAGGTCGGGCTGCTCTATGGGCAGGTTCTCGTGCCGAAGGGTCTGATGGAGGGGTCGCCGAGCGGAACCGAGGTTCCGGCACTGACGTTCACCCGGCGCGAGCGGCTCGCGAAGGGCAAGGGGTTCAAAGTGTTCGGCATGGGGGCCAACATGGCGATCCGTCGCACGCTATTGGAGCGCGTGGGCGGGTTCGACGAGGCGCTCGGCGGCGGTGGTCCTCTGCGCTCCTCGCAGGACTTCGACTTCGCGTTCCGCACGTATCGATTCGGTATGGCGATCCTCCTTGCCCCCGAGGTCACGGTGGATCACTACGGGACGCGCACGCGAGAGCAATGGCCCGAAACGCTCAAGAACTATGGCATCGGCGACGGCGCGTTCTACTCCAAGCACATCCGATGCGGCGACCCGCTCGCGCTGTGGATGTTTGTCCGATTGCTCCTCGTCTGGCGCGCCAAGCAGATACGATCCTTGCTCAAGGAACGACGCTGGCCAGACGACCCCTACAGCGCCCATCTATTGACCGGCGTTCGTGACGCCTCCAAGTTCGCCATCGATCGCAAGTTCCGGCTCTATCGCGAGACAGCGAGCGCGAAGATGACGGTCACGGAGGCCAACGCCGTGACCGCGGCCAAGCGGAAGGCAATGTGAGCCATGCGGCAAGACGCGGGACGCGACTTGCCTTGTTGGGGCGCCACGGGCCGCGGCTCGCGTTGCTTTCCGGGGTCGGCTCGGTACATATGAATGCTCGGCCATTATTGGTGAGGTGATCATGCAACTCGTCGCTTTTGGAATCGGTTACGTCGGCCTTGTCACGGGAACGGGGCTCTCGGAGCTCGGGCACGAAGTGCTGTGCGTCGATATCGACCCGGAACGGGTGCGCCAGCTGCAGGACGGCGTCATCCCAATCTACGAGCCCGGACTGGCCGACCTCGTTCGTCGCAACGAGCGCGCTGGGCGCCTGCGCTTCGCTACGGAGGTTGCCCCTCCGTTTCAGGAGGCCGACGCGTACTTCATCGCGGTCGGTACGCCGCCGGGGCCGGACGGCGCGGCCGACGTCAGCGCGGTTCACGCGGTGGCAGACACGATCGCCAAAGTGGCCGCGCGGCCTGCGATCGTCGTCATGAAGAGCACCGTTCCAGTAGGGACGTGTGATGCCTTGCAGGCACGTTTGGACAAGACCGCGCGCGTCGCCCTGGAGGTGGTGTCCAACCCTGAGTTTCTCAAGGAGGGCACGGCGGTTCAGGACTTCTTCCGCCCCGACCGCATCGTCCTTGGCGCGAGGAGCGAGCAGGCGCGGGCGGCGCTTCGTGCGCTCTATGCGCCGCTGCAACTCTCGGGTGAGCGGGTGGTCGTGACCGATCCGCGCTCGAGTGAGCTCACCAAGTATGCGGCGAACACAATGCTTGCGATGCGCGTCTCGTTCATGAACGAGCTGGCCCGCCTTTGTCATGCGACAGGCGCGGACGTGCACGCCGTCCGTCTCGGAGTGGGGAGCGACACGCGCATCGGAAAGCGCTTTCTCTATGCGGGGCCTGGCTACGGAGGGTCGTGCTTTCCGAAAGACGTTCAAGCGCTCTGGCACCTGGGCCGGTCGCATGGGGTGCCGATGCGAATGGCCGAAGCGACGCACCTGGCCAACGAAGAGCAGGCGCACTTTCTCGCCCAGCTCGTCGAGAACTCGGTCGGAGTGCTTTCCGGCAAGACGATCGCGCTGTGGGGACTGGCGTTCAAGCCGGAGACCGACGACGTCCGCGAGTCGCCGGCTATCAAGCTGGCGGAGGTCCTCCTCGCGAAGGGGGCGAGGATCGTCGGACACGACCCGGAGGCGGCGCGCAACTTCGCCAAGGCGATGGCAGCCCACGGCGCGGCGGTGAAAGTCGTCGACCGGGATTACGACGCGCTCGAAGGGGCTCACGCGCTCGTTCTGCTCACCGAGTGGCGCAGCTACCGCGCGCCGAACTTCGCGGAGATCCGCAAGCGCCTTCGCCCTGCGGACGGCGGCGCACCGCCCATCGTGATCGATGGCCGCAACGTGTGGCGCCCGTGGGAGGTCATCAACGCGGGTCTGCGTTACCAGGGGCTAGGGGTCCCTTCGGTCGCCGCGCCGCCCGACCAAGCGTCCAAGACGACGCTCTTGTAGTCGGCGCCGTTTCAGAGCGGCGGACGGCGACTCAGGTCGATCAGAAGATCGGCGATCTGATTCGCGTTCTTGTTCATGTCGAAGCGCTCCTCTCCGAGCCGACGAGAAGCCTGACCCATGCGGGCGCAAAGGTCGGGATCGGAGGCCAGGCGCACGAGGCTGCGTCGCAACGCTTCGGCGTCGTCCGCGTCGATGACAAAGCCGCTTTCGCCGTCTTTGACCGCTTCGGCGTGGGCGCCGACCCGAGTCGTGACGATCGGTAGGCTCGACGCCATTGCCTCGCCGAGGACGACCGCAAGACAATCGCCGCGCGTGGGCAGGACGAATACGTCGGCATCGCCATACAGGGCGAGCAGCTCCGGCGAATGGGGCTTGACCCCGCGGTACACGTGCACCCCGTCGCCCCCGGCAATGTCGGCCCCGGTTACGAGGTGCAGCTCACACGACCCGCGGAGGTGGCGACGAAAGACGTCGAGCAGGAGATCGCCCCCCTTTCGCACGAAGTCCCCGCCGACGAAGAGAATGCGCACCGGGCCTGGTCGCCTGGGCCCGCGCGCGCTGGGGTCCGGAAAGTTCGAGATCGTGGTGCCGGGCGGAATTACTGTGACTGCACGTGCGTCCACCCCGTAATGACGCACCAGGGAATCTTTGGCCCATTCGGACCAGGCGGTGAGCTTGCGCGCGCGTCTCATGACGGCGCGGTGGACCAGAAGCTTGGCCCGCTCTACAACGGGATTGCCGACTTTGTGTCCGTACCAGACAGCGAGCTCGTCGTAGTTCAACGGAGTCGCGTCGAGCGAGAGCAGAGTCGGTACTCTTCCGATATGATCGGCGGAAAGGAGCGCCACCATGGACGTGTGAACGAACAGAGCGTCCAGCGGCCGCTCTCGATGCGCGGCCGCAATCGCCCGGCGCGCGCGCACGTTGCCCCGAAGGGCGTAGCTCCTGCCGACGATGGGCACGCGCCCAAAGCCTTCTGTCCCGAACGATACTTCGAGCCACACGCACTCCATGTCGTCGCGGGTCGCGAGCGCGCGCCGCAGGCTCATGCCGTAGGCGACGTGACCTAGACCCTGCTCGAGCACCAGTCCGATGCGGGGAGGCTTCATGTGTGGGGGGATCGGCAGTCTAAAGGGCGCGTCGTCGTCCGTCGAATTTGGGCGCAGCGCGTGGCCGTTCGGCGGGAGCTCGCCCCACTTGAGGCAGCATCGTACATCTGCGAGCATCGGTCGATCAATGGAGTCCGCCTGGTGACGACGCGACGAATGGCGCTGGCGATGCAGGGGCGCGCTCCGACTCCGCAGCTTCGGGACCCGACAGGAGTCCTGGCGCCGCGCGGGTATCTATTCGAGGATCTGTTCGAAAGGAAGTACGACGAATCGATCCTCGATTCGACGCCGAGCTCGAAACGTCATTTGCTTCCCGGTTGGGTGCGGCTGGCCGGGGAGCTGCATCGGCGCTGCGACGAATACGACGTCATCGTGACTTGGAGCGAGCGTGTAACACTCGCGCTCATGACACTCGACCACTTTGCACGGCGTGGAAAGCCACACGTTGCGATGCTGTACTGGTTCTCGAGGCCGAGCGTCCGGATCCCGTTGCGCGCGTTCGGCAGCAGCCTTCAGGCCATCGTCACCTGGAGCTCCGTGCAGCGCGAGTATGCGATCGAAAGGCTGGGGATCCCGCCGGAGAAGCTGTACCTGGTCCGGCATTTCGTCGATCAGCTGTTCTGGCGCCCCCGCGAAGTCCCGGTCGACATGATTTGTAGTGCCGGCGCAGAGATGCGTGATTACCCGACGCTTCTCGACGCACTTCGCGGCACCGACGTTCGTTGCCACATTGCCACCGATCACGTGCGCGTCGACGATCGTTTCGGCTTCGGACACCGCGTGACCGCGGAGGCCTTCGCTCCGAAAGCGAGCCACAACGTGACGATCGGCCGCAAGGGTCGCACCGAGTTGCGGGATCTCTACGCGCGCTCGAGGTTCGTCGTGGTTCCACTGCAGCGCTCGGACACCGACAACGGCGTGAGCGTGATCCTCGAGGCGATGGCCATGGGCAAGCCGGTCATTTGCTCGCGCACCCGCGGACAAGTCGACGTCATCGAGGAGGGTGTCACGGGGCTCTTCGTTCCAGTGGGCGACTCGGACGCCCTCCGTGCGGCGATCCTTTCCCTGTGGAACGATCCCGAGCGCGCGGACGCGATGGGGCGGGCCGCCCGTGCCCACGTCGAGAAGCACCACGCGCTCGACAAGTTCTGTCACGACGTAAAGGGGGCGATCGACGCCTCGTTGGAGGGCCGCGCCGCCGCACGCGACGGTTCCATACGCGAGGCGCACGCCGCCGGCCCGTGAGAAGGGGGGCTGAGCTCCTTAGTCTTCGACTTGGCTTTCGACCTAAGTGAGCGCACGCGCGGCGCGCGCAAGCCAAGCCGGAACGCCGCGAACGGGGCGCGGGGCGGCGGCAGCCTTCTTCAGGAAGCTCACGCAGCCCGTTGCCATCGCGCCGAGCGACCCGGCTTGCTCGCGCATGCCCCGAAAGTAATCCATCCCGAAAACCAGCCCGGTCGCCCGCAGCGCGATGTGCTCGAAGCCGAGCCTGTCGACCGCCTCAGCCGCTTTCAATGTCGCCGCCGCAAGCCCATCTCCCAAGCGAGGCGCGACAATCGAAGTCAGGCAGATGATACGGCCGGTGAGGGGTAGAGAGAACGCGAATCGCCACGGATCGGCATGTGCCATGTGCGGATGCTTTTTCGCGATCCCCATCTCGAGCTTTCCGTGGATGAAGGCGCGCCCGCGCCACTTCTCCGCCTCCGTGTGATCGGAAAGATGGACCGAATACGCCGCGTTCGAGAAGACGAGCTCGACGCCCAGCTCCTCGAGATCGAGCCCGAGCGCCATGTCTTCGGCGCGCAGGAGCGAAAGATCGAAGCCGCCCGTGCGCAAGTAGTCTTCGCGACGCATCGAAGTATTCCCGGTCGCGAGGAGGGTTCCGTCGACCACGAGCTCGCCCACGTCCGCGGCGTGCGCCATCCGGTCCCACTTCAGGCCGTGGTAGCGCTCGAAGAGCGACTTCTCGTCGATGTGCGGATCGCTCGCGTAGCGTCCGAGGACGGCGGTCGGGCGTCCGTTCGCGTGGTACGCGAGGTGGGTGTCCAGAAAGCGCGGTGGAAGGTCCATATCGTCGTCGACGAAGACCAGGATGTCTCCGCGCGCTTGAAGCACCCCACGGTGACGGGCAGCCGACGGCCCGGCGTTGTTCTGTGTGATGACGCTCAGCCGGAAGGGATATTCGGCCGTGTGGACGTGCTCGGCGGCCGGCACCTTCGACCCATCGTCCACCACGATCACCTCGAATTGCTCCGCCGGCAAAGTTTGGCGCGACAGACACCCAAGAAGGCGCAGGAGCAAGTCCAGGCGGTTGTACGTCGCAACGACGACACTCACGCGGGGTGCGTCTTCGTTCACCACGTGACCGGAGATTATCATGGGGGCAGCGCCCCGACCATCACGACCCGCGTGACCGCACGACACGCAGCGCCCCGCGAAGCCCGCCGATCGTCACCACCCGCACGGCCAAGGCCAACGCGACGTAGAGCAAAGCGTCGACCGCCAGTCGACTGGCGCCCATGCTGCGGAGCCGCCGGTCGGCGTAGAGCACGATCGCCCCAATCATCACACTTTTGGCGAGCACCCCAGTGACGCGCCGATCGAGCGGCGAGTCCTTGAACCGGGACACCATCCCGATGAGGACGAAGACCTCGGTCGCGATGACCGCCGCCGCGGCGCCCGCGCACTCACCGCCCACACCGAGAAGTCTTCGACCGACCGGAACGAAGGCCACTATCAGGAGGGCGTTGAGGAAGACCGAGCCGATTGAAATGAAGGTGACCGACCAGCCCTTGCCCATGATGGTGAGCGCGATCGCAAGCATCGTGTCGATATAGGTCATGACGAACACGAGCGACAAAATGGAGAGGCCGGTGGCGGCAGGCGCGTACTTGTCGTGGAAGACTCGCACGAGCACGTCAGCACCAGCCGACGTGAGGACCGTGAGCGGCGCGACGACGATGACGATCCCTTCGACCGAGCGGCGCAGCATGCTCAGGCCCTCGGCCTCGGACCGCGCGTAAGCTCGCGAGAGCATGGGCATGACGACCCACATGAGGAGCGGACCGAGGAGCATGCAGAGGTAGCTCACGTTCTGATCGGCCGCGAACCACCCCACCTCTTCATCGCTGCCAACAAACTCGAGCACCGAGACTCCCAGGCTGCCGAGCACGCCCAACGCCAAATCGTTGACGAAATACGGCAGGCTCGCGGCTAGCGCGCTGCGCACGGCCGGCGCGTCGACCCTGTAGCGCAGCTCGGCTTCTCGCCGCGCTGCCGGTACGAGCATCGCCGTCCTGAGAAGCTCGGAGGCCAGATAGGTTCCCGCAAGAACGGGAAGGGGGGCGTCGAAGTGCAGCCCGATCAGGAGCCCGACCCCCCAGGCGAGCTTCGCCGCGATGTTCGACACCGCCACCCACCCGACGCGCGAGGCCGTCTGCAGGACCACGGTGAGCGTGTTGTTGTTGGTCATCGCCAGAAAGGCGACGCCGAACACCGCGGCGGTAAGGACGGTCTCCGTCGGTCGCCGAGTGATCCAAAGCGTCGCGGTCATCGCCGCCAGGACCACTACGCTCATGACCGATCGCAGCGCGAACGCCCCGCCCACCACGTCGGAGGCATGGTCGCGACGCACCGACGCCTCCTTCAACAGGTAGGTGTCTACACCGAGGCCCACGCATGTGAAAAAGAGCGTCGCGAAGCTGTCCGAAAATCCGAAGTGGCCCTGCCGAACGGGTCCCAGGTGAATGGGGACCTGCAGTTTGACGATCATCGCCACCGCCGAGGTGACAAGGACAGAGCCGCCCAGCTTGAGGCCGTTTCGCACCGCGACCGCGACTTCGCGTCCTTCCACCGGGTGCGGCGCAACATCCTGCGACACGACTACCCCTCTCCCGTCGCACCAACGGCTACGGACATTCGTGCAGCCGCGGCAAGACACACCGTACCCGGCATGGGCGATCGGGTCGACTCTACCGTCGGCCTGCCGCCGCCGCCAGCTCTTCGCAAGAAATGCCTTCGCGTCGCAAGGCCCTCTGGCATCCTTGCGATGTGGCGCGTCGATTCGCGTATGTGCTCGTGTGGCTCGCGCTCACCGCCGAGATTCGAGGGGTCGTCTTCGAAGGAAAGTGGGAGACTCCGCTCACGGCGGTGAGCACTGCCATCTTCACAGGCCTTCCCGTCATTCACTTCCCGTTGTGGGATCTGATGGTCTTCGCCACGACGGCCGTCGCGTTCACCCAGTCAAGCTCGCGCAAGGGACGCGTCACGCCTCTCTTGAAGTCGATCCGCGTCACCCTCTTGTCGCTGGCGGGGGCCTGGATGTGGGGGGTCGTGGTGCAGGGCGGAAGCGCGTATCAGACGATGTTTCAACTGCATGAATTCGTCATTGGCATGGTTGTCGCCCACATGCTCATGGCGACCTGTCGCACTCTCCGTCACATCGAGGCGCTGGGCAAAGTCTTACTCTTTGCCGCAATGTATCGCTCCTTCGTCCTCCTTACATTTTACGTTCTCGTCGCGCAATACCTCGGGGAGCTCAATGCTCTCACGGACCACCAGGACACGGCGCTCTTCGCGACCGCGATCATCCTCCTCGCCGCCCATGCGATGCATCGACGATCGCTTCGCTCGGCGCTCTGGGCCTCGCTTGCGGCCATTCCGATCCTCCTCGCGATTCACTTGAACAATCGTCGCCTGGCGTGGGCGGCGGTCGTCGCCGGACTGGTGCTCATCTATGCGCTCATACCGAGGGACAAATTCAAGCGCCGCATGAACGCGTTTCTCCTGGCCGCCTCGCCGTTCTTCGTCGCCTATGTCGCCATCGGATGGGGACAGCCGGTGGGGATATTCAAGCCTGTCGGATCCATATCGACCATGTTCGGAGAGCACCAGGACGTTTCGAGCATCATGCGCGATATCGAGAACTACAATCTGACCCAGACGTTGAAGACGAACCCGCTGCTCGGTCTCGGGTGGGGTCACGAGTATCACGAGCTCGTGGTCGCTTACGATATTTCCGCAGGATTCTCCCAATACCGCTTCATGCCGCACAATAGCCTGCTCGGCGTGCTGGCGTTCTCGGGGTTAATCGGATTCGCGGGCGCGTGCCAGGTGTTTTCCGTCGCGACGTTCTTGCTCATGCGCGCATACCGCGCCGCTCGAACACCAGAGGCATGTACCGCCGCTCTCGTGGGGATCGCAGCGCTGATGGTGTGCATCCTCGAGATGTGGGGCGACCTCGGCTTCAACGGGGCGACGACGAACGTGGTGACGGGGGTCGGTTTGGCCGTCGCCGGCCGCTTGCCCTCGCTCGTCGGAGCCTGGTCCGAGGCCCCGTCACCCGAGCCGAGGCACGACGTATAAGATCAGCAATACGTAGATCGCGCAGTAGATGGAGAACCAGCGGACGGCTCGGCGCAAACCCCGCCTGGGTCGGACATCGCGCGCGCAGAAGAGCGGGATCCAGAACATCGCCGCGAGAATGCTCATTGAAATGATCTTGCTCATTGGCGCGATGATCCTAACTCGGAGGCGAGCGGCGCGAAAACTCCGGCACAAGCTCACCTGCCTGCTGCGATGTGGAGCTCCTCGACGATCCGGGCGGCGGTTGTCCGACCGTCGAAGTGTCGCTCCACGAGCGCGCGTCCGCGAGCCCCCATCTCGCCAGCCCGCGCGCGGTCCTCGATCAGCGCGCCGAGTGCCTGCGCCAGCGCCGGCCCGTCGCCTGGCGGAACGACGAACCCCGACGCGCCGTCTTCCACGATCTCGGGGCCTGCTCCGACTCGCGTCAATACGACCGGCAGCCCCGAGGCCATTGCTTCGAGCGACGCGATCGAGTGGCAGTCGGCGAGGGTCGGCAACACGAAGGCGTCGGCGCTTCGAAGGAGGCGACGGTGCTCATCGCTGCCGGCCGAGATGCCGTGGTGCACCCGAACGCCCGGCTCCTCGGGTATCGGGTCGCGGGTCACGATTGACAGCTCCGCCTTCCCCCGGAAGCGCTCGCGAAAGACGTCGAGCAGCACGCGCCCCCCCTTGCGTTCGAAGTGTCCCCCGACGAACACCAGCCGAAATGGGCCGGAGTGTTCGTGCCGCGGGCTCCCGTCCCAACACGACAAATCGATGCCAGGCGGGACGACCGCCGTCTTGTTTTCGCTGACCCCGTAGTCTTCGACGAACGACCGGCGCGTCCAGTCGGACCACCCGAGACACCGCCGCGCGAGTCGAAAGGTCCGCGCCACGGCGGCGCGTTTGCCAGCGCGCACCCACCGTGACCTGGAAACGGCGTGCCCATAGGCCCAGGCGAATTCGTCGAGCTGCATCGGGGTCACGTCGGTCCAGACGCACGTCGGCGTCCGCGCGAGGGCCGCTTGGCGAAACACCGCAGGGCTCTGCGTGAAGAAAAAGAGCGCGTCGAATGGACCGCACCGTAGGCCGTCGCCCGTTTGGAGAAAGCCCCGCAGGATGGCTTTGGCACCCCGTGGCAGAATGGGCAGCCGCTCGACGAGGCCGCCGTCTTGGTAGTACGTCACGTCGCGCCAGGTGACATCGACCCCGGGCTCCCTCAAAACGGCCTGCTCGAGCACCGCCGCCGCGCTGTTGAGCCCCACTTGCCGCTCGGTAAAAAAGCACACACGCAGGGGCGAACGACGATGCGCCGAGCCGGTCGGACGCGCCTTCAAGCGGCGTCCCCGTAAGCCGCGTGAGCGTCTGCGTCGCAATAGCCTTGATCGGCCGAGCTCTCGTGCCGGAGACGGGCCGATCCCCAGAGAATGAGCTCGATGGCTATCGTTGGGGACACGGCTCCTGACGCGTCGCTGACTCGTACGCCTCGCTGCAGTATCGCACGGAGATTATCATGGCGCCCCAGGATGCGGGTGGGATTTCGGTTCCTATGGAGTGACACGGACAGGTCGATGGGCGATGGCGCGAAAGCGCGTGCACGCTCGCGAGAGGTACCCATGAATGACCGGTGGCGCCCGACGATTGCTGCGCTCGCCCTCGTCGCTTGCTCGACGACGTCGCACGTGGCAGCGCGCGTGGGCGTCTCTTCGGATGGGGGCCTGCCGACGCCTCCTCCGGCGATGGGCGGCGAATCGGAGGCAAGCGGGGTCACCGACATCGGCGTTGTCGTCGCCCCGACAACCGCCGGCCCGTCGACGAAGCTTCCGCCGCTTCCGGCCCTTACCAATGTGGTTGCGACGCAGCGAGAAGACTCCGTCGGCATCGACTTCGACCCAGTGGAGGGCGCGGTCGATTACCGAGTCTACCCTCTCCCCACGGACCAGGACATCACGATCCATTCCGACGGAACGACGACGGTAGCGAAGGCCATTTACCGTTGCGCGGGTCTACGTCAAACCTACGATCTGGCGAGCAACCTAAACGCGAACGGCCGAGGGTTGCTCTTCGCCGATCAGTCCGCCTGGCGCGCGCAAGTGCCCGCCAATCCTCTTCTGGGCTACGTTTACGTAACGCCCGCCGACGGCCGCGCGCCCGTGTATGCGATCGCCGGGCACCCGAGTGACGACGAACACGGATGGCGCGAGTCGCGTTTCAAAATATACACGGTGGATAGTGCCAATCGGAAAGCGCTGCTCAAGCAAGGTTGGCGCGACGACGGCATCGCCTTTTACGTTCCACGGGCGGCGGGCCCCGGGACACGCACGATCTATTCCTCCGAAGTTTCCGAGGTCGTTGCGGGGCAGGGCTGGACACAAAGCGCGCAATATTATTTCGGTGAGGCAGACCTCGATGGTCATTCCAAGGATACGATCGCTCCCGCGCCCGCGTTTCAGGTGTTGACGACACCCGCACGAGGAACGCAGCCGCTCATGGCTGTCTTCTATCAGTCGCAGCAGCGGCATACCGAGCTCACCGCTGGCAAAGAGCGATTCAAGAGAGCCGCCCTCCAGGGGCCCGGGCCCCTCTGGCACCTCGAGTGGTCCGGGATCACCCGGCCCACTACGCTCGTCGTCGAGGCCCTTGCCTCTGGCTGTCCTTTCCAGGGCTTCCTCTCGCCCCAGCACCTCCAGGCGCCGCCGCACCAGACATTCTATACGCTCGCGGAGTTGCAGGCGGCGGCGCCAGCCGGGCAGGTGTTCGTCAACGGGCAGTACGACACGAAGGTGCTCCCCAAGGCGGTCGCGCGCTCGTTCGTCGCCGTGGCGCCGCAGCCTCACGACCCCGGCGATTGGGATTGGTATCAGGGCTTCGGCGTGGGCACTGATTTCGGTCCCGTTTCCCAACTGACCAAATGCACCGAGGTTGGCTGTCGCGCGAAAACGCCCATCTTCGACATCAGCGCCTACTCGCTCGACGCGCCGAACAACGCCGTTCTCACGTACGGGCAGTTTCTCGGGCAACTTTGGGTTGCATTCGACGACACGGGCAGCGACGTCACAGGCAAAGTCCGATTCACCGCATTGCAAATGGCCGACGTAGACTCGAACCCGGCCAAAGTTCTCCACGTGACGATGGCGGTGGACATCGTGAGCACCGATCGGCGATACCCACAGATGATTATCTCGGACCAAAAGGCTCCGGTCCAAGAAGGGATGTCGAATCCGAACCACAACACGTTGCTCGTCCAACCAATCGAGGGGCCCTCGATGCGAATCGAAGCCCAGGCCATCCACGGCCTCGTCAACGGGCAGTCATGGGACGTCAACAATCAGGCTCCCGAGCACCGATTCATCGATTACGACAACAACGTCGGCAATGACGGGCGGCCGTCTCCCGCAGAACCTCCATTCGAGCACGCGGGCATGGACCGCTTGACGAGGTTCGACGTCTACGTATCTTCCCAGCGCACGTACGTCTTCTTCGACGGCGCGCCCGCGGGGTGCATGCAGTACCCGAGCGCCTTTCGGTTGAAGGGCCCGGTGACCGTCACATTCGGGGATGTGATCTACCACGAGGGCGCGGAGGACGAGCGCATCTGCGCCGGTCCGAAGCCCTATCCTTTCATGCACGCGCATCAGTGCACCGAGACGAAACGGCACTTCGACGACCTCGGCTTCAAGAGCGGAGTGGCCGCTCCCAAGTGGAATGAGGCAAAGCTGCCGTGCGGGCCGTATTGAGGTGTCTCGGGGTCGCAATGGCGATCGGAGTGGTCTGCTGCGCCTTGTCGCCGCCGGCGCTGACGTCCGCGTTCGCAGACGCGAGTGCCGCGAACGCTCGGAGTGCCGCGGGCGCCGCGAGCCAGACTGATCCGGCCCCGGTGCTCACGTCGCAAGAACGCGCAGTGTTGTTGGCGCTGTCGCCGATGCCGTTGCCTCCGCCCCCGCCGGATCCCGCGAATCGTTTCGCCGACAGTCCCCCCGCGGCGGCGCTGGGGCAGCGCCTCTTCTACGATCCGTCATTTGCGGGTCCGCTCCTCGACAGCGACAACAATGGGGGCCCGCAGTCGCTCGGCTCCACCGGCCAAGCGGGTCGGGTCGCTTGCGCGGGCTGCCACCTTCCAACCGGTGGCTTCTCGGATACGCGGTCCTTTCAACGGCAAATCTCCCTCGGCGCCGGGTGGGGCAGGCGCCGCGCACCGTCCCTCCTCGACGTCGGCCAGGCGAAGCTGCTCATGTGGGACGGCCGTCGTGATGCCCTCTACAATCAGATATTCGGCCCGCTCGAGTCCGTGGTGGAGATGAATAGCTCCCGTCTCTACATGGCAGAACAGATTCGCCGCAAATATGCGGGCGACTACCGGGCGATCTTCGGTCCCATACCGCCGTTGGACGACCCCACCCAATTCCCCCAGCTGAGGGCCGATCGCACGGGATGCCAGCCGAAGAACCGGAGCGATCCGCAGCCGCTATGCAACGGGCCGTTCCATGGGATGCCGGGGGATCACGCCGAGTTCGACGGCTTGAGCCCCGACAAGCAGCGAGCGGTGACGGCTGTCGTGGTCAACGCCGGAAAGGCCATCGCCGCGTTCGAACGGCTCCTGCGGTGCGGCCCTGCGCCGTTCGATGCGTGGATTCACGGGGACGCGGCGGCCGTGTCGCAACCGGCACAACGAGGCGCCGCTCTTTTCGTCGACAAGGCCGGGTGCGTCGGGTGTCACAGCGGTCCCTTCCTCTCGGACCAGCAGTTTCACAACGTTGGCCTCAAGCCTCAGATCGTGCAGCAGGCGTTCAAGGACTCGGGCGACCGCGGGGCCGCCGCGGGCCTGGCCGATGCTCGGGCGGACCCGCTGAACACCCTCGGACGGTTCAGTGATGGATCGGACGGCAGACTGCCGAGCGCGATCGCACCGGCGATGGAAGGCGCATTTCGAACACCGACGCTCCGGTGCGTGAGCACTCGGCCGGCATTCATGCACACCGGGCAGCTCCGAACGCTCGCGGCGGTGACTTCGTTCTTCGACCGGGGGGGCGACAGCTCGGGCTACCCAGGCCGGAGCGAGATCCATCCGCTCGGGTTGTCGGAACGGGAAGAGAGTGACCTCGTCGCGTTC
Organism: uncultured Polyangiaceae bacterium; assembly: GCA_964531095.1. Classification (GTDB taxonomy): domain Bacteria; phylum Myxococcota_A; class Polyangia; order Polyangiales; family Polyangiaceae; genus Palsa-1150. Next base: position 134,023 of record CAZHED010000003.1, on the reverse strand, counting down.
TTGCAGAGCTTGGACGGGCCAGGTGCGGAGGCGATCTACCGTGCCCCTTAAGTTCGAGCTCCGCGAAGAGGCTCGCGGCCACCCGATTGGTCGCGTTGATCTTTCTGTAAGTGTGCTGGACACGCCTTTTCCGAACGCCTTGGCTGTACGATTTCGTCTTGTCCGTAAGGACCACGGGTTCACGCGCGAATTGATCGACGATCCATAGTCCTCATGGCAAGTGTCAGTTGCCGTTGCGTTACGCGTGGCTCCGGCAAAGTGACCCACGATGGCCTCGAAGGTTTGCCAAACGCGCACGGCGTCCATCATTTCGACCGGGCCACTCGCCAGCGCGATGGCGCTCGTTGCTGCCTGCTCCGCCGGCGGAGCTGGCGGGCAGCCCCTGGGGGGAATGCGCGGAGGAAGCACCGGGGCCCAAGGGACGAGCAGCCCGGCATCGACCGGCACCTCGTCGGACGGAGGTAACGTTGCCACGGCGCGTGACCGAGGCGGATCCGCCGCCGACTCCGGATCGAGCTCGGACGGGAGGGCGTCAGAGGCAGGCGAGAACGCGCCGGGCCCGACGTCGGTCGGGGGATCGGAAGCAGGGACTCCCGACGCGCATGCCGAAGCGGGGGTGCCGCTGGCCGCGATCCCGCTCTCGACGCCAGACGGGACCTATTACACCGCCCAAGTGACCGTCGGCGACCAGACCTTCGCGATGGATATCGACACCGGTTCCGCCACGTCTGCCGTCGCCGGCCAGGGCTGCACAAGCTGCGCGGCGGCGGGGGTTTCTCCCACATACCAGCCATCGGCTACGGCGACCGATCTGCAAAAGATGGCATCCACCGTCTACGGCGACGGCAGCGCGCTCAATGGGGAAGTCTTCCAGGATACGGTGGCGCTGGGGCACGGCATGCCAACCGTGCAGCTTGAGCTCCTGTCTATCCAGGCAGAACGCCAATTCTTCCGATCAGTACAATTCCAGGGGATCCTGGGGCTCGGATCGACGCTGCTCGAACTGAGAGGGACGGACACCTACTTTGCTCTGGAGACGGCGGTTGGAGTATCGCCCGTGCTCGCGTTCGAGCTTTGCGCGAAGAACGGGACGATGTGGCTGGGCGGCTTCGACGCGACGGCCGCAGGAGCGCCTGTGCAGTACACGCCGCTCCTCCCGATCAGCAGAACCAACGCCTTTTACGCCATCAACGTGGACGATGTCCTGATGGGGGGAACGAGCCTTGGGCTCCACACGGCCGACTTCGAGAGCCCGATCTTGGATACGGGAACGAGCCTCTTCTACGTGCCCGCCAAAGTCTTCAATGCGATTCTTTCGGCGATCAACGGGTCGAGCGGGTTCACCTCGCTGTTTGGGCGGACGGCCCTGAGAGCGAATGGGTGCGTGCGGGCCAATGGGGCCACTGCGGCTGACGTGGACGCCGCGCTTCCCGCGATGGCGGTGAAGGTACCGAGCACCAATCCGGGGGCACCCGACTTCGCCCTTACGGTCAATCCCACGCAGTCCTATCTCATGGATACAGGCCAAGGTCAGTTTTGTCTGGCGATGGGCGAGGGCGGGGCGACCGAGGGAGCGATTCTGGGTGACGCGTTCTTGTCGTCGTTCGTCACGGTCATCGACCGACAGAACGGCCAAGTGGGCTTCGCGCCCGATCTGGGATGCGGCTCCGCTCTCAGGCGACGGGCGGTGGACCTGATGACGTGGAATCCACGAGCTCCGCGGCATCGCATTCGTCCCTAAGGCATCGGTGACGAGGAGCGAATCTTCCGGCACGTTCGCCTCCAGACGACGAACCGCCGCCCCCTTGCAGCCGTGCGGGAATCCCGCTTCAACGCTGACGGCGCGGCCGTCTACTATACGCGTCGAAGGAGCGCCAATGGGCCCTGCACCGACCGCCGGTTCCGAGTCGCCGAACCTCAACACCAAGAAGGCAACGACGAAATCTCGTCTTGACGCCTCGGTCTTCGCTCTTTCCCTCGCGCTCTCGAGCTGCCACCGCTCTGAGCCGTCGCCGGGAGACTCCGCGACGAGTTCTCGCGAAGCAGGCTCCGCTCACGGGGACTCTGACGCCGGAGCGCCGAGCGCCGGCCCTTGTTTGGCGCCTGCCGTCGTAGCGCCTTTCGCGCATTACAGCGACGACATGATTCGAGGCCTCGCGACGGACGGCGAGAGCGTTTATTTTCGTACGATTCGAGAGACGTTCCGCGTGCCCCTGGCAGGTGGAACCCCGGGCGTCATAGGAAAGAACCCCCCTGGAGGGAACGGCCCGATGTGGGTTATCGGGGAGGATCTCGTCGCTCAACCGACCGGCTCGCCCGCCTTCGTCGCGATGCCCAAGAGCGGCGGCGCGTGGAAGACGTTCGCCGACGCAACGTCGGACAAGTCCGGTGGGGGCGATACCCTTCCCACGATCTTCAACAACATCCACCGCGGGCGCATCGAGGCCGCTCAGCAAGCGACGTTCGACGGCAAGAGTTTTTATTTCGTCGAGAAGGACATCGCGGGCGCGACCATCAGCGGAGGAGGCAAGACCACGTGGTCCGTACGCCGCTTGGGCCCCTCCGATGCAAAGGCAGAGACTCTCTACACGTCCGAGCGAGAGCTTCAACACCTCGTGAAGGCGGGGGAGACCCTCTTCTTTCAGCGAAACGAGACTTCCCAAAAGCCGCTCGCTCCCGGGGCCAAAAAGCCGCCCTTCGAAGAAACGACTTGGTCGCTCGTCTCGCTTTCAACGGGCGGCGGAAACCCTTCGCTGCGGGTCGCGTCCGTCGACAAGGCCGCCCTAGCGACCGACGGAGTCACCGTCTATTACACGGCCCATCCGGGCGGTGACGCCGCGGGCCATTTCCCCAAGACGTCCCTCTACGGTCTGCCGGCCGTCGCGACGCGGTCCGCGCAGATCGTCGACGATTGGACCCTCGAGCCGGAGTTCGGCGCTCCCTACGGAGCGGACGGCTTCGTCCTTCACGTTCACGCGTTCAAAGACGTCTCTCCCACGGGCATCCCGAGCAACCTGACCACTCTTCTCTATTTGGGAAAGCGCAGCGCGGGGGGGCAAGGCCGGAGGGTATGCGTCGCCCAGAGCTCGAACGCGCATGCCTTTGCCGTCTCAGGGAGCGTTCTTCTCTTCGCGTCGCAATTGAATGACGGCAGCGGCGCTCAGGGGATCGTCAAGTACGCTCTTCCCTAAAGTCGAGGCGCGGTGTGGAGTCGCTCTGGTGTGACGGGTCGAACCGAGATCACAGGGCGAGACCCAAGGAGGTAGAAGAGGCGCATGGAACCGGCACTCAACAAAGCGGCGATGCGAATTCTCGAGCACCCGGCGGCCGAGGCGCTCGATTGCAGGTCGCGTTCCGCTCGCGCTGAACTCGAACTCGGGGATCCTGGACGTGCTCATGGCCTCCGCTCATGAACCATGGGACGACTGGCGAGCGAGAGCCGAGGGAGAAACGGTAAGGCGAGATGCAGGTCGTTCGGGAAATCGTTCGTGATGCCGTCGCGATCGCGCGCTGGTTCAACGAGGGCAATGTCGGCGTCCGCGAGCTCGCGACGACCCTCTCCCACGATGGATCGCAGGTCCTCCTTCTGTCACGCCTACGTCAAGCCGGACGGCGCTGGCACATTCCCCTGGCCGGGGGCCTCATTCGCCGCGCGCAAACGGCGCTCTTCGGGATCGAGATTGGCGGCGACGTGGAGCTGGGAGAAGGGGTCGTCTTCTTGCACACCGTGGGCGTTGTGATTGGCGGCGACGCGCGCATCGGTGACCGGGTAGTCTTCCTCGGCGGAAACACCGTCGGAACCATCGACTGGAAGGGCTACCCGCGCATCGGAAACGACGTGGTCATCGGGGCGGGCGCGAGGATTCTGGGCCCCATCACGATCGGCGACGGCGCGGCGATCGGCGCGAACGCGGTCGTCGTTTCGAACGTACCGGCCGGAGCTACCGCTGTCGGCGTTCCGGCGGTGGTCCGCTCGCGCGCCAGCGTGCCAGCGTGAGCCGACCTAAAATGCGCGGACGCGCGAGCGAAACAAGCGCCCGCCCTTGCGCACCGTGTTGCTGAGCGGTAAAAGCGCACGATACGAATGGTCTCGTTTGCGCGCCGGCTCGGGGTAGGTCTGGCAGGCTTCGCGGTGCTCGGCGTCGTTGCCGCTTGCTCGGGGTCCGGCCAATACGTCTGGTTCGACCAGCTTCCACAGGACAAGCTGATGTCGGCCAACGAGTACCTCATCGACGTCGGTGACGTGCTCAATATCCACGTGCTCGGTCACGAAGAAATGGCGACGCACCAGCGTGTGCGCCCCGACGGCCGGGTGGCGCTCCTTCTCATCGGCGAGGTCTTTGCCGCCGGAAAGCGCCCCGGAGCGCTGCGCGCCGAGCTCGAAGGCCGGCTCAAAGACTTCATCGTGTCGCCGAGTGTCGTGGTCAACATCGACGAATCGCAGCCGCCGACTGTGCTGGTGCTGGGCGAAGTCGCGCGACCAGGAGGGTACGCCCTCGCGCAGGATCTGCGAATTGCCCATGCCTTGGCCCTCGGCGGCGGCCTCACCGAATACGCGTCCCGAAGCAGCATCTTCGTGGTGCGCGATCGACCGGCGCCGATGCGGATCCGATTCACGTACGAGGCCGTCACCCGCAACCTCGGACGCGCGGGCGAGTTCCAGCTGCGCGGCGGCGACGTCGTCGAGGTCGAGTAGCGGGCAGCTCGCGCATCCATGATAGCCACTGCTGTCCTGGCCGCCGAGTACGCGGGCACGCTCGAGCTGCTCGACACAACGACGGTCCGAGCGCGAGCGACTCAACAGCTCTCCTCCGACCAGCAGCCGCAGGCGCAACCAGTCCAGGGTGGTCTCGACCTTTCCACCATTCCCTCGGCGACCGCCACCCTGAGCGATCGACGCTCCGCCTACGCGCTCAGCTACTCGGCGTCGTTCACGCTCCCGGACCTCATCACGTTCCTCCCGGACCTCGGAGCGAGCCTCGATCTAGAAATCTTCCAATTCGGCAGCGTCGTTGCGGCATGGCACGATCGCTGGACCACCTTCACCCTGACCGAAGCAGCCTCGTACGGGCAGATCAACTCGGCATACATCGCCACCCTTCCCGCGCCCCCAGGGCAGCCGCCACCCACCCCGACAACCGCCCCGGCCCCATCGACCCTCACCCTGGGTAGCTCGTTCACCGACGCAACGCTGGGCCAACGCCTCGGTCGCCGTAGCCTCTTGTCGCTCTCGGCCACCTACATCGTAGACGGGGGCGCCGATACCAATTCGCGCCTTTACCTTCCAGAGGAGTACGGTCCGCGCGTCAGCGCGTCCCTCGCGTACGACCTCTCCCGGCGCGACACTCTGACCACGCAGGCCATCGCGCAGGAGATCAGCACCACCGGTGGGTGTCCGCCGCCTTCTGCGCCGGCGCCAGCGGTCGCGCCGACCTCGCCTCGGCAGCCGACTCCGCCTTTGCCGCCGACCACATTGGGAATCTGTCACGAGCGGGTCGAAGACGTTCAAGTGGACGAAACGCTTCGGCGGCGACTGTGGCCCACGACGACTCTCTCTCTCGGCGGCGGAATGGCCCTCTATGACGTCGACGCACCCGGCGTGGTCGATACGGTCCTCTATCCGGTGGTTCTCGCGGCGCTTTCGTATGCCTATGGCGCTCGCGGTACGAGCGATTTCGTCGTATCCGCCGAGCTCGGTCCGGTGGTCGACGTTCGAACGGGCATCGCGAGCGAGCGCATCGAGGCACGCGCGGAAGTGACCGATCGGACCTCGTCCGCCGTGACGCTGCGTACGAGTGTCAACGGCCTACGCAGCGTGGGGGGCAACGACCCGTACCCCGTTTCCTATCTTTTCACGGGATCGGCCGACGCGATCTTCCACCTGAATCGTCAGGTCGACTTCACGGTCGGCGCCGAGGCGCTTTTGCAAGACCAGAAAGTCTATGGCACCCTTTGGTCCGCCTTCGCGTACGCTGCCCTGACGCTTCGCGGTCCACCGACGCGGTTCTAGCGTTGCCGTCGCAGCCGCCGTCGTTATCACACCGGGCCCCCCCCATGGACGAACAGAATCTCAATGCGAGCTTAGACCGGGCCGCCGCCGAGCAAGACGACGAGGAGGGGCTAGACCTCGAGAAGGTCAAGGAGCTGGCCGGCTTCGTGGTGCGTGCGGGCCGAAGGCACCGAACGCTCGCCGTGATGACGTTTCTCATCGTCGCCGGTCTGGGGCTCACGGCCGCGGCGACGATGCCGAAGACGTATAGCGCTCAGGTCAAAATCCTCGCGCAAGCGTCTTCGGGGATGCGCACCCTCAGCGGCTCGAATCAAGACATGAATCGAGTCGACGAACCCACGAAGAACGTGGCGAGCATGATCATGCGCCACGACAATCTGGTAGCGCTCGTCAAGCAAGCAGACCTCGCCGACCGCTTCGACGAGGCGCGCGCGCCGGCCTTGCGCTTGAAAGATTGGGTTGTCACATGGCTGTTCGGCCCGCCGTCCGACGACGACAAGCTGCGCATATTGGTCGCAACCCTCGAGAGGAAGGTCGACATTTTCGCCGACGAGACCACCCTCGTCATCACCGTCGACTGGCCAAACCCCCAGATGGCGTTCGACATTGCGACGCTCCTGCAGAAGAACTTCTTGGAGGCGCGCTACGACAGCGACCTCGCGGTGATCAACGACAGCATCGCCGTGCTTCAAGAACACGCGAAAGCCGGGGACGAGAAGGTCCAGGCCGCGCTCGTGGAATACCAGAAGGCCGCCGCCGCCGCGCCTCCCCCTCCGCAGCTCTCGGCGGCCGCGCCGGCGTGGCGGGGATACGTCGCGTCTGCCCCGAGGCCGAACGGTGCATCGAGCGCCGGCACGCCCGCGGCGGATCCCGGCGTGTCGCTGGCGCTCGAGGAAGTGCGCCTCAAGATCCGAGCGCTCGAGCAAGAGCGGCAGGTGCTGCTGGACTCGCTCAAGCAGCAGCTCGCTCAGGCGCAGCTCACGATGATGCCGAAGCATCCGACGGTCATCGCGCTGCAGCAGAAGGTCGACGCCATGGGGCAGCCTTCTCCCGAGCTGCTTCGGCTGAGAGACGAAGAGCGGTCCCTCTCCGCGCAGGTCGCCGCCGTTGCGCCGAGCGCGTCGGTCGCCGCTCCGCCGCCGCCACCTGCGCCCCCGGTGTTCGGGCAGCACGCCACGGCGGAAACGTCCCCGTCTCCTGCGCTCCCCAATGCCCTCCAAGTCCGCCCCGGGGTCGAAGATGGACCGACGCGCCTTGCCCAGTCCAGGCTCCAGTCGGCCATCGAAGCGTACGAATCGTCCGTGGCGCGCATCGACGCCGCGAACGTCGAGCTCGATATCATGCGAAGAGCCTACAAATATCGCTACACGATTCTTTCGCCCGCCGAGCTGCCCAGCAAGCCCAAGAAGCCGATCGCGCAGATTGTGGGGTTCGCTTCCGTGGTCGGCGCGGGTGTGTTGGCCTTCCTGCTCGCGGCACTCTCCGACGTCTTGGGCGGGCGGGTCCTCGAGCCCTGGCAGGTGCGGCGGCGGCTCAAGCTCGAGGTATTGGGCGAGATCGATCGTTCCGTTTGAGATGGCGGACGACCTCGGACCCGATCTCGGACCTGGGGTGGCGGAAAAGAAGGCGTCCCCGACTTGCCTCCGCCGCGCGCCCAAAAAACGGGTAGTCTTTCGCCGTGCCCGCCGCATCGGGAAGCGATCAAGACTGATGGGTTCCCCGTGAAATCCGATCCATCCTCCTCCCTTGCAGTCCTTGCGCCCGGCGCCCTCGCGCCGAGCGCCTGGGACGACGTGCGTCTGCAGCGACTGTGGCTCGCGGCCGAGCGTCGGGGGTGGCGTTCGCTCGCCGTCGTCAGCGCCAGCGACTCGACCGACACGTTGCCGATCGCGGCGCTCTTCGCCCAGCTGTCGTGGCGCTATCGCGGACAGCCTTCGGTCGTGTGCGACCTGCGCGACCTCAGCATGAGGCTCGTCGACTATCATATCCGCGAAGTGCGCGAGCAAGCGGACACTGGAGCGCGCGTCGTCATCGCCTTGCGATCGATATTCGAGAACCCAACCTCCGCGCCCGTCGCGCGCGAAGCCGATGCGGTCGTCCTTTGCGTCAACCTGGGCAAGACCACGTTTCGGGCGGCCGAGCAAACGATCAAGGAGATCGGTCGCGAGCGAATTCTCGGCTCGATCCTCCTCGGGGCGAACCGCGCGAACGGAGCTCCGCCGAAGGACCCGCGATAAAGAACGCCTCGACGTGATGAAGCTCTTCGTCGCCGTTTCGAGCGTTTGCGTCGCGACACTTTCCGCAAACTGTGCCGGTCACTCGGGGTCCGGCGCGAGAGCATCCGGACTCTCGGCCGTTGCCGTCGACGAGGCCGCGCCAGAGGTCGCAGAGCCCATTTACGAGGGGGGCTTGGCGGCCGGCTGGCACAGCTCCGGCCACGCGCCGTACGAGGCGACGAAGAACCAACCGGCGAGGGTCCGGTTCGACAACGACGGCGACTGGATCCTGTCCAAGCCCGCGCTTTCCGGCGACTACGGCGGCGTAGCGTTTCGAGTGAAGGCTCCGATCGGAGAAGGGGAGTTTCTCGAGGTTCGACTGGACCCGCGAAGCGGTTCCCCCCTCGGCGCCGTCAAAGTCTCGCCCGATCACCGAACGGACCTGGGCGACGGCTGGGCGCTGGTCGTCATCCCGATGAACGAGCTGAACCCGGACAGGATTCCGTTCGAGCGTGTCGTGTTTCATTCGTTCCGGCCATTCGGCACGGACTGGGTGCTGCTCGACAAGATCGGTCTCATCAAAGGCGGATCGCGAGCGCGCGTCGCGTTTCCCTCAGCGCCCGGCAACTCGGCGCCCATGCGGATCGCGTGCGAGGCGAAGGCCACGCGCATAAGCCGCGCCATTTACGGCATCGCAGGTGTCGACGCGACCCAGATCGCCGCGGACTTCGGCGCAGTCATTCACCGGTGGGGCGGCAACGGCATGAGCCGATACAACTGGGAGCTCCACGTCGCAAACAGAGCCAGCGACTGGTTCTTCGAGAACGACGAGGCCGACGACTACGCGCGGTTTTTGGCGAACAACGTCGCGCACGGAAAGGAGACCGCGCTGACGGTTCCGATTCTGGGGTGGGTGGCGAAAGACTCGACGTCCTATTCGTTTCCCGTCTCGGTCTACGGGCCGCAAGGCAAGACGGATCCCTCTCGCCCGGACGCCGGGGACGGCACGAAGCGAGCGCCGTCGGGCGCGAAGATCCCTCCCGGACCTCCGGGTCGCACCAGCGTTCCCGCGCCGCCGGAGTGGTTGAAGCGGTGGGTGGCCGCCATTCGCGCGAACGACGCGAAGATCGGCAAGCGGAGCGTGGACCAGTACATTCTCGACAACGAGCCGATGATTTGGAACACGACGCACCGCGACGTGCGGCCGGACCCGCTCGGCTACGACGAGCTTCTCGACCGGACTATCCAGTATGGCACCGCCGTTCGAGAGGCCGACCCCGAAGCGATCATCGCCGGACCTGCCGAGTGGGGATGGCCGAATTATTTCTTTTCAGCGAAGGACGCGGCCGCCGGCTTCGACCGCAAGCCCGATCGCCGCGCGCACGGCGACGTGCCACTCGTGGAATGGTATCTCGGCAAGTTACACGAACACGAGCAAAAGACCGGTGTACGTGTTCTCGACGTGCTCGACCTCCACTATTACCCGCAGGCGAACAAAGTCTACAGCGACGAGTCGGATCCGATCACGGCGGCGCTGCGCCTGCGTTCGACGCGGAGCCTTTGGGATCCTACCTACGTCGACGAGTCGTGGATCAACGAGCCCATTCGCCTTTTGCCGAGGATGCAGGAGTGGGTCGACAAGAACTATCCCGGGCGTGGAATCTCGATCGGCGAGTGGAACTTCGGCGGCGAGGCGCACATCACTGGTGCCCTGGCGACGGCCGAGGCGCTCGGGCGATTCGCCCAGTTCGGTGTGACGTCGGCCTTCTATTGGACCCTTCCCCCTCCGGGATCACCGAGCATTCAAGGGTTTCTCGCATACCGCAACTTCGACGGAAAGGGCGGGCACTTCCTCGACTGGTACCTGCGTACGACGTCTTCCGAAGGCGCATCCCTGTTTGCCTCGCGTGACGAAGAAGGCAAGGAGCTCGTCGCGGTCGCGATCAACATGTCGCCCGATACGGCCTTGATAGCCGACTTCGACGTCGGGGCATGTGGCCCGGTCTTGTCGCGGCAGGCCTACGTGTACACGCGCGGCGCGCCGGGGTTCGCCGCCAAAGAGGCCGTGCGGAGCCCTGCAACGGCATTCGACGAACCGCTGCCGCCGTGGTCCATCACGGTCCTGCGAATGGACTTCGCGCAGCCGATGGCCGGCAATCTCGAGCGGTAGACGACGAAGAGCTGCGCGATCTGGGGCGAGCGCGGACCCGAGGGCGCTTGCCAGCGCGCTCTACGCGATCGCACGGCGCGGGAGACACGCCAAACCTGGCCGCACGCTCAGTCGAATCGCCGCTTGGGAAGAATGCCGGCCAGGTTGTGCACGACCTCCCGGTGCTCTTGTGCCCAGGTGTAGAGCTTCGCCGCCGATCGTGAGTACAAGTTGGCGCGCACCGACAGAGCTTGCGTGAACGCGGGCGTCTCCGGTCCCCACCGCGCCTTCGCCACGTCCATGCCCATCGAGAGGTGGACCCGGGGGAGCCCCTGATCGATCGCGTAGTTGATGGCTTCGGCGACCGTCGTCGTCATGACGCTGTACTTGCCCCATGCCGGATCGAACCCCGAGTAATAAAGGTAGAGACAGTCCGGCAACATGAAGCCGATACGACAGGCCACGACGGCATCGCCGATGTGGAGAGTAAATACGCGAGGCACGCCCCGCTTCGAGAGACGAGCGCACACGGTGCGGAGAAAAGTCTGCGCCCGCTCGCCCTCGAATCGATTCCGGTGGGCGATTCCGTCCGTTTGATCGGCGCGCATCGCGTGCAACGCGAAGAATCGGTCGAGGCCCTTCTGCACGTCTTCGGCCGTCTCTGCGACGACCAGTCGAGGCGTCAGACCGTCGCGCTTGAGGGAGTTGTAGCAGCGGCGCAGCGACTCCTTGATGTTGCGCTTCAGGCCGGTCTTGAACTCCGCCCAGGTGGGAGGCAGGTGGAGCACGTTGCCCGTCTCGGTGTGCCCCCAGCGAAGCGGCATCACCGCTTGCAGCGTCGTCGCGAACGCGGACTTGGGGTCCAGCCCCTCCCACATGATCCAGTCCCACGTATCTTCGGCGAACAGATGCGCGGCAAGCGCCCGAGCGACTTCGGCTTCGCTATTGGGGTCGACGAGCGCCACCCGCTGCTCGGTGATGTACTCGTCCGCGCCCAGGAAGCTCAGAGCTCGCACGCGGAGCGGTCCGAACGAAGGACGCTCGGTAAGCATGAGAGGGATGACCCCCGCGAGCTCCCCGGACCCGTGCCGCACGACTTTGATGTGCAGCGAGTCGCGTATCAGGCGATGATCCTGGCGAAACGTCTCCCACCAGGTCGCGAGCCATTCGGGAAGGGCGAAGGGCAGCGCAAGTCTCGCCCGCTCGTGCAGTTGCGTCCACTCTCCAGCGAGGGCTGCGAGCTCTTCGGGTGTGCGGACTGTCGAAACGAGAAGGCGCTCTCTCGGCACGGCTTCTCGGGGTTCGAGCATCTCGGTAGGATATCTCAAAAATTCCTCGATTTCCGGCGACCTTTGGAGGCAAATCGAACGAGCCCCGTCTTCTCTCGGGCCCCCCCCCGCGCGGGTGTTGGCGGACCGATTACGGTCTTCTCGCGGCTTTGTGCCACAGGCCTCGGCCGACGATCAGAACGAACTTGGGGTCCCGCACCAAGTAGCGGCGCCAGAGGCGCCTCGGCTCGCGGGTCAGGCGAAAGAGCCACTCGAACCCCCAGTCGGACATCCATGGCGGTGCGCGCGGTATCGTGCCGGCCACGAAGTCGAGTGACGCGCCGACGCCGAACAGGACCGCCGGGCGAAGGTGGTCTCGTACGAGATCGATCCAGATCTCCTGCTTGGGCGCTCCGAGCGCGACCAGCACCAGGTGCGGGCTGACTGCCCGGATGCGTTCGAGCAGCGCGCTTTGCGAGGTCGCCGGTTCGTCGATATCGATTCGGGGGGCGTCGACGCCGACGACCTGGAGTCGCGGAAGGGCTTCTCGCAGCTTGTCGCGCGCCAGAGCCGCAACACCCGGAGCGCCGCCGAGAAAGTAAACGCGCCACCCGCGCTCCGCAGCACGCGCCAGAACCCGTGGAACCATATCCGAGCCGGACACCTTCTCCGGGACCGCGTGTCCCAACAAGCGCGACGCCCAGACCAGCGGCATTCCATCCGCGAGCGACAGACTCACGCGAGCGTAGGCGGCTCGCATGCGCGCGTCGCCGTCGGCGAGCACCACGTGGTCGACGTTTGGCGTGAACACGGCGCCGCCTTCGCCCCCTCGCACCAGCGCCTCGACCGCGTCGATGGCTTCGTCGCGGGTGACCGAGTCGACCCTCAACGTGCCGATGGTGAGCGCGCTCGTGGGGTTCACGAGGCGGCTTCACTCGGCAATAGGGCCGTAGCGCACGTCATGAGCCGTCGTCGGACGGCGAGCGAGCGCTCGCGCGCGTTCGGACGGAGACGGTCGGCGTTGGCGCTTCGACCAGCGAGTCCGGGGGAATGCTGGTGCGCACGAAGCAGTTAGCAGTGATCTTGGACCGTGCACCCACCCGAATGGGACCGACCAGCATCGTTCCCGGGCCGATATGTACATCGCGCTCGACCACCGGTGCCCCCGTCGCGCGGCTCTCGGCGTCGATGCCCAACCCCAAGGTGACGTTTTGAAAGAGGATCGCGCCGCGCTCGACTCGGGCAGCACGACTGATCGCCAAGCCCATTCCGTGAACGATTACGATTCCCGGCTCGAGATCCGCCTCCCAGTGAATGTCCGCGCCGTAAAGGTGACGGATCAGGCGCGACGCGACTTGCGGCGCGAGGGGAACGCCGGTTTCCGCGCAGAAGTGCATGAATCGGCATGCGACGAGCATCTGGAATCCCACCCGGGTCACCAGGTCGCGCGCGACCGCCACGGGACGGTGCCTCCCGTCTACCTCGTACTTGGAATCGTAGTGATGCAGCATGGCGTGGTCGGCGCGCACCGCCCGCCCCATGGCACGCCAGGACTCGCGAACCTTTCGGAGGCCGTGGCCTGTGGCGATCAAGGCTTCTTCGCCTCCCGCGCCGTGCGGACCCACTCTCGTTCGCCCGACGGCGAAGCGCGAAGGGCGAGCGCGACCTTCCAGACCATGTAGACGGGAGCCCATAGCAAATCGAGAGCGACACGAGGACCGACCCGGGCCAGCCAGGCGCCCCGCCCCACGTACACCGCGAAGAACAAGGCGCAGACGCACCAGGGTGCGAGCGACCAGAAGGCGCCACGACCGAGCGCAACCCGAGCGGCCGACGCAACGACACCGGCGATCGTCGCGAAGCCCACGTAGCTGAGTGGCGGAACGAGCAAGTCCGCCGCCAGATCGAGGATTACGAGGCTCCTTCGGCGGAGGCCGACCGCGAGCAAGCGACCCGCGTGGCGTCGCGCGAGCAACCATCGCCCGCCTTCCCAGCGCCTGCGCTGGCTGCGGGCCGCGCTGCTCCCGCTCACCATCTCGCCCAGGACTCGCGCTTCGCCAACGTAATGGACGCGGTGACCGGACAGGCCGAGCTTGATTCCGTATTCGACGTCCTCGACGATCGAGAACGCGTCGTGCGGAACCGCGCGAAGCAGCGGCGTCGCGAAGAGCATCCCGTTGCCACGCAGACCGGCCGAGACTCCCAGCCGCTCGCGGGCACGGGAGCGCACGTCATGAAACAGAGTGAGCGCGATGTGCATGAGGCGTGTTCGCCAGGAGGCCGCGCGATTGGCCACGCCGTATTCGGCCTGCCCTGCAGAAGCCCCGGCCTCGAGGCGAGCGTCAAACGCTTTCAACAGATTCGGCGACACTTTCGTGTCGGCGTCGATGACGACGATCGCATCCGAGACGTTCTCCGCGAGGATACGTTCGAACGCGTGCTCGAGCGCGTATCCCTTGCCACGACGCGAGGGGTCATGGCGCTCGATCACCAGTGCGCCCGCTTGCTCCGCGCGCTTTGCGGTCGAGTCCCGGCAGTTGTCCGCGACGACGATGACGCGGTAAAGCTCGCGGGGATAGTCGAGCGCCAGCACACTCTCTACGGTCCCGGCAATGCCCGCCTCTTCGTCGTGTGCGGGCACGACGACGTCGAATCGACTCTTGGGGGGGCTCGGGTACGGCGGCACCGGGTTCGCGCGCGACAGCAGCGCGAGCATCGCGAGATATCCCGTCCAAGCGAGAACGGGGAGCGACAGGGCCGCAATCGCGAGGTCTACGAACATCCCGTCCGGCGCTCCTCAGCTCGCGACGATCTTCCTGAAATAGGCGATAGTCTCCTTGAGTCCGTCTTCGAGCGCCACGGTGGGCCGCCAATCGAGCTTGGCCTTCGCAAGGGTGATGTCGGGCTTGCGCTGCCTCGGGTCGTCCTGTGGCAGCGGCTTGTGAACGAGGCGCGACCGCGAATCGGTCAGCCGAAGCACCTTTTCGGCGAGCTCGAGCATCGTGAACTCGCCGGGATTGCCGATATTGACCGGGCCATGAAAGCCTTTCTCCGAGTCCATCATGCGCAGCATCCCGTCGATCAAATCATCGACGTAGCAAAACGACCTCGTCTGCGAGCCATCGCCGTAGATGGTCACATCCTCGCCGCGGAGGGCCTGCACGATGAAATTGCTGACCACGCGCCCGTCGTTGGGATGCATGCGCGGTCCATAGGTGTTGAAGATGCGGATGACTTTGATGTCCAAAGCGTGCTGTCTCTGATAATCGAAAAACAGCGTTTCGGCGCAGCGCTTGCCTTCGTCATAGCAGCTCCGTGACCCGATGCAGTTGACACGCCCCCAATAGCTCTCGGTCTGAGGATGGACCTCGGGGTCCCCATACACCTCCGACGTCGACGCCTGAAGGATGCGAGCCCGCACGCGCTTTGCCAGGCCCAGCATGTTGATGGCGCCGTGCACGCTCGTCTTCGTGGTCTGCACGGGATCGAACTGGTAGTGAACGGGCGAAGCCGGGCACGCCAAGTTGAAGATTTTCTCCACCTCGACGTAGAGCGGGAACGTGACATCATGTCGCATCAACTCGAAGCGCGGCTCTCGCAGCAGATGCTCTACGTTTCGCTTCGCGCCCGTAAAGAAGTTGTCGACGCAGAGAACGTCGTCTCCGCGCGCGATCAACCGATCGCACAAGTGCGACCCCAAGAAACCCGCACCTCCGGTCACGAGAGTCTTCGGCTCCATGCACCTCTCCCAATCGTCGGCCAGTATATGCCCTCCCGCATGGCGGAGGAAGCCACAACGGGCACTCGGACCGCGCTTTCCCGCAGCCACGTCTCGTCCTCGCGACTGGACAGCAAGCACAAGGCGGACGCGGGAGGGGCGCGGCTCCCTGAGCCAACCGCTCGGGGGCGCGGCTTTCCGTGAAGCGCCGACAATGGATGCTAGTCGCCATCGCGTCGCTTTATCCGGCGCTCCTTCTCGGTGTGACGGTCTTACTCCGGTGGGTGGGTGAGCAGTGGTGGGTGACCGGTGTCGGCCTTTATCTTCCGCGGGTCGTCTTGGCGGCGCCGCTCCCGGTCATCGTGATCGCGCTCCTGGCGACAGGGTTGCGCCGCTTCCTCTGGACGCAGGTCGCCGCCCTTCTCTTGCTCGTTTTCCCGCTGATGGGCTTCGTATTGCCATGGCCGGCCCTGCGCTCTCCGGGCGAACCCGTTCTTCGCGTGCTCAGCTACAACATCAACTCGGGGAACGGCGGGGTCGATGCGATCGTCGAAGAAATCGACCGTCTGTCTCCGGATATCGTGTTTCTCCAGGAGGTCGGCGACTTGGAGCCCCTGGACACGCTGCTTCGCGCTCGCTTCCCGACAGTCGACGAAGCCAACCAGTTCGTCCTCGCCTCCAAGTATCCGGTTCTGTCCATCAGCGATCCGGAAAAGCTCGATTACGAGGGTAGACACCGATCGCCGCGTTTCGTTCGACAGGTGCTGGAGACGCCGCTCGGGCGCATTGTCTTTTACAACGTTCACCCGCTGTCGCCGCGCGAAATATTCTATTCCCTGCGCGGGCACGGGCTTCGGCGAGAGCTCCTGTCGGGGCGGCTGCTGTCACCGGCCAGCTCGGCGGTCTTCCAAGGAAACAGCGGCCTCAGAACGCTGCAGGTGCAGTCCTTTTCGGCTGCCGCCGACGGCGAAACCGACCCGGTCGTGATCGCCGGTGACACCAACCTCCCCGGCTTGAGCTTCGTCTTGCACCGGTACCTGTCGCGTTACCAAGACGGCTTCACGAAGGCGGGCTGGGGACTCGGGTACACGTTTCCGACGGACCGATACCCGTGGATGCGGATCGACCGGATCCTCGCGAGCGATGAGCTGCGATTCGTGCGATTCGAAGTGGGCCGATCGCTCGCTTCCGACCACCATTGCGTCGTTGCCGACCTGCAGCGGCGCTAGCTTGGCCGAACGGTGTGCTCGTTGCTCAGCGTGGGTCACAGATGTGTGAGCCATCCGGTTGGGTCGTGGCACCAATGGGCGAGGGTTTGCAGACGATGGTGCTGCACACGGCGGACGAGCGAGGCCCGCTGCGGTGCTCCGGCTTGCGGACCAATACCTTCTGCCAGGCGTGCACCCATGCGATGGCTCGGGTCAGCGTCTTCGGCACCACGCGTCCCGGTAGCCCGGCGCGGTTCAGTGCGTGTGCGACAACCCAATCGTGGATCGGCACGCGCTCGCAGTCGGCGATCATCGCCCGTAGCTCCCAGGGCGGGGTCGCCCACGGGAAGCCGTCGCGGCGAACGACGTCTCCCAACCAGCGTTTGGCGTGAACGTCGCGCAGGCGCAGCGGGCTCGGTGTCGAGACGAAGACGTGTCCGCCCGGGCGCGCCACGCGCTTCATTTCTTCGATAAGCCTTCGGCGCCCCTCGGCCGTCGGGAGAAACTCGAGCACCGACACGCACACGACCAAGTCGAACACGTCGCTCGCGAATGGAAGCCCCGCGCCGGGGCGCCCGCTGACAAATGTGATCCGTCGAGGGTCGAGTCCGTTCCCTTTGGCGCGGACCTCCGCCGCGCGCAGGCTGAGAGCGTCCAGGTCGAACCCCACCACAGCCTCGGGCGCGATGACGGGCGAGAGCGCAATCGCCACAGTACTGCCGCCTGTCGAACAACCGACGTCCAGGACGCGGGCCGATCGCGGCGCGAACGCCTCGAGGATGGGGCACGTCGCTCTTCGGTGCGTCTCGATGCGCGACATCTCGCGCGCCACGAACGCGTCCGACGAAGCTGTGCGCCGGGCGAAGCCGACGTCGGCTCCCGCCGCATGAATGTCGCGCGCGCCGGCGCCCATCCGTACCAGGCGCCGAAACTCGGAAGCGTACGGTTCGGCCATCTCAGGCATACCGTCTCCGTCTTGCACCCCCCGTACCGATCGCGACGGGCGCTCCTCCTGAGCACGTGCCGCCAGAGCTTCGTGCGGTTCGCCTACGCCGGGCCGGCCTAGCCGAAGAGGTCGCGCAGCTTGCCCATGAAGGTCTTTTGCTGGGGCAAGAAGTCCTCGCCCAGTTCTCGCGCGAGCTCCTCGAGCAATTGCCGCTGCCGCGACGTCAGCTTCGTCGGAACCTCGATCGTGACCTCGACGCGCTGCTCGCCGCGACCGAGTCCGCCCTTGTGCGGGATTCCCTTTCCTTTGATGCGCAGCACAGCTCCCGGCTGCGTCCCGGCCGGGATGCGAAGCTTGCCTCGTCCGTCGAGCGTCGGCACGTCGACGTCTCCCCCCAGTGCCGCGTGGGTGAACGCGACCGGCACCGTGCACACGACGTCGTCGCCGACGCGACGGAAAAACGGATGCGGGCGAACGGCGATCGTGATCTCGAGATCGCCCGCCGTCTTGTCGGGTCTCGGTTTGTTCCCCGCGCCGCCAGCGAGCCTGGTCGCGCCATGCTCGATGCCCGCCGGGATCGTCACCCCCAGTGTGTCGGTCGCCGTGACCAATCCGCTGCCCCGGCATGCCGCGCACGCATGCCGAACGTTGCGCCCAGTTCCGCGGCAGTGGGAGCACGTTCGCTCGACTGCGATCGGAAAGATCCCTTGCTGAAACCGCACGCGGCCCCGCCCGCCGCACGCACCACATGCCTCCGGTACCGACCCCGCCGAGGAGCCCGAGCCGCGGCAGTCCGCGCACGCGACGATCCGCTCGTAGCGCAGCTGCTTCTCGCAGCCGAAGGCGGCCTCTTCGAAGGAGATCTCGAGCTCTTGCTTGATGTCTCCTTTGTCGCCTCGTCCGACGCCGAATACGCCGAGGAGGTCTCCGAGAATCCCGTCGATGGCGATGTCGCCGATGTCCACGAAGCCCCCGGGGAACGGGCCGTTCGCCGCGAACGGCGAGCCCGGCTCTTCCGCCCGGTGGCCCATGCGGTCGTACATCGTTCGGCGGTTCGGATCGGAAAGAACCTGATAGGCTAGATTGATTTCCTTGAATCGCTCGTGCGCCGTCGGATCTTCCTGGTTGCGGTCGGGATGGTACTGGGCCGCAAGCTTCTTGAACGCGCTCTTGATTTCCTCGGGGGTGGCGTCGCGTCGGACTCCGAGGACCTCGTAGTGGTCCCGCTGCGGCATAGGAGCGCCTCCAGTAGCATACCCAGGCTCGCTTCGCAGGCGGCGCGGGTCTGGGCAGCCAGGTGAGCTGGGGAATGCAATTGCCCTACGTGACTCGCAGAGGGACAGGAGGCTTCGCCGCGACGCTCGTCCTCCTCGTCCCGCTGGTCTCGCTGGTCGCCTGCAAGGGAGCGGCGTTCGATCCGCTGGATGCCGCGCCGAGTCCCCAGGCCAGCGCGGAGCCCGCACCGCTCGCGAACGTCCCAGCGACCGCGACGAACGTCCGGGCGGACGCCGGCCCACCGCCCGAGCCGCTTCGAAGCGATCGGCCGCTCGCGACAGACGTTCCACGCGAGACGACGCGCGATCTCGGGCCGAAAGAATCCACGCACGACGCGAGGGAGCTCTCCGGGTACGCCGTTCAGGCCGTGCTCCGCACCGGCGAGGGAGCACCTCCGCCGAAGGGCCTCGAGATCAACCTCTCTGCGATCGAGGCGGCCCGGCGCAAGACCGAGGAGCATATGGCCATCGACGCGTCGCAGACGCGCGCTCGCTTCGTCCTTACCGGGGGCTTCGTGCTGCCCCAGGGCGCGGAGCTCCGGGCCCGCAACGATCGGTACGGGCTCTTGGTGATGTGGCCCGGCGACAAGAGTTACCGCGTGGCAGAGCCCGGAGCCCTTCGGGCGCTGCTGGGCGAGCGTCGCCTGGACGTGGCCCCTCTTTCGCCGGCGAGCGTTTCCGCACGTGGGGAGGGTGTACGACGTCTCAACATTCGCACTCGTCGTGTCGAGATATCCACCCGAGCCGCCAAGGCCGTGCTCGAGCTCGCGTCATTCCGGGACGCGGGCGAGGGCGGCGTGCTCGTGTGCCGCATGCTCCTCGACCTCATGAACGCACCCCCTTCGACTGCGGCGTGTGCTGCGGACGACATGCCGCTCCACGCGGAGCTTCGCTGGACGACGCAGGGGGCGCTCACGTTCGACGTGACGTCCATCGCTCGGCGTGCCGACCTGGTCGCGCAAGACCTCGCCGCGCCTCCTCCTTCGGCGGCCTTCGAATCGAGCCCGCTGCCGGTGCCGCCCGGGGAAACGCTCGTGTCGAAAGCCGACCTTGCGGCGTTTCGAAGTGCGCCCGTCGACGTCGCGCCCCTCTCGGCTCCCGACGCCCAGCCTGGTACTCCGGAGGCAGGGCTTCTCGTCGTCAATTCGAGCGATCAGCTGCGTGTCGTCTGGATCGACGGCGTGGCCGTCGCCTGGGTGGCTCCGGGCGGACGGGAATTGCTGACGTCGCTCGTGCGCGGACGATACGCGCTGCAATGGCGCACCTTCCTCGGTGACGCCTGGGAGGCGCCCAGGATGCTTTCCGTGCCCGGATCGAGTGACATCGGCGGGCCTTGAGCCGCTAACTCCCCCAGCGTCCCGGCCGCGCAGCCGACTGGAGTCGCTCGTAGATCGCCGTCAGGTCGAGCGTGTCCACGGTCTCCCCTTCATTCTCGATCGTGTCGGGCCGGTCGGCCCCGACGTCGAACAAACCCGTGCGCACGATTTCGGCACCGACAACGCCCACCACCTCTCCGGCGCACTGGCAGACAATCATCTCGCCGACCTCCGATCCGACCGCCACCACCGGGACGATCGCCCCTTCGTGCATCGCGATGCCCAAGAGGTCCGGCGGCGCGCCGGGCACGGGCGTCACGCGCGGCTGTGGACCCACGCGCAGCGCAACGTCCGCTGGGACGAAGCGAAGTGCGCCATCGACGCGCAGAAGCAGGCCGGCGCGCTTCTCGGCGGCGCTCACGCGGCGCGCCGCCGCACGAGTCTCGCTTCGAGGACTTGAAATAGGATCTTGCAGGCGTCGAAGCTCGACATGTGACTCTGCTCGATGATCTCGCGAATCGTACGCTCGCCATCCACCATGTTTAGGAGGCGTTGCTCCGCCATGGCGAGCCGATCGACATCGATCGCGTCGACGGCCGCCGGGTCCTGCTGCAGCACGGATTCGAAGCTGCCGAGCCCGGTCTCGACCAGCCGCCATTCGTCCACGCGCCGAAACCCCTCCATCACGACCGACGCGACCGGGAGGGCGAGTCTGGCGCTCTCGGCGAGCGGCGGCGGCGGCTCGCGGCGGAACTCGAAGCGCCCGGCTGGCCACCGTAAGACGTCGTAGACGAGCTCGTTCGACTGACGCGCGAGCGCTTCGCGCAGCTGGTCGCCCGTGACGCGCCCGGCGTCGACGAGCAGGTCACCGAGCAACCTGCGTGCTGCCCGCTCGCTCGCCGCGTGCGGGGGCTGCGACTCGCGCAGAAGTCGGTCGATATCCGCGTCGGTGACCAGTCCGCGCTCGATGAAATAGCGGCCCAATCGGAACTCGCGGCCGGCGCCGCGCGCCTGCACGAGGTCGATCAGCCCTTCGCGCAGGCAGATGGTCACTTCCGTAGTGCCATCGGTCACGACCATCACTCCGGTCTTGCCTTCGACTTGTAGGAGTTGCAGCGCGGCGCCGATCGGGATGATGGATAAGTCGCCTGCGAGCGCGGCTTGCGGCACTCCTGTGGGGTCTGCCGGAGTGGGTTCCTCGAAGGCGTCGTAAATGACGTCTGGCGCGATCGCTCCCCGCCCGCGCCACTTGTCCGAGCGGCGCATGGCGTTCTCGATGACTGCTACGAGGGCCTGCGCGTCGAAGGGCTTGGCGATGGCGTCGATTGCCCCGGTCTGCTGGACGACGTGCGCGGCGATGCGATCCGGCTTCGCGCTCATCAAGACGACGGGCGTTCCGCGGAGTGTTTCACTCTGCCGGAGCACGCGGCAGAGCTGAAATCCGTTCATTTTCGGCATCATGAAGTCGACGAGCACGAGGTCGATCTTGAGCGCCCCGTCGCCGTCGTCCGCTCTTGCCGCTTCCGCCAGCGCGTTGATCGCAGTTTGGCCGTCGGCCGCCTGAACGGTCGCAAACCCATGCCGTTCGAGGACGCCACTCACCACCTTGCGGATGGTCGGGCTATCGTCGACGACGAGGACCCGGGTCGTCATGAGCGCGCAGGGGATGAGAGTAGCACTTCGCCGCCACTCGAGAGGCACAAGCCTGTAGCTTGGCCCTTGCCGTAGGACATCCTTCATCCGCGGTGGTGACGTGTGAAGCAGCGAATCGTGTGCCGCGATGCCGGCCCTCCCTGGGTTCCGGGAGTACGATCGCCGTACTCGACATGGGTACAGTGCGCGACGAGCGGTACTAGTCGAGCTGCCGCTCCTCGACCTCTTCGATCTGCGCGAGGGCCACCGCCAACGCATCCTTTGCTCGCTCGAGCGACTGCCGGTCCGCCTGCCACTTCGACTGCGCCTTGTCGGCGCGCGCCGACTGACCCACGAGCCGCTGGTTGACCTCGACGAGCTCTCGATGGGCGCTCACCAGGTCCGCTTCGTGCGACGCCATGCGCGATTCGCCAGCTGCCAGCTTGCTCTCCAAATCGTCCTTTATCTTGCGGAGCAGCGCCGCTTCTTCTCGCGCGGCCGAGAGGTCTTGGTCGAGCCTCGCGGCCCTCTCGTTGGTCTCCGTGACTTCGCGTGCGGCCCTTGCTTGCAGCTCCTGGAGCTCGGCGATCGCCGCTTGCTCGCGCCGCTGCGCATCGGCCCGCACTTGGGACAGCTCTACCTCCCACTGCTCGCGCGTCGTGACCAGCCGCGCGTCGTGCTCGCGCCCTGCCCGCTCCACGTCGGCTCGTCGGCGCTCCTCCACCTGGTCCAACGCGCGCGCGTGCTCCGCCCGTTCGTTGGCGAGCGTCTGGTCGATCTCGGCGCGCATCGCCGCGAAGGTCTCCTCGGCCGCCACGAGCTCGTCGGTGTGCCGCGCCCTGAGCTCGGTGAGCAGACGCTCCTTGGCTTCGTTGTCAGCGCGCAGCTTTTCGAGCCGCGTCCGGAAGTCGTCGCTCGCCTTCTTGGCGAGCTCTCTGTCGGCGGCGAGCGATTCGCCCCTCTCTTTGGTCTCGTTGAGCTCGCGCTCCAGCGAGATCAACCGGTCGTCAAGCTCGGAGTGCGTGCGCTCGGCGGCGAGCGAGTGGTCTTGCGCCTCGACGATCTGCCGGTCTTTCTTCGCAATCAGCTCTTTGAGAGAGAGGATCTCCTTGTCTTTCTTGTTGAGCGCCTCACGGAGGTCCAGAAACTCCCGGCTGGAGACGGCTGCCCCTCTGGTGTTCGCGATCTTCGCCTTCAGCTCTTCGATTTCGTGAATGCGCCGCTCGGCGGCATCCGCCGCGTCGAGGCGCAACCTCTCGATCTCGGATCGCGCTTCTTCGAACGCCTGATCCACCTCATCGAAGCGGTCTTTCACGCGGGCGAGCTCCTCGCGCACCCGCTCATACTCCGCCGGATCCACCCCGGTGGGGACCGCGCTCGGCCGCACGCTCGGCGGGCGCGCCGCGTGCGTCATCGGCGGCGCTGGATCCACGCTAGCTGAACCGTTGTGAGGTGCGCGGGCGGCGGGGGAGTCGAGCCCGGTCAGCCGCCCGAAAGCCGATTCCGCGAACGCGTCCACGTCCGCGTCGACCGACTCGATTCGACGGGAGCCCGCATCGGGCACGGCGAGCTCCCCGGAAAGATCCCCCTCGTCGTCGGCCACGTAGTCACCCCCGATTTCGATCTCGTCGTCGATGACGATGGCCCCGTCGGAGTCGTGCGCCACTGGCGCCAGCGGCACGAAATCTTGGATGTGCAGCAGGAGCTCGCCGAAGGCGATCGGCTTGTGCACGTAGTCCTCGGCGCGCGTGCGGAGCTTCTTGTGCTGTTCGAACGTCTCATCACTCGACTCGGTCGACATGATGATGAGCGGGACCTCCTTGAGGCTGGGGTCCTTCTTGAGCTTGTTGCAAACCGAGAACCCGTTCATCCTCGGGAGCTCGATCGCCAGCAGAATCAGGTCCGGCCTGTCGGATACGGCCTGCTGGAGGCCCAGATTGCCGTCGTCGACGACGGTGGTGGAGCATCCGAGCTTGCTGAACTCGCGCTGGAGCTCTCCGGCGAATTCCGGATCGCTCTCGAACACGAGGACTTTGGTGGCCATGGGCGTGCGTCCTGAGCGCAGGGGTGGGGCGGCAGAAACGCTCGCGAAATCGCCGCAATTCTCCGCAGATGAGAGCATAGGCCCGTGAAAGAAACAGTGTCAACGTGAGCGGAATTTCTCTCGCCGAACGGCGTCTCGGCGGCTGCGGAGCTACCCACCGGGGCGGATATCGGCGCACTCAGGCCTTCGGTCGTGACGCCTTCTCTGCGTGCCCGCTCGTCGTCAGGCGCCTCGCGAGCTCGGAGAGAACTCGCCGCAACGGGATCGCGCGCGCGCGAAGGCCAACGAGCACGTGGTAGAGGGTGTCGGCCGCCTCGCTGACGACCCGATTGTCGCTCTCGGCTTCGATGGCGTGCGCCAGCTCCCCGGCTTCTTCGGTTATTTTCGCGCCGATCGCCGCCGGCCCCTTTTCGTAAAGGCTCTTCGTGTAGCTTGCCCCTGCCGTGGACGCCTTTCGCGCCTCGAGAACTGCCTCCAGGGTGGCGAGCAGTGTCTGCGGACGCTCGCTGGCCTGCATCAGCTGCTCGCCCTCGAGCACCTGAAAGAAGCAGCTCGCCGCCCCGGTGTGGCACGAGTTGCCATGGGGCTCTCCGGAGTAGACGAGGCAATCGGAATCGCAGTCCACCAAGATGCGCTCGACCTTGACCTCGTTTCCGCTGGTTCGCCCCTTCTGCCACAGCTCGCGGCGTGATCGACTCCAGAACGTGGCGCGGCCGGTTTCGATCGTCATGCGAACGGCCTGGCTCGTCGCGAACGCGAACATGCGAATCTCCCCGGTCAGGTGATCCTGCACGATGACGGGCATCAGGCCGTGTTCGTCGAAGTGTAGCGGAAGGGCGGACATCGTGGGTCGACGGTACCACACGTGCTAGACACTCCCCCCTTGCGACAATCCGAGCTCGCCTTCGCTTCCCCTCGCAAGCTACCGAAAGCACGCGACCTGAAAGGGCGGGTGGCGGTGCTCGACGTCGCCTTCGCGTCCGAGGCCGCGAGCGGCGGATTCGAGAAGATCACGCTTCCGTTCATCGAGCAGCTCGGCTCACGACTCGCGGCGTGGGTCGACCACCACGACCATGTCATGCACGAGCGCTACCGTGGCGATCCACGGTTCGTCTTAGCGACGAAAGCGGAGCACGGCGCTTGTCCCGAGATGGTCACCCCCGAGATCGTCACCCGCGTCGGCCCCGTCGACACCATTGTTTGCCACACCGACTTCGATGGCCTTTGCAGCGCCGCAAAGTGGTTGCGCGGCGGGACCGAGCCCTATCCCGGCGCAGACAACGACGCGCGCGCCATCGACACACGCACAGGCGCACCCGGCCCGTTCGGTCACCGTTTGGACCGTGCCCTCCGCGCTCGCCCGCGCGACACCGCTCTCCTCGGGCTTGTGGTTCGCCACCTCGCGGCCGGCCTTCGCGACGCATCGCTGTGGGAGCCCATCGACGAAGCCGCGGCGGAGCTCGCGGCCATCGAAGAGATCACGCGGCGAATCGCGGTGCGCTACGCCGTGGTCGACCTAATCCCCTCGGACCGTCTGCCCCCGGCCATTCGGTCCCTCGCGTTCGTCGACGCGACTTCTTGGCACAGCCAATACGACAAGACGCTGCTCTTGCTGATCGGCCAAGAGCGCGCCGCCGTCGCCGCCGTGGTCGATCTCGATACGGTCTCGTTCGCCACCCGCTTCGACAGTGGCGCGAGCTTCCTCGAGCTGCTGGGTCTATCGGGGGGCATGCCGACCCTCGTCTCGATTCCGAAGAAGCGACTCCACGAGGCGCTGTCCAAGCTGGGTGTGGGCGAAGCGGACGTGGCGCGTCTGATCGGCTGAGGTGGGACTCGATTTCCCATTGGGTCGCGAATTGACCCCGCGTGAGCGCCCGTGGTAGTGGCCCTTGCAAAGTTGAAACGACGCGCTCAGGGGGTCGATGACGAATGGCGGCCAAGGCTTGGAGCTCGCAGCAGAAACCGGTCGAGGAGGTCTTCGTCCAGAACGAGGCGGTCTCGCTCTGCATGCTCATCAACCGGCGCGCCCGCACGGTGCGAATCGTCGATTTTCGCGCCGGACCGTCCACGGCCAAGCGGCTCTTTGTGCTCTCGTTCGCGAAGCGTGAGGACCTGCACAAGATCTATACGCTCGTCGAGCGCGACGAGGTCGCCACCTGGGTGAAGCTCGGATTCGCCAAGGAAGGAAACATCCCGGCCTTTTACAAGCGAAGCGATGCCTTTCTCCTCGGTTGCACCGTCGCGAGCGCGGCACAGCCGCGCGAGGGCCATGAGCCGCTCCTCGAGAGCGAGACGCGCCTGGTGGCCGCCAAGCCCTCGACCGGCGTCCCGATGACCGCCGCGCACGAGCAGATGGAGCGAACGATCGCGACGGCGAAGAAGTCGCTGAAGGACGCGCCCGCGAAGGCGCTGCCGCCGGCGAAAGTCGTGTCCGTGGACGAAGCGGACGCGCGCAAGGCAGTCGCCGTTGCGCTCCGGAGCGGGCGAGCCATCACGGCGTTCGAGCCGTTCGGGCGCGGGGTCGAGCGGCAGTACTTCTCGGTCACCGTGCGGGGCGGGTTCGAGCTGATGGCATCGACCGAATCGCAGGCGTGCTTCGGGAACGCGTACCTCGAGCTCTTGCAGGGCCCGCGTACAGACGCAGAGAGGCTCGGAGTGACCAGCGCGTTGAGCGCGCTCTGCGGCGCATTGCTGGCGGGCGGGGTCGTCAGCTGTTTCTCGCTCGCGCCGAGTGACGACCTGGCGATCACCACGGCGTTTCTCCAAAACGGCTTCCGGCGCACGGGTCTTCTCGTCGAGCATCTCCTCATGGCGGGCCAGCGGCGGGACGCCATCCTGTGGTCACGCAAGCTCGCCATCCCGAGTGACGATTGACCGAGCAACCGCAGCCTGCGAAGGCCGTCAGGGCAGCTTCGGAGCTCGAGGTGGACGACGCGCGCGTGCTCATGGCGCTGGTGGGCCCGCGCAACGAAAAGCTCAAGGCGCTCGAGCGCTCGGTTCAAAACGTTTCGGTCGGTCTGCGCGGCAACAAGATCTTGCTCGAAGGGGACGCGGAGGCCGTCGCCCTGGTCGAGCGGTTCCTCGCTGAAACCGTGGCGCTGATCAGGCAGGGAGTCGACGTGCAAACCGCCGACTTCGGGCGCGCGCTCCGTATGCTCCAAAGCGAGCCGCACATGCGGCTCCGCGACATGTTCGACGACGTCGTCTCGCTCGGCAGCGGCCGGCGCGCCGTCGGCCCGCGCGGCCTCGCGCAGAAGCGCTACGTCGAATCGATACGCACGCACGACCTGATTTTCGGCATCGGACCTGCCGGAACCGGCAAGACGTACCTGGCCATGGCATGCGCGGTCGCAGCGCTGCAGTCGAGGCAAGTCAAACGCATCGTCCTGGCCCGCCCTGCGGTCGAGGCCGGAGAGAAGCTGGGCTTTCTTCCCGGCGATCTGGCCGAGAAGGTGAACCCGTACCTGCGCCCGCTCTACGACGCGCTCAACGACATGATGGACATCGACCGCGCGCAGGGGATGATTCAGCGAGGTCACATCGAAGTCGCGCCGCTGGCGTTCATGCGGGGTCGCACGCTCAACGACTCGTTCGTCATTCTCGACGAAGCACAGAACACCACGAGCGAGCAGATGCACATGTTCCTCACGCGCCTGGGGCACGACTCGAAGGCTGTCGTGACCGGCGACGTCACGCAGGTGGATCTTCCCGAGGGGAGGGCGAGCGGCCTCGCGGAGGCACGCGACCTGCTGGACGGCGTCGAGGGGATCGCGTTCTGCCACTTCACGGACGTCGACGTCGTGCGCCATCCTCTGGTGCAGAAGATCATCGTCCGGTACGAGATGCGTGGCAGGGCCGGCCGCGGGTCGGGCCCGGCTCCGTAGCCTCCCCATCCGGAGAGCGATGTCTCTGCGTGCGATTTACACCTGGGGCCCTGCGAAACCAAGCGCTCGCGCGATGACGTCACGCACGCTTGCGAGCGACCTCACCCCGTCCAGTGCGACGCCCGGCGCCGCCAGCGTTTCATCGATCACGCGCCCGAGATCGCCCTCGCTCGCCTTCGTGGCAAGGTCCTCGAGCCGGCCGAGCGCGTCGCGCGAAACGAGGAGATCGCCGCCGATGCGAAACGTGCCGCGCGCGTCCGGGCCGGCTCCGAGGGTGCCGATGGCTTCGGGGCACGTCGCGGCCCACGGCGGGTCGGTGTCGACATCGCTCGGGTCCTCCCGGTCGAGCCAATCCGGCGGGTCGAGCGCAACCGACTCGGCTCCACTTGCGTAAGCGTCCCCGATCGCTTCGGCGAGCCGCGCCGGTACGAGCTCCCGGCCGGCGATCGACTCGAGCGTGCCCTGCGTCTTGCCGAGCAGCGAGGGGCGCTGCGCGACGGCGAACGGCGTGCGTACCGCCACGAACGCTTCGAAGAGCGTGCGCCGCGTGGTCGCATCGTGCGCGAATCCAACCCACGCAGCAGGACGGTGGGCGACGCTCACCCAGTCGCGTCCGAAGAAGTGCGCCGGGCCGGCGCCCCCCATCGACTTGCTCAGCGCGCGGAGCAGCGGCCGCACCGACCGATTGACGATGCGCTTTTCGTCGCATGGCACGAGCGCGCCCGGGTGGGAAAGCGCGAGCGCGACGTGCACGGTCGCTGGGGCCACGAGCACCTCCGGCCCGCCCGACCCGCGTCGGAGGAGCGCGCGCCCGACCGGCAGGCCCGCGGCGCGCTGAAATGCACCGAGGAGAAGGCCCTCGTCGCTCGAATGGGCCACCCAGAGCTCGGCGGGCTGGCGCAGCGGTCGATCGAGCGCGCCGCGCGAGTGCGCAGCGATCGCGTGGGCGCTTTGCTCCCCCGCGCGTACGATGCCGAGGCGCACGGCCACGAAGCGCGGTATACGGTATGCAGCTCATGGCCGTCCACCACGAGGAAGGGGGATTCGTCGTACGTATCGATCTATCGGCGGATTTCGAGGAGGACTACGAGGGGGACGACGACGGCTTCGCGTGGCTCGAGGCGTGGCGGTCGCGCGTTCGGCCGCGCCTCGTGCGCGCAGTGTTCGAAGAGCTCCGCGCCGAGCCGGGCTTTGTCGCCGTCGCGGTCTCGCGCGGCAAGGACCCCGACGAAGAACTGGAAATCGCCGTGCGCTTTCGGCCCCCCACCGGCGAACGTGGCGAAACATGACTGACACGCGAATGCGCATCTCTTCTTTCGAACATGGGCCCGTGCGCCGTAACGCGCATTACGAGATTTGCTTGGCAGTGAGTATGGTGGGGCGCGCGCGGGAAAGGTAGGCGGTTGCGGCGGCGTCCGCATCCTCGGATCGGGCCCGCCCGTCCTTTACGGCGATCCTACGCGCGGCTAGAACCGCTATCCTGTCATCTCACGCACCGAGGCTCGAATGGTCAACCCGCAGATGGTGATGTACGAAGAGGAGTTCAATCAGATCCAGACGGTTGTCGACCGTCTGGTTCGCGATGCGAACGCCAAGGTCGTCTTCATCGTCGACAAGAACGGCCAGCTCATCGCGGCCTCTGGCGACATCGACAACGTGGACACGACGAGCCTCGCCTCGCTGACCGCCGGAAACATCGCCGCGACCGGCGGGATGGCCAAGCTGCTCAAGGAGCAAGAGTTCGCAACGCAGTTTCACGAGGGCGAGAAAGCCAACATTCACATCCAGCTTGTGGGCAACCGCGTCATCCTGGTCGTCATATTCGATGCGAAGTCGAGCCTGGGGCTCGTGCGTCTTCGCGTGAAGAAGGCGAGCGAGGAGCTGAACCACGTCTTCGAGGCGCTGCTCAAGAAGGTGCACGAGCCCGGGGCCGACTCGCCGTTCGCCGAGATCACCGACGAAGACATCGACAACCTCTTCAACGACTAAGCGATCGCAGGCCGATGAGCTTCATCAACTACATGGCCCGCGAGATCAACTGCAAGCTCGTCTATTACGGGCCGGGTCTCTGCGGGAAGACGACCAACCTACAGTACATTTACCAGCGCACGAACCCCGAGCACAAAGGGAAGATGATCTCGCTCGCGACGGAGACCGAGCGAACCCTCTTCTTCGACTTCTTGCCCTTGTCGCTGGGCGAGATTCGGGGGTTCAAGACTCGCTTTCACCTCTACACGGTGCCCGGTCAGGTCTTTTACGACGCTTCGCGCAAGCTCATTCTGAAGGGGGTCGACGGCGTCATCTTCGTGGCCGATTCACAGATCGAGCGCATGGAGGCGAATGAGGAGTCCTTCGAGAACCTGCGAACCAATCTGGCGGAGCAGGGCTATTCGCTCGAGAAGCTGCCCTTCGTCATCCAATACAACAAGCGCGATCTGCCGAACGTCGCGGGCACCGACGAGCTCAGGCAGATGCTCAACGGGATGAGTGTCCCCGACTTCGAAGCGGTCGCCCGCACGGGAGTGGGCGTTTTCGACACCCTGAAGGCCGTGGCGAAGCTGGTGCTCACCGAGCTGAAGAAGGGCGCTGGCGGCTGAGGGGTTGAGGGTCGATCGCCGAACGATTCGGCGCCCCCCGTGCGAGTCTACTTCACGCCATAGACGCGGTTGCGACGACCCCGGTCCTTCGCCTTGAGCTTTGCGCGGTAGCGCTTGCTCTTCGCTCTATTCACCTTGCGCGGCTTCTTGGAAAGGACGATGTACATGGGACCGCACGCTAGTACCATGAACGTCCGCCTCGCGCACGAGTTTCGCTTCGAAGCTGCTCACCGACTCGCGGGCGTGCCGCCGGGCCACAAGTGCGCACGCCTTCATGGCCACAGCTTTCGTGTGGAGCTCACCGTCAGCGGGCCGGTCGACGAGCGCACGGGCTGGTTTATCGACTTTCAGGAGCTCTACGATGCGTGGAAACCGCTCCACGAGCTTCTCGACCATCATTACTTGAACGACGTGCCTGGCCTCGAGAACCCGACGAGTGAGCTTCTGGCGCGCTGGATCTGGCGGCGTATCAAACCCAGCCTCTCCCCCCTGTCACGCGTGACCGTCTTCGAGACGTGCGAGTCGCGTTGCGAATACGACGGGGAGTAGCGCGGACGCTCCCTCTGCTGTGCCCGCCGAGCGTGTCTGCCACTTCCGCAGGCGGCGGGGCGAGCACGTGAGGACTCCGTGACGAAGACCCTGGCGTGCCGCTGCGAGGACGTGACCTTGGTAGACATCGAGGACGCGATCGCTCGCGGACACACGGATATCGAGTCCCTCAAGCGATACACCGGGTTTGGAACGGGATGGTGCCAGGGCAAGTGGTGCGTTGCGCTGTGCGCGCGTCTCCTGGTCCTTCGAGGCGGCAGCGCGGCTCTGCCCATCACGCCCCGCCCGCCGATCCATCCCATCCCCCTGGCCGACCTGGCGGGTCTGGCACAGATCGCGGAAAACGACGAAAGGTCCGGTCGCCCTCCACGGTGACGCACCCGGGCGGCGATCCTGGGGAGCTGCCGGGGCAGGGGCGGAGCGGAGGCTGCACGAGGGAAAAAGGCCCCAGGCAAGCTGCCGCCGTCAGCACCAAGGCGATCCAAACTGCGTCTGCCAGCACCAGATGCACCAGCTGCATCCACACGGGTGCGAGCGTGATCATGTCGAGGAGCCCGGCGGCCACCTGCGCGATGGCCAGTGCGGCGGCGAGACGCGACAGCGTGCGGACCGACGTCGTGGTGCGGTTGATGCCGCCGGCGACAATGATCAGGGCCGCCGTCATGGTCGCGAGGAGCGGGTGCAGGGCCCGAAGACGGACGAACCAGTGCCCGTGCGAAGCAAAATCTTGTGCAACTCCCGCGGCCATCGATGCGGACGGGAACAGCGTGTCGCCGAGCGCCGTAACGGCACCGCTGCTGCCAACGAGCAGCATGGCCCCGAGCGGCAGCCATGTCGTCCATGATGCCAACCCTTGCCATCGCACTCGAGCCGGCACATAGCCAGAAGCCCACCAGGCCGTCAGCGCGGTCGATCCGAGCAAGAAGAACGTATTCACGAGGTGCAAGCTCACGCTGAGCGCCCGCTTTGCCGAGGCATCGTGAGCCACTAGCTCGAACAGCACGAGCGCTGCCCCCAGCGCCGCCTCGGCGACCATGAACCCCATCGAAGCGAGCGCGCCTGACCTCACCCAGTGGCCTCGCGGATAGGCTCTCCAGCTCCAGGCGAGAAGCACCGCGGTGAATGCGAGCGCTGCGCCGCTGGAGACGCGGTGCGAGAGCTCGACCAGCGTCTCGACCCGTGGCGCTTGGGGAAGGACTTCCCCGTTGCAGAGCGGCCAATGCCTCCCGCATCCCGCCCCCGATCCCGTTGCCCGCACGTAGGCCCCCCAGGCGGCGACGCCGACGTCGTAGGCCAGAAGGCCCCAGGCAAACCGGGCAAACCGCGTCATGCGGTGTTCGGTGTAGTGGCGACTCGGTGGTCAGTCCACCGCGGAAGACCGGCTAGGTATCCGCGTCCATGTGGGCTTCCCTTTCGCCGCGCACCAGTACGACGGGGCAAGAGATTTCGCGCACGATCCGCTCTGCGCGCGACCGCCGCCATCGCGGCCGGTCGTGCGCGTGTGTTCCGAGCACGACGACCGATGGCGCGTGGCGCGCGCAAGCTCGCGCTACCGCCCTCACCGGATCGTCGTCTCGCTCTGCGTCGATGACCACCTGCTGCGCGCTTCCCGGGACGACCGCCTCCGCGAAGCGCTGCAGGTGCTCGACGGCTTGGCCGATGACATCGCTTCGTCCCCAGGCGCCGCCCGTGCGCTCGAGAAACTCGTCGTTCTCCTCGCCGCGCGGCACATGGAAGAGAACCACCTCCGATCCCCAACGCTGCGCCATACGCATCGCGAGCTCGAACGCCGCCCGCGCTGCGGATGAGAAGTCGACCGGGACGAGCAGGCGTTCGAAGGGTGTCACGGACGAGACATCGGCGCGCGCGGCGACATCGCATGTCTCGAGCGGCGTGTCATGCGGAGCCATCGCTCTCTTAGATGGGGCCGTGCATGCGTCGCCGCAAGCCCAGGGATCCCGCCGTCGCCTCGAAGACGGTGGGAACGTGGGCCGGCTCGCGCCGCCGTCTTCGGAAACCGCGACCGTCACGCCGCCGTCGATGATCAGCCGGTCGCCGTCCGCACCGGGAATCGGTCGCGCAACTCGCGCGTCCAGCGGGGGCTCCCGTCGAAGACGTCGCCCGACAAGAGCGACGTGATCGCTCTCCGAAGGAAAGGATGCTGCGGCTCTGCAAAGAGGTACGAAACGAGGTCGCCCCCGTAGAAGGCCTGCACCGCGCCGACGAAAAGCTCTGCGCCCCGGCTGTGTTCCCGCTCCCACGATTCGAAGCGCGCTCGCGAGACGTCGCCGGCCCGCAGCGCGCCGTCAATGGCGTCGGCGGCGCGCAAGGCACCGTGCATCGCGAGGTGGGCGCCCGTGGAGAACAGCGGATCGATGAATCCGGACGCGTCGCCGAGGGCAACCCAGCCGTCGCCACACATGGTTCGCACGCGGAAGCTGAAGTCTGCCGTGGCGCGCGGTGGGAATGCCTTTTCGGCGCCATCGAGCATCCCACCCATCGTCGTCGAAGCAGCGACGGCAGCGTCGAAGAGAGCGGCAGGTCCTCCCGCCTCCCGCCGAGCCCGCACCCAGGCGCTCGAGACGACCGCACCGACGCTCGTCCGACCGTCCGCGAACGGGATGAGCCAGAACCAGCCCCGCTCTTCCGGGTCACTTCCGAAGACGACGATCTGGATGTCTCCCTCGCGGTCGTCCACGTCGCGCCAAGCGCCGCGCACCTGCGTGTAGAGCGCAGTCCGGTCGAGCAACTCGATGCGCTCGATGTCGCCGGCGGCACGGGCGACGATCGCGTTGCGCCCGCTCGCGTCGACGACGAAGCGCGCGCGCAGCGTACAAGGCGAGCCGTCCGCGTCGCGGGCCTCGACCCCAGCGGCGTGCGTGCCGGCCCAAAGGACGCCCGTCGCCTCCCACCGCTCGCGCAGGTCGGCACCGCAGCGACCGGCGTGCCGGAACAGGAGCGCATCGAAATCGTCGCGCGGCACCTGGAAGGCATGATCCCACCTCGCCTGGAACGCCTCGGCAAACGCGTAGCGCACGGAGCGCGAGGGGTCCGCGCCGTCGACGAAGCGCGCTCCCCTTTTGACGATGAAGCGCCCGCGCACCTCGTCGAGGACGCCGATCGCTTCGAGTACTTCGAGGCTATTGGGTAAGAGCGACTCTCCGAGGTGGAAACGGGGATGCCGGTCTCGCTCGAGCACGACGACCCGCCTGCCGCGCGAAGCGAGCCTCGCGGCGCAGACGCATCCAGCCGGGCCGCCCCCGATGACGGCGACGTCGAACTCGGGCGACGACGCAGGAGGAACGGCTGCGTCAGGGCCGCCGGTGCTCACTCGGCCGTCTTTGGAGGGGGGCCGAGCTGAATGCGCTCGCCGATGTACGCGCCGATCAGCGTGAGCAATATGCCGATCGCGGCGAAGATCAAATAGAGAAAGAGCGGCATCGTTCGAACCGTCTGGCTCTGGATGAGGAGGAAAGTGCTTGGAATCGCGACGAGCAAGCTTGCGACCGCCGGCTCGACGAACGTACGCCCGGGCGAGATCATCCCGACGAGCATTCCGCCGAGAAACCACACCGGGATACACACCAGCATCCCGTTCTGTCCCTCGAAGTCCAGCATCGGCAGAACCATGGGGAGTCCGAAGACGAGCGCTCCCGTGAGAACGCCCTGCACGAGGAAGGCGATGAGGAGCCATGTGACGTTTACGCCCTCTTGCTGGTAGCGCCGCGCAAGCTCGTCTTCGCGAGTGCGCTTCGATTTGCCGAGATCCTCGATCTTGGCGCCGCACGAGGCGCACCTCGCCGAACCGGGCTGGTTCTTCTGAAATCCACAAGACGCGCAGATAAGGGGCTTTCCGGCGGCCATTAACCCTCAACGTAACGCCGGCGAGAGGTGCGAGCCAAGCGGGAACAACCGCGACCGCGTCGATGTCGAGGTAGGATGTGATCGGCGTGTCGCGTGAGAACCCTACCGCTTCTTCCCCGATGCACCTCGCGGGGATTGCGCCGAAGGACGAGCTCGATCTGGATCTCGCCCTTCTTCCGTACCCGCCGCGTCGCGAACGGACGCTGACATTGCTCGTCTTGGCGCTCGCGGCGATGGCTGCGCTCGCGATGGTCTTCGCCATGCGGTGCGACGTCGCATACGCTCTGTCGCGCGGGCCGGCGGCCAGCCTGGGCGATCTCGGATCCGTGACGGCGGCGGCGCTTGCGCGAAACGAGAACCGTCGCGTCCATGCGGACGCCCTGCTCGGAGCCGCCGGTGGAATTCGCTACGAGAGGCTGCTTTCCGGGGACACGTTTCGCGCCGTCCCCGTGGCGGGGCGCCGCGACGTGTGGGTAGAGGTTCGGGTCCCAGCGGGTCAAGAGAGCGGTCGATGGGAACCGCCGCGCTCGTTCACGGGGCGCCTGGTCCGCTTCGGCGCGGCCGGTCCGCGCCATCGTGGGCTGGCGAGCGCCATCGAGCAAACGAACAACGAACCGTTGTCGAGTGGCGCATGGCTCCTGGTCGACGGCGAGGAACCGGCAGACACCCGCTGGGTGCTCGTCCTCTCCGCCGCGTTCTTGGGCTTCGCGGGATTCAATGCGGCGGTGATCGCGAAGATGCTCCGCCGGGTCGGGTAGTCGTGAAGGTCGCGATCGTGGGGGCGGGGGTCATGGGTTGCGCGACGGCGATCGCACTTGCGCAGCGTGGCGCGGAAGTCGTCGTTCTGGAGCGAGCCGTGCCGGGCGCCGAGGCATCCAGCGCAGCCGCGGGCATCCTCGGAGCGCAGGTCGAGCTCCACGGGCGGAGCGAGGATGTGGGGCTCTTCGTGCGCGCGCGCGAGGTCTGGAGGGAGTGGGCGGGCGCGCTGCGCGACGTGAGCGGGTTGGATGTCGGTTACCGGGCAACCGGCGTGGTCCGCGTCGCGTGCTCCGCGGGCGAGGCCGACGAGCTGAAGCGCGAGGTCGAATGGCAACGCGGGTGCGGGCTGCGGGCATCGCTCCTCGACACCAACCAGGCGCGCGAGGTGGAACCCGAACTCGCTCCGGACCTCGTCGCGGCGGCGCATTTCCCGGAAGACGCGCAGGTCGATCCGCCCGCTCTCCTGCGCGCGCTGATAGTCGCGCTCGCGCGGACTCCGCGAACGAGCGTGCGCGCGGGTGCGACCGTCGAAGGGCTGATCGTCGAGCGCGATCGCTGCCTCGGGGTCAGGCTCTGCGACGCCGACTTGCACGCCGACGCCACTGTGCTTGCCGCCGGCAGTTGGTCGTCTCTCGTGCCTGGGGTCCCGTCGGTGCTGCCCCAAGTGCGCCCGGTCCGCGGGCAGATCGTGCTCCTCGACGAGCGCCCGCCGCGCCTTCGTACGATCGTGTTCGGTGAGGGTGGTTACGTCGTTCCACGTGGCGATGGGAGAGTGCTCTGCGGTTCGACGATGGAGCACGTCGGCTTTCGGAAAGAAGTAACGGCGGCGGGCGTGCACGCCATCTTGGAGAGCGCGCTCGCGTGCGTCCCGTCGCTCGGGGCAGCCCAAGTGACGGGAATGTGGAGCAATTTCCGCCCCCACGTCGAAGGGCAGCGCGCGCTCGTGGGCTCGTCGGTGCTGCCTGGGCTGTTTCTCGCGACCGGGCACTACCGAAACGGCATCCTGCTCGCGAAGGTCACCGCGGACGCGGTGGCGAGCGCCGTGCTCGGTTCGTAACCTACGGGTTGAAGTCCTGCTGTGGTCCGGGAACGGGGGGTGGGGGCGGCGGAGGAGGCGGGAGCCGGGCCGCGGTGGGAGCCGGGGACTTTGATGCACCAGGCTTGGCCGCCTTCCTGTCCTCCCTCTTGTCCTCTTTGGTCGCCTTTTTCTCCTCACGCTTCGCTTCGCGGGGCGGTGCGAGGGCGTCGCCCTTGGTCACGTCGAAGCTCGGCGGCGTGTTGGGGTCGCAACCCGGTCCGAAGCCGGTCGCATCGAAGTCCGACTCGAGACTCCCCGTCTTCTCGGTCGCCCCCGGCGCGTCTTTGACCGCGGCCTCGATGCGAACCTCGTGCTTCCCCGCCCGAGCCGGCGAGCAATACGAGAGAAGATAGAAGCTCTTCGTACGCGCGTCGACCTTCGCCCCGACCTCGTCGAAGGCCTTGACGACCGTACTCTTGTCCGCGGCCATCGCCGTGCCGCTCTTGCCGATCTCTTTGAGCTCAGGCTCTTTGATCTCGGCGCCGAGGCCGATGGCGAAGACGTCGAACGGCTTGTCGCGGATATGCTGGGTCATCGCGGCGGTCGTGACGCGATTGGCGCGATCGGTCCCGTCGGTGAAGACGACGAGCGTTCCGAACTTCAGTGGCTGGCGTGCCTTGCCCAGTGCGGCGTCGAGCTCGTCGAGCGCTTTGAGAACGGCGCCGTTGAGGTTCGTGCTCGGGTCTCTGGGCTTGAACGTAGCGAGCTGCTGCACCGCGGCTTTGGCGCTGCCGGGGTCGGTGAACGGCACGATCGGATAGAGCTCTGGGCTACCGTCGAAGGCGTAGATCGCCACCCTCTGCTCCTTTTCGACCCGCTCGGTGAACGCGCCCACCGCCTGGGCGACCGCGTCGCTGTTGCCGCTTTCGCTCACACTGCCGCTCATGTCCACCAGAAGAAGCGTGTAGTTCACGGCGGCGACCTGCGGGTTCAGGATGGTCTGCTTGCTCTCGTATTGGGAGACGAGCTGCCCGTCTTCGTAGATGCGAAATCGATCCGCGGTCAGCCCGCCGACCGGATCTCCCGACCTCGACTGCACCTTGAAGTAGATCGCCACATTGCTCGGTCGCTGCTGGGTCGCCTTGATCGGCGTCAGGTGCAGCCCCGCGCAGCCGGTGGCGACGAACAGGAGCAGCGAGGCGCCCGACAGCTCGCACGTGCGCATGAGGCCGCGAGTGTAGATCAGCTCAACGCTCGACGGCGAACGACCTCACGATCGACTCACACGTGGAGCGGTAGCGCTCGAAAGCGCTCGACGCGACCGAGCACGTGACGACGTAGCCGGCGCCGTGCGATGCGAGAGCGGACTGCATCGTCCGAAAGGCGATCGTCGACGGTGGTGCTGGGGTCCAGTGCGATTCGATGACGAGCGTGGGGTCGCCGTCCACCACCTCTTCGCGGGTCGCTTCGACCGTCGCCCTGGGCTCGCGGTGAAGGGCGGCCTCGTTCGCCTTGGCGTATTCATACGACTCGTCTGCGAAGGATTCGGTGATGACATTGACGTTCGCCCGAAAGTCGTCGACCCGCTGCGGGTCGCTGACGGCCCAGACGACGGGGCCTCTCTGCATGGTCTCCCGCCATGTGGACGGCACGGCGATGCGCCAGCCCGTGCCCGTTCGCTCGACAAAGCCCGCGGGCAGGGATGGCGGCGTATACGACGCGATGTGGGGGTGTTTCGATCGCCGGCACCCGACGGCCGTCATCGCAAGCATGATGCAGGCTGGGGCCAAGGCAGCGAGGCGCGACATGTGCGCCTTATCCTACCCGGTTCTGAGCCCTGCACCCTAGGCAGCGATCAGGCGCCAATGAGGCGCAGGAACCCGGTCGATGCGGAGAAGGGTTCCTTCCTCGACGTGCTGCCACGGCTCGTCGGTCATTCGCTCCGAGGCGATGAAGACCGCAAGGCGCTGCTGCGACCAGGGAGTCTCGAGCACGGTCCCATCGTGCGCCTTTCGCCGCGTGCGCAATGCGTCGCTCGGGCCGCGATCGAGCAAGTGGAGCGAACGGCCGAGCCGGTGCGCGTAGGTTGTGGTCCCGTCGGAGAGCAAAAAGTTGAATGCGCCGAATCCGGTCTTTTCGCGGGCGGCCCGGGTGGCGGCGCCGAGGGCGCTGTCGGTGGCATCCGACGCGGGTTGGTCCGCGACTCCCGCCTCGTCGAGGCGCGTGAGCACCCAGGCGAAGAGCAGCTCGCTGTCGGTCTGCCCCAGGATCTCTGCGAGTCGCTCGCGCGACGAGTTCCTTCGCAGCCACTCGACGTCTTTGACCGTTCCATTGTGCGCGAACACCCAGCGACCGCGCTCGAACGGATGCGTGTTCTCGAGCGACGTCTCCCCGACCGTTTTTTGCCGAATATGGGCCACCAGGAGCTCGCCGCGGCTGCCCACGGCGAGCTGGTGAAAGCGAGCGTCCTCGCAGGCGCAGGCCACCCCCTTCTCTACGCACCACCCGCGAGTATCCTCGTCGAAGACAGCGATCCCCCAGCCGTCGCGGTGCTCCTTCGAGAGCGCGGCCATCGAGAGCGGCGCCTCGCGCAAGACAATCTTGAAGTCAGTGGGCTCGCTCGAAACGATGCCCAACAATCGGCACATAGGTTTGCGACTACATGATAGCAGCGCTACCCGTTTCGTACGCGTTTCGCGGAAAACTCGCCCTCTTTCCAAGCGGGCCAAGCGCCTGGTCCCGCCCGGCAGAAGTCTTGCCACCCGCTTCCGCGTGGCGCCCTCCTTTGCGGCGATGGCAATGCCGATGCCCGCAGGAGAACCTCGTACAGGGCGGCCGCGCTCTGGCTCCAGGACGCTGGCCCACACGCTCGCACATCTTGCTCGCTCCACTCGCGGCACAAGGCCGCGCAGAGCGCGCTGGCGAGAGTAGGGGCGTCTTTGGGGGGCACGAGAATCCCGGCGCGCCGGTCCGCGAGCAGGTCGGGAATTCCTCCGACGGCGGTCGCCACGACTGGCCGGCCACTCGCGAGCGCTTCGAGAACGACATTGGGCGTACCTTCGGCCCAGCTCGGGAGCGCAAGAACGTCGCTTGCCCCCATCCACGCCGCGACCTCGTGGTGCGGCAGTGGCCCGAGTGCTCGCGCTGTACCGACCGGAAACGTCCCGATCCGAGCGCGCGTATCGCCCTCGGACACCCCGCTCCCGATCAGCGCTAGCATCGCACGGGGGACTTGACGGCGCACGCGCTCGAACGCGTCGAGCAGCTCGCCTACCCCCTTTTGCGGCTCGAGCCGGCCGACGAAGATGACCAAACGAACATCGGGCGGGATACCCAGCAAGCGACGAGCCGCGGAGCGGTCGCGCGGGGAAAAGAGCGTAGCGTCGACGCCGTTTGGTACCACCTGCACTCGGCCGCGCGCCACGCCGAGTCGCACGAGCTCTTCGGCGAGCGGTCGCGATACCGCCACGACCGCGTCCGCCCGCGGGAGCACCTGCCCCGCCACGAGCCGCGCCGCGCGTCTTTTCAAGACGACATTGACGTCGCTGCCATGGACTTTGACGACGCACGGTTTGCCGAGAGAGCGCGCGGCGAGGACCGCGGCGCAGCCATCGGGATACGCCCATGTGGCCAACACGACGTCGGCCGCGCGAAGTCGATTGCGGTGGGCGAGAAGCGACGAGAGATAGAGCGGGACGGCTACCGATAGTCCGACGCGCGGAACATAGAGCTGTCGAACGTATGTGACGTTCAGGCCGTGCAGGCGCTCGCCCGCTGGCAGAGCCGCCAGTCGGGCGGCTCGTTCCGGGATGGCGAGAACGCGCGAAAGGGGCACGTGCGGGATGGCGACGAAGACGTCGACCTCGCAGAGGCGGGCGAGCTCGCTGATTTGCTGGCGGTTGAACGGCGCGCTCAGAGGTTCGAGCGAGCTCGGGAAGATCTTCGTGACCACGGCCACGCGCATGCGGAGTGGCCGTGGGCTTGCGAATCCCATGCGCGGCTAGACGCACCGCCGACGGACGGAGAAGCCGGGCTGAGCGCGCCCCGGGGAGTCCTCGTCGCCGGGGGCCGCGCATGCCGCGTGCAACGTGACCGTGGATCGTCATGCGCATCATCCACGTGGTGCAAGGCTTGGGCATCGGCGGGCAGGAGCGACTCGTCGTTCACCTATCGCGCGAGCTCGCTCGGCGCGGGCATCAGCCCGCGATCGTGAGCCTGTCGCTGGGCGGCGAGGTGCGGGCGGAGGCTGCCGAAGTTCCCGTGTACGACGCCACCCGAGCGAACGGCGGGGATCCGATGCTCGTCGCTCGACTTGCGACGCTCCTCATGCGGCTGCGCCCCGACGTCGTTCATACACACAATCCCTCGCCGATGCTCTACGCGATTCCGGCCGCCGTGCTCGCCGGCGTCCCGCGGCGCGTGCACACCAAGCACGGTGCCAACGTGTACGGGCCGCGTGCTCTTTGGGCCGCTCGCGGCCTCGCTTCAGCGCTCGACGCGCTCATCGCTGTATCACCCGAGACTGCCGAGGCGGCTCGGGTCAAAGAGCGCCCGTCGAGGCGACGCCTGCACATCGTCCCGAACGGCATCCCGCTCGTCAAGTTCGGCCCCGATGCGGCCGCGCGCGCTCGTCTGCGAACCGAGCTCGGCCTCCCTCAGGAGGCCTTCGTCGTCGGGTCCGTCGGTCGACTCGCGCCCGAAAAGGACTACCCGTTGCTCGTGCGTGCGATAAGCCCGTTGCTCTCCGAGCGGATGCGTCTCGTGCTCGTCGGGCAAGGTGACGACCTCGCGGAGATCGAGCGAGCGATTCCGCCCGACCGTCGCCGCTTCGTCACGCTCACCGGACTGCGACGCGATGTCCCCGCGCTGCTCGCGTCCTTCGACCTCTTCGCGCTTTCGTCTCGAACCGAAGGGCTACCCCTCGTGATTCCCGAGGCGATGGCGTGCGCGCTGCCCGTCGTCGCCACGGGCGTCGGCGGAATTCCGAGCGCCGTGCCGGCCACGTGCGGCATCCTGGTTCCTTCGGGCGACGCGTCGGCGCTTCGCCAGTCTCTCGACGCGCTCGCGCGCGACCCCGGCCGCACGCGCGCCCTGGGCGAGTCTGCCCGTCAGCACGCGCTCGCCTCCTTCTCGATCGAACGAATGGCGGACGCGTACGAGCGCATCTACCGCGGTGCCTCCTGAGCCCGATTGCCGTTTTCGCCCTTCCCCTTACGGATCGGAAGGAAGCGGTAGCTCATGTGGATCCCACCGGTCCCCCTCGATACGGACGTCGTGACGCGCGTGGCCGTGGTCCAAGGCTACAACACGAACACGTACCAGTCGCAGGACGACCCCGACATTGCCCTCATCCGCCGTCACCCCTCTCCGTTCACCGGCATCGACGCCGATCTCGAGTTGCGCCTTCTCGGGCGCGACACCGACCGTACGACGGTCAACGTCGATGCCCGCGCCAACCATTACGAGCCCCTTACGGCTCAATACCAGTCCGATGACGGCGCGATCAACGCATCGCTTTCATCCCACGTCACGCTCGGACCGCGCACGACGCTGACGCTGGCCGATGGCGGCGCAGTAACCAGCTTCAACGCAGCTCACGTCACCGACGGGACGATCTTCGCGTTCGACCCGACGCAGCTGCGGAGCACGTACTGGCTCAACGATCTGGGCGTTTCGGTCGCGCATCAACTCTTGCCGAATTGGCGGCTGACGCAATCGCTCGGAATGACGATATCAGGCACGTTGCAATCCGCGCCAACGCAGCTCGCCGGCGGTCCGCTGATCGAGCATCGAGGCGTCGACTACGTCATGCCGTATGTCGAGACGGACCTCAACCGCGACTTCACGCCCCGCTCTTCGGGCGACCTGATGGTTCTCTACCAGTACGCCGTTGAGCTCTTCGTCCTCGACTATACGCAAAGCCCGCCGCGCAACATCGGCCCGGACAAGCAGGCATTTCTGACGTCGCTCGCGGGCTGGACGTACCATGAGACCCCGGAGCTTTCCACGGTGGTCCGTGGCGGGGGCGTTCTGGCGTCTGCGCCGCCGCGCGACCCTGACCAACGGGCGGTCTTGTCGCCCTCGGGGATGGCCGAGCTCTACTACGTACGCCCTTTCTTCGACCTGGTCGCGGCGGCTGGCTACACCTGGGGGACCGTCAATCCACGCCTCGGGGCGGGCCCCACGGCGAATGGGAGTCTGCTTGCGATCGGCATTCCGCGACACGTGGGCGACTGGGCCAACTTCGCGCTCGTGGGGCGCGCGCAGGTTTCCTATTCCAGTCTTATCACCGGCGTGGGCCAATCGACCGGCCTGGGGCTTTGCGCGCTCGGGGCAGAAGTTCGATACGGCGCGAGTCATTGGCTGGGCGCCGTCGCCGGTTTCGACTTCCGGTATGCGACATTCGATACACCGGGCCAATTCAACCCGCCGTTCCTCCAGTACGTCTTTTTTGTCGGGTTGAGCGGCTACTTCGCGAACGAGCGGTCGCTCCTGCCCCTGACCACGTTCACCGCGCCAGTCCAGCCGCCGGCGTGAGCGCCTATCGCGCGCCGATGCGCAGCAGCACCACTTTGATCGTGTCGAAAATGATCGATAGGTCGAACACGACCGAATAGCTCTTGATATAATAGAGATCGTATTGAAGCTTCTCCAGGTGGTCCTCGGCCGTGACCCCATATCGGCAGCGGACCTGAGCGTGACCCGTGAGCCCCGGCTTCACGTAAAGGCGCTGCTTGAAGTACGGCACCTGCTGTTCGAGCTGCTCGATGAAGACGGGCCG
This sequence comes from uncultured Polyangiaceae bacterium, assembly GCA_964531095.1. Lineage (GTDB taxonomy): Bacteria > Myxococcota_A > Polyangia > Polyangiales > Polyangiaceae > Palsa-1150. The sequence continues at coordinate 90,790 of CAZHED010000003.1, read as the reverse complement.
CTCGGGGCGCGGTCCGACCATGCTCATCTCGCCGCGGAGTACGTTGTAGAGCTGCGGCAATTCGTCGATTCGCATCTTGCGGATCAGGCGGCCGACGCGCGTGATGCGAGGGTCGTTCTCTTCGGCGAACCGCGCTCCGGACTTCTCCGCGTCGACCCGCATCGATCGGAACTTGTAGAGGGTGAACGGACGCCCGAGCTCCCCCGAACGTTCTTGCCGATAGAGCAGCGGGCCCGGCGAATCGATGGCAATGACGATCGCACTGAGCAGCATGAGCGGTGCCGCCAGCACGAGACCCACGATTGCAACGACGAGGTCCAGCAGTCGTTTGAGCCGCCGGGTCGTGGGCCGAACGCGGAAGCCTTCGGCGAAGATGAGCTGGGAAGGCTTCAGCTCACGCACGAAAATTTTCCCCGTCTCGCGTTCGTAGAAGGCGACGCCTTCCTCGACCTCCACGCCACGAAACTTCACTTCGAGGAGTTGCTCGACCGGCAGCGTTCCGCGTCGATCCGGATATGCGACCAGGACGACTTCGATGCGCTCGCTGGTGACCAGGCCGTAGAGGTCGCGGTATGTGCCGATCACGCCGGTTGAAGGGTCGACCTGGGTGCGATCGCGCGCGAGCATGCCGACGAGCCCGAGCCCCAGGTCCGGCCGGGAACGGAGCATCCGCGCGAGCTCCCGGGCAAGCTCGCCATTGCCGACGATCAACGTCCGTCTCAAGAACCCGGACCCCTCGCTGATACGGTTGTAGAGAATACGCCACGCCGGCACGGCGAGCATCGAAAGGGCCAGCGCGACGAGGAAGATGCCGCGTCCAATTTCGATGGTCGGCAGCGCGTAAAACGCGAGCAGGAGCACCAGGGCACCGAGGGCGATGCCGCGGAGCGTGCGCTCGTAGACGACGCGCGCGTGCCGTGTCGTTGCCAGATCGTAGAGCCCGGAGTAGTAGAACGCGGCCTGCAGCACGGTCGCGAAGAGCAGCGCTTTCTTCGCGACGTGCGGCATTGTCAGCCCGGCGTGAACGCCGAGACGGAGGCACGCGGAAACGAGCATCGCGAGGACGACGAGCGTTCCCTCGTAAAAAAAAAGTAAAAACCTTCGCGGGGAGCGGAAGAGCTCGACCATGGGGCTCGGCCTCTAGGGCACGATGACTGTGTCGCCGAGCTCCAGCGCGATGTTCTGCTGAAGGTCACCGTGATGGACTACGGCCGAGTAATCGAATGGGATGCGGCGCTCCCCGCGCGCGTCCCTGCGCACGATGACGATGCGGTCCACGTCTGCGAATCGCGTGAAACCTCCGGCGAGCGATAGGCTCATGAGGACGGTCACCTCCTGGCTGGGGGCGAACTCGCCCGGCTTGTTCACCTCGCCGACCACGTAGATCTTGTAGGACTTCACTTCCTGTACCTGGACGGTCACAGGCGGGTCGTCCTGGTAGAACCGATGCAGGCGCTGCTGCACGTCGGAGGCAATTTCGATGGCGCTCCGCCCAGTGGCGGGCACGTCCCCGACCAGCGGCAGCGAGATCGCCCCGTCGGGGCGAACCGCGACCTGAGCGCTCAGCTCGTCGTGCTTCCACACGACGACCCGGAGCATGTCTCCAGGACCGATTCGATACCCGAGGGCGCTCTCGGCGTTCCAATTGTAGACGGGCGGCGGGGCGCAACCGCCCACGGCAAGCGCGACGGCGAGCGCGGCGTACGGCGGGCGCAGGTACATGGCCGTCCTCATGATCACAAGCTGCGCCGACGCCCGGCGGACGCCGCGTCCCGCAGGACTTCTGCGAACTCTCCCGCGAGAGCCCGCCGATCGTAACGCCGGATGTCCGTCGCGTTTCGCCACGCGTCGAGACGATAGTCGTCACGATGAAAGGCCTTGAGCCGCTGCTCCAAGTCGGAAGCGATCCCTTCTTCGTCGCGAGGATGGACGACCGGTCCCAGGGCGTGGCGCTCGACCAGTCGCGCGAGCGCGCTGCCGGGCGGGGCGAGCGTCAGCACCGGGCGGCCGAGGCGCATCAACTCGAAGATCTTCGCAGGATAGATGCGCTCGGCGCCGGCGACGTCGTCAAGCAGGCAGAGCGTGGCGTGGCTGGCTGCAAGCTCGGTCACAACCCGTGCATGCGAGACGTAACCGATCCGATCCACGCCCAACGCCTCGGTCCCGTCGAACGCCGCGAGCTCGGTCTCGACGATACGACCGACGAATCGTACCCGCAGCGCTCGAGCGAGGGCGGGGTGGCGCGCATGCAGGCTCCGAACGGCCGCCAGCAGGCCGCGCGCGCTGGTCAGCGCGAAGACCGTGCCCGCGTACGTGAGCACGAAACGGTCGCGCGGCGGCGATGGCAGATCGTCGGGGAAATCACTCGGATCGTAGCCGTTGGGGATCGTGACGATCCGCCCCGGGTCGAGAAAGGAGAATCGCGCCAGTAAGTTGGTCCGAAACTCGTCCGTTGCGACGACGACGGCGTGGGCGCGGCGCAAGAGTGCCGCCTCGAGAGCATTGCCGAGGGTGCGCGCCACGGGCGATGGGGCCATTTCGTATGCGGCGCGAAGCGTGATCCACTCGTCGCGGTAGTCGAGAACGACGCCGAGACCGGCGACGCGCGCCAGCGGGGCGAGCAAGAACTGAGAGAACGGCGGGCCGCTGACGAGGACGACGTCGTCGCGCTTGGCTGCGATTCGCGCCAGGAGTGCCCGCTGGGCCGCCGGCTGCCACAGCACCTGTGGATCCGGGAATAGCGCGTGCCCGGCCAAGCGCGCGATGGCGCCCAACCCTCGCTCGGCGCGAGAGCCGCCGCCCGCTCGAGCGCGCCACGCCGCTCGCTTCGAGACATATGCGGGCTCAAGCGTTCGGGCGCGCGTGATCTCCACCGCCGCGGGCACATCGGAAAGAAGTGTATCGTCGTGGACGGGGACGCTGGGGTTGGCCACGGTGAGCACCGCCGGGCGCACGCCGTGGCCGGGCAGATACTTCGCCAGCTTGGCGATACGCTGCACACCCGCCCCGCCGACGGGCGGAAAGCTATAGGAGACCAGAAGCGCGCGGAGCAGTGCCACGCGCGCTCCCCGCTGCACGCGGTGGGCCGTCCCGCGTCTTCATTGTTCACGCGGAACCGGGCCTTATAATCGTACGATGTCCTGGTCTCCCTTCGTCACAATCGCGATGCCTTGCCTCGACGAGGAGGCATACATCGAAGCTTGCGTCCGCTCTGCGCAGGCGCAGGACTGGCCGCGCGACCGGCTCGAGATCCTGGTCGCCGACGGAATGAGCATGGATGCGACCCGCGAGATCCTGGCGCGCTTGGCCGCCGAAGATCACCGCCTGCAGCTCGTCGACAACCCGGCGCGAATCCAGGCAGCGGGCCTCAACGAGTGCATCCGGCGCGCGCGCGGCGAGGTCATCGTCCGCATGGACGTGCACGCCGACTACCCGCCGGACTTCGTCCGCAAGTGCGTCGAAGTGCTCGAACGCACGGGAGCGGACAATGCGGGAGGAGCGGCGCGGCCTCGGGCGCGCACGTTCTTTCAGCGATGTGTCGGCGCCGCGCTCGCCAGCCCCCTCGCCATAGGCGGGTCGCAGTACAGAAAGGCGGATGCCGATGGTTTCGTCGAGAGCGTCTGGCCGGGGGCCTTTCGGCGCGGGATCTTCGAGCGTGTCGGCATGTTCGATCCGCACGCGATCACGAATGAGGACGCCGAGCTGAACCAGCGCATCGTCGGCTCAGGCGGCGGGGTATATCTGAGCCGCGACATCACGGTCCACTACTACCCGCGCAGCTCGATGGGCTCGCTCGCGCGTCAGTACTTCAAGTACGGCCAAGGGCGTGCGCGGACGCTGCTCAAGCACGGCCGCTTTCTCTCCTGGCGTCCCGCGCTTCCTTTTCTGTGGCTCACGAGCGAAGCGGTGCTCTTCGCCACTTCGCTATGGCAGCCACTGGGTACCTTGTCGCTCGCCGTTTACGCCCTCGTGGCCGGGGCCGAAGCGGTGCGGGTGGGGCGGCGCGAGGGAGTCGCGGCGATCCCGGTAGTCTGGTCGATATTCCCGGTCCTTCACGTGTCCCACGGCGCTGGCTTCGCAGCCGGCCTGGTTCGATACGCCCTCCGCCCCGACTGGGCACCCGAAGAACACCTGACGCCCGCGAGCTCCGCGAGCGAAGCGAGCGCTGCGGAGTAAACAACCCCGGCCCCTCCGGGAATGATATTCGCACAGCACGCGCCGTGGCGGTTGCGGGCGCGTTGCTTCTCGTCGTCGTTCTTCTCGTGCGGCCGCAGGAATTCATTCCTGCGCTGCAGTCGTTGAGTCTGCTCGACGCCGTCGCCGCGCTCGCCATCCTCGGGATCGTCGTCGAGCTGGCCCTCGGAAAACGGAGCGCGCCATGGACGCCGCAATTGCCGTGGCTGGCGGCGTTCGTCGGGTGGTGCTTCGTCGCCACGTCGGCGCGATTGGGGCTCGAAGGCCTGAGCGTGGCCTGGGAGTTCGTCGGCTTGAGCGCCATCTTCATGCTCGTCATCGCGTGCGCCGTGCGGACCATCGCAGAGTGGCGCGCGCTCGCAGCGACGCTCATCGCAGTCGGCGCGCTCATCTCGTGCACGTGCATCCACCAGTCGCAGCAGCAGGCCGAGTGCATCGAGATCGATGCGTCGAGCCGAGAGGGGGAGCGGTCGGGTGAGGGGACCCCCGATGGGCGGTCGTGCGACGACGCCTTCGCCTGTGAGAAACAGGGCAAGGCGCGCACGGCGTATGCGTGTGAAAAAATTGGCCTCTTCGGGACCTTCACCGAGGGCCGTCGCGTCCGGTGGCGCGGCACCCTGGGCGATCCGAACGAGCTCGCGCTCTTGCTCGGCGCGACCATTCCGCTGGCCCTTGCGTTTGCGGCGTCGAGCGAGCGAAGCAAGAAGACGGCGACGGTTGCGGTGGTCCTCGTTCTCGTGGTCACTCTCTGGTGCGTCGCGCTCACCGGGTCGCGCGGCGGCCAACTCGTCGTGATCGCCGTGTTCGGTGCGTACTTCGTCCGCCGGTACGGCTTCCGCGGGGCGCTCGTGGGCGCGGTGTTCGCGCTGCCCGTACTGCTCTTCGGCGGGCGTTCGGGTGAAGAGGCCGAGTCCTCGTCATTGGAGCGCATCGACCTGCTCTACGAAGGCATGGACATGATCCGCGCCTATCCTCTGCTGGGAGTGGGAACGGGCCAATTCATCGACCACGCGTTCAACGGAATGACCGCCCACAACTCGTACGTGCTCGCGGCCGCCGAGCTCGGCGTTCCAGGCAATCTCCTGTGGCTAATGCTCCTTTATTCGTCGATCAAGATCCCCTGGGTCGTTGCGACCCGCCCTCCCGCCGAGATGAGCGACGGCATCCGCCCATTTGCGTTTGCGCTCGTCGTCGCCTTTGGGGGAATGCTCGTGGGGATATTTTTTCTGTCGTTTTGCTACAAGGCAGTCCTATTCGTGTTTTTCGGCCTCTCGGGGGCCATGTACGGCGTGGTCAAGCGCACGTGCCCGACCTTCGATCTGCACATTTCGCTGAAAGAGGTCGCGCGCGTGGCCGCCGCGGACGCGGCCTTGCTCGCGTTCGTCCTGGCTTATAGCCACGTCAAGGGGGGGCGCGCGTGATCCGCCGTTGGGTGGGTGTCGCTCTCTGCGCCGTCGCGGCGGGGGCTGGCCGCCGGGGAGGCTGCTTGCGCCAGGAAGTGTGGCCGGGCATCCAAGGCGTGCCTCCGCCGGTGCAGCCCGTCGCGCCACCACCGCCCATCGCGCCCGACTCGCTCACCCTCGCGCATCCGCGCGGTCCGCATCCCCGCATCCTGCTGAACGCCGAGCGTCTGGCCGCTCTTCGTGGCCTTCGGGCCGCCGGAGCGCCCGCGTGGCGCCGCCTCGACGAGCGTTGCCTGGCCAATAGTCGCCAAACGATCGACTCCGGCTACGAGGCGTGGGACTGGACCAACGCGACGCTCGACCTGGCGCTGTGCCATGCAGTCGCGCCGCGCCCCGACTACGCGACCGCCGCCGTCCGGTACTTCCGCGCCATCCTCGACGACCGATACAGAGTCGGCGATGGCGCGGGAGGCGACGACGTCGTCCACCACGACGACGGCTACTCGATCCGGACGCGTGGCTGCTTCGGGGCGATCGCGTACGACTGGGTGCATGACCTGCCCGGGATGACGCCCGAGCTCCGCGCGCACGCGGTGGACCGCTTCAGCGTGTGGACGAAGTGGTTCTCCGAGAGCGGCTATAGCCGCGATCAGCCGATCGCGAACTACTACGTGGGGTGGTTCGGCGCAGTCGCCTTCGGCGGCATCGCCGTCGACGGAGACGATCCGCGTGCCGCGGACCTTCTCCGGCAAGCGCAGCGCATGTATGGGTCGGAGCTGGCGCCCGCGTACAAACGCAAGCTCGGGGGCGGAGACTTTCCCGAGGGATGGCAGTACGGCGACATGGTGGGCGCGATACTCGCGATGTTCACCGACACGGAGTCGCAGGCCGCCGATGGGCGCCCGCTCTTGGACGATTTCTCGTGGCTGCACGAAGCCGTCGCGTACCGCGCGCACGCGCTGTGGCCAGACGGCAAGCACACGTTCGACACCGGCGACTGGTCCGAAAAGCCGGCGGTGGCGCCGGCGCACACGTTGCTCGCGCTCGCAACCGTGCTTCGGCCGAGCGACGCCGCGCAGGGACATGCGCGCTCGCTCGCGCGCCTCGCCGAGGACCCCGACGAGGAATGGCTATGGCTCGCCGCGCTTGCCGACGATCCGTCGCGCCCCACTTCGGATCCGCGCCGCGGGCCGACGAGCTACCTGGCCGAGGGAACCGGGACGCTCATCGCACGCACGGACTGGTCTTCGCAAGCGGTGTGGGTTGCGTTGACCAGCGCGCCTTCGCTCTCCGATCACCAGCATCTCGACGCCGGGCACGTCGAGATCGTGCGCGGTGGCGATGCCCTCGTGGTCGACGCCGGGGGATACGGCTCGTACTCGAGCCTGAGCCACAACGTCATCGCGATCGACGACAAGAAGGACAACGACAACTACGCCCCCAACCAGGGAACGTGGAGCGATGCGGCGCGGATCGCGCGATTCGAGGACTCGGGAGCGTTCGTCTACGCGCTTGCCGACTACGCGAGCGCGTTCAATCCCGCCGGATATCCCGACGATCATCCTCAGCGATCGGTCCTCGAAGCCGAGCGCGAGATTGTTTTTTCGCGCACGCCCGTGGCTGGATCGGCCAATTCGGCCCGCGTCGTCGTTCACGACCGCGTCACCGTCGCGAAGCCGTCGTATGCCGTGACGTTCTTGCTGCACGGCGGGTCCGCGCCCGTCGCGCGAGGCAGCACCGTTCGCTTCGTCGCCGGGAAGACCGCCGCATTCGCGACGACCCTTCTGCCCGCCAGCGCGGTTCCGGCCATCGTTCGCGAGCCAACCGAGCTCGGTGACGGCCCTTACTATGCCAACGCCCCTCCCGAAGGAACGTCGAGCGTCCGGGTCGAGGTCCGTTCGCCACCCGGCGATGTGCAGCGGCGATTTCTGCACGCGGTTGTCGTCGCGGGCGCGGACGACCGGCCGGCCGTACCCGGACGCCTCGAGGGCGAGGGTATCGACGGCGTGGCGATCGACGACGAGGCCTATGTCTTCGGGCGCGGGGGAATGCAGACCCGCGCTCAACCGATGGCGTACTCTGCCCCGGTCGCCGCGGTGCGACACATCGTGGCGTCCCTCGCTCCGGGCACGCGCTACGTCGTGCGTGTCGAGCGCGACGGCGCTTCGTGTCGCGTGACTCTCGAGCCCAGCCAAGGCGGCCCTGCGCGGGCGGCGTCCCCCGCGGGAGTGCTACGGGTCGAGGTCGGTCCGGGGTGTACCCTGCGGTGAGGCCGAGGGAGGGAGCAGCGTCGCTTGCGAAGGTTGCGACGGACGCATCGCCAGCGCGAAATACGCGTACTCCGTCTGAACGATGGCAAACGCGGTCAAGGCAGCGATCACGCGCGTTCTCTGTCTCACGCGCCGCCAGGCTTCGAGTCCGTCAACCGCCGCCACAGCCGCGAATGGCATGACGAGTGGCATGACCGGAAAGTGGTACGTGCCGCCCGAAAACGCGATCGCGTACGGCAACTCGTAAGCGAGCGCCAAGGAGACGAGCCAAAGGCGCCACGGCGCCGCACAGGCGTTCGAACGAGCGAAGATTCCCGCCAGCGCCAGCACGGCGACCGCGACGTAGCTTCCCGCCTCGAGCGCCAGGAGCGGCAATGCCATCCCCGTGCCCCAGCCCCGCCACTTTTGGATCTCGCGGGAGCCCAGGTAGTCGAATCCCCAGAAAGACGTCGCTCGGTGGAGCGACCGCCACGCCGTCCGAAGCGGATGGTGCGCCATGTACGCGATCGCGGCCCGCTGCATCGCCGAGCGCCCGTCCGGGCGAGCGTAGAACGACTCGAGATAAGCGCGCGCATCCGGCTCGAGCTCATCGAGAGACCGCTGGCCGAGGTGGCTCGTCTTGTAATCGGGGGTGTAGGGGTTATTGCCGAGCAGCAGGTTGCGTTCGTTGTTCGTGGATATCGTCCAGCCGGCCCCGGCGCGCGCGTCGTGCGCCTGTGCGGGGACGACGAAGAGCAGAGTCGTGCACGCGGCGACAATCGCGCCCCCGCCGAGCGCCCAAAGCGCCGCCCGATGACGGTGCGCGGTGAGCACCCAGGCCGCCCCCAGGACGGGCACGACGCTCGCCGTCGACGGCCGCGTGAGGCAGCCCACGCCCAGCGCGGCGCCCGTGATCACGAAGAGCACAAGACGCCGCTCGCGAAGCGCGCGCAGGCCGAAGTAGGCGACCATGGCGACGCAGAGCGCGGCGAGGTGCTGAGCGTACGTCTGGCCGCAGAGCAGGACGCTCGGGGCATAAATCGCCGCGATCCACCCGGCGAGCTTGCCCGCCGCGCCGCCAGCGAGCTCGCGCGCGAGAAGCGCGCTGAGCGCCACGCCTCCGACGCTGATCGCGATCGTGACGATGCGGGCGACGAGTACGCTCTTTGCGACCGTCGCCAGAGCGCTCGCGAGCACGAGGGACTCCCCCGGCGGCCAGTAGAACGCGCCATGAAAGTCGCCCGAGGCGAAGCGCACCGCCACATCGAAGTAGTCGCGAGCGTCGCTCACGAGCGGCATCCCGCCGAGAAGGACCAGCGAAACGAACGCCCGCAGCGCCGCTGCGGTGCCGAGCACACACGCCCACCCTTTCCAGTCCCGACGTCCCATCTCCCCCGCCCTCCGGCCGAGCCGGGATGAAAGTGGCCAGTCTGTCTATTGTGCGAACGACCGGTACGTGCGCTTCAGCCCTTCTCGGAGATCGACCGCCGGCTCGTAGCGGAGCAGCTCGCGCGCGGCAGTCACGTCGGCGAGCGAGTCGCGAACGTCGCCAGGGCGTGGCGCGCGATGGTCGGGATCGAGACGCCGCCCCGCCAGCTCGCCGACACATCGCACGAGCTGGTTGAGCGATGTGCGCTCGCCGCACGCGATGTTGACCACCTCACCGCGCAGCCGGCGCGACGCGGCGGCCGCAAGGAGGTTCGCCCGAACCGCGTTCTCGACGTAACAGAAGTCGCGTGTTTGCTCGCCGTCGCCGAAGATGATCGGGCGCTCTCCCCGAATGGCCGCAGTGATGAACTTCGGGATGACCGCCGCATAGTCGCTGTTCGGGTCTTGCCACGGGCCGAACACGTTGAAGTACCGCAGGCTGATCGTCTCGATGCCGTGGAGCTCGGCGAAAATGCGCATGAGCTGCTCGCCTGCCAGCTTGCTCGCCGCGTACGGCGAAAGCGGCCTCGGCTCCATCGTCTCCATTTTGGGCAGTGTCGGGGTGTCTCCGTAGGCCGCAGAGCTTGCCGCGAAGATCACCCGCCTGACGCCTGCGCGCTGCGCAACGTCGAGCAACACGGTGGTTCCTTGAACCCCTGCGAGCATGGTCGCCTGAGGGTCCGCCACGGACCGCGCGACGCTCGGAATGGCCGCTTCGTGAAAGACGACTTCGACCCCGTGCACCGCACGCGCCACCGTTTGCGGATCCGTGATCGTCCCTTCGATGAGCTCGAATCGTCCCGGCAGGCGGGCGAGGTTCTCGCGGCGGCCGCTCGAGAAGTCGTCGATGATGCGCACGCGCTCGCCGGTGGCAAGCAGCGCCTCTGCGATCGAAGAGCCGATGAAGCCTGCCCCGCCCGTAACCAGATGCAGCGCCATCTATTTCCTTTCCGTCTACCGCTCGTTGCAAGCCCTATACACCGCATTGTGCCGCCTGCCAGAACCAAGGCCAGGGAAGGGGCGCTTCGCGACTAGACTAGGGGCTGTCTTCATA
>CAZHED010000003.1:0-80362 GCA_964531095.1 uncultured Polyangiaceae bacterium | reverse complement strand
CGGGCACGGGCACGGGCACGAGTATGAAGACAGCCCCTAACCGAGCACGCGTTTCGCAGTGCCCAGCGGCGGAAACGAGTTCGTGGACCAGTTTGGGATGGGAGCAGCGTGCGCATGGAGCAAAAGGGTCACGAGGAGACCAAGTCGCCCCGCGAGCGGCTCGTACGGATGCGGACGCTCGTGCGCCGCGGCCTCGGCTACTGGAAGGGGTCGTTCTTGATCTTCTGTCTTGCAACGGTCGCGGCCGTCGCTGGCGCATGGAGGATCAAGCACGTTTATCGTTCGGAGTGCACGGTGCTCGCGAAGGCGAGGATGCGCACGGACGACCGCGACGATTCATCGACGTCGCCGGACCAAGTGGCGCGGCAGGGCGCCCGGCTCAAGGACATGCTGACGACGCGCGCGCGGCTGGAGAGCGCGATCAAGAAGTTTGGCCTCTATGCCGACACAGTGGCGCAGAAGACGATGCTCGACGCGGTAGAACAGATGAAACCTCACGTGGGGTTTCGCGCCCTCGAGGGAGCGCAATACGTCATCAGCTTCGACGGCGACGATCCGGACGTCGTCCAGAAGGTGACCGAATACCTCGCCGAGACGCTCACCCTCGAGTATGCCGCCGGCGATCTCGAAGACCTTCAGCAAGAGGCAGATTTTCTCACCCAGGAGGAACGGCGAGCGCTCTCAAAGCTGGAGGAGTCGACCAGGGCGGTAACCGTCTTTCTCGCCGCCCACCCCGAGTTCGCCGTCGAGGCCAAGCAGGCAGCGGCGACCCCGTTCGGCCCAAGCCCCATCGCGGGGATCCCGCTTTTGCCCAAGTCGTCCAAGGACTCCGCGATGGCGAATGACCCGGAGCTGGGCGCGCTCTACCGCGAGCGCGCCCGGCTCGAGGGAGAGGTGCGCAGCGCGGCGGCCGTGGCGCGCGGTGTCCCCGTCGGAACGGCCTCCAGCAAGCAACTCGACGAGCAGATCGTGCAAGCGCAGGCCGAGGTCGAGGTTGCGGCGAAGCGGGTCGCAGAGACTCTGGCAGACATCGCGTCGAAGTCGAACCTGACCGAGGACCATCCCGACATGCGGGCGGCGCGAATGGCGGCGGATGCGGGCGCACGCCAGCTGCACGGAGCGAAGGGCAAGCTGGCTGCGCTGCAACGCATGAAGGACAGCGCGCTCGGGGGCGCGGTGGCCGACCCTTCTCAGGTACCGCCCGAGATTGCGGAGAAGCTCCGTCAGGTGGACTTTCAGATTGCGACGCACAACGCCGCGCGGGCTCGGCCTTCGCCGGGCGCGGAGGATCCGGAACGGCCTGGGACGGTCTCGACGAGCCGAGGCGTAACGGCGGTCGTCGAGTTGGAAACCGACTGGCAGCGCCTTCTGCGCGCGTTGAGCGAGTCCAAGGCCCATCACGACGACCTGAACCTGCGCGTCGAACGAGCGAAGCTCGCGCTCGAAGCGACGCGCGCGCAGGCCAGCGAGCGGATGGCCGTCGTCGACCCTCCCTTTCGCCCCACCCATCCGGCGAAGGGCGGGCGCACGAACGTTGCCATCGCGGGATTGGCAATGGCCTGCCTCTTGGCGATGGGCTACGCGACGGCCAGGGTGTCCCTCGACGACACCCTCGTCGACGTCGACGACGTCGAAGCGCTCGGCCTGGCGCCCGTCCTGGGCGTCGTGCCCGCCGCTCGTCCGGATTCGGCGAAGAAGGCGCGCGAACATGCAGCGGCATGAGCAAGCCACACTGGTCGCGACGTCGACGGAGATCGTCCCCCATGAGGAGACCATCGTCCGGGTCGTGCCCGTGTGGGCGTCGCCGCCGAACCTGCGTCTCCTGGCGATGCTCGGCGAGGCGCGGGCGGACGCACCCGCCGCGGCCTTGCGCGTGATTCGGCATCGCCTCGAGCAATGGCGTACCGAGGGAATGTGGACCTTCGGCGTGACCAGCGCGCGCGACGGCGAAGGAAAGAGCACGCTCGCGGCGCAGCTCGCATTGGTCTTGAGCGAGTCGCAGCGCGCGCGCGTCATGCTCATCGAAGCCAGCATGCACCGGCCGTCCCTCGCGAGGCTGTTCGGTTGTCGCGTGCCGCCGGGGTTCGGCTTCTCGGTGCAGCTCGCCCACCGCATGCGCAGCGGCAACGCGCCCCCATGGGCGGTCATGGCGGTCGGGCCCGCGCTGCACGTGCTCGTCGAGAGCGACGCCGAGCAGGGGTTCCCCGAGGCCTTGCACTCGACCCACTTTCGCCAGGCGATCGAGGGGCTGGGTCGCGTGTACGATTGGGTCGTCGTCGACGCGCCCAGCGTGCTCGGCTCGGGTGACGCCAACGTCGTCGAGGAGGCGGTCGACGGCATCGTCGTGGTCGCGCGCAGCCACGCCTCGCGAGGGGCCGATCTGCGCGCGGCCGTGAAGCAGCTCGGGGGCCGGAAGGCCATCGGAGTCGTGCTCTGGGATGCCTCGGGCGCAGCCGCCCGATGAGGCCCGAGCTCTGGAAAATCGATCCGCAGAGCCTTCCTGCCCCCTTTCGGCAAGCTCTCTCCAAGGAGCTCCACCTCTGGATTGGCGGTTGGCTTCGCGACCGCGCTCTCAAGGCAGCGCTCCCCCACGCCGAAGGGCCGCGGCATCTTCTGTTTGGCGTGTGCGACCATTTCGAGCCGCTCCATGGTCGCGCGCCCCGCGAAGTCGCGCTCGCTCGCGTGCGAGCCTGGCAACAGGGGCTGCCCGCGCTCGCCCGTCCTTTCCGCGACGCCAGCGGCCGCCCGCCTCGCCACACGTTCTTCTATCCCGGCGAAGAGTACGACCCCGCGCTCGTCGATCCCGTGGCGCGCCTCGTCGGCGCAGGTCTCGCCGAGGTGGAAGTGCACTTGCACCACGACGGCGACACCCGCGCGAGCCTTCGCGAACGCCTCCTCGGCACCCTCGGAGCCCTGGGCGCACACGGTCTGATCCCTCGCGACGACACCGGTCCAGCGTGGAGCTTCGTCCATGGAAACTGGTCGCTCGCCAACGGACGGCGCGACGGGCGCTGGTGCGGCGTCGACGACGAGCTCCGTCTGCTCCACGAGCTCGGTTGCTACGCCGACTTCACCTTTCCGAGCGCTCCCGACCCCTGTCAACCTGCGGTGGTCAACGCCATCTATTACCCCCGGGACGCGTCGCGTCGACGCGCCTACGACTCCGCCGAGCCCGTGCGTGTCGGGTCGGCGAAGCGGCGGAGCGTTCTCCTCGTTCAAGGGCCCCTGGCGATCGCGAGGCGCGCGGCGGGGTGTGGCCTGCGCATCGAAGCGGCGGCGCTTTCATCCGGTGATCCGCCTAGCGGCGCGCGGCTCGCGACCTGGATCGATCAGCGGGTCCACGTCAGGGGCCGCCCGGAGTGGACGTTCGTCAAAGTTCACGCGCACGGCGCGCCGGAAAAGAACGCGCGCGTGATGTTGGGCGAGCCCATGGCCGCGCTCCACAGGGCCCTCGCAGACCTCGCGTCGCGAGGCATCTGGCGCGTGCACTACGTCACGGCGCGGGAGATGTACAACGTGGCGCGGGCGGCGATGGACGGCATGGGCGGATCTCCGGACGCGTACTTCGACTACGAGGTACCCCCCCCGGAGAGGGTTGGGTACGCGAGCTAGGCGCCCGTTGGTGGCACTTCCCGTCCGGTGACGGAGTGTCCGAGGTGAAGTTCCCGTTCATGTTTGGCATCCCACGAGGGAGGCTAAACGGACAGCTGTGACTCGCGATCAACCGCCAGCAATCGACAGCGTCGCCGATGCGTTCGTACAAAAGTCGCACTCCGCGCTACCCGTCGTCGTGACCTTCGGCGCTTTTCCCTAATCAGCTCGTGCCCGTCGACAGAGAGATCCATACTCAGCTGCCCGCCGACATGCGCATCAACCCTCGCAAAACCGAGGGGACCGCCGAACGTGAGCGCCATGGTGAAGCGACCGTTCAACTGCTCGCCGGCATTCCTTCTCGAGTCGGGCACTCCACCGCCACGCTCTAGAATCGTTCCAATCGCTACACGCTGGACGGTCGCCCGACTGGTCGAACCGTGCAGACCTGTCTGCGCTCAATTGAGACCGCGGCTTGTAACACACCGACCCCCGCACCGGTCATGTGTGCGGGCGCACGAACCAGTCGGAGCGGTCCACCGGCGCTTGGGACGGGGGCACCGGCACGTGCGACTCGCGCACCGACACGTGGGACGGGCGCACCGGCACGTGCGATTCGCGCACCGGCGCCTGGGACGGGCGCACCGGCACGTGCGACTCGCGCACCGACACGTGGAACAGGTGCACCGGCACGTGGGACTCGTGCACCGGCACGTGGGGCGGGTGCACCGGCACGTGGAGCGCACGTGCGGGCGGGCTGGACACATGCACGCTTCATTCGCGGCCTCGCGCGCGTTACGTCCGGGCGCCGGTCGGTTCGCGACAAAGGCCGAGCGCTACCCCGGCTCCTCCCCCGCCGGTGGAGCGACCCGTATTCCGGCTCGCCGTGGAGGGAACGTTGGCGCAAGGCCAGTCGACGGAAACGGGCACACCCGCGTCCACTGAAAAATTGCGGTCTCACGCGAATGGGTCGATGTTTGGCCCCGAATCGCGGTCAAGTGGGACCCGTTGCGACATTCCTAGAGTGCCCACACGGGACCGCGTCGCCAACGTAGGCGGCCACTGCCGAGTGGATCACCTCGAAGGAGCGTCTGCAATGATACGGCGGCCTTGGTCCGTGGCGACGACGGTGTTGCCCTTGCTGGGTCTGTCCGGGCCTGCAGCGTGCGGCAGTGGAGAACAGGCCGGCGCAGCTAGTGGCAACGGCTCGTCGTCGGGGTCCGACGGTGGCGGTGCCAACGGCAGCGGGGCGAGCAGCACCGGGGCGGGCAGCAGCAGCTCCCGCGGCTCTGGCAGCGGCGGCGTCGGCAGCGATGGCAGCGGAAGTGGCGCGGCCACCCCGATCGGCGGCTCTGCCAGCGGCTCGAGCGGGACCGGACCAAGCCCGGGAAGCAGCGGAGCGGACAGCGGCACCGCAAGCAGCGGCAGCGGGCCGAGCGGAAGCGACGGCAGCAGCGGAGGCACGGGGAGCAGCAGCGGCAGCGGCGTCGACGGCGCCAGCGGCGGAAGCAGCAGCAGCGGCTCCGGCAGCGGCGCGAGCTCCGGGAGGGACGCGGGCCCCAACGCCACGAGCACCGCGACGCGTCCGCAACTCACCGACGCGCAGGCCGCCAGCAACACGGTCCTCGCCTACCTCGCCCAAGCCGGGACGATCGGATCGCTCGTCACCGACAACTGGAACCCGACGACCGGGCTGGGTGACGCATCGAAGTTCACCGCGAGCTTCACCGTCGCGGCCGACGGAAGCGGCACCCACACGACCGTTCAAGCCGCAATCGATGCGGCCACGGGGTCGTCGCGAGTGTACATCCTGGTCGAGCCGGGAGCGTATCGCGAAGTCGTTTGCGTGAAGACCACCGCACCGCCGATTACGCTCTACGGCACGAGCACCGACGCCACCAAGGTCGTGATCGTGTTCAACAACCAGGCGAGCTCCGGCGGAATTACGACGGCGAATCCGTGCTCGACCTCGACCAGCGGCACCTCTGCCACTGCGACGGTCATGGCGTTCGCCAATGGGTTTCAGGCAAAAAATCTGACGATCTCCAACGACTTCGCGAGCCCTACCGGCACGTACCAAGCGGTCGCGCTCATGACGCAAGCCGACCAGATCGTCCTCGAGAACGTCCGTCTCCACGGCTATCAGGACACCTTTTTCATGCACACCTCCGCGGTGACGACCGTCGCGCGCGTATACGTCAAAAATAGCTTCATCGAGGGCGACACGGACTTCGTCTTCGGCCGGGCGACCGCAGTGATGGACGGCTGCACGATCAACTACCTGAGCAGCCGCAAGCAGAGCGGCACGATCCTCGCGCCAAGCACCGACCCTCGCAATAGCTACGGCTTTCTGGTTTTCGCCAGCAACCTCACTTCAGATGCGGGCACGACCGCGAACAGCGTCTATCTGGGACGTGCGTGGGACAACGGGGTGGCGGCGGGAGGCTACGTCCCCGGCACGTCGCCCAACGGGCAGGCGGTCATCGCCGAGTCTGCGCTGGCCGTGGACATTCGGATGGCGGATCCATGGGCCGTGGCTGCGACGTCGGGTCGTGCATTCAGCTCGACCGGCGCGAATGCCAATCGACTGTACGAATACCGCAACTCGGGCCCCGGCGCGGCGCCTTGATCCAAAGGCTAACGCTCGCCTGCGCTCACGCTTGGCGCCGGTCACGTGCGCGCCGCTCGTCGTTGAACGCCTGGGTGAGCGCGATGCCGAGCTCGTCGCCCAGCTCCCGCCGGTCGCGCCTTCCGCGCCGGTCGCGCAAGAGCTCGCGTAGCTCGGACTCCGAACGCGCTCGGGTGCCTTCGCGGCTATGCATGATCGCGTGCGATCCGCAGAGCGTCGCGGGCGCCCCTCCGACCAAGTGGATATCGACGAGCGTTCGGGAGTCGCTCGCTCCGCACACGCAGCAGCGCAGGCCTTGCGTCATCGCTCACCCATCGCCCGAACGCCCGACGTCGGCCAAGTTTTCGACGGCTTCTCGGGTCAGCGTTGCGGGCTCGTGTTCGCCGACGCGCTCGGTGGGGGCACTTGCGGCTTTTCGTGCCCGGCGTTCACCGTCGGCGTAGACGCTTCGCGGGCCCCCGTCGCCCCTCGCACCGTGCGGCCGCGATGAAACGCGAGGTCCTCGGCCGAGCTCTCCGCCGGAAAGTGCATCCCCATGAACGCGACGAACTCCTCGGCCAGATCCTCGTCGCGCTGCCGGTCATAGCCGACGACGTCCCAGACCCCTAGACGAGCGCTGAGCACGTGCCCTATCTCGTGCGTGAGCGTGCGGATGAAGCGGGGATTGCCGACGAGCTTCCCGCTCTCTTCCTCGATGAGCGGGTCGTTTCGCAAGAAGAGATGATTGAGCGAATCGACGTACAGCCCCCAGTAGCAGCACCCGGGGGCGACTGCTTCGAAGCGCGTGGGGAGATCGTTGAGCGCACGAGGTGACTTCCCATCGAGCAGTGTGTTTCCGGGCAACAGCGATATCGCGGGAAGCACGTCGGGCTTTGCGTGGAGTCGTGGAAGGCCCTTGGCACGCAAGAAATCGTCATAACGCTCGAACGCCTCGCGGCATGTGTCATCGAGGACGGCCAGCGCCTGATCGCTCGGTCTCGTCTCCGTGCCAAGAGCGCTCGTCGAGCGCCACTCGACGATCCGCATCCCGCAGTGGGGGAGCCAGATCGGCTGGGCCAGCCGCTCGCTCGCGCGCGGGAGAGCGTCGAACCGAGCGATGGGGGGAGGCCGACCGGAAGACGGAGTGGCAATGAGGGCGATCAGGGCGAGGGTCGCACACCCGAGAAAGCGCGAGACGCGCGACGCGAAAACGATGCGAAGGCAGGGGCGGCTCATGCAGGGACGTCCGACGCGAGAGTATATGACGGAGGGGCGCGCCGTGGCATCTCGCCACAACCCGCCGCTCTCAGCGGTAGATTCACCTTAGCGTGCGGAGCGATCTCGGCCGTGTACAAACGCCTGGTAGAGCTCCACTTCGGTCGCAGCGGGTGCGAAGAGTCACACCCCTCTCCCTTCCTTCCTCCCGGCGGCGTCGGGCGTGTAGCGTCTCCGCGTCGGGCGCGTCGCGTCGGGCGCGTCGGCGGCGTCCGTACCCCGTCACGCTCCGCCGGCAAACCCGTACAGCTCTGGTTGCTCCACCGGGGGCAGGTCCTGTCCGGCGACGAGGACCGTGCGGACGGCCCAGAGATCATGAAACACCCGGTACTTGAGCGCGGTCGAGTCGAGGTAGTCCACCCCGGTCGACCCCCCGGTCCCGGTACGGCGCCCGATCATCCGCTCGACCATCCGCGCGTGTCGCTGCCGGAAAATCACGAACGCCTGCTCGAACGACGTCAGCCCGTCGAGCACCTCGCGCGGCCACGCCAGCAATGGAAGCTCACGATACGACTCGATGAACACCAGCGCCGCGCGGATGCGCGAGGCGCGCCTGCGTCCTTCTTCCGCTGTGTCTTCCGCGAGCAGGTACGATCGCGCATAGGCGATTTCGCCGCGCGCCCGCTCCTCGAGGCGCCGCATGTCGGACTCTGGAAGGGATTGGGCCCGGGCGAGCGCAATGCCGCGCTCGACCGCTCGTGCGTGCCTCGCCAGATACGCCTCGACGAACGCCCTCACCGTCGCAGGGTCGTCCGGGTGGGAGAGGGTAGAACCCTGGATCGGGGTTCGGAAGACCCACTCGAGGACGGCTTCCCTCAGCGATGGCGTGTCGTCGAGGCGAGCGCGAACGCTCCGCAGCGCAGCCGATTCCGTACCGTCCGGCTCCTTCAGCGCCGTGAGGTACGACCCTTGGTGACCGAGGGGCACTCGCTCGCTCTCCGCCAGCCCCATCAGGATCTCGATCTCGCGCATTTGCGCCGACTGAAAGCCGCTCGCCGCGGAGAGCTTGTCGCGGAACCCCAGATAGTCGCGAGTGGTCATCGTCTCCATCAGCGCGAAGTGGGCGGCCAGCTGGCGCACGATCGTTTCCATCCGCCTCACGCCGCGCACCGCCGCAGCCAGGGCCTGCTCCGGCACGGGCTCGCGGGCAAACAGGTTTCGCACGGTGACCATCTCGCGCAAGACGAGCTTGAACCAGAGCTCGTCAATCTGGTGCACGACGATGAACAAAACCTCGTCGTTCGAGAGATCGGACTCGCTCGCGGCGGTTCCCGATTGAAGAGACAAGAGGCGATCGACGCGGATGTAGTCCCAGTACGGCGTGGGCTTGATGCTCATTGGCGGGGAAGGGCCCCATGCCACGGGCCTAGCGCCATCGCAACGTCGCGCTAGCATCGTTGACGATGGGGCGTCGAGCTCCCGCGTTATGTCCGGCCTCGCCGCGTCGCCCAAGATCGCCTTCGCCATGGTCGGCTTGCCCGCGCGGGGCAAGACGTTCATCGCGCGCAAAATCGCTCGTTACCTCTCCTGGCTGGGCCACAAGACGAGAGTCTACAACGTCGGCTCGTACCGGCGATCGCGCCTCGGCAGCCATCAGCACCACTCGTTTTTCGATCCGCGCAACGAAGTGGCCAACGCAGCGCGGCGCGAGGTCGCGCTCGCCGCGCTCGAGGACATGCTCGATTTTCTGCGCGGCGGCGGTGACATTGCCATCTACGATGCCACGAACAACACCCGCGAGCGCCGAGACTTGGTTCGCGCTCGCTTCGCCGCCGAGGGGCTCGATGTGGTCTTCATCGAATCCATCTGCAACGATCCCGGCCTCGTGGAGGCAAACATACGAGCGACCAAAGCGCGATCGCCGGACTACCGCGGGGTGCCCGAAGAGGAGGCGGTGGTCGACTTTCGCATGCGTATCCGTCACTACGAGAGCGGCTACGAAGAGGTCGGCGAGGACGAGGGAAGATTCATCAAGATCGTCGACGTGGGCCGCAAGATGGTTCTCCACCGCATCGAGGGCTACTTGCTCGCGCGCGTCGTGCATTTCCTGCTCAATCTGCACGTTCAGCCTCGAAGCGTGTGGCTCACCCGGCACGGAGAGAGCGACTTCAACGTGCTCGGGCGCATCGGCGGCGACTCACCGCTCAGCGAAGCGGGCCGGGCCTACGCACGTACGCTGGCGCGGGTCGTCCGCGAGCGGATCGGGAACGACGCCGTCGTTTGGACGAGCACGATGCGCCGTACGACCGAGACCGCCGAGATCGTCGGACTGCCGTACCGCGCCTGGCGTCCCCTCGATGAAATCGACGCCGGCGTGTGCGATGGCATGACGTACGCCGAAATAGCCGCGGCCATGCCCGAGGAGCACGCGGCACGGCTCGCGGACAAATTCCATTACCGCTATCCGCGTGGCGAATCGTACCAGGAGGTGATCCAGCGGCTCGAGCCAGTGATCTTCGAGCTCGAGCGGGAGCGCACGCCGGTGCTCGTCATCGGTCACCAGGCGGTCCTGCGCGCCCTCTACGCATACATGATGGACCGGCCGCCGAACGAGTGCCCGTTCGTGTCCATTCCACTGCACACCATCCTCGAGCTCGAACCCACTGCTTACGGCTCCGAGGAACGTCGGATCGACCTCCCCCCGCCGCCGCTCGACCCTGAAGGGTTCAGGCAGCTGGGCTGAGGCGAAGAAGCGGCGCTCGCGGGACAACCAGCGCGGAGGTGAGGCGCCGCCGCCACGTGGGGTCCCATTGCGCGCTCACGCCCCCCTGGCGGCGTCGTGGGCGCGTGCGCAGCTCGGGCGGCGGCCCGTCGCGGTGTGGAAACGATCGCCACGGTCACCGCCGCCGCCATACCGACACTGATCCCTATGATCGCCGCGAGAGTTCGAAGCGCCTGCCAGCGGGGCCGAGCGCCGGTTTCGCGGGCCGTGGGCAGGTCGAGCAGGTCCAACGCATCGCTTGCGCGAGCACTCGACGGCGCAAGCGCCATCGTCGCCGCCGCGATCTCGAACGCTCTCTGCGAGGGTCGAGGCGAAAGAGGACCGGCGACCCCGCGCGGGGAAGCGAACGCAACCAGCGCTGCCGCGAACGCTTCGGCGCTCGGGAATCGGTTTGCCGGCGCCTTGGCAAGGGCCGTCATGACGGCGCGATCGAGCGGTTCGGGCACTTCTTGTCGGACCGCGCGCAAGCTAGGTGTGGCGTCGGCGACGATCGCCGCGACTGCGGCCGTGGTGGCTCCGGAGAACGGAGGCGCGCCGGCGATGAGCTCGTAGAGGATGACCCCCAGCGACCAGACGTCCGCGCGCTGGTCGACGTCATTCGAAGATCGCACCTGCTCGGGCGACATGTAGAGAGGCGTGCCGACGGTGACCGCGGCCGACGTCACCGCCGGCTCTCCTTCGAGTGGGTTCTTCGAGACGCCGAAGTCCAGCACTTTGACGGTGCGAGCACCCGACTCTTCGGACAGAAACAGGTTGGATGGCTTGAGGTCGCGGTGAACGATCCCCGCGGCGTGCGCTTCCGAGACCGCCGCGCACGCCTGGAGCACCCAGTCGATAGCCTCCGCGATCGGGAGCGAGCCGTGCGCGCGGAGCTCGGCCTCCAGGTCGCGCCCGCGGAGGAGATCCATCACCATGTAGGGTCTGCCGCACGAGTCCGTGTCGACGTCGATCACGTGAACCACGTGCGGTCCTCGCATGCGCCCGCTCGCCCGAGCCTCGCGTTCGAAACGCTCTACCGCGCCGGGCAAGTGCATCGCGTCGGGCCGCAGAAACTTGATCGCGACACTCTGCCCGAGTCGCAGGTGGACGGCCTCGAAGACGATCCCCATGCCGCCTTCGCCGAGTCGTCCGATCAGGCGGTACCGCCCGCCGACCACGTCGCCGGCTCCAGGAACCGGTACGAGGGTGTCTCCCTCGGCGAGCACGGAGGTCGATTCGCTCATACGGCCGACGAGCACTCCGTCGATGCACGTACCGTGCACGTCGACCGGCTCGGCCGCGTCCCCACGCCTATAGCGAGTAATAGCGAGTATGGCGAGTAGCGAGGCTTCAGCGCGACAGCCACGCCCCGCGCTCGCTGCCCAGGAATGCCTTCACGCCCAGCAGCGCGACCGCGCAGACTTCGAGTGCCATCGCGGAGGCAGTCGCTGGGTGCGTCGGGGAGTCGAGCCGCAGGACCACCGCGAGGCCGTAAAGCGCGACCACCGTAGCCGTCGCCAGCGCGCGGAGTCCGTGCACGCTTGCGTTGGCGAGCTCCGCGATGAATATCCAATCGACGAGCGCCCACGCTGCGCACCACGTCCCGAACGCCACGCCGGCGGCGATCGACCAGAACGCGAGCGTCGGGAGGGCCCCGTCGCGCCCGGCAGCCAGGGCGTCCAGCGCGGTTCCCGCCGCCAGCATGCCGGGCGCAGCGATGGCGAGCGCCGGATGGATCGCGTGGGCGGGGTGCCCGACGTGCCGCTGCATGACTTCGATTCTCTTCGCAAGCTACGTGCCCCGGCAGCCCTCGTGAGGGGGCGTCGCTCGACCGCGCTAGCCCGGCGCTCGAGGTTCGTCGTAGCTCGGCGCTCGAGGTCCGACGTAGCCGGCCTCGACCTTCGCCCGATAGAGCGAGAGGACCGCGAAGGCGAGCTCTCGCATTTGGTCCGGTTCGAGGACCCGATCCACCCGCGGGAACAGAAGCTCTTCCTCTTCTTCGGCGTGCAGCTCGACGATCACGCGAAGCTCGCCCATCGCGCGACCGAACTCCTCGCCCTCGACCGACGCGTCGAGCACCCGCTCGAGCGACTGCCGGACCTGCGCGTGACGCGACCGGCCGCAACGCATCCAAATCTCGTCGTGAAGCGCATCGCAGGCCGCCGGATAGAAGACCTGATCCTCGACCGCGATGTGTGCAGCGAGGTCCCCTGCGAGCTGCGGAAGGAGCGAGCGACGGACGCTCGAGCTGCCGCGCTCGACCGCTTCGCAGAGTTGCTGCAGGTTGCGGTGCTGGCGCTCGAGGAGGGTGGTCGCCTTCATTGCAATGAACCGGGTGCGGCCGGACGCATCGTCCGTGCCGCTGGAGGCTTGCTGCGCTGGGGTAGGGCGGGTCACCGAGCGGTGACGCCCGCGTCCAGCTCGAAGACGGTCGCGTCGACGGTCCTGCCGCCGTCCGCGAGGATGGAGGCGTCGATCACCGCGCTCGGTCGAAACGCGAGGTCGGCTCTCTCGGCGGTCGGATCAAGCGGTGCGGGCGGCGCGACCGGAGGCTGCTCGGGCGGCTGGCAAGTGGCGAGCGCGAGGACGAGCGCCGCGGTGGCAAAGAGGGATCGCATTGCCGTCACCTCATGAGCTCCTCCATGACTTCGCCCATGGAAGGCTGACATTTGCGGTGCCAGAGCCCATTGGCCAAGTAGGCCGTCACAGCGACGAGTCCGAGTCGTCCCAGTCGCGAGAAGACGACTCCGCCGAGCACGGCGCCGAGTGCGCCGGCGGCTGCCACCGCGACGAGCGGGCTTGCGCGCACGAGGTCCTCCACGTGCCGAAGCCCCAGTTCGCCGCCGTCGACCGCAGCCGGCTCGTCACCGACGTCCTTGCCCTCGCAGCCGCCGCCGAAGCTCATTGAGGCGGGCTGCCATGCAGGCGGCGATCCGGCCCGGTGGCAGGCGGAGTCGCTCCGTCGCTTCGCCTCGGCATGCCCGCTGCACAGGCCCCCTACGGGAAAGGAAGGGATTGCACGCGCCGTGTTTACTGGGAGCCCGTCACGATGAGCCATCGTCACGATCTGCGCGACCGGTGGTGCTGGCAAGGTCAGCTCGAGCGGGAGGCGGCAGACGTCGAACGCGAAATCGAAGCGCCTTTCGAGAGCGACGCCGGCGATCCCCGGTGGGGCACGGGGGGTATGCGCAGCGGCGCATCGCGGCGCTTGCGCGCTTCTCAGCCGCAGGACAAAGCAGAGGGGGAGCCGCTACCGTCGTATTCCGCGGTGTCGCCGTACGGACCGACGCGCGGACCGTACGTGGGCAGAGGGCCGCGTGGCTATCGCCGCAGCGACGAGCGCATCCGCGAGGAAGTTTGCGATCGCTTCACCGAACATGGTGACCTCGACCCGACCGACGTCGAAGTCGGCGTGCGCGGCGGTGAGGTCGTGCTCGTCGGCACCGTCTCGACGCGCGCGCAAAAGCGACTCGCCGAAGCCATCGTGGAGGCGGTGTTCGGCGTCGTCGAAGTTCAAAACCACTTGCGCGTCCCGAGCGCGGCGGCAGCCGACCGCCCCGGTCCGCTCCACGGGGACACCCACGACGGCCCCGTGCGAGACAACGGCGTCGTCCACCGCTGACCGATCTCTGCGCCTTGGACAATCAAAACGGGCGCACCAGCTCGTCGAGCTTCGCCACCAGCTCCTCGGGAAGGCAGGGCTTGACGAGAAGGGCGTCGCAGCCGCCCACTTTGCCGCCCGCGGCCCGCCCCAGAAAGCTGTGGCCGGTCAGCGCGATGATGGGGATGCGCCTGGTACGCTCGTCCGCCTTCAACCTTCGCGACGCTTCCCACCCGTCCACGATGGGAAGCGACAGGTCCATGACGACGGCGTCTGGCAGGAGGCGCTGCGTCAGCTCGACCGCCTCGAGGCCGTTGCCCGCCTGCTCGACCCGATAGCCCGAGTAGGTCAGAAACTCGGCGTACATCGCTCGACTATCGTCGAAGTCGTCGACAATCAGCACGAGCGGCGGGCCTTCGTGCTTTCTCCGCGTTGGCTGGGCCATCATCCCAGGTGCCTTCCAAAACACGCGCCGAGTCGTTGATCGTGCGGCGCTCCCGCACGCTGCGTGCTGGGCTACGCCGCCTGGAGCGCGGCGCCGCCCGACAGCTCGAGCAGCTGGGTCGCAAGGCGCACTCGCTCGGCGCTCGCGTGCACCGCCACGACGATGGCTCCGCTGCGCACGCCCTCGTCGAGAAAGCGCGCCTGGTGATCGGGCAGCCCGGCGGCCGCGAGCACGGCCGAGAAGCCGACCGCCGTCGCCTCTTCAGGGGCGCGGAGCAAAGCCCTGACGAGCGGCCCCACGACGCGCAGGGCACGGCCGCCGCGGGCCTGAATGCGGACGAGCCCCGATACGATCGCGCCAAGAACGCCCGTCGGGCGCGAAGAGCGCACCGCGGAACCCTCCGAGCACGAGCTGCCGAACTCGCGCTCGTGGGTGCTCTCCGACATCATGATGCTGATCGTGTCGCGCGGGAAGCCGGCCTGTACGAGCTGCTCGATCGCAGCGTGCGCCGCGTGACGATCGCCGAAGAGCGCTGTGGCGTGAGTCGGCATTGCTTCGCCTCCATCCGACGGGCGTGCTCGTCGGTTCGAGGCACCGAGGTCGCAAGCCCTGTGCCGACTTCCCCCGTTCCCTTGGCAGGCGGCAGGCGGATTTCGAATCCTGCCAGCGCGGGGGCGGCCAAAGGCCGGGGGGGAGCCAAGGCGGGGAGAAGCCAAGGCGGGGAGAGCGGGGAAACCCCCGTCTCTCACGGATGAGCGGAGTGCACGTCGCGCTTGATCGTGCTCGGGGCGGCGTCGCGGCACCTTTCGAGCTTCCGATAGAGCGTCCGCCGATCGAAGCCCAGCACCTGCGCGGCCAGCGTCTTGTTGCCGCCCACGGCCTCGAGGACCCGCAGGATGTAGCGTCGTTCGACCTCTTCCATCGGCAAGAGCTCGGTGGGATCGCTGCTCTCGATAGTGATCCGCGAGCTCTTGAACTCGCGCACCCGTTCGGGCAAATCGTCGAGCCCGAGCTGATCGTATTGTGCGAGCGCGACAGCGCGTTCGATACAGTTCTGCAGCTCGCGCACGTTCCCCGGCCACGGATACGACAGGAGCTTGTCGGCCGCGCCGCTCTTGATGCCGACCACGCCCTGCGCCCCGTTCGGTTGGTATCGATGCAAGAAATGCTGGGCCACGAGCAGGATGTCGCTGCCGCGAGCGCGCAGTGGTGGCACGTGGACTCGCACGACGTTGATTCGGTAAAAGAGATCTTCGCGGAAGCGCTTCTCTTCGACCTCGGTCTCGAGGTCCCGATTGGTGGCGGCCATGATCCGTGCGTCGAAGGGCTGCTCCTGATCGCCGCCGACCGGGCGAACCGTGCGCTCTTGCAGTGCTCGAAGCAGCTTGGCCTGCATCCCGGCGGGCATCTCGCCGATCTCGTCGAGGAGCAGCGTGCCCTTGCTCGCCTTGATGAACAGGCCCAGGCGGGCGCTGCGCGCGTCCGTGAACGCGCCCTTGGTGTGCCCGAAGAGCTCGCTCTCGAGGAGCGACTCGGGCATCGCCGCGCAGTTGATGGCGACGAACGGTCCGTCCCGGCGCGCGCTCTTCGCGTGAAGCGCCTTGGCCACGAGCTCCTTGCCGGTGCCGCTCTCGCCGGTAATGAGCACTGTGGTCTCCGTCTCGGCGACCCGAGCGACGAGGTCGTACATCTTCTTCATCGCGGGGCTGGTTCCGAGAATGTCCTCGAACTTCTGCTGGTCGACGACGACCCGCCGCAGCCGCTTGACCTCTTCGCGCAGCGCGCGGTGCTTGATCGCGCGCTCGATGGCGAGGGCGAGGCCGTCCATCTCGAACGGCTTGGTCACGAAGTCATAGGCGCCCGCCCGGATCGCGGCGATCGCCGCTTCGAGGCTGCCGTAGGCGGTCATCACGACGACGGGCAACTCCTCGCGACTCTCGACGATCTGCCTGCATAGGTCGACGCCACTCATGCCGTGCATGTTGATGTCGGTGAGCACGAGACCGAAGTCGTCTTCGACGAGACGGCGTAAGGCGTCCTCAGGGGACGTCGTGCCGACAGCCTGGAAGCCTCGCTTCCCAAGCTCGGCTTCCAGGACGTCGCACATGCTGCGATCGTCGTCGATGATGAGGACCCGCCGCCCCACTGTGTGATTGGTATCAGGCATCTTCCCGGCGAATGCACTGCGCCTGCAGAGCGCGTGCCGCTTGGGCTGTGGCAACGTGCGGATCCGAATTGGGGTCGAGCACCCGCTTCGTACGCTGGACATTCCCGCAAAAGTGCCACGATCGTAGCGTGTTGCGACGACACGGCGCGCAACGCTCGCTCGCGTCGGCCGGTCGAATCTGGCATGCACATCGCAGCGACGCCGCCGGACGATGCGCGCGAACGAACGGACTGAGGCTGTGCCCGCGGGACGAGCGCCGCCGGTGCTCTCGCCTTCGCCGATGCCGCCCCCGAGCGGGGCCCGGCGTCGCGCGGTTTCGATGAGCGCCGCGGACGCGCTGAAGGGACCCGTTTCGCGAGCCGGCGGGTTGACTCGCGCAGTGATGCAGCGCATTCGGCGCCGGCCGCTGGCGTCGCTCGCCGTCGCCGTGGGCGCCGGGTTTGTCGTCGGCGGGGCGCTGTCGTTCCGCGCGGGCCGGATCGCGCTGCGGGCGGCAGCACGTCACGTTGCGCGCGAAGTGCTCAAACAGCTGCTGTGACGCGACGGAATACCACCCACGGAGGACAACCATGCCCAGGAAGAAGCTGATCGGATACGACGTTCACCACATCCTCGATCTCGTCAGACTGGACCGCCGGCTATCGATCGCCCAATTCATTCTGCCCGCCGTCGGCCTGGTGAGTCTCGGCCTTGCGGTCGGTGGAGGTGTCGGCCTGATGCTCGCTCCATCGTCGGGACGACGCTTGCGGCAAGAAGTGGGCGGTCGCATCGGCCAGCTCCGCGAACGGCTGAAGACGGACCGGCGAAATCCGGAAATGGTCAACGCGACCCCGCACCAACCAGGCTGACCGCTTCGGGCTCCTTGGCCCGGCGGCCTTCGAGCCCTCCGCTGCGCTACTTCTACTTGGGGGCGGCGCTCTTCGACGCGTCTTCTGCCGCGGGCACGCGGTCGCTGCTGGCGCGGTGCTCGCGCGCCGCCGGATCGCGAACTCGCTCGAGCTTGCGATACAGTGTTCGGCGGTCGAAGCCGAGCACCTGGGCGGCGAGCGTCTTGTTGCCCCCCACCGACTCGAGCACCTTCAAGATGTAACGCCGCTCGACTTCTTCCATTGGCAACAGCTCGGCCGGATCGTTGGACTCGATGCTGATGCGCGCCGTTTTGTAGTCTTTGATCTTCTCCGGAAGATCGTCGACGCCGATCTGGTCGAACTGCGCGAGCGCGACCGCGCGCTCGATGCAATTCTGCAGCTCGCGCACGTTGCCCGGCCACGGATAGTTGAGCAGCTTGTCCGCCGTGGCGCTCGTCATGCCCAAGACGGTGCGCCGGCTCTGGGCGGCGTAGCGCTCGAGAAAGTACTGCGCGAGAAGGAGGATGTCGCTGCCGCGAGCGCGTAACGGCGGCACGTGCACGCGCACGACGTTGATTCGGTAGAAGAGGTCTTCCCGGAAGCGCTTCTCTTCCACTTCGGTCTCGAGATCGCGGTTGGTAGCCGCGATCATGCGGGCATCGAAGGGCTGCTCCTGATCGCCGCCGACGGGCCGCACGGTGCGCTCTTGCAGGGCACGAAGCAGCTTGGCCTGCATTCCGGCGGGCATCTCGCCGATCTCGTCGAGGAAGAGCGTACCTCGGCTCGCTCGGATGAATAGTCCGGGCCTCGCGCTGCGGGCGTCTGTGAACGCCCCCTTGGTGTGCCCGAAGAGCTCACTCTCGAGCAGCGGCTCGGGCATCGCGGCGCAGTTGATGGCGACGAACGGCCCGTCTCGGCGACCGCTCTTCGCGTGCAGCGCCTTGGCGACGAGCTCCTTTCCCGTGCCGCTCTCGCCGGTGATGAGCACGGTTGTCTCGGTGTCCGCCACTCTGGTGATGAGCTCGCACATCTTGAGCATCGCGGCGCTCGTGCCGAGAATCTCATCGAAGCGTTGCGTTACTTCGACCGCTTTGCGCAGGCGCTTGACCTCTTCTCGGAGGGCCCGGTGCTTGAGGGCCCGCTCGATCGTCAGCGCGAGGTCGTCCATGTCGAAGGGCTTGGTCACGAAGTCGTACGCGCCTGCGCGAATCGCCGCGATCGCCGTTTCCATGTTGGCGTACGCGGTGATGACGATGACCGGCATGTCCTCCCGGCGGCCGACGAGCTGCCGGCACAGCTCGACCCCGCTCATGTCGCCCATGTTGACGTCGGTGATGACCAGCCCGAAGTCTTCGCGCTCGAAGCGAGCAAGGGCTTCGTGGGGTGACGTGACCGAGCTGACGTCGAACTCGCGGCGGCGGAGCTCCACCTCGAGCACTTCGCACATGCTGCGATCGTCGTCGATGATGAGGATTCGGCGCTCCATGGACTCCGTTGGGGGGTGCGGGGATGGGACTCTATGGCGGGCGCTTCGAGCGCGCCAGCTTCCGGCCTGCCTGGTGAGGACGGTCCCGCGTTCGGCCTGGCGATGCCAGCAGCTTCGCCGCCCGACAAAACCGGATCGCCGCTTGATTATCGCGAGAGCAATGCAAGATTCAGCTCCACCTCGGGCATGCCTGCGGCTTGGGCGGGCGCGACGGAGCCGCATGGCGGAAAGTCGAACATGACGACCCCTCTCATCGTTGCGCTGCGCGAAGCGCGGGCCATGCTCCAAGCGGCATCCACTGTCGAGCCGGTGGAGGCATCCGTGGCGCGAAGGCTTGCGCGCGAGCTCGACGACGCCCTCAATCGCCTCGACCCTGGCAAGCCTGGTGAGCCTGGTGAGTCCGGTGAGCGCAGGGAGCCCGACAAGGATCTTTTGTCGATCGTTTGCCACGATTTGAAAGACCCGCTTGCTTCGATCGTCATGGGCGCCGGCTTTCTCAAGAAGACGGCACCGGCCGACGACAGCGCCGCCCGTCGCGTCGTCGACGCGATCGCGAGGTCCGCCGACCGTATGAGTCAGGTGATCGGCGACTTCAACGATCTCGCGAAGCTCGAGGCGGGGCTCTTGCCCTTCGATCCACGGCCGTGCGACGTCGTGGCAATTCTGCGCGGGGCGATCGCGTCGTTCGACGCCCAAGCGAAAGAGCGAGGGCTGGCGTTGGTGCTCGATGAGCGGGGCGAACGTCTCGAGGTGCTCGCTGACCCGATTCGGCTGACGCAGATCGCCACCAAGCTCATCGCGAACGCAATCAAGTTCACCCCGCCCGGCGGGCGCATCGCCGCTCGTGCCGCGGAGAGCGACGGGCGCGTACGAATCGCCGTGAGCGACACGGGCCGCGGGATTCCCGCCGATCGCTTCGCCCGTATCTTCGATTATGCCGCGAACGCGCGGCGCAACCCCCGTGACGGTCCCGGGTTGGGGCTGGCGATCGTACGAGGTCTGGTCGAGCTGCACCGGGGCGAGATTGCCGTCGAGAGCCGAGTCGGCGAGGGAAGCACCTTTTCGGTCAGCTTGCCGCTGTCGCGGCGGGGGGCATGAACGGCAAGCGGCCGCTGCGCGTCCGGTCGAGTCCCGAGTAAGATGCGCCGACCATGACGAGCACACGGATCGAATCGGACAGCATGGGCCAGGTCGAGGTCCCGGCGGATCGCTACTGGGGCGCGCAGACGCAACGTAGCCTCCAAAACTTCAAGATCGGCGGCCAGCGCTTCGGGCGTCCGGTGATCCGCGCGTTCGGCATCGTCAAGAAGGCCGCAGCGCTGACGAACGCGAGCCTGGGCAAGCTCGACTCGACCAAGTGCTCGCTCATCGTTCGCGCGGCCGACGAGGTCATCGACGGAAAGCTCGACGCTCACTTCCCGTTGGTCGTCTGGCAGACGGGAAGCGGGACGCAGTCGAACATGAACGCCAACGAAGTGATTGCGAACCGCGCGATCGAGATGGAAGGTGGGACGATGGGGTCGAAGAAGCCCGTTCATCCCAACGACGACGTCAACAAGTCCCAGTCGTCGAACGACGTCTTTCCGACCGTCATGCACGTCGCGGCCGCGCTCGAGATCCGCGAACGCCTGATCCCGGCGGTCTCCGAGCTGCGCGCCATCATCGAGAAGAAGGCCCATGTGTTCGGCGACGTCGTCAAAGTGGGACGCACGCATCTCATGGATGCCACGCCGCTCACCCTCGGGCAGGAGTTCGGCGGCTGGGCCGCGCAGCTCGCGTTCTGCGAGCGAGGGCTGGCCCATTCGCTCGACGGCCTCTACGAGCTTGCGCTCGGCGGCACCGCGGTGGGGACCGGGCTCAACACGCACCCCAAGTGGGCCGATGGCGTCGCCGCCAAGATCGCCGAACTCGCCGCGGCGCCCTTTCGCACCGCTCCCGACAAATTCGCTGCGCTGGCCGGGCACGAGGCCCTCGTCGCCGCGAGCGGAGCGATGCGCACGCTCGCCGTAGCGTGCTTCAAGGTCGCCAGCGACGTTCGCCTTCTCGGGAGCGGCCCGCGCTGCGGCATCGGCGAGCTTGCGTTGCCGGAGAACGAGCCGGGGAGCAGCATCATGCCTGGGAAAGTGAATCCAACGCAGTGCGAGGCGATGACGATGGTGTGCGCGCACGTCATGGGAAGTGACGCCGGGGTCGGGTTCGCGGCGTCCAACGGCCACCTCGAGCTCAACGTCTTCAAACCGGTCATCATCCACAACGTGCTCGAGAGCTGCGCCCTTCTCGCCGACGCGTGCGACAGCTTCCGCGCCAACTGCATGGCGGGGATCGAGCCCAACCGCGACGTCATCGCTCGTCACCTCGAGAGCACGCTCATGCTGGTGACCGCTCTCAACGAAGTGATCGGCTACGACAACGCCGCCAAGGTCGCCAAGCTCGCCCACGCGAAGAACGTCACCCTGCGCCAGGCGGCTGCGGAGCTCGGGTTGGTGAAGCCCGAGGACTTCGACAAGCACGTAAGACCCGGAAATATGGTGCGTCCCGGATAACTGAACAGCTCATCGCACACTGCCTCCCTTATGCGTGGGGCCGGCCGCGCCGGTAAGGACAAAGGGCTTTACTCAGGGGTGTCCCTGGCCGTCCACTCCTATTGAATGGATGCGATCGAGGCACTTCTCGCCCACGCGATCGTCGACCCTGCGGCGGCGGGGGACCGACCCGAGGCGCGCGCGGCGAAGGCGCTCGGTCTTCAGATCCTCGGACTCGTCGGCGAGCGTCCCCTCACCCGCACGTGGCGCGCACGCACGCCGGAGGGCAAGCAGGTAGGCCTCGTCGTTGTCGCCGACACGGCGGTCGACGCGGAGCGCGACCAGTTCGCGGCAGCGGCCGATCGCCTTCATGCGGCCGGTGCCATCCCCGGCGCGGTCGGCGTGCACGCGATCGCGCCGTCGCGCGACGCGTTCGTCGTCGATCTATGGACGACCGGGTGCGCGACCGACCTGCCCACCCTTCATTGGGCGCCGCGCCGCAGGCTCGAGTTCGTGCGCCGCGCCATCCTCGCGCTCGATTCGCTCCATCGTGCCGGTGTCGTGCACGGGTGCCTTTGCGCCGACAACGTTCTGCTCGACGACGACCTTCAGCCGGTCCTCGCCGAGGCGGGCCTGGTGTCGGTCCACGCCCTCCTCGCAAACCAAGGAGATGCCTCGGGATATGCGACCTTTGCGGCGCCCGAGGTGAAAGCCGGTGGCCAGCCGGACGTGAGGAGCGACGTCTGGTCCGCGGGGTGTTTGCTCGATCTCCTGGTCGGCGAGCGCGACCTGCCGCAGGTCGCTGAAATCGTGCGCCGCTGCGTCGCCTCGTCTCCCCACGTCCGGTTCGGGAGCGCCACGGAGCTCGCGGCGGCGATCGAAGCGGTCATCGTGACCCTCCCGACGGGCGAGCGAATCAGCCGCGTGGGCATGTCGCCCGGGCCGGCGAGCGAGCGAGGGCCGCGCGCACGGCCGCAGCCAGGCAGAGGGATCGCGCCCACCTCCAAGCCGGTCCGGTCCGTTCGCCTGCCGGCGCTTGCCGGTATCGTCGTCGTTGTGGCCGCCCTCGCTGGCTTCGCCTTCGGTCCCGAGGCCGCCCTGGCGCGCGGCCTCTTCGCCCTGATGGCGGTGGTGGGCGTCGGGGTCGCGACCTGGTTCGTGCGCAGCGATCGGTCCAAGAGCACTGGCGCGCGGGGCGCCCCCGCGCATCGCGAAACGCGAAAAGACGGCGCGCGCCGCAGCCCTCCCTAAGCACTCGCGAGACAATCCGCGGCACGGGGCTGGCTTCACGGCCCCCCGAATGGCCCAGCTCGCGCCGGGGGTTCGATTCCTCAGCGACGTTCCCGCCCGGCTCGATCGATTGCCGTGGTCGCGGTGGCACGCGCGCGTCCTCATCGCGCTCGGCGTCACGTGGATGCTCGACGGCCTCGAGGTCACGCTCGTGGGATCGGTCGCGCCGCTCCTTGTGGCGCCCGATACGTTGGCTCTCTCCGAAGCGCAGGTGGGAGCGGCCGCGACGGCGTACCTCGCGGGGGCGATCGCGGGCGCGCTGGTCTTCGGCCGGCTCTCCGACATGTTCGGCCGCAAGCGCCTCTTCTTCGTGACACTGTCGCTCTACGTAGCCGCGACCGCGATGACCGGGCTCGCCTGGAGCTTCGGCTCGTTCGCTCTCTTTCGCGCGTTGACGGGCGCGGGGATCGGTGGCGAGAGCGCCGCCGTCAATTCGGCGATCGACGAGCTCGTCCCCGCGCGCGTTCGCGGTCGCGCCGATCTGGCGATCAACGGCACATACTGGCTCGGGACCATTCTGGGGGCTGGGCTCACCCTCGTCCTCGTGAACGCCGCCGTCCTGCCGAGAAACCTCGTCTGGCGCGTCGCGTTCTTGCTCGGCGCCATTCTCGGCGCAGCGATCCTCTTTCTGCGCCACCACCTGCCCGAGAGCCCACGTTGGCTCCTCTTGCACGGTCGAGTGGACGAGGCGAACGCGCTGGTGGCCAGCATCGAGCATCATGTCGCCGAGTCGCGCACGGCCCATCGAGGCGCGGCCCTGCCCGGGCCGGGCGCGCCTCAATGGCTCGAGGCAAAGGGAAACGTCACCTTCCGGGTCATCGCACGCGAGCTCCTGCGACACCACCCGCGGCGCACCATCCTGG
This sequence comes from uncultured Polyangiaceae bacterium, assembly GCA_964531095.1. Lineage (GTDB taxonomy): Bacteria > Myxococcota_A > Polyangia > Polyangiales > Polyangiaceae > Palsa-1150. Next base: position 56,965 of record CAZHED010000003.1, on the reverse strand, counting down.
GCCTGTCGCTCATGGTCGGCCAGGCCTTCGCGTACAACGGTGTCTTCTTCACGTACGCACTCGTCCTGGGTCGCTTCTACGGCGTGCCGGCCGAGGACGTCGGCTTCTACCTGATCCCATTTGCGTTCGGGAACCTGCTCGGCCCGGTCGTCTTGGGCGGGCTCTTCGACACGGTGGGGCGACGCCCGATGATCGCGACCACGTACGTCCTTTCGGGGCTGCTCATCGCGGCCGCCGGCTACGGGATGGTCCGGGGCTGGCTGACCGCCGAGACGCAGACCATCGTCTGGTGCGGCGCGTTCTTCGTCGCATCGGCGGCCGCGAGCTCGGCGTACCTCACGGTGAGCGAGCTGTTTCCCGTCGAGCTTCGCGGCATGGCGATCGCGCTCTTTTGCGCTGTCGGAATGTCCCTGGGCGGGCTGGCGGCCCCGGCGCTCTTCGGAGTGCTCGTAGAGAGCGGTGAGCGCGTGCGCGTGTTCTACGCATACCTCGTCAGCGCGGCGCTCATGATCGCCGGCGGCGTCGTGGCGGCCGTCCTCGGCGTGCCTGCCGAGGGCAAGTCACTCGAGCAGATTGCGGAGATGTAGAGGGCCTACACGATGTGGGCCATCGTATGTTCGCGTATCCGGAGTAGCTCTTGTCGTCCTATCCTCAAGCGCTATCTTAATGATTACGCTTTCGTCACCGTTCGGTAGAGATGGTTGCGACGCGTCCATTCGAGACGAGTGACCAAGAATGCACGACCGCGAGACTTGCATCGACTGTGGCGACCTTTCGCCCGAGACGAGCGAGGACCACACCCTCACGAGCTCGATGGGGTGGCGTTTGACGCGGGAGCGCCGGCCGGACGGGCGGGTGTGCGCTGTGTGGCGCTGCGCGGGCTGCTGGGAGAAACACAAGGCAAAGACGACGGCGGCGCGTGCGCCGGCGACTCCGAGGGTCGTGGCGCGGCGCTCCGGGTGATCCGCTGTCTCGCAGGACTGAGCAGCGTCTCTGGGGGTAAAGGCGCACCCGTGAGAGAGAGCAGGGGGCCGCTCTCGGTGGAGGGCCCGCCCGGTCTGATGGAAAGGCGTATCGCTCTGACGAGTGCGATGTGTTGGTATCCTGGAAGGACGCGCCCTCATCGAAGAAGCTCGCGCGTCTCCCGTGAGAACGATGGGCGGGTAAGCGGAGCGCGCGCGTCTGTCCTCGTTGAGACGAGCGCCGACGGCGCGCGACGTCGTCCTCTACCTTGGCGTTGGGCAACTGGCAGGAAACGAGTGAGCGTGGCTGAGAGGCAAGCGGTCGGGGGCGACGAGCAGATCGGGCTGGATCGGCTACGATGTGCAAATGGGCGATCTTGCCAAACGCCTGCGACCTACGAGGATCTCCTCGCGGTCCCGGACGGGTTGATCGCAGAGCTTATCCACGGGGTTCTCGTGACGCAGCCGCGCGTCACGCGCGCGCCGCCACGCGCCTAAGCACCAAGCTCGGGGGCCCCTTCGACCTCGGCGATGGAGGGCCGGGCGGCTGGGTCATCTTGTACGAGCCCGAGCTGCATTTGCGGGGGGGCCACGTGATCGTGCCCGATCTTGCGGGCTGGCGTCGCGAGCACATGCCGCAGGTGCCCATGAATGCTGCCGCGTTCGAGCTCACACCAGACTGGGTCTGCGAGGTGCTTTCGCCCGGGACCGGCGCGACCGATCGAGCGGACAAGGTGCCCTTGTATGCCGTGGAGGGCGTGGGATACGTCTGGCTGGTTGACCCACTCCTTCGGACGCTCGAAGTGCTGCGGATCGACGGCCCGACGTACCGGGTTCTCGGCGCATGGCGAGACGACGCGGTCGTGCGGGCCGAACCGTTCGACGCGGTCGAACTCGAGATTGCGTCGCTCTGGGCAACGTGAGCGACACCGGGCTCGCCGCGTCGCGCCTCGGTTCGAATCTCCTCAGTGCACGCGGGTACGCGCGACGCCGCGGGCGACCGCCGGTCACATCGTTTCCCGCGGCAGGCCTGAGAGATTCGGAGCGAAAGCGCCGAGATTTCGTTCCGAGTCGCGGCGGCGACCTCACTCCGAAGATCGTCCTTGCTCTTCCAGGTTCGACAGTGATGGGTGTCTCCCTTTTCTTGAGACCGCGAGCTTCGCCGCGAGCTCGTTCGCGTCCATTTGGTCGCCGCCGATATCTGCTTGTTCGCGGGCGAAGGCGAGGGCGTTGATTCCCCTTACTGCGGGCATGATCGTACTCGCGCTCGGAGGCCGCAGAAGAAGACGATCAAGGGATCGGTCAAAGTGACCGTTACCGCGACGCCGCTCGCTGCGCCGCAACCCGTCGTCGCGCCGGCCGCGCCGGCCGCGCCGACCGGCGGCTCGACGCCGCACGCGTAGCGATACGCATGCCCACAAATAGGGAAACGGGGAAACGCGCTCGACCAGCAGCGACTCTCCCCATTCCCGCACTCTCGTCGGAGCCCGGTTCGCGGGGATTGTTTCGGATGCGCGTGCGCAAGCGCTCGGCGGCGCATCCTGCGCGTTGCGCGTCGCGCAGACGCACGACCACGATGACCGATCGACGCCCACGGACGAGTGGTATCTCCGCCCTTCCGCTCCTCTCCCTTGCCGCCGTTCCCCCCGCGGAGTACCCCTCGTACCCACCATGCGCGACACCTTCGCGGCCAAGTCCAAGCTCGCGGTCGGCCCCGCTTCGTACGCCTTTTTCCGCCTCGCCTCCGTCTACGCGAAGTTTCCCCAGGCCGAGCGACTGCCCTTCTCCCTCAAGATTCTCCTCGAGTGCCTGCTGCGCACGGAGGACGACGTCTCGGTTCGCGCGGAGGACATCGAAGCGCTCGCGACGGTCGACCTGTCGGCTCCGCCCTCGCAGGAGATCGCCTTCACCCCCGCCAGGGTGCTCTTGCAAGACTTCACGGGGGTCCCGGCGGTCGTCGATCTCGCGGCGATGCGCAATGCCATGAAGACGCTCGGTGGCGACCCCAAGAAGATCGAGCCGCTCCAGCCCGTCGAGCTCGTCATCGACCACTCCGTGCAGGTCGACGCATTCGGTTCCCGCGACGCGCTCACGATCAACGCCCAGCTCGAGTTCTCGCGCAACAAGGAGCGCTACCAGTTTCTCAAGTGGGGCCAGAGCGCCTTCCACAAATTCAAAGTGGTCCCGCCCGACACCGGCATCGTCCACCAGGTCAACCTCGAGTACCTCGCACGCGTCGTCATGAAGAGCGACGACGGCAGCACCGTGTACCCCGATACGCTCGTGGGTACCGATTCCCATACGACCATGATCAACGGCCTGGGCGTTCTCGGTTGGGGGGTCGGTGGCATCGAAGCCGAGGCCGCGATGCTCGGGCAGCCGGTGAGCATGCTCATTCCCCAAGTCGTGGGCGTGAAGCTCACGGGCAGCCTGCCCGAAGGGGCGACGGCGACCGACCTCGTGCTGACCGTTACCGAGATGCTCCGAAAGAAAGGAGTGGTCGGGAAATTCGTGGAGTTCTTCGGCGACGGCCTCGCGCAGCTGTCGCTCGCGGACCGCGCGACGATCGCCAACATGGCACCGGAGTACGGTGCAACCTGCGGGATTTTCCCCGTCGACGCGGAGACGCTGCGGTACCTGCGCTTCACCGGCCGAGACGAGAGCCTCGTCTCTCTCGTCGAGAGCTACTGCAAAGAGCAGGGGATCTTCCACACGCCCGGGGCCCCCGAGGCGCGCTACGCCGATGTGGTGCGCCTGGAGCTGGGATCGATCGTCCCGAGCATCGCCGGCCCCACGCGCCCGCAAGACCGCGTGAAGCTCAGCGAGTCCAAGGGCAGCTTTCGGGCTTCGCTTGGGAAAATGCTGGGCAAGTCGGTTCCGAGCTCGCCCGCAGCGGCCCCACCCGATCCGAGCGCCAAAGCGAGCGCGACGATCGACGGAAAAGAAGTAGAGCTCGCGCACGGCTCGGTGGTCATCGCCGCGATCACCAGCTGCACCAACACCTCGAATCCGAGTGTGCTGATCGCCGCGGGGCTGGTCGCCAAGAAGGCGGTCGAGAAGGGGCTCGCGCAAAAGAGCTGGGTCAAGACCAGCCTCGCTCCGGGGTCGAAGGTGGTCACCGAGTACCTCGCGAAGGCGGGGCTCACGCCTTATTTGGACAAGCTCGGCTTTCAGACGGTCGGCTACGGATGCACGACCTGCATCGGCAACAGCGGTCCGCTGCCCGAGCCGGTGTCCAAGGCGATCGAACGAGGCTCTCTGGTCGTCGCGGCGGTGCTCAGCGGAAACCGCAACTTCGAGGGCCGCGTGCACGCCGAAGTTCGCGCCAACTATCTCGCTTCGCCCCCGCTGGTCGTGGCCTACGCGCTCGCCGGCACGGTCGACTTCGACCCGTACGCCGACTCGCTGGGCACCGGAAGCGACGGCAAACCGGTGTTCCTCAAGGATCTCTGGCCGACGCGCGCGGACGTAGCCGCGGCGATCGACAAGTGTATCGACCGAGCGATGTTCGAGCGCGTCTACGGGCGCGTCTACGACGGCGACGAGGAGTGGAAGAAGCTTCGCGTTCCGAGCGGGGATCTCTACGAGTGGGACGCGAAGTCGACGTACGTCAAGCACCCGCCCTACTTCGAAGGGATGGCGCGGGAGCCGGGCCCGGTGGTCGACATCAAGAACGCGCGCGTGCTCGCCCTCTTGGGCGACAGCATCACGACCGACCACATCTCACCGGCCGGCTCGATCAAGAAGAGCGGGCCCGCGGGTGCCTATCTCATCGCGCACGGCGTGGACGTGAAGGACTTCAATTCGTACGGCTCTCGGCGCGGCAATCACGAGGTGATGGTGCGCGGCACGTTCGCGAACGTGCGTCTGCGAAACCTGCTGGCCCCGGGCACCGAAGGCGGGGTCACGCGCTATCTCCCCGCGGCCGGCGAAGGCGCCGGCGAGACGATGAGTATCTTCGACGCGGCGATGCGCTACGAGAAGGCGGGGGTGCCGCTCGTCGTCCTCGCGGGCAAAGAGTACGGCTCGGGCTCGTCGCGCGATTGGGCGGCGAAGGGCCCGAAGCTACTCGGCGTGCGCGCCGTGCTCGCCGAGAGCTACGAGCGGATCCACCGATCGAACCTCGTCGGGATGGGGATTCTTCCGCTGGAGTACGAGGCCGGAGAGAGCGCGACGACGTTGGGTCTCACTGGCGAAGAAACGTATTCGATCGAAGGCCTGGCCGACGCGATCCCCAAGCGGCGCGCCATTGTCTGCGCGCGGCTCGCCGACGGGACGGTGCGCGAGTTCGCGGCGACCGTGCGGATCGACACCCCGCAAGAGCGCGAATACTACCGGCACGGCGGGATCCTGCCTTACGTGCTCAGGCAGCTCCTCCGCGCCTGACGCGTCGTTCTGGCACGGTCGGTGCTGCCGATCGCGCATGGCAACGCCTATGGGGCGGCTGAGCGTCGCTCGCCGGATCGCGGGCGTCGCCGTCGCATCGCTCGCCGTTCTCTTCATTGCCGCCTCCTCCCTGTGGGCGCTGGCGGGCACGCGTTGGGGAAGAGAACGCCTCGCGCGGCAGCTCGAGCGGATGCTCGCGCGCGACGGGATTCAGGCAACCCTTCGAGCGCGGCTGGAGCTGCCCCTGCACCTGGTGTTGGAAGACGTGCGCGTGTCGGCGCCCGATGACGAGCACGAGCTACCGACGTTCGAAGCGGCTCGCGTCGTCGTCCGTCCGCGAATGGCGGCGCTCCTCTGCGGTCGGCTGGAGGCGTCATCGGTCGAATACGAAGCGCCCACGCTCCGGGTGACGCACTCGCCCACCACGCTCGCACCGGCGCACGATGCGTGGACGCGCGCTCGCGACGTGCTGACGGGCCGCTGGAAGGTGCGGCGACTGGGCGTAACCAACGGGCGGGTGGAAGTCGTCTGGGGATCCGTGCGTGTCGTGGCAGGCGGCATTCATGTCACCGCGCACGCCCGGAGCGTCGGGGGAACTTTGCGCATACGCATCGCGGAGGGACGCCTCGACGAGCCAGCGAGCAACGGCGGCGCCTACCGTGACGCGCTCTGCGCGCTCGACGCCTCGGTACGCGTCGACTCGACCGAGGTCCAGATCGACCGTTTCGAGGCGCGCGGCGTGGCAGACGTCGATCAGGGAAGGATTGCCTGCGCACTGCCTGACGTGCGCGACGGCGGGGTCGCCCTGAAGGCGGAGCGCGCCTCCATCGAGCTCGACTCCCGAGGTCACCCCTCGGTGATTCGCGGTCACGTCAGCGCGCGCGCGCCGCTCGCCCTACTCAACCGAACAGGGCGGGTCGCTTCCATCCAGGGTTGGGCGAGCGTGGACGCCGACGTGCGTTACGCCGCCGGACGACGGTTGCCGGAAGGGCGCGGCACCGCCCAGGCGCACGATGTGAGCGTCGACGACTACCGTGTGGCGCGAGCGATCGACGCTCGCCTGTCGCTGGAGGACGACGTTCTGCGCATCCCGTCGGCCGACGTGGACACGACGTCGGGCACGCTGCGCCTGGCCGACGTCGAGCTCCACCCGCTGGCCTCGGGCGCACCCCTGCGCGCGCGGGTCGACGGCAGTCGACTGCGGTTCGAAGAGTTCTTGCGCGCGATCAAAGTCGCTCGCCATCCGCACGTCAGCTGGGCGATCGAAACCATGCGCTGGGAGGAAATCGAGGGGACCATCCGGCCTCTCGCGATCTCGGGCCGCTTCTCCGCGCAGACGGGCAGCTTCGCGGTCTTCGACGGGGCCTGCGACGTGGAGCATTGCGCGCGCATTTGGAGCTTCGCGCGGTCGACCATCGGCGCTCGCGCGACCTTGACCTCTCGCGCGTTCGAGCTGGACGACGTACGCGCGACGTTGACCGGCGGCGAGGCCCATGCGAGTCGGGTGGTCATTGGATTCCACGACGAGCTCCGCGTCGAAGGGGGGCGCGCAGCTCTTTCCCTTGGGCGAGACTCGCCGCTCGCGTCGCTCGCGATCGCCGGGCAACTGCAAGGCGAAGCGCGCGTCTTCGGGCGCCTCGGCGACCCCGTGGTGGACTTCGGCGGTACGGTCGACGGCTTCGTTCTCGACGGCGACCCTCTCGGCGACATCACTTCGGTGCACGGTCGCTATCACGACAGCGTCCTTTCGTTCGACGGCGTGCGCGCCCGCAAGGGGACGAGTCTCTACGAAGTCCCTTCTCTGCGGATCGGTTTCGGCCACGACGGGCACCTGAATGTCGAGGCGATCGCCATCGCCCGCGAGCTGCTCGTGCGCGATCTTCTGTCCCTCGCGCGCCTCGACCAGCGAGGGCCCCTCGCCATGCTGGGCGGCAGCTTGAGCGATACGCGCGCACGCATACGCTACGTGCGACACGGGCCCGAGGACCCGCTCGGGCACGGGACTATTTTCGTGACCGCCGACGCGGGACTGATCGCTCCGAGCGCTTACGGTCAGCACTTCGACGAAGGCTCGATCGGTGTGGACGTGCGCTGGTGGGACCCAGCGGCGGGTCTGGCGGGCGTCGACGTCGACCTGCGAACGCTCGCGCTGCGCGATCGCCGCACGGGGCGCGCGGCGCAGCCCGAGGGGTCGATCCTCGCCAGCGGGCAGTTGGCCGGCGGCACGATCCAAGCCGAGGCCGTGGTATCGGCCGTGCCGCTCGCGCGCCTGGGGACGACGGCGGACACGGCGTCGATCGAGGGGCGTGTGTCCGGCGTCGTGCACGCGGCCGGGACGATAGCGGCGCTCGGAGCCTCCGCCGACGTCGAAGTCACCCCACTGCTCGTGGGGAAGGTCCCATTCGGTCCGTCGGCGTTTCATGTCGAAGCGGCGCTCGGTGCGCTCGTGCCGACGCGCGTCGCCGCGAGTGGAACCCTGCTCGGAGGCGAAGTCACCGTTCGAGAGCTCGTCGCCGATGCACGGGGCCTTCGCGGCCGGGCGACGTTGCGTTCGCTTCGTCTCGATCCCTTGGTGCAGCCTGCGTCGACGGGGCGGCCGAGCGGCGCGCCCGTCCCAGAAGGGGTCCGTGCGGTGGTGTCGGGCGAGCTGACGTTCGACGCGCTCGACCCGCGGGACATCGCCCACGCGCGCGCGCGCTTCGTTCCGACTGCGGCCAGCGCTTCGCTTGGGGAGCAGAGCGCTCGGCTCAGCCCGGACGGCGCCGCGGTCGTTCTCGCGGACGACACGATCGTCTTCCCGCCTCTGCACACGGTCGTGACCTTCCCCGAGCTTCGGGTCGTCAAGGCCCCGACGGGGCCGCGGCCGACGGGTCGATCGCCAGCGCCGTCGGGCGAACCGCGAGACGAGCGGCTCGTGCGCGCGACCATCCGAGGTTCGGTGACGTCGCTCTCCCGGGGGCCGCAGATGGACTTCGAGGTCGCGGTACCCCACGCCGATCTCTCGCTCCTCGTCGGCGTCGTCCCCGACCTGACGCGTGCCGACGGGTCGTTCGCCGGCGTAGTGACCGCCAAGGGGCCGCTCTCCGGGCTGGCGCTCGGGGGAGAAGTGCGCGCCCACGCCGACCTGGTGGACGTCTCGTGGATCCCCAGCGAGCTCCACCAGGTCGACATCGACGTCGGAATCGACCGGCGAGAGCTTCGGGTGATTCGCGCTTCGGCGACGCTTGGGGACGGCTTCGTGGAAGCCAGTGGGGGGAGCCTGATCACGGGGTTGCTTCCCGGGCTGACCACCCTGACCCTTCGCGCGCGCGGCGTGCACCTCGCCGTGGCGCGTGGCGTCGACACCGCATTCGACGCGGATGCCCGGGTGGTCATCGATTTTCGCCGTCTCCTGCGGGGCGGCTCGCACGCGGTCGTGGTCACCGGCGACGCGGCGCTCGACGCGCTCGCCTACCGGCGCCCGCTGGACACTTCCGGCTCGCGACAAAGCGACCCCGGCTCGGATTACGACCCGTCGCGCGACGTCGTCGACTTCGCCCTCCGGCTGCGCGCTCGCGGACCGGTCCAAGTCGAAGACGACGTGGCCAGCGTGCGCTTCGTTCCGGCGGGCGACATCTGGCTGCGCGGCACCAACCAGCGCCCGTCTCTCGACGGTCGGCTGATCTCGGTCCGCGGCGGAAAGCTGCACGTGCGCGGGATATCGCTCGACGTTGCGCGCGCGACGCTCGACTTCGACGATCCCGCGGGCGTTTCTCCGCGCATCGACCTGGTCGCAACCACCGACTACCGCCGCGTCAGCGCGTTCGAAGCACCCATGGCGTTCGCATCGTCGTCCGGCGCCCGCGGAGCCCAGGCTTGGCGCATATGGCTGAGGGCCCTCGGCGGCCAGGGGGATCTGCACGTCGAGCTCACGAGCGATCCCCCCCTGAGCCAGCCCGACATCGTTCTCCTGTTGGCCCTCGGCATGACCCGTCCGGAGCTCGACGCCATGCAAGCGACAGTCCAGTTGCAGGCCAGCGCCGGACTCCAAGTGCTCGCGGGGCTGGGCGGGGCCGAGCGGATCGTGCGCGATGTCGTGCCCATCGACGAAGTCCGTTTCGGCGCCACGTACTCGCCGCAGAGCTTGGTTGTCGTTCCGGACGTGACGCTGGGTAAACGCATCGGCGAGCGAATGGCCGCCACGGTGACGAGCAGCCTCGCGTACCAGCGCATCGTCGGTGGCACGGTCTCCTGGGGGCTGGGGAGCAACTTGTGGTTCGAGGGTCTATGGGAGAACGTCGCTCCCGTTCCCGTCTATCCCGTCGGCGACTTCGGGGTAGCGGTGCGCTGGCGGCTCGAGCTCTGAGGGCGCGAGCTCTCGCGCAACCCTCCCAAGGGAAGAAACGCTACGCGGACGATCGGCTGCGCTGGGCGGGGCCTTGCGCCGGGGAGGGCTCCGGCTATTATTTTCGTGCTCACGGACGTTTCCCCCGGCAAGGACGCTCTCTCGACACATGGGAACGCGGATCGCGCTCGAAGGTTACGCAACGTGGGGAAGCGGCGGATTCCGCCGTCGCGCCCTGGCTCCTGATTCCGCGGCTGTTTGGATGGCAGGCACTTGGTGAAGGCGCTCCCGGCGGAGCGCGGGTTCGTAGCCGCTACGAGAGAGAAGAGATACTCATGGGGACGCGTCTTTATGTCGGCAATCTGTCGTTCTCGTCCACGGTCGAGACGGTGCGGGAAGCGTTCGCACGGATCGGTGAAGTGACCGACGTCCACATCGTGACCGACCGCGCATCGGGGCAGTCGCGCGGCTTCGGGTTCGTGACGATGGGCTCTCCAGCAGAAGCTCAAAAGGCGATCGAGGCGATGAATGGCGCTTCGCTCGACGGTCGCGCGCTCCGCGTGAACGAGGCGGAAGACCGGCCGCAACGCGGGGGCTTCGGTGGCGGCGGTGGCGGCGGGGGGGGTGGCGGAGGCGGCTATGGCGGCGGTGGCGGCGGTGGTCGCCGCGGCGGTGGTGGCGGCGGTGGCGATCGCCGCAACCGCTGGTAGCCCGCAGCCACAACAGGCATAGACCCCCCGACGGCGCCCCTTAGCGGCCCCGGCCGCCGAGAGCGGTCAAGTCGAGGGGCCGAGAAGCCTCGAGGCTGCCCATAGGGCGCGTTTTGCGTTAGAGCTTCATGCATGCGCCTCGCGATGATCGGGCTCGGCAAGATGGGGTACAACATGACCTTGCGCCTGCTGGGAGGCGGGCACCAGGTGGTGGCGGTCGACCAGAATTTGGAGGTGGCGCGCGACCTCGCCAAACAGGGAGCGACTTTCGCGAGCAGCATCGGCGAGGCCATCGCGGCGCTGCAGCCGCCGCGGGTCGCCTGGGTCATGGTGCCCGCGCAGGTGACCGATTCGGTCATCGTCGAGCTCAGCGAGCGTCTCTCGAAGGGAGACGTGCTCGTCGACGGGGGCAACTCGAATTGGAAAGACTCTCGCGCGCGCGCAGAGTCGCTCGCGCAGAAGGGGCTGTCCTTCTGCGATGCAGGTACGAGCGGCGGCGTCTGGGGTCTCAAGAATGGCTACTGCCTGATGGTCGGCGGTACGCCCGAAGCCGTCAGCATCTGCGAGCCGATCTTCAAGACCCTCGCCCCCGAGGGGGGCTATGCGCACGTTGGGCCGCCTGGCGCGGGACATTACGTCAAGATGGTGCACAACGGCATCGAGTACGGGTTGATGCAGGCGTACGCCGAGGGGTTCGAGATCCTGAAGACCTCTCCCTTCAAGCTGGACCTGCACACGATCTCGCGGATTTGGGGCCGCGGCTCGGTCGTTCGCTCGTGGCTCCTCGAGCTTCTCGAGGCCGCGCTCGCCGGCGACGCCGAGCTCAAGGCGATCAAAGGCTGGGTGGAAGACTCGGGCGAGGGACGCTGGACCGTGCAGGCGTCTATCGATCAGAGCGTGCCCGCCCCGGTGATCACTCTGTCGCTTCAGGCCCGGTTCCGATCGAGGCAAGACGAATCGTACGGTGCGAAGATCCTCGCGGCGCTTCGCAACCAGTTCGGCGGGCACGCGGTCAAGAAGGCGTGACCGGCGGCCGCGCGTGCCCGAGCTCCCCGACGTCGAAGTCTACCTCGCGCATTTGCGGCGTAGAATCGTCGGCGAGACGCTCGATCGGGTGCGCGTTGCCACGCCGTTCCTCGTGCGCTCGTTCGAACCGCCGCTCCGCTCCGCCGAAGGCAAGCGGGTGCGCGAGCTCCGGCGCGTCGGCAAGCGCATCGCGTTCGGCCTGGACGACGACCTCTGGATCGTCCTGCACTTGATGATCGCCGGCCGTCTGCGGTGGCGGGAGCGCGAGGCAAAGATTCCGGGCAAAGTCGGGCTTGCGGCGTTCGACTTTTCCTCGGGGACCGTCCTTCTCACCGAGGCGTCGACCAAGAAGAGGGCGTCGCTGCATCTCGTGCGCGGAGAGACCGCGGTGCGCGACCTCGATCCCGGCGGCATCGAGCCGCTGGACGCGGATGTGGCCTCCTTTGCCGCGGTCTTGCGCAGCGAGAGGCACACGTTGAAGCGCGCGCTGACCGATCCGCACCTCTTCAGCGGCATCGGCAACGCATATTCCGACGAGATTCTGTGGCGCGCCCGCATGTCTCCCATGCGTCCGACCAGCGCTATGACCGACGAACAGATCGCGATCCTTCATGCCGCGACGCAGTCGACGCTGCGTGAGTGGACCGATCGACTGATGGCCGAAACGGGCGACGAGTTCCCCGAGAAAGTGACCGCATTTCGTCCGGAAATGGCCGTTCACGGCCGGTACCGGAAGCCTTGCCCGGACTGCGGCGCCCCGGTGCAGCGGGTCGCGTATGCCGAGAACGAGGCGAACTACTGCGCCCGCTGCCAGACCGCCGGCAAGCTCCTGGCGGATCGGTCGCTGTCCCGCCTGATGCACGGCGATTGGCCGAAGACACTCGACGAGCTCGAACGGCGCCGCACGGGGAATCGGTGACTCAGTCGGGCGGCGGGAAAGCTCCTCCCGTTCCCGTGCCCGTGCCCGTGCCCGTGCCCGGCTCCCCCTTTAGCCCGAGCACCTCGTACGCCACGACTGGTTGCGCGCGCCCTTTCACCCTGAGCTCGCGCACCGGCCGCGCGACGACGACGTGCTTCGTCAGCGCGTAGGTCTGTTCGCTGATCAGCACGTCCACGCCGAGCTCCTTCGTGCTGGTCTCCAGCCGCGAGGCGAGATTCACGGCGTCGCCGATCACGGTGTATTCCATGCGCTTCTCGCTCCCGATGTTCCCCGCGACGACCAGGCCCGTGTGAATGCCGATGCCCGTGCGCAACGTCGGCAGGCCCCGTGCCTCGAGACCGACGTTCAGATCGTGGAGCCCGCGGCGCATCCGCACCGCTGCGCGCACCGCATTGACCGGGTCCTCCGGTTTGGGAACGGGTGCGCCGAACACCGCCATGAGCGCGTCGCCGATGTACTTGTCGACGACGCCGTCTTCCTGCATCACGATGCCGACCATTTCGGTGAAATACTCGTTGAGGAGCGCGACGAGGTTTTGCGGATCCATCCTCTCGCTGATCGAGGTGAAGCTTCGTATGTCGGTGAAGAGGATCGAGACCTCCAGCGACTCGCCGCCGAGCGACACCTTCCCCTCGAGCAGGTGCTCCATCACGGTCGCCGTCATGTACTTGCCGAAGGTCGTGCGCAGCTTGTCGCGCTCCTTCAACCCGTCGACCATTGTGTTGAACCCGCTGGCGAGAGTTTCGAGCTCATCGCCCGTGCGCACGGGCTCGACGTGCACGTAGTCGAGGCGCTCCACCCGCTTGAGCGCCGTGTTCATTTGCCGGAGCGCGCGCGACATCACCGAGGCCAGCCGCCACCCTACCCAAACGGACACGGCGGCTGCGATCGACAGCACCGCCAGTGCGTAGACCAGGTGCCGGCGGACGATGACCTGAATGTCGGTCACATCGAGCGCCGCGAGCATTCCGATCTTGCCTAGCCGCCCATCGAGCTGCCGCGGCTCGAATCGCTGAATGGCCCAGGAGCGGCCGCGCGCTTCCACGATCGTCGTGTCCGTGCGCTTGGCGACGCCGATGGCGCTGCTCGGAAACTCGGGGGTCGCCCCGACCACATGGCGATCCGCGGCGTCCACGATGGTCAGTGCCAACTGCAGGCCCAGCTTCGCGCTCGAGTTCTCGAGATACTCGCCGTCCACGGGCAGGCACACTACGACTCCGCCGTCGCCGGGGATCGGCGCGCCGATGACGTAAGCGGGCGGAGCGTCCGACGATGGCGATTCGCATCCGTGTTCGATGACCCCCTTGAACTCCTTGCCCTTCGGCACGTCCACGAGCTCGGCAATCTCGCTCACCTGGTGCGGCGGATGCTGGCAGCCGACTTGCGCGAGGACGTGACCGTCGCCCTCGACGATCAGAATGTCGATGTTCGGGTATGCGCCGATGAACAGCTGCACGAGCCGTCGGACGGGAGCGGCGTCATGGTGCAGGAAGGCTCGGGCCGTGGCGCCGTCGGCCGCGATGACTCGCGTCGCCACGGCCAAGTCCAAGATGTCGTCGTCGAGCTCGGTCTGAAACGCGCGCTCGGCCTCGGTTACCCGGTCGTCGACTTCGTCGACGAGCTGCCGATGCAACGACCACGAGAGAACTGGCAGCGCCACCACCATGGCCACTATCGACAGCGATACGAGGGCCGTGAGCTTCGCACGAACGGTCGGCAGGCGTAGCCGCATGGCCGGCCGATGCTACCGTACCGGGTCGGTGAAGCGGGACGTTCGGTCGCTTCTCGACACCGCGTTACGATGAGCTCCCCGCAAAGGGTATTCCGGCACGCGGCGGGGAGCTCGACTCGAATCGCTGGGAAGCGATTCGGGATCTCGGGGGAAGCCCCAAGGAAATCGTCCTAAGCGCGGTGTTGCGAGCTTGCGATCGCGCGAACGCTGCCAATGGCGCCCTCGACCGCGATCGGCGCAGGAGCCTCTTGCTCTGCGGGCCGCGCCCCCGACTTCTCGGCGAAGTCGCTGTTCCGCGCGAGGCCTTTGCTTCCCCGCCGATGGAAGTACTCCTCCTCGATGAATTGCTGAAATTCGCGAAACGAGACGCTTTGCTCCGAGATGGAGTCGAGACGACGCGTCACTTTGAGTACGCTCATCGCCGACAGCATCGCGTTCACGGCCGTGTAGAGCGCGGGGGTGGAGTAAAGCACGATCTTGAACCCCAGGGCGTGGAGCTGGTCAGACGGAAGAAGCGGCGTCTTGCCCCCGTGGATCAAGTTGATGACCTTGTGCCCCGGGACTTCGTCGCCGATGCGCTTGAGCGCCTCGACCGAGGGCAGCCCGTCGATCAGCGTCACGTCCGCCCCGGCCGCGTGAAACTCTTTGGCCCGTAGGATCCCCTCTTCCATCGAAGTGGCGTCGGTGCGCGCGATCACCACGAGCGGCGTCTGGCGGGCCTGGAGCGCGCAATCGAGCTTCCGCATGTACTGGTCGAGGGGAATGATGCTCTTGCCGGCCGCATGACCGCATCGCTTCGGGAAGACCTGGTCTTCCAGAATCATCGCCGCCGCGCCCGCGTGCTCGAGCTCGTGGACGGTTCGCGCGACGCTGTCTTCGTTGCCGTAGCCATTGTCGGCGTCGACGACCAACGGGATGCGGAGCGCGTGGGAAATGTTCTTTGCGACGAGCCCTGTCTCCACCAGGCTCGTTAGACCGATGTCCGGATTTCCGAGCAGGCTGGCGGCGATGCCGTACCCGCTCATGAACACGGCCGGAAAGCCCGCCCGCTCGAGGATCATCGCGCTTAGCACGTCGTAGCAGCCGGGCAGCTCGATGCCGTGGGGGCTCTCGAGCAGCTCGCGCAGGCGCTCCGCCATGTGATTCATAGACTTCATGTGACCTCCGACCAACCGAACTAGCGGATGGAAATATGGCGACCCACTCTACCGCGCTACGCACGAGCGTGCACGCGAGATACGTGCGTTCGCCCGCGAGCGGCGCGGGTCTATCGCAATGAGCGCCGCTGCGCTCTAAAACGTCATCTCGATACGTGCCGACGCGGGGCCTAGCATCAGCCGGGCCACATTCGGCGCCTCATGGGGCGCCGCGTTCGAGGAGAGCGACGAAACGGTCGAAAAGAGCGTGATTCCCCCGACGACGACCGCAGCCGCCGTGAGGGAATCGGCGATCACCGCGTACGTCGTCGTGAGATTCGCATAGTGATTGAGAGTTGCGATCGTCGTCGGGAACGTGCGCCGCGCGTCGGACAGGTCGGTGGCGGTCTTATTGGCCAGCAGACCGAATGTGACGGCGCCCGCCGCCAAGGCCCCGGTCGCAACCCAGCCAATAACGCGGATCGCAGCCCCGCTTCCGCGTGACACGGGCGGAACGTCGGCCGGAAGTGCGATTTGCTGGAGCCGACCGGAAACCTGAGAGCCATCGGCGGAAGCCGGGAGTGGCAACGAAACGGAAACGTTGTCATCGGCCGCCACGTCGACGAAGCGCGTGACAGGCGACCGTCCGGACATCATGGCCACGACCTTTCGGTGACCGATGCTGACCAGGACCGGCTCATCGAGGGGCGTCTTGCCCACCAATTGGTCGTCGATGGTGACTTCCGCGCCCGGAGGGATCGTCGCGACGTTCAGGTGGCCCACGCGCGTTCGCAGCACCTCGACGCTGCCCTCGACCTCCGCGCGGTGGCTCTCCGTCGGACTCGACTCCGCCAAGTACTGCTTGAACGTGGTCAACGCGCCAGCGTAGTCCTGCAGCTGGTATTCAGTTTCGCCGACGTTGTAGAGAACAGCGACGTTCGGCGCGAGGCTGTACGCGCGTTTGAACTCGACGAGCGCGGCGCGATAGTCGGCCTCGCTGTAGAGCACCACGCCCCGCTGAAAGTGTTTGCCCGCCTCGTGCGTCGGCGAGTCTGCCTCTTGGGCGGACGCACCCACGGCAGCAAGGGACAAAAGCAAGACGGCAAGCAGGGCAAGGGCCTTCGGTAGAAGACGACAGACGGGCAGGTTCATTGAGCTCCGTACGGGTTGCTGGTGGCGATCGGCCGCAGCGGGGGCCGCCCGCCGGCGGGTCCGACGTCGGTCCGCGCGGTCGCCAGCGATTGTACGGAAAAGCCGTCGCCGAGGCTTGCCGCGTTGGCCGTGGCGGGTTGCGGCGCGGCGCGGCGGGTCGGACGCGCTTGGGGCGTTGGCGCGGTCGGGCGAACCGCTGCGGGCGCGCGTCGATTGAGGCTCATCTCGATGGACACGTCGTTCGCGAACGTGACGTCCTCCACCTTCGTCTCATAGCCGTCGGCGGTCGCGCTCACGTGGTGAATTTGGCCGTCTTTCGGATACCGAGCGCGGAAAGGGTTGTTCAGCACCAGAGCGCCGTCGATGGTCATCTGCGCCGTGGGGGGCGAGACGCGGAGCGCGACGTCGATGAGCTGGGGCTCTTCCCCGACCGATGGCGCAGATATCGGTGGGGCGCTGACCGCCGTCGATCGAACCGCGGAAGACCCGCCGCGCGAGGCGACCGCGAGAAGAGCGGCCCCCAGAAGCAGCGCGCCGACACTGGACCCGAAGATTGCGACCCGTTTCGTCGTGGACGGCGCCGGAGCGGCATCTGCAACGGCCGCGTCGAGCGTGGCAGTGGCCGGCATGGAACGCGACATGCCGCCGCTCGGGGCGAAGCTGCTGCTCGGCGTGAAGAGCGGCGCCGCCACGTCCCTCGGTCCGTCGCCGCTGATGTTGGCGCTCGTGGGGGTACCCGCGAGCTGAGCCTGGAAAGTCGGCATCACTCCGGACGAGCGCGGTCCCCGGCGAACCCGGGTGAGAGCTTCTTCGATGACTGTGTTCATCTGGCGGCGCTCGTCCGCGAAAGCCTCGGCGACCAACGGTCCGATCTCACGCATCGTCAGCGTATCACCGCGCCGCGCAAGGTGTTCCTCGAGCTCGCTCTGGAGCTCGGCTGCGGTCGCGTACCGGTCCTCGCGCTCGAAGGCCATCGCGCGCGCGCAGATGCGCTCCAGCTCTTCAGGGACGTCGGGCCGGACGCCGCGCAGCGGCGGCGGTCCGTCGCGGAGGATCCGGGTCAGAATCTCCACCTCGTTCATTCCGGGCCAGAGGCGTCGCCCCGCAGCGGCTTCCCAGAGCATGACCCCTGCGGAATAGATGTCCGCGCGCCGATCGACCTTCGCCCCCTTGGCCTGCTCGGGCGCCATGTACGCGACGCGCCCCTTGAGCACCCCCATCTTTGTCTCGAGCGACGAGTCGACGGCTTTGGCAATCCCGAAATCGAGGACCTTCGTCTGGCCGTTGAACGTGACGAAGATGTTCAGGGGGCTCACGTCGCGGTGTACGATCCCGAGGGGCTCGCCATCGAATTCGCGCAGCTCGTGCGCGTGGTGCAGACCCAGGAGCGCCTCGGCAACGATGCGCAGATGGGCGCCGACCGAGAGGCGCCCCGACAACCGTTTTCCGATGCGGTGCAGTGATCGGCCGTCGAGAAACTCCATCACCATGTAGTGCCGATTGCCGTCCGAGCCGACTTCATTGGTCTGGACGATGTGCGGATGAATCAGGCGTGCGGCGAGCCGAGCTTCTTCGAGGAACATCGTGACGTAGGTTTCGTCCTCGCACAGCTCCGGCTTGAGCTCTTTCAAGACGAGAAGCTTGCTGAATCCACCCGGTCCTTGAGACGCCGCGAGGTAGACGTTTCCCATACCACCCCGCGCGAGCTCTGCGATCAGGTGATACTTTCCAATCTCGGACCCTATCGGCATTTGTCGTGCTGTGGATGTCATCGTCGACTCGGCTGCCTGTAAGTGCTTTGGGTAGGTGGTTTTCCGCGGAGAACGCAGCACCAATCAAAAGCTGCACAAGTCAGACCATCAGGTTTCGTTGCCGTCCGCATGTCGGATCGATGACGATTCGGTTCGCCGATCCTTGGCGGTTTTCGTGTGCACTGCGCGTCTACCCCTTCATTCGTCGCACGAGTTCACGCCCCGCCGGGTGCGGAAAGGAAGCACCGCATCGACAGATCGGGCCCGGCCACCACCGCCACCTTCATTGGTCCGGGGTCCGCCGCCCCCGGAGCATCGCTGCTTGTTCGCGTCAGTCTCCACACCCCTGCGGGAAAGCGATCTGTCGTCCAGAGACGGGTCGCCCCTCGAATGGACCGCTTGTCGCTCTAGCCCTAGCCCGTCTCGCCGCTCGCAACCCCATCGGCCGTCGAACCGCGCGGATCAGGGTGTGGGGTCCGCGCAGCAGCGAAAGCCGGTGGAGTAATCGAGGTGCGACACCGGGTGCGCCGTCGTCCGGTAGTTGCAGCCGTCGCCGTTCAAATGCGTGTCCAGGTAATAGCCGCCTTGAAACGTGCCCTCAGGATCGTCGACCCACTCGTGCAGGTTGCCTACCATGTCGAACACGCCATATTCGTTGGTGCACCCCGCGCGTTCGCCCGTTCGCGTCAGCGTTCCGTCCAGCTGATTGAGCCGCGGATCGGCCATGTTGCCGCCGTACCCCCACATCCACCGGTGTTCCGGCCTGCTGTCGAGCTGCGGGTTGAAAAAGTGCATGCTGCTCCGGCCGTTGTCGTTGCAGCGACCCACCTGCCGCGCGTTTCCGTACGGAAAAATCGTCGCTCGCGGCCCCATGCACGCATTTCGCCACTCGTCCGGCTTGCAGAGGCGCTTGCCGCTGCGTTCGCAGGCCTCGCTCGCCTTGACCCCGCTGATGTACCCCTGCGGGTAGACGCCCGCCAGGCTCACCGCGCGCACTACGGCGCCGCTCGGAACGACCTGGAAGAAGGGCCACGGGCGCTCTTCGCCATTCGGGAGCACCTCGACGAGCGACGCCTCATAGACATCGACGCAGTAGCTGCCCCCGATCATCGCCATTCCGGGGGGGCATTGCGAAGACTCCACGTGAAGGGCGGCAGGCACGATCGCCTCTTGGAGCGGATTGTCCCGTCGCATGGCCTGCCTCGACGTGGCCCCGACCGCGCTACCGCGTTTCTTCCACTTTGGACGAAGCCGCGACTTTGGAGCCGGCCGCTTGGTGCGGCGCGACGGGGTGGGCTCGTTGCCCGAAGCGAGCCTAACGCTTCGACGAGGGCCCGGCAGAGCCACGGCCGTTCCTCCCGCGGGGGCGGGAGCGAGCGCCAGCGCAGGGGTTGCGTCCGCGCTCGTCCACAAGACGAGCGAAGCGGCGATCATCGGGATGATGAGCACGTCCTAGATCGATACATCCGAGGGCGTGCATTTGGGAACCCCCAATCGAAGCCAACGAAGGTACGTCTGGGTAAACGAATTCGTGTCACGTGCCGAACGGCCACAGTGAGGCCGCTTGCTACGCGCCGAGCGAGTCTCCCCAGACGGCCTACGGCCGCCTTACGAAGCGTTTGCCTTCGTTTCGCGGCCGTCGGGCCTCGACCCTTACTTGCCCAACTTGCCCAACTTGCCCAACTTGGCGCGCGGGCTTCTGCGCGGTGCCGCTTTGCCCGTCGGCGCTGCCTTACGTGCGCTGCCGCGCTTCGGCGCTACCGCTTTGCGGCTGGAGCCGCGAGCGCTCGGACTCGCCGATCCGCGGCGCGCGGCGTTCGCGCTCGTCCTTCGCGCGGCACTGCGCGGGGTCGTCGAACGACGACCGCGCTCGCTCGGTTCCCGGCTCTCTTTGGTCTCCGTCGCGCCTTTTTGCTGCGCGCTTCGCTGGGTCGGCTTCTTCCTCTGGGGCATCTCTCTTCTCCTTGGGTGCGTACGCGAAGCGCACGCGAACGGCGCGGGCTGCACGAGCCACGCCAACGTGCGGCCCACCCGGTGCCCAACGCGCAGAGGCTCGACGACCCGCCTGGATCGCGCCGACCGCGACCGCTCCACCACTCCACTACCCGATACCCGAGCGGGCGCGTCGCCTCCCTCGCGCCCGCCGCAAGCGGCGCTGAGCCCCGCGAAAACGCGCTGCCGCGCGCTTCTTGGGCGGGGTCACTTCGCGGCCATGGTTTGGAACGTCTCTCTCGACCGCCTCCCGCGGTAGATTGATGGATGATGCCGTCCAAGCGCCCGTCGACCCCGCCCCCGTCGCGCGTCGGCCTCGTGCTCGCCGGGGGGTCCGCGAGGGCCGCGTACGAGGTCGGCGTCGTTCGCTACGTACTCGAAGACGTGGCGCGTGCGCTCGGGCGACCCGTGCCGATCGACGTGATCTCGGGGACCTCGGCCGGCAGCATCAACGCCGTCATGCTCGCGGCGCACGCCGACAAGCCTGCGGAGCGCGCTGCGATGCTCGCGAAGCGCTGGACTCACCTCGAGCTCGAGAAAGTGGTCCGCCCGTCCCCGAGCGGGATCCTCCCCATCGTCGGTCGCATGTTCGGGCGACCGGTGCGCCGCGATGCCCACGCACGGCGACGCGGCGGAATGTTCGATCCCAGCGGCATCGAACAGATCGTCTACGACGCCGTCCCGTTCGGCGCGATCGGCGAGCACATGCGCGCGGGGCATCTCGCCGCCCTGTCCATCTCGACCACGCATGTGGCGAGTGGCCGTACGGTGGTGTTCGTTCAACGTCGCGAAGGGGGGACGCCGCGGTGGGGAAGCGACCCGACGATGGTCGTGCGAGCCTCACAAATCGAAGCCAAGCACGCTCTCGCGTCGGCCGCGGTGCCGCTCCTTTTCCCCGCGGTCGAGATCGACGGGCAGTTCTACTGCGACGGCGGTTTGCGGCAGAATGTCCCCCTGTCGCCCGCTCGGCGTCTCGGTGCCGACGGGCTCATCGTCATCAACCCCCGCTACATCCGCGAGGAAGCGCCCGCGCCCGCGGTCGCCGAGGAGCGTGAGCGTCTTTACCCCGATCCGCTGTTCGTCGTCGGCAAAGCGATGAACGCCCTCCTGCTCGACCGCATCGAGAACGATATACGCCGCCTCCAGAAGCTCAACGCCGTACTCGACGCCGGCACTCGGCGGTTCGGCCCGGGCTTCCTCGGCGCGATCAACGACGAACTGGGGCGCGGCGGCGAGGGCGTGCTTCGCCCGCTCGAGGTCGTCTACATTCGCGCGTCCGAAGACATCGGCGTCCTTGCTGCCGACTACGCGCGGTCCGCGGAGTTCGCGAAGCGAGTGCCCGGAATTTTGGGGCGAGTCATTCGTCGCGTCGTGGAGGGGGAGAGCGAGGCGGACTTTCTGTCGTACGTGATGTTCGACGGGGTCTTCGCGGGACGGCTCATCGAGATTGGGCGAAGCGACGCGCGGGCCCGACACGAAGAGCTCGTGACCTTCTTCGCCAAGCGGATCGACGCGCCAACGAAAACGCAAGCCGGCACTTCGTCCCGCGCTCCAAAATGATCCACGCTAGGAGTGGGCTATCCATGCCGGCGCTTCCGCAGAAAACCGACTTGAAAGAGCAGCTTGCGCGGGCCCTTGCGGCAGACCTGTCCGTTCGAGAGCGCGCCCACCGGGCAGCGAGCGAGGCAGCGACCCACGCCGAGGCGAAGCCCGAGAATGACAAGGACACGCGCGCTCTCGAGCAGTCGTACCTCGCGCACGGCGAGGCGCGTCGCGTCGAAGAGCTTCGAGCGGCGCTGGTCAACGTGGAGGCGATGGCGGTGCGCGCCTTCGGGGAGCACGACGCAGTGGTGCTTGGCGCCCTCGTCACGACCGACGAGGGCGGCGCGCGAACGCTTCTCTGGATTGCTCCTCACGGCGGAGGCAGCCGCCTGGCCGGGGGCCTCGTGCAAGTGGTCACGCCGCGATCGCCCCTCGGGCAGGCGCTCATCGGCAAGCGTGCAGGCGACGAATGCTCGGTGTCTCTCGCGGGGAGAGAGCGCGTGCTGACGATCGTCGCTGTCGCGTGAGAGCGGCCATGCTCTGGAACCAGCTGCATCTCGACTTGCCGGTGGCCGCGCGCGTGGTCAGCCTCTTCTTTTGGGCGGTCGCCCTCGCGCTCGTGCCGTTCGTCCTCGTCCGGCGCAAGGAGCCGTCGGCGACGGTCGCGTGGATCCTCACCCTCGTTTTTCTCCCGGCCGTCGGCGCTGTCCTCTTTCTGCTGTTCGGTCGGGACCGCGTCCGCTTGCCGGCCAAGCGGAAACGCGAGCTCGACGCCGTCGTGCGCGCGCAGCTCGCCGCGTCGCTCGAAGAATCGCCGGAAGGAGACCGCCCGTCGCAAGCTCCGCTCGAGAGCTCTCTCGAGCGGGCGCTCTTCCGAGTCGGGGCGCGCTTGACGAATCTGCGCGCGACCAGCGGCAACCGCGTGGACGTGCTGATCGACGGCAACGCGATGTACGAGTGCCTGGGCGCCGCGATCGACGCCGCCCGCCACCACGTGCATGCGCAGTATTACCTGATTCGCGACGACGCGACCGGCTTGTGGTTTCGCGACCGACTGGTCGCCGCCGCCAAACGAGGGGTCGTCGTTCGGCTGCTCCTGGACGGCTTCGGCTGCTTCGCGCTCAGTGCGGCTTGGCGGCGTCCACTGCGCAAGGCGGGAGCGAGCGTCGGCGAGTTCTTGCCGATGCGCAGCGTCCTCTTTCAACCGGTGAACCTGCGTAACCACCGAAAGATCGTCGTCGTGGACGGCCACACCGCGTTCACCGGGGGCTTCAACATCGGCGATGAATACCGCGGCCAGATGCCAGGCGTGGGCGGATGGCGCGACCTGCACGTGCGTATCGAGGGTCCTGCGGCCGCCGAGCTCCAGCGCGTGTTCTTCCAAGACTGGGCTTTCGCGACGAACGAACCGATCGATCCGAGCTCGTATTTCCCGAAGAACGCGACCGCACGCGGCGACGCGACGGTTGCCATCGTTCCGAGCGGCCCAGACACGCGTACCGAGGCGATCCACCGTCTCTTCTTCGGCGCCATCGTCGGCGCCGAGCGCGAGGTGCTCGTCACCACGCCGTACTTCGTCCCGACCGAGTCGCTGTTGGTCGCGATGGAGTTCGCGGCGATGCGCGGCGTCGACCTGAAGCTGCTCTTGCCCGGCCGGTCCAACCATCGCGTCACCTTTCACGCGGGGCGGAGCTTTTACTCACAGCTGCTCGCCGCGGGCGTCGACGTGCGCGAGTATCTGCCGGGGATCGTCCACGCCAAGACGCTCATTGCCGACGGCAAAGTCGCGCTCGTCGGCAGCGCGAACATGGACTTGCGGAGCTTCCGGCTCAACTTCGAGGTGCACGCCCTCGTGCACGACGCGACGACGGCGACGACCCTTCGCGACGCGTTTTATGCAGAGGCAGCAGACAGCCGGCGCGTGGAGCTGACGGCGTGGAATCAGCGCGCGTGGACGTTGCGCATGAAGGAAGGCGCGGCGCGCCTGGTTTCGCCGCTGCTCTAACGTGGCCGCGCAGACCGGACCATGTCTTCGAACTGGCGCGCGCCGGACCTCACCGTCAGGTCTGGCCCTGTCATCTTGAAGAACCACAGTCCGCTCGGCGCTTCGAGGATGGCGCCGATGAGGCGCCACCCCGGTTTGCTCGTCGGTGTGACCACCCCCTGCGCGTTTGGCATCATGTTTCCCGAAAACGTCCCGCTGACTTCGACGAACGTCGCGCGCATGCCGTTGGTGTCGATGGTCGTCCGCCGCGGGTTGGGCGCCGCAGGCTGGAATTGGTCCACCCAGCGCTTGGCGTTATCTTCCACGTTCCCGCCCTGGTTGGGGCCGAAGGTCAGGACGACGCACTCTGCGTCGTCGGTGTCCCCGCCGGCGTGCGGAATGGTGTACTCGGCGGCACGAGCTGGGCTCTTCGGGGCGTGGCGCACGAAGCCGGGCGGGTCGTTCCACAAGAGAGGAAGGTCGCGCCTGGGGGCGGGGGCCGGCGAAGGGGTCGCGATCGAGCTCGCCGCGGTCTCGGTCGCCGAGGGGGCCGCGGTCGACGCCCCGGCGGGCTCCGTGGGGGTGCGCGAGCAGCCGGCGACGACAAGAGCGGCGAGGAAAGCGTGCCGGCGGACCAGCTCCAGCTTGGTGAACGTCGAGGGGAGGCGGCGCATCATCGGCCCGCCACTCTACACCCGAACGCGACACGACCGTCACGGGTCACGCCGCGGCTCGCGACCGCGCCCCGTCCAGGATTGAAAGGCAGCCCTCGAGCGAATCGCATCGGTTGAGCTCTTGGCGAAGCGCGGCCGCGCCGGGCAAACCCTTCAGGTAACCGGCCAGGTGCCGCCGCGTGCAATGCACGCCGAACGGCTCCCCACGAAACGCGACGTTGGCCACGAGGTGCTCGCGGCAGAGGGCGATGCGCTCCTCCGCCGTCGGTGGCTCGAGACGCTCCCCTCGTTCGAGGAGCGCCCGCGCTTCACGAAAGATCCAAGGATGCTCGATCGCGCGGCGCCCTATCATGACGCCGGCGCAGCCCGTCTGATCGATGGCGCGCCGCGCGTCCTCCGCGCTTCGAACGTCGCCGTTGACGAGAACCGGGACTCCGACCGCCTCGCGCGCCCGGGCTGCCCACGACCAGTCCGCCGCGCCCGAGTGGCCCATCTGCGCCGTGCGGCAGTGGATCGTGATCGCCGCGACCCCCGCGTCTTCCAAGCGTCGCACGAGGTCGACGATCGG
Organism: uncultured Polyangiaceae bacterium; assembly: GCA_964531095.1. Classification (GTDB taxonomy): domain Bacteria; phylum Myxococcota_A; class Polyangia; order Polyangiales; family Polyangiaceae; genus Palsa-1150. Next base: position 32,086 of record CAZHED010000003.1, on the reverse strand, counting down.
CATGTGCGACTCGGGGCCGAGACCGATGCGCGTCTTGACCGTCACAGGCAACGCAACGCTCGAAACGACGAGGCGCGCCATCGCGACCATCGCGTTGGGGTCGCGCAGCCAGCCGGCACCGGCGCCGCGGCCTGCGATCTTGGGCACCCAGCAGCCGCAGTTGATGTCGATGAACAGTGGTCCGGCGGCCTCTGCAAACCGCGCCGCTTCGGCCAGACGGGCAGGGTCGGCGCCGTAGATCTGAATCGCGGTCAGCGAGTCGTCGGGCGATAGCTCGATCTTGCGGCGTGCATTGCGGCAGCCGCGGAGCAGCCCTTCGACGTTGACGAACTCGGTCAGCGCGATCGTCGCACCGTGCTTGCGACTGAGGCGCCGGAACACCGCGTCGGTCACGTCCTCCATGGGTGCGAGGACGACCGGCGTTTGCGCATAGAGCGTTCGAAGGCGATCGTACGCCTGGGTCATGATTCAGCCTGGATGTAGCACTCCTCCGACGAACTGGTTACGGATGCGAAGACACCGGGTGACCGAACCAAAGCTTCACGATCTCGACACCGGCTTCACGGTTGGCATGCGTAGACACATCCCACCGCTCGAGACGAGCGAGAAAAGGAGATGTCCCCATGCGGCAACAGACCAGCCTCTGGTTACTTGCGGTGACCGGCGCCCTTGCCGGGTGCAGCGGCAATAGCGGTGGATCGACTTCGGAACCGGTGACTGCCGGCCAGAGCGAGCTCCGGCCGGGTACCACCTACGCAGGTGGCGCGGACAGCAAGACGGCGTCGCCCATCAAGCACGTGATTGTGATCATCGGCGAGAACCGCACGTTCGATCACCTCTTTGCAACGTACAAACCCAAAGCGGGTCAAACGGTCGACAATCTTCTGTCGAAGGGGATCGTCAACGAAGACGGGACCCCGGGCCCGAACTTCAACCGCGCGCTGCAATACACGGCCGTCGACGCCAACCCCGCGCTGGCGACTCCGCCTCTCTCGGCGCCGTTGCCGACGACCTATCAGGTCGCGCCGGGCGGAAAGACGCCGTACACGAAGCTTCCCGCTCCCGGACTGGGCGGCCCGAAAGCCGCCTACATCGCCGATCTCACGACCGCCGAGTCGGTCGAAAACGGCTTGCCGGACCTCCCGAACGGCGCCCCCGATCCAGCCTGGTACACGCTTCTTACTACCGGCGGCACGGGCGTGTCGGGCAGCGGCATCCCCGACCCGCGCATCCAGGGCGCCACGGACCTGCCCCCCGGTCCTTTCCAGCTGACGCCCGGCGTTCCTTACGACGCGTACGCGGCGAGCCCCGTCCACCGCTTCTACCAGATGTGGCAACAGCTCGACTGCAGCGGCGAATACTCGACCGCAACGAATCCGTCCGGCTGCCTGTCGGACCTCTTCCCTTGGGTGGAGACGACGGTCGGCGCCGGCAGCAATACCAAGCCCCAGCCGGCGAATTTCAACGATCTCTCGACGCGCGAAGGGTCGACGGCGATGGGCTTCTACAACGTTCTCGAGGGCGATGTCCCGTACTTCAAGTCCCTCGCCGACACATACGCGATGAGCGACAACTTTCACCAGGCCGTGGAGGGCGGGACGGGCGCAAACCACATCATGCTCGGCACTGGCGATGCTGCTTATTACAGCGATGGCAACGGCACCGCGACGGTGCCCCCCGCCGCTCAGATCGAGAATCCCGATCCGCAGGAAGGCACGAACAATTACTACACGGACGACGGCTACGGCTCCTCCACGACCACCGCCGACGGCGGCCTGGCTCCGCTCGGCGGCGGCACTTACAGCAACTGCTCCGACTCGGACCAGCCGGGCGTAAGCTCCGTGCTGAGCTACCTGTCGTCGCTCCCGTACCAGGTCGACCCCCGCTGCGACCCGGGGCACTACTACCTTCTGAACAATTACAATCCGGGCTATCTCGGCGACGGCACGCCGGTCGATCTGACCAACCCCGCCAACGCCTTCACCATTCCCCCGTCGACGGTTCCGACGATCGCCGATCAGCTGCGAGCGAAGGACATTTCGTTCGCGTACTTCGGTGATCAGTTCAATACGTACCTGACCGATCCGAACCTCTACGACACCGCAAACAATCAATACTGCAATATCTGCAACTTCTTTCAATACAGCACGTCGATCATGACGAACGCGGCGGCGCGTACCGCCCACCTCAAGGATACGATCGACCTCTACGGCGGCATCGCCAAAGGCCAACTTCCGGCCGTGTCGTTCGTCAAGCCGAGCGGGTGGCTCGATGGACACCCGGCGTCGTCGAAGATCAACCTCTTCGAGGGCTTCGTGAAGAAGGTCGTCGACCTCGTGCACGGCCAACCAGACCTGTGGAAGGACACCGCAATCTTCGTGACGTTCGACGAAGGCGGGGGCTACTGGGACTCGGGCTATGTGCAAGCGGTCGACTTCTTCGGCGACGGCACGCGCATTCCGACCCTCGTCGTTTCGCCGCACGCCAATGGCGGCCGCGTCTCGCACGAGTACGCCGACCACGTCTCGATCCTCAAGTTCATCGAGCGAAACTGGGGGTTGCGACCGGTCTCCAAGCGCAGCCGCGACAACCTGCCGAACCCGGTTCAGAATGGGCCGAATCCGTACGCGCCGACGAACTCGCCGGCGATCGGGGACTTGTTCGACCTGTTCGATTTCGCCCATCCCTAGCGCAGCCTTGTCCCATGCCGTCTCGGCTCCGCCCCTCCGAGCGTGGGGGCGGAGTCGGGGGCTCGCACGGCGAGAAAGCCAAGTCCCTTGACAAGCGGCACAGTTCCCGTCATTTTGCGCGGCCCGTCATGCCGAAGATGAAAACCAGAAAAGCTGCGGCGAAGCGCTTCCGCGTGACCGGTAAGGGTCGCGTTCGCCGGCCCAAGGGTGGCGGCAACCACGGGATGCAGGAGAAGTCGCGGAAGCGACTGCGTCGCCTGCGCAAGAACGACATGGTCGACTCGACCATGCAGAAGCATGTCAAGCGCATGCTCCCCTACGGTTGAGGAAACGCCGCCACCATGCCCCGCGCCAAACGAGGATTCAAGGCTCGCCGCCGCCGTAACCGCATCCTGAAGCTCGCCAAGGGCTATCACAGCGCGCGATCGCGTCTCTTCGCCTACGCTAAAGAAGTCGTGATGAAGGCGTGGGTCTACGCCTACGCGCACCGCAAGCTCCGGAAGCGTGATTTTCGCCGCCTATGGATAGCGCGCATCAACGCCGGTGCGCGCCAGAACGGCACGACCTACTCGCGCTTGATGCATTCGCTCAAGCAGGCCAATGTGGGCCTCGACCGCAAGATCCTTGCCGATCTCGCCGTGAGTGACGCGAAGGCGTTCACGGAAATCGTCAAGACCACGGTCGCGTAGCGCAGCGTCCCTCCGCCCCCTTTTGCTTCCGCTCGCTTCGCGAGCTACCGGAGCGCCGGAGCGGCGACGAGCTCGTCGAGGTTGGGCTGGAGTGTCAGCTCGATGCGCCGGTTTTTTGCCCGTCCTTCCGGGGAGTCGTTCGCGGCGACCGGATCGAACTCGCCGTAGCCCGCCGCCGAAAGCGCGTGCGGGTCTTCACTTTGGGCGATGAGAAGCTTCACCACCTCGACCGCGCGCGCCGTCGACAGCTCCCAGTTGGAGGGGAAGCGAGCCGTTTGAATGGGGACGTTGTCGGTGTGGCCGCCGACCTGAAACGCTCGCCCGCGCACCGTGACGAGCACCTTTGCGAGCTGACCGAGCGCTTCTTTGCCTGCCGGTTTGATCGCGGTCTGCCCGGAGTCGAAGAGGACGTCGTTCGGAAGTTGGATGACGAGCCTCCCCGCCCGCGTCGCCACTTTGAGCTGTCCTGCATCGATCATCTTCTTGAGCTTCTGCACGAATTGCTGGAAGAGCTGGGCCCTCGCTTCCGCCGCAGCCTGCGCCTTGCGTAGCTCGTCCAGGCGCGCCTTGGCGTCCTCGAGAGCCTTCGAGAGCGTTCCCTTCTCCTGAAGCATCCCGTCGACGTTCTGGCCCAAGCGCTCGAGCTCGCCGCGAAGCTTGGCGTTGATCGCAGTCCCTTCATCGAGCTGGGCCTGAAGGTTGTGGTCGGCGGTCGACAAGTCGCTGAGCTTCTGGTCGCGATCCTGGACTTGCGACTGGGCGTCGACGAGCTCTTGCCGCAAGTTGGCGATCTCCGCGTCTCGTGCCTTGGCCTGCTCGAGGCTGGCGGTGAGCTGCGCGTGAACCGACTGTTCGTCGGCGAGCGCGGCGTCGTACTTGTCTTTCGGAACGCACGCGGCAAAGACCAGCCCTAGGATGCAGGCCCCGAGGGTCCGTGCTGCGCGCGCGTGGTCCGACATGACGTGGGTGCTCCGTTCTCGGGCGGTTATGCTATCGGGTCGCTGTACGAAAGCCATGTCCGACACCTCGACTCAGTCGTCGATCGAGCTCGCGCTATCGGCGCTTCGCGCCGCCTTTCCAGCGCGATTCGAGCAAGCACCCACCGAACAGGCGCTGCGCGACGAAAACGCCAAGATCCTCGGCAAGAAGGGGGAGCTTACCGCGATCCTCCGGCAGATGGGATCCGTCTCGGCAGATGCCCGCAAGACCATCGGCTCGCTCGTCAACGCGCTCAAAGTGGACGTGGAGAGCGCGTTCGACGAGCGCCTGCGCGCGATGACGCGCAGCAAGCGGGAGGCGGAGCTCAACGCGGCACCGTTCGATCTGACGTTGCCCGGGCGGGAGCCCGGCCCTCTCGGGCATGCACACCCCATTTCAATGGTTCGCGACGAGATCGTCGACGTCCTCGCGAGCTTGGGCTTCGCCGTGCACGACGGGCCCGAGCTCGAGACCGAGGAGAACAACTTCACCAAGCTCGGCTTCCCGGCGGATCATCCGGCGACCGACATGCAGGACAGTTTCTGGACGACGAGCGGCCGCCTCCTCAGGACGCACACGAGCAACGTCCAGATTCGCGCGATGAGCACTCTGCCGCCACCGATGGCGTTCATCGCACCGGGCGTCGTGTACCGGCGAGACGACGATGCCACGCACTCTCCCATGTTCCATCAGGTCGAGTGCTTCTTGGTCGATGAACGCGTCACGGTCGCCCACCTGAAGGGCGTGCTCGCCGAGTTCGCCGATCGCTTCTTCGGGGCGGGCACGCCGATTCGGTTGCGTCCGAGTTACTTCCCCTTCGTCGAGCCGGGGGCCGAGGTCGACGTGGGCTGTCCGTTCTGCAAGCGCGCAGATGGGGTACGCGCCGGTTGCAGCGTCTGCAAACGCACCGGGTGGATCGAGATTCTCGGCAGTGGAATGATCCATCCGGTGGTCTTCGAGAGCTGCGGCATCGACCCCGAGAAGTGGACGGGCTTCGCGTTCGGAATGGGCGTCGAGCGCGTGGCGATGGTGCGTTACGGCATCCCCGACATCCGGCTCTTGTTCGAGAACGATCCGCGCTTCTTGGCGCAGTTCTAGGCCATCGCCCGCGAGGGCCACGAAAACGGCGCGCTGACCCCCCCGAGCCAATCCGATGGCTCCGTTCCATCCGGTCGGCGCTCGGCACTCCGACGAAGCGGAGACCTCATCGGTCTGCCACGCCCTTCAGAAGAGCCCTCGCCGCCCGAGGGGTCGCCACGCGGAACCGAGCCGCGCTCGGGCGAAAGCCGACGCTTATCGTGATCGCCTCCGCCGGCAGCGCGCGGAACGTGTCATCGTCGGTCACGTCGTCGCCCATCGCCGCCATCGTCGGAAGCGGCCGCTGCAGGGCCGCCAAGACGCGCTCGACCACACGACCTTTGTGCACGCCGCGCGGTCGTACCTCGATGACCTTGTCGCCTCGAAGCACTTCGACCGGCTCGTCTCCGAGCTGCGCGTCCAGTCGGCGCACGAGCTCCTGCGCGCGCTCCGCCCCAAGCTCGGGCTCGGCCATGCGCCAGTGCCAGGCGAGGCTCGCGGTCTTCGTCTCAACGAGAGCCCCGGGAGTCGTCGCCGTCACTTCGTCGAGGATGCGACGTGCCCCAGCCTGCCACGTGGCGACGACATCCATCATCGTCCACGGCTCACGCGGTAGCGCGCGTGACCAGAGTCCGTGCTCGGCGTGCAGGCCGATCGGCAGATCGCCTAGCCAGCGCTCGAGCGTTTCGCGACTGCGACCGCTCACGACGTGAACCCGCGCGCCCGGCCTTGCGGCGAGCGAGCGGAGTAGCTCTCGAAGCTCGCGGTCGGGCGCGGCGAGGTCCGGTGCGCGTGCGAACGGGACCAGCGTGCCATCGTAGTCGAGGAGGAGCAGGAGGCGCTCGGCGCTCCGCAGGCGTGCGGCGAGCCCCTCGAGATCCTCGCGCGAAGTCAGCGCGACCTGGGGCTCTTCCGCGCCCGCGCGAACGCCGCCCAGTGTGTCGAGAAAGCTCTGCGCCCACTGGTGCACGTCGCGCGCGGCGATCCGCTGCCGCAGCGATCGCATTCGCACGCGCTTCTCTTCCTCGGGCATCGTCAGCGCGTCGGCGTACGCCTGGGCCATCGACTCGACGTCGTAGGGGTTCACCTGCACGGCCTCGCCCATCTCCGCCGCGGCGCCGGCGAACTCGCTCAGCACGAGCACGGCGCTCTCGTCGGTCCGACACGTCACGAATTCCTTGGCCACCAGGTTCATTCCGTCGCGCAGCGGTGTCACCAGCATGACGTCCGCGGCGCGATACAGCGCCACGACCTGCCTCTCGTCGAGCGCCCGATGCACGTAGTGGATGGGGACCCAATCCACCGTGGAGAACGCGCCGTTGATGCGCCCGACCAGCTCGTCGACTTGGCGGCGAAACTCCTGATAGCTCGGCACCCGGTCACGCGACGGCACGGCGATCTGAACCAGGCGAACTTTTCCGCGCCATTGCGGCTCGCGCTCGAGAAGCCGTTCGAACGCGAGCATCCGCGGCCGAATACCCTTCGTGTAGTCCAGACGATCGATGCCGAGGAGGATCTTTTCACCGCGCGCCTCTGCGCGGATGGCCGCTGTTTCGCGCTCCACGTCGGGATCCTCGGCTAGCTCGCCGAATGTGCGTGCGTCGACGCCTATGGGGAAGACGCCGAGACGAATCTGACGTCCGTCGATGTGGACGCAGTCGCCCTTCGACGGGATTCCGAGGATGCGAAGCACCGAGGACGCGAAGTGCTTGCGATACGTGAACGTGTGAAAACCGACGAGGTCTGCGCCCAGCATTCCTTCGAGCACCTGACCTCGCCACGGCAGGGTGCGCACCACCTCGGAGACCGGAAAGGGAATATGGAGAAAGAAACCGATCGTGGCGCTCGGAATCCGGGCGCGCAACATCTGAGGCACCAGCACGAGCTGGTAGTCGTGCACCCACACGAGGTCGCCCGGGCGCCACGCGCGCGCCGCGGCGTCGGCGAACTTCTCGTTGACCGCGCGGTAGGCGTCCCACTCCTGCGACGACGGCGGAATCCGGTCCAAGAGGTAGTGAAAGAGCGGCCAGAGCACGGCGTTCGAGAAGCCGTCGTAGTAGCTGGCGACCTCCGCAGCGCTCAATTGCACGGGCGCGCAGCGCAGCTCGGCGAGGTGGGTGGCGAGCGTGCGCTGCTGGTCGCCGCTCAAGCACGACACGTCGCCCGGCCAGCCGATCCACGTTCCCCCCGTACGCTCGTGCGGCACCCGCAGGCCGGTGGCCAAGCCCCCGGTGCTGCGGACGATCGAGAGCTCGCCGTTCGCGAGGTGCACGGTGACGGGCAGGCGGTTCGAGACGAGTATCAGTCGCGCCATGTCACGTCCAAGCGCGGGCTCTGCCGTCGCGGGCCTCGAGAAGCTCGCCGATGGTCATCGCCGCGTGAATCAGCCCGACGTGCGTATAGGCCTGCGGAAAATTGCCGAGCAGAGCGCCGGTGGCCGGATCGATGTCTTCGCTGAACAGCCCGACCGGGTTTGCGTGTCGCGTGATGCCCTCGAACACTTCGACCGCGCGATCGATCCGGCCCGTCAGCGCGAGCGCTTCCGCCCACCAGAACGAGCAGATGGTGAACGCGCTGTGTGTCTCGCCGAAGTCGTCGACGCTCGCATAGCGGCGCATCAGGCCCTTTGTCACGAGGCGCTGCTCGTAGGCATCGACGGTCGATCCGAAGCGCGGGTCGCGCGCGTCGATGATTCCGATCGTCGGCAGGAGCAGCAGGGAAGCGTCGGGGTACTGGCCGTCGAGCTGCTGCGTGAAGAAGCCCAGCCGGTTCGAATAGCCGCGCGCGAGCACCTCGGCGCGCTCGCGTTCGGCGATGGGCTCCCACTTTGCCGCGAGGTCGAGGCGCCCCATGCGGCGCGCGAGGCTCGCGCCGCGATCGATGGCCACCCAGCACATGGCACGCGAGAACGTGTAGATGCCTCGGAGGCTGCGAAATTCCCAGATACTCGTGTCGAGGGTGGGGGCCGCCTCGATTGCCTCTTCGACGAGGCGCTGCAGAAGCGGGGTGAAGCGCCCGGAATCCTCGTCGACGATCCGCGGATCGGTCAGCAGCGTCTCGAGGCAGAGCATGAGCTCCCCCATGAGATCGTTCTGTCGCTGCTCACACGCGGCGTTGCCGATCCTGACCCACCCGCAGTTCCCGAACCCCGCCAGGTGCGTGAGACGCTCCTCCTCCAAGTCGCGCCCGCCGTCGATGCCGTAGAGCGGCTGCAGGGGTCCGCCCTCTGCGACGTCGCGCAAGAAATTGAGGAATTGCTCGCCTTCGTTCAGGTGCCCGAGACGCCTGAGGGCTTCGACGACGAATGCGGCGTCGCGCAACCAGCAGAATCGGTAATCCCACGCGCGGGGCGTACCCATCGCCTCCGGGATGCTCGTGGTCGTTGCAGCGATGATGGCGCCGGTGTCGTGATACGCGTGAAGCTTGAGGCAGAGCGCCGAGCGAAGTACCTGCGGCGCCGCGAAGTTCGGCAGCGAGCACGTCTTGGCCCATGCGCGCCAGCCAGCGATCGTCAGCTCGAGCTCGTGGAACGCCGTGGCGAGCGTCGGCGGGCCTTCGCGGCGCCCATAAGTCAAGACGAAGTAGATGGGTCTGGTGAGAACGAACTCGCGCCGCGCGAGCACGTAGGGTACGGGCAGGTTCGTGCACAACTGCAGAGGCGCCGCGCCGCCGAGCACTTCGATGCCATGCGTCGTTTCGCGCATCTCGACCGGGGCGCGCCCGTAGTCGGGACGCGGATCGAAGTCGACTCGTAGCTTGGGGTGCCCGGAGACCGGTCGCACGATGCGAACGATTTCGAGCGGGACGCGCACACCCAGCCCCTCCGGGATTCGCGGCGCATAGTCGACCACCTCCCACACGCTGTCGTCCACTTCGAAGCGAGTCGTCAGCACGTTGGTGTTCGCCACGTAGCGCAGGTGTCCGCGCACCTCGTGCTCGCCGTAGAGCAGCCGGAAGGTGCCGCCACGGTGTGCGTCGATCAGTCTCGCGAAGACCGACGGAGAATCGAACCGCGGGAGGCACAACCATTCGATTGCGCTCGTCGGCGACACCAGGGCGAGCACGCGCCCGTTGCCTATGGCCCCGTGATCGAGTGGCGGGACGTGGAGCGCGGCCGCGGCAGCGGTCACCTCGTCTTCGTGCTGCTGCTGCGTGGCGGCTGCAGTCATGCGTGTGGCTATGTGGCCTCCCAACCGCTGCGGGTCGGCCCACTTCGCTGCACCCAACGTGCCCGATCCGGAGGGGAGCTCGCCGCCGCTCGCTCGAGCTACGGATGCCGCCTTTCAAGGGGCACGGTTGTCACACGCGCGCAAAAGCGTCACAGCCCGTCAGTGATCGAAGTAGCCGCCGATGAGAAACTTCCCGACGATGGACGTCGAGGGGTTCGATGTGAGGCCCTGCTCGAAGCCGGGCCCAATGCCGAAGAAGAAATGCTGGGCGGGGTGCACGAGAAAAGGCGCAAAAATTTTCAAGACCGCGTACGGGTCACCCGGGTTGGGAAACGAAATCGACAGCGCGGCTTGCGGCCAGAATGACCACGTGTCCGAGAGCGCGAGCTCATAGCCGACCTCGGGTGCGAGGCTGAACGACGTGATCGTCGGCGCGCGTGAAGGTGCATTCGAAACGAACTCGACCGCACCTCCGACCGACAGGTTCGGGATGACGAAATAATCGAGCGCGGGACGCAGCGTGAACGAAGTGCTCGGGGGGCTGTTGACCTGTTGGTTGAACCCGAATCCCGCGTTGTTGGTGATGGCGAACGTCCCTTGCCGTTCGAGCTCGCGCGCGCTGCCGCCGAAGGCCATCACGGCCCGTGCGCTGGTCACGGCGAGAGGGAGCGCGAGAGAGGCGAGGAGGGCGTGCTTGGACCGCATGCGGCGCGCATCGTGCGCCAGCGCAGAGCACGGAGCAAGCTTTCGTGGCCGCTCGCCGTCAGCGCCACGAACGCTTGGGCGCTTGACTGCTTTGCGACCTCGCCGACCTTGCGACCGCCAATCGCTCGCCCGAGCGAAGCATGAGCTCCGCCCGCCACGCAGCCGGATCGGAAGAGAACTGCGCGAGCGCGCAACCCAGGGTGCGCGCCGAATCGAATCGCTCGGATGAGTCTCGCTGCATCGCGCGCAAGACGAGCTCATCGAACGAGGGCGGAAGGTCAGGTCGGAAGTAGCTGGGTGGTGAGACACGGGCCGTCAGGATCGCGTGCATCAACCCGTACGCGTTGTCGCCGTGAAAGGGTCGCGTGCCCGTCGCCGCCTGATACAGAATCACCCCGAGGGCGTACACATCGCCCCGGGCGCCGGCCTCCTTCGCCGACCGGAGCTGCTCGGGCGCCATGTAGCTCGCAGTGCCGAGCAAATCTTGAACGTCGGCCACCTTCTGGCCGCGCTCATCGCCCGTCAGCTTCGAGATGCCGAAATCGAGCACCTTGGGCACAGGGGCACCGCGATGATCCCACGCCATCCGAATGTTGCTCGGCTTCACATCTCGGTAGAGCACCCCCGCGTCGTACGCCGCGGCCACCGCGCCGATGACAGGCAGAACGCAATCGGCGATGCCCGCGACGGACATGGGATGGTATTGCCGAAAATGCTCTTCAAGATCGTCGCCGTCCACGAGCGACATGACGAGATAGGGCACGCGGTGGTGCTCGCCGACGTCGAACACTTCTACGACGTTCGGGTGCTCGACGCGCGCCAACGCCTGGCCTTCACGCAAGAAGCGCGCAGCAGCCGCGCGGTCTCGCGCGAGATGCGGATGCAGCACCTTGATGGCAGCGGAGCGGCCGAGCTTTGCGTGGCGGCACTCGTAGACACTCGCCATTTCCCCACGTCCGAGGAGCCTGAGAACCTCGTACGCACCGATCTGTGCCATGTTCTCCCCGTGCACGCGACTCCCCCAAACCACGCACGCTCCTCCGTGAGGCGACAATAGCATTACGGTATCTAACGACAAGCTGGAAAATGACAACGCACGAAATCTTCGCGGGGCGGAAACAGGAGAGAAACAATAATGCGGCGCGAATGCGAGAAGACGATTCAGGTCTCTCCCGCCGCTCGCCTCTTCGGGCGCATCGAGTCGCGCGTTCGCTTGGCGCTTTGCGCAAGCACGCGGGTCACTTCGTCGAGCCCGCTAGCGGAGGCCAACTCTTCGCGTGCGCGCGCGTCATAGGTCGATCGCGCGATCGAGGCCAGAATCCGGACCTCTTCGTCGTACGCGTTGGGCGGGATGAGCAAGAGAAAAACGAAGCGCGCCGGCAGACCGTCATGGGCATCGAAGTCGATCCCGCGCGGGGCGCGGCCCAGTGCGAGCAGAGGCCGCTCCAGCCCCTCGACCGCCGCGTGGGGGATTGCGACCTCGTCGCCGAGCCCAGTCGCCGCCACGAGCTCTCGCTCCAGCACCGCATCCCGCGCCAGCCGCTTGCGACCCGTGAGCAGGGACCCGAGCGCTCGAACGAGCTCGCCGATCGACTCGCTCGGCGTGCTTGCATGGAGCTCGCTGATGAAGGCTCCACGCCGCAGGAGGGTCACCACGTCTTCTTCCGGCTCTTCGCGATACAAAAGCCACTTCATCGCCGGTCCACTCAGAAGCGAGGTGCCCAGGGCCATTACGACGAGCGCGACGAACATTTCGTCTTTCAGCAGGCCCGAATCGCGCGCGATCGCGGCGAAAATGATCCCCATCGCGCCCCGCGCGTTCATTCCGAATCCGACGGCGGCGGCTTCGCGCCACCCGAAGCGACCTCCGGCGGGACCGCCCCCGATTCGTGAGCCCAGCGTGCAACCCACGAGCTTCGGCACCGTCGCCACGACGAAAACGAGGATGCACAAGCGCGCGTCGAACGCACCCAGGAAATCGACGCGAAGCCCGATCGACGCGAAGAAGACCGGTGCAAAGACGTTGGTCACGAAATCCTCGATGGCTGTTCGCGTGCGTGCGTTGACGCGCGCCGAGCGCCCCAAGGTGAGCCCGACGACGAACCCTCCGAAGACGGCGTGCAGGCCGATCGCGTGCGTTGCGGTCGCGCCCAGGAGGGCGAGCACGATGACGAGCGACAGAACCCGTCCAGGTGCGGCGGTTCCGTCCCGCGCCAGCCGCCGGAGAACACCGTCGATGAAGCGCCGGCCGACGATCAACGAGGCCGCCGCGAACATGGCGCCCAGAACCACCGTACGCGCGAACGACGCCAGGTCGACCGCCGAGCCGCGCACAGGCCCGAGGAGAAGCGAGAGCGCCAGCCATCCGACCAGATCGTCGATCATCGCGGCGGCCATCACGAGCAGGCCGACGTCCGACTTGAAAAGGCCAAGGTCGAGCAGCGTCTTGGCGATCACGGGAAGCGCCGAAATGCTCAGGGCGACGCCGAGCAGCAGCGCGACAATCGTTCGCCGCGAGGGGTCGAGGAGATCCGACTGGGGCAGCAAGAGGCCCAGCGCGACCCCGCTGGCCATCGGGAGCGCAACGCCGAGCACCCCGGTCGCGAGGGCGCTTCGACCGCGACGACGCAGCACACCGAGGTCGACTTCGAGGCCTACGACGACCAAGAGGAGGATGACGGCGATCGTGGTGTACCCGCCGACCATCGACTCGGGCCTGCCGGCCGGGAAGAGCCAGCCCTGCGCCCTGGGCGAAACGCGCCCGAGCACGCTGGGGCCGAGAAGGATGCCGGCCGCCATCTCGCCGACCACGAGGGGCATTTTCAGGGCGCGCGCAAGCTCCCCGAGAAGCCGCGCCGAAGCGAGCAGCGCGGCGAGAGCGAGCAAGAAGACGAGGACGTCGTGGTCGGTCATGGTCCCGCGTTACCTGTGGCCATGATACGTATGCCTCCCCGTGTGGGGACTTCTTGTCGCCGCGATCTGTATCGTTCTCAATGGATTCTTCGTCGCCGCCGAGTTCGCGGTCGTCAAGGTCCGGGCGACGCAGCTGCGAGCCAAGGCGCGCCGAGGGGACAAAAGGGCGATCCTGGCGGAGTCGATCGTCGGCCGGCTTGACCGTTACTTGTCGGTGACGCAGTTCGGGATCACGCTGGCCAGCCTGGGGCTCGGATGGATCGGCGAGCCGTCGCTCGCGGCCTTGCTCGATCGGGCCCACGCCGCCTTCACCGATGCGCCAGCCTCGAGGGCGGCGCACGTCGCGCTGGACGTCTTCGCCTTCGTGCTCCTCACGTTCGGCCACGTCCTCTTCGGCGAGCTCGTCCCGAAGCTCATCGCGATCCAGCGTACGGAAGCGACGGCACTGGCGGCCGCGATACCGCTTCGCTTCATCTACGTCGCGTTCCTGCCGCTCTTGTGGCTGCTGGAGCGCACGTCGGGCCTCGTGCTGCGCGCGATGGGAATGTCGCCGGACGTGGCCAGCGTCGAGGGCCGTTTCAGCCAGGACGAGATCCTGGCCATCCTTGCCGCGAGCGCCGTGCGCTCGCCGCACGGCCGATCGACTGCCGAGCTCTTCGAGCGCGTGATGCGCTTCTCCCAGCGCGCCGCCCGCCATTCGATGGTTCCGCGCGTCGACGTCGTATCGCTTCCGCTTCAGACGAGCGGCCGGGACGCCCACGACTTCGTGCGCACGCACCAGTTCTCGCGCGTCGTATTGACCAACGGCCGCTCGCTCGACGACGTCGCCGGCTACCTCTACGCGAAGGACTTTCTCCTCCATCCGGGCGGCGACACCCTCTCTGAGCTCTCGCCGCTTCGCCGCGACATTCTGTTCGTCCCCGAGGTGCAGAGCGGCGTCGACGTACTGCGCGAGATGCAGCGCAAACAGGTCCCGATCGCCGTCGTCGTCGACGAGTACGGCGGAACGAGCGGCATTGTGACGATGGAAGACCTGCTCGAAGAGATCGTCGGCGAGATCCGTGACGAGTTCGACGAGGAGCCCCAGCGGGTCGTCAAAGTTCCTGACGCCGAAGGCGTGTGGGAGGTCGATGGACGCGCTGCCATGGAGGAGGTTCGCGCCATCGGCGTTCAGGTGCCCGACAACGAGCTCGGCGAGCAGGTCGGAGCGTTCGTCGTGGAGCTGTTGGGGCGGCTGCCGAGGGCCGGCGACAAAGTCGATCTCGCCCGAGGGGCGACCGCCGAGGTGACTGCGATAAGCCGGCGACGCGTGACGCGCATTCGCTTGGCGCTGCACAAGGCCGCGGACGACGTGGGGGTCGCCAAAGCGACGGACTCGAGCGGGCAGCTCTAGCTCGGGATAGAAAATGACCCTCGCCCCCACTCGTGCGCGCGTGCTGCGCTTCGCTCTAATCGTCGCGACGATCGCATCCGCCTGGTTGACGGCGGACAAGCTTCGCCTCTCGGGGGATTTGTCGACGATGCTTCCCGAATCGGGAGACGCCGCGACGCTCGTGCGCTGGACGCGGGCCTTCGGCGTGCGCGATCCGGCGATCGTGCTCGTCCGGGGGCAACGGGCCGACGACGTGCAAGCGGCGGCCGACATGATCGCGACGTCGCTCCGCGATGCGCCGTCCGTCGCGCGCGTGATCGATCGCGCGCCAGGCCCGCCGAAGTCCCCGGACCCGACGCTCGCATGGGCGTACGCGGGGCCGCAAGCGCGGGCTCGGCTTGCAAGCGCGGTGACCCCGGAGGGGATGCGGGCACGCCTCGCCGAGACGCGGGCCATGCTCCTCTCCCCGGCAGTGGACGCCGAGGTGGAAGCGTGGCTTGCTCGCGATCCGCTACGGCTCTCGGAGATACCCTGGGAGTCGCGCGCCGAGCTGGCAGCGGGCGTTCCGGCACGGGCCGGCGGCCCGTTCGTGGCGGACGGCGGGCGCGCGCGCCTCATCGTCGCGGAGCCGCGCGGCAGCGCGTTCGTTTCGGCGGAGGCCCAGGGGCTCGTCGAGGACGTCGAACGCGCGGACCTGGCCGTCGCGCGCGGCGGTATCCGTGGCGTCACGACGGAGCTGGCGGGGGGGCACGCGATTGCGTGGGCAACCGAGCGGATGCTCCGGCGCGACCTTGCGGTCAGCGGCTCGCTTTCCCTGGTCTTCGCTTCGCTCGCGTTCGTATTCACGTTCCGTCGCGTGCGCGCGCTCGTCGCGGTCTTGCCGCCGCTGGTTCTGGGCACACTCTGGACGACGGGCATCGCTGCGCTGCTTCCGGCGGGGTTGAGCGCCGTGGCCATCGGGTTCGCAGCCGTCGTCGTCGGAGTCGGCGTCGACACCGGCGTCCACGTGTACGCAGCGCTCCTCGAGGCGCGCCGCGCGGGCTTCCCGCCTGGTGAAGCCGCCAGGCGCGCGCGCGCGGTCACCTGGCAGCCCACGCTCACGGCGGCGGGCGTCGCGGGGGTCGCGTTTGCGTCCCTCGCGTTCGGCGGGCTGCGCGCGATAAGGCAGCTCGGACTCCTGTGTGCCGCAGGGGAGGTGCTGACCGCGGTCGCGATCTTGCTCGTGACGCCGGAGATAGGAGCGTGGCTCGAGCGCGCAGAGCCGCCGCCGCTCCGTCCGGCGCGCTGGATCGACGCACTCGCATGGGTGACCGCGACCCGGCGGCGCGCGCTGTGGGCGCTGGGCGTGTGTGCATCGCCCATCGCCGCGATCACGCTGATGGGGTGGCCGCAGCCGGCTCCGGCGATGGTCGCAATCCGGCCTCGCGCCCTCGCGCCGCTGGTCGCTCAAGAGCATGTGTACGCGCTTTTCGGGGGGGAGCCGGGGCAATGGATCGTACTGAGCGTGGACCGCTCCGAGGACGGGGCACGGCAGAGAGCCGATCGCGTCGCCGAAGCGCTGGAGCCCCTGGCGCGCGACCGGACGATCGACGGCTTCGACGCTCTCGCGACCTTCGCCCCCTCCATGCCAACCCAGCGGGCGCGTCTGTCGGTCCGCGACGCGCTCGACCTGCCTTCGCGCCGCGCCGCGCTCGAATCGGCGTTACGCGATTCCGGCTTCGACCTCGACGCCTGCGCCGGCGCGCTCGACGCCTTCGCCCACCCCTCGACGGCGCGGGCCGCGGATTCTCCGGCCGAGGCTGCCCTCTCCTGGCTCGCCGCCCGTCACCTCGCGCGCGACGGCGGCGAATGGCTGGTCGCGACCTACGTGAGGCCCACCAATGACCCCGCCGCGGACGAGCGCGCCCGGGTGGCGATTCACGGCGCCGACCCATCCTCCGCCATCACCGGGTTCGGGGCCATCGATCGGGCGCTGCGCGACGTGCTGTCGCGTGACCTCCTTGTCGTGGGCGGGGTCGCGCTCGGCGTCGTCGCGCTCGCGATGCGCGTCGCGCTCAGGAGCGCCCGCCAAGCGATCGTGGCGCTGGCGACGCTTGGTTGTGAGATGGCCGCGGTCGGCGTAGCGATGCGCGTTCTCGCGATCCGCTGGCACGTGTACGACGCGCTGGTGCTTCCGGTGCTCTTCGGCGTGACGATCGACGAGTCGATGTTTCTGCTCTTCGCGGCGCGCGGGCGAACGATTCGCGACGCGCTCGCCTCCCAAGGGTCGCTCGTTGCCGCCACCGCTCTCACCACGGCCGGCGGATTCCTGGCCCTGGTGGGGTGCCGGTTCGACGGGCTGCGCGATCTCGGGATCGTCGGTACGCTCGGGGTGCTCGCGGGCCTCGCGGCAGCGCTGGTGGTCGTTCCCGCGGCGCTCCGGGTGCTGGGGAGCCACGACGCGGCCAACTCCTCCCCATAGACGCCCCTTCGATGCGATACTCGCGCTCATGCAAGCGAGCCCGGAGGTCGAGGTCCTCGCCGCGGACGCCGGCCTCTGGCGAGCCGAGGTCGAGGTGCGCCCCGAGCGTGGCGCCTCGGTTCAGACCAGCGAGGGGACGATGGTCAACCGCATGTGCGGGCCTTGGCTCGTCAGCGATTTCAAGAACGAAACGAGCGGCTTCGAGGGGCACGGAATCTGCGGCTGGGACTCGATTCACGGCCGGTACGTGGGCACCTGGGTCGACCCGCTGCGCCGGGGGCTGGTCATCATGCAAGGCAGATGGGACGAGGCGACGCGGACGATGGCCTTCGTCGGCGAGATGACGCGCCCCGACGGATCGCAAATGCGGTGGCGCGAGGTGACCGAAAGGCCCGACGACGACGTGCGCGTGTTTCGCTCGTTCGTCCCGTTGCCCGACGGGGGGGAGTTCGAAGTGATGACCGTGCGCTATCTACGGCAAAAGCCCCCGGCATGAATGCAGGCTGAGCGGCTGGGGTGGGTAGAAAGCGCGGTCGATGCCGAGTCCCCCCTTGATGACGTCCACGCTCGCCGAGCGGACGGGTCTGACGGCCGACGAGCTCGCGTCTCCGGCGCCCGCCGAAGAGGTCGAGCCGCTCGGGTCGCTCCTCCCGCCTGAGGGGGTCGTCGCCGTTCGGGTGCGCGACGTGGTTGCTCGGGCGAAGTCTCTCCTCGCGACTCGGCCGTCGACGCGCCGCATCGACGTCGCGGGGGTCAGGGGCAGCGCCGGGCCAGCCGTCGCCGCTGCGCTCGTCCGCGCGGGCCATCGGGTCGTCTTCGTCACGAGCGACTCGGACGCGGCGCGCCGGGCCGCGCAAGACGCCGGCTTCTTCACGCGGGGCGCATTGGACGACGAGACCGAGGACACCGGCGAAGGCGACGTGCTCCTGTTCGCGGCAAACGAGTCATCGCCCTACGCCGACGTCAGCCCCGACCGCGCCGCTGCGATGAGCCGAATGGCGACGCTGTTTCATCTTGCCCACGAGCTAGCGTGGAGCCTGGTGGCCCTGCCGGCCGCAGCGCTCGTGCGCAAAGTCGTTCCGCGCAAGGCGCTCCAGCGGCGAGCGGACCGCATCCTCGCCGAGCAGGAGATCGACCGGGAGGCGCTCGTACGTTCGCTGAGCGAGGCGGGATATCTGCGGGTGCCCGTGGTCGAAGACCGGGGCAGCTTCGCCGTGCGAGGTGCGCTGCTCGACATTTGGCCGCCGTCGAGCGACTCGCCCGTGCGCGTCGAGCTCTACGGGGAGATGGTGCTCTCGATGAAGCCCTTCGACTCGGTCGACCAGACGACGAAGAAGGGCGCGCCCGAGCTGAAGCAACTCTGGCTGCCGCCGGTGCGCGAGGCGATTCTCGACGCAGCCACGGCCGCGCGCGCGCGCGAGCGGGTCACCCACCTGGCGGAGTCGATCGACTGGCCGACGACCAAGACGCGCGCGCTCGTCGAAGACGTCGCGGGCGGGCGCGCGTTCTTCGGGGCCGAGGCGTTTCTTCCGGCGTACTACGACGAGCTCGATCCACTGCTCGCTTACCTTCCAGAGGGCGCGGTCGTGGTGCTCGACGATCCTCCGTCGATCACGCGCGCCGTGCGCGACGAGCTGGCTCGCGCCGAGCAGGACGCGGCCCACAAGGCGGGGGCCGGTCCGTCGTTCTCGCCTGCCACGTACTATGTGGACGAGGAGGACGTGGCGAGGAATCTCGCCTCGCGGACGATCGTTGCTCTTCATCGGACGGCGGTGACCGGCGCGGCGGAAGGAGGCCTCGGCACATTCGAGAGCGCGCTAGAGCCGCTGGATCTGGCGTCACGCGACAACGAAGATCTGGCCCGCGCGGTCAGGACCGCGAGGTCATCCAAAGGAAAGAACGCCGGCCTGGCCCCGCTCGTACGGCGCATCGTGCACTGGCGCGAGCATGGCCTCGCGATATTTCTCGCCGCACGCGCCCAGACCCAGGCCGAGCGGCTCGTCACGCTGCTCGGACATCAAGGAGTCCGATGCAAGGCGCGCTTGGGCGCGTTCGATCCGAGGTGGCTCGATCAGCCGGCCGATCAAGTGCAAGTCGTCGTCGGCCCGCTCGCGCGAGGCGTCGTTCTACCGGCCGACGGAATCGTGCTCGTCACGGAGGAGGAGATCTTCGGCGCGCGCGTGCACCGCAGGCGCGAGCGAGCCCGCACCGTCGACACGGCGCGCGCCTTCCTCGAGGACCTGCGGAGCCTCGCCCCGGGCGACTACGTGGTGCACGTCGAGCACGGCATTGGCAAGTACCAAGGACTCGTGCACAAGAAAGTCTCCGGCCTGACCGTCGACCTCATCGCCGTCGAATACGCGGGCGGCGACAAGCTGTACTTGCCGGTCTGGCGCCTCAACCAACTCGAGAAATACGCCGGCGGAGAAAACGCGCAGCCGAAGCTGGACCGCCTGGGCGGCGGCACGTTCGCGCGGACGAAGGCACGCGTCGCTCGCGAAGTGCGCAAGATGGCCGACGAGCTGTTGCGGCTCTACGCCGAACGCCGGGCGGCGCGCGGTGCGGCCATCGCGCCGGCCGACGACGACTACCGTGCCTTCGAGGCCACGTTCCCGTTCGACGAGACGGTCGATCAGGCGCGCGCGATCGACGAAGTGAACAAAGACCTCGAGTCGCCGCGCCCCATGGATCGGCTCGTGTGCGGTGACGTCGGCTTCGGCAAGACGGAAGTCGCGCTGCGCGCCGCGTTTCGCGCTGCGATGAGCGGCAAGCAGGTGGCGCTCCTCTGCCCCACGACCGTGCTCGCGTCGCAGCACTTTCGCACCTTCGAAGCCAGAATGGCGGGATACCCGATCGCCATCCGAGCGCTGTCGCGCTTCCAAACGAGGAAGGAGCAGGAGGAGACGATCCTCGGCCTGAGGGAGGGTAAGGTGGACGTCGTCGTCGGAACGCATCGCCTGCTCTCGAAAGACGTGCACTTCAAGGACCTCGGGCTGCTCGTCGTCGACGAGGAGCAGCGCTTCGGCGTCACGCACAAAGAGCGCATCAAGCAACTGCGCGCGCAGGTCGATGTCCTCACGCTGACGGCGACGCCGATCCCCCGCACGTTGCAGATGGCCGTCAGCGGGCTTCGAGACCTATCGCTCATCACGACGCCTCCCGTCGACCGCCGGGCCGTACGCACAATCGTCACTCACTGGGACGAGCAAGTCGTGCGCGAAGCGGTCGAGCGCGAGCTCGCGCGGGGCGGGCAATGCTTCTACGTCTACAACCGGATCGAGAAGCTGTACGAAAAGGCGCAGCGCGTTCAGGAGCTCGTTCCCACCGCGCGCGTTGCCGTCGCGCACGGGCAGATGGGGGAGGCCTCACTCGAGGAGACGATGCTCGACTTCGTCGACGGGCGCTACGATGTCCTCGCGTCGACGGCGATCATCGAGAGCGGCCTCGATATTCCGCGAGCGAACACGATGATCATCGACCGCGCGGACCTCTTCGGTTTGGCGCAACTTTACCAGCTCCGCGGCCGCGTCGGGCGTGGGAAAGAGCGTGCGTATTGCTACCTCGTCGTTCCCCCGGAGAACGCGATGACCGACGAGTCGCGCTCGCGAATCGAGGCCCTCGAGCGACACACGGAGCTCGGTAGCGGTTTCCAGATCGCTTCGCTCGATCTCGAGCTGCGCGGGGCGGGCGATCTGCTCGGCGCCGAGCAATCCGGCAACGTCGCCAGCGTGGGCCTGGACATGTTCTGTCGTATGCTCGACGAGGCCGTGCAGGAGCTCGGGGGCGAAGAGGTCTCGCACGAGGTCGACCCGGAGCTCAGCTTCGACGTCGAGGCCCTCTTGCCCGACGACTACGTCGGCGACGTCGGCGTTCGGCTGTCGCTCTACAAGCGGCTGGCGAGCGCCGTCGACGAAGGGCACGTATCGGACATCGCCGCCGAGATGGAGGACCGCTTCGGTGCGCCTCCCGAGGAAGCGCGACGACTCGTCAAGCTCATGTCGCTCAAGACCGAGTTGAGGCGCCTTCGCGCGCTCGGTTGCGAGGCGAGCGAGCAATCGGTGATCTTCCACCTCCGCGACGACACGCCCCTCGACCCGGAGAAGATCATGGCGCTCATCAAGAAAACGCGCGGTGCGTGGAAGCTCACGCCCGACATGCGCCTCTCGCGTCGCTTCGATTCTGTCGCCGACGGCCTCACCCACGCCGAGTCGGCACTGTCGGAGCTCGCTGGCTGTTGGAGGGACGCGTCGTAGAGGCGCCTTGGCGCGCGCCCCGCGACGAAAGATCCGGTGAGCCGCGGCGAAGCGGTCGACCAAGCTTGCGCAGACTTGCGGAGAGAAGAGCGCCCGCGGGGGCGTCGCGCGGTCGTGCGAGGATCGGGTCAATGGAGGTGGCGCGCGACGCGCCCCGCGAGGTGCTGGGTGACAGCTTTTCAAGCGTCGTGCCGCGGGCTCCCGCCGCCCGGCGTCCGCGATTTCCGGGTGAAGGTGCGCGGGTGCGACCCCTTTCGTTGCGACGACGCGTGACTGGCCCGCGCGGGCGTGGCAGGATGGCTGGGCTACGGGCTCGACGGGCAAACAGCGTCGGGTGCGGCGCATCTGTGACGGGTGAGCGCGCCGATCAAGCGCTAGAATTTTGCTTGTTCCATTTGTTCCCGGAGCGGACAAACATGACGAACATGGCGAAGATGAGCGGATCGCGGCCGGCGGGCATGCAGGGCTCTGAGCAGCGCTCTCGCCGCAAGCGAAGCAACGGGGACTCGAACCACGCCTTCGTCCGGGCGTTCGCTGACGCGCTCCGCGACATCCTGCATTACGAGCGGCGTCGCGCGGCGTGACACTCCGGGGCAAAACGATCTTCATCACCGGTGCCAGCCGTGGCATCGGCAAAGCGATCGCCCTGCGTGCCGCGCGCGACGGGGCGAACGTCGTGGTCGCGGCGAAGACGGCCGCGCCGCACCCCAAGCTGCCCGGTACGATCCACACGGCGGCCGAGGAAATTGAGAACGCGGGCGGGCGGGCTCTCGCTTGTCCGGTCGACGTGCGCGTCGAAGAACAGATCCGTGCCGCGGTCGCCGAAGCGGCGGCGACGTTCGGGGGCATCGACGTGCTCGTGAACAACGCGAGCGCGCTCAGTCTGACAGGCACACTCGACACACCGTTGAAGCGCTTCGACCTCATGCATCAGGTCAACACGCGAGGCACTTTCGCGTGCTCTCAAGCGTGCATCCCGCACCTCATGAAGGCTGCGAATCCGCACATCTTGAACATCGCTCCCCCCCTCGACCTGCGCGAGCAGTGGTTCGCGCCGCACGTCGCGTACACCACGGCCAAGTTCGGCATGAGCCTCCTCGTCCTCGGGATGGCCGGCGAGTTTCGCAGCGCGGGCATCGCAGTGAACGCTCTATGGCCGCGAACGGTCATCGACACGGCCGCCGTGCAGAATTTGCTCGGCGGCGACAGCGTGGTCCGTGGCAGCCGCAGGCCGGACATCATGGCCGATGCCGCGCACGCGATTCTCACGCGCCCGAGCCGCGCGTGCACCGGCAACTATTTCATCGACGAGGACTTGCTGCGCTCGGTGGGCGTGACCGAGTTCGACGGGTACCAGACTGTGCCGGGTGCCGAGCTCATTCCGGACTTCTTCGTCTGAACGTTTCATGGATGCCGCCGATGCGGGCCGATTGCGCGGCGAGATTCTGCACGACATCGGGCACCTCTTGCGCGACGAGCTCGTCGCTGACCAATGGGGCCGCGCTCTCGTGCAGGTTGTCCGCGCTCCCGGGGGCGAGCCCATGGTCGCAGGGATCGACGTCGAAGAGATCATCGGTGACGAAGAGCAGGTCGATGCCGCGTTCCACAGTGACTCGACGCGCGATCTCCTGCCTACGCTCGCCAAAGCGACGGAGGCGCTCTGCGCCATCGAAGGCGTCGACCTCGACGACGTGGGCGGTGGAACGTTCGTTCGTCTGCCGGACGGGTTTGGCTGGCTACCCGGGCTCGTGCGCACGCCGAGCCTCGACTTCGACCGCGCGCGCGATGGCCTCGTCGCGCGGATGCGCCAAAAGAACGATGCCCTGCGCTCGCGCTTTGCGCCCGATGGCGTCGAGCTCGACGTCGAAGCCTCGACCTTCCGGTGGCTGGTCGGGGGGCGCGCTGTGGGCGTGGCGCGGGCGACGTTGGTGGGTACGTTTGCGCGCGGGCCGCGTACCTGGGCCTGGGGGTGGGGAAATCCGAACGCGGCCGAGGTCGTTCGCAAGGCATCCGCGGCGCTCACGGACGCGCTCGCGGAACGCGGTCTGTGGGAGATCGCCACCCCCGTGTTTGCAACGGACGAGCCGACCGCCTGGGCGCTCGCTGCGCTTCTCTGCGATCGGGCGAACGCGGACGGGGTTCACCGATTGGCCCGGGAAGACGGAGCGCTCTTCGTTCTGCTAGAGGACGTGCGAAGCGAGTGAAAGGGGCGGCCCTCGCGCGCGTCCATCACACGACGCGGTCGGCGATCCCGAAGTGGTGCTTGATGTGCGCGACCAGCTGGCGGTCAGTCGGATGATCCGCGGTCTCGATCCCCACCACGCGCTTCTCGATCGCCGGGGCGTGCTCGTGGAGGTACCGCAAGAACTGCAGCTTCGCGGTCGAAGGTCCCATGATCAGGATCTGCTCGGCACTTTCGATCGCCTTCGCGACCTCGGCGAAGAAATGACGCGCGTCCGCGGGGTGATGGTGCGCCTCGGCAGCCCCCTTCGGATGGCGATGAATGTGCTGCCCTGGCGCCTTGACGACGTCTTCCTCGGAGTTTCCGGTGCTCACGCGGAACACGCGAGCCTCGTGATGATCGATCCACACAGCAGAACCAGCATGAAGGGGCATCGGACGTTCTCCCGCGCGCGGCCACCGCGCAGGACCAGCCTACACCGGTCAGGGCGCGCGAGGCTGGCTGCCGTCGCGCTGCCGCCGCCACCGGCCGGCGACGACTCGGACGAGGTCGGTCGTCATGAGCCCGAACAAGATGACGTAGAACGGATCCACGTTGAATCGATAACGGCTGAAATCTCCGTCGGAGACGAACGTGGTGACGAGGGTCACGTACGTGATGACGACGAGCAGGCACGAGATCGCTGCGACCGTCGAGCGCTCGCTCTCCAGCCATGCCCGGGCGCCGAGCACGCGGTAGATCCCGTAAAGCAGGATCGCTGGCAGGGCGATCCAGAGCAGCCGTTGCGTGCCGTCGCGGTCGGCCAGGAGGAGGGCTTCGACCTTTCTGTCGAGCGCTCTCAGCTGATCGCGATTCGCGCTGGCGATCGTCGGGTCGTAATCGAGCGGTGACGAGAAGTAGTCGCGGGTGAGCGCCCGCAGAACGGACCGCCAATACGCGTCCGAAGCAAGGCGCAGGAGAGCAATCGCTTCTTCTTTGTAGTATTTTTCGGCGATGAGAACGATCTCGAGGGAGTGAGGGTTCACCTCGCCATCGGGCGTGGATTCCATGTCGAGAAGTGGAATTCCAGTCGAACGATGTGGAATCTGGAGAGCCCCGTACGTCGAAGGCGCGATCGAGAGAAACGCGGGCTGAGGAACGATGGGAATGAGGCCCCGGCCCACGAGCTCGTCTCGGTCGGTGGGTCGCATCTCGTAGAACGTCTTGACGGCGAGGTTCACCCACAGAAGCTCGCCACCCTGGCTGTGCCCGACCAGAACCTGCGTCTTTGCCTTGTCGAGTCCGAGCACGCAGAGTGGAATGCAGAGCGCGAGGAGCATCCGCGCCCGCGGCGACTTGCATCGCGGATCCGAGCTGGGGGGACGCACCAGCAACACGAGAGTCACCGCCACCAGCAACAGTGGATTGAGCATGGCGTAAAAAAGAGAAGCAGTAGCGAACAGGCCGTAAAAAAGCAGACCCGCGCCGAATGCCCCGATGCGATAATACCGAAGTAGGGCAACGAGCGAGAGCGTGAGCAATGCGACGACGGGCGCGTGATAAAATAGCCAGCTCTGATAAAATACGGTCACGGGAGAGGCGGCATAGATGGCCGTGAACACCGCGGCGATCGCGCGCGCAGCGCCGAGTCGCAGCATCGAGTGGAGCATCCCCAGAATCGTCGCCAGGCCGAGGGCGACGTAGATCGAGTCCAAAACCACGAACGCCGCGGGCGTTCCGAAAACGCGTATGCATCCGCCAGTCAGCAGGTTCTGCAAGGGCGCCTGCTGATGGAGGTAGAGCAGGCTTCGCCAGAAGTCGTGTTCGACGAACCAAGGGTCCAGGTACTGAACGAACGTGTAAACCGGGGAGTAGTCGAATGGAACACGAAGCCCGAAGCGGTAGACGAGCCTCGACGCCGCATAGACGAGGGTGACCGCCACGTAGGGCCAGTGGGCGAGCCAGCGGTCCGGAGCGACCCGACGTCCGCCGTATCGTAGGAGTTGAGCCGCTCGGGCGCCCAGTCCAGCCATCGACCATTTTCTCCTCGGTTCCGCGCGGGCGACGCCGGCCCGGCACCGTGGCAAGTAAGCTCGAGAACGACGCGCCCGTACCCGGGAGCGTTTCCGCCAGCCTACCTGCGGCGCGTGCGGCGGTCGAACCCCCCCGCGCGCCGCCCGCCGTACGACGGCCGGGTGATACCCTTCAGGCCCCGCGACGCGAAGTAGGCGCGAAGCACGTCGCGAGCGAGGGCGTTCGCCTTGATCTGCCAGGTCGGCCCGTTCACGACGAGCACGGCGACCGCCACCTGCTCGATTCCGGGTTCCGGCTGGCTCGGCGCGAAGCCCGTGAACCATGTGTAATAGCGGTGCGATTGGCCGTCGGTGAGCGTTCCCGTCTTGCCGGCCACGGTGACCCCGGGAAGGAACGCGCCCCCGCGGGGGTCATGGAAAGCGCGCCAACTGGTTCCGTCGCTGACCGTGTGCCGCATCATGGTCGCAATCTTCTCGGCCGCGTCGCTGGCGATAGCGCGGCTCGACGAGGGGGTATCGGGAGCGGCCCAGACCACGGCTCCGGAGCCGTCCACGATCTTGTCGACGATGCGCGGGCGGATGCTCTCGCCGCCGCGTGCGACGATGGCGCTGATTTCGGCCGCACCGATTGGAGACAACGTGGAGTTCCAGAAGCCTGCCGCGGTCCGCGCGAATTCCAGCGGATCGTTCGGGACGTGGATCGCGCTCGGCTGCACCGGCACGTCGAACGGGAGCGATTGCCCGTAGCCGAACCGCCGAGCCATGGCATCGAGCTGCTCGGGGGTCAGGTGCTCCTTCGCCAGGCGCGCGAAGACAGCGTTGATGCTGCGGCCCATTGCGCCGGCGAGCGTCGTGCACCACTTGTCGCGCTGCGGGTCGTCGACGAGGTCGAGGGCGCCGATCCGCCGTTCGCCGCCGAGGTAGCACTGTCGGGTGTCGGGTCCGAGGTGCGCGTCCTCGATCAACGCGGCCGCGGTCACGATTTTGAACACGCTCGCCGACGGCGCCGTCGCCTCGACGCACAGATCGCGGTCGGGTCCGCCCTCGACGTGGCTCGCGTAGACGAGTAGGCGCCCGCTCGCGACGTTCATGAGCACCACCGCCGCCTCGGGCAAGTGGCGGCCTCGCATCAGCGCCGCAGCCGTTTGCTGCAAGTCGGCCTCGAGCGTGAGCTGCGCCCTTCCCGCCCGGGCGGTGGCGGTTGGAACCCCGTCGCCGAGCGCGATATGCGCGAGGTCGAGCCCAGCTACGGGAAGTGGCGTCGACGGTGCCCGTTCTTCGGGAGCCGCTTCCGCGCGTGCGATGCGAGCGAGCGGAGGGAGGGGGGGCTCGGCGAACCCCGCGGGAATCGCGGTTCCCGCATGCACCGCGGGGCGCTCGACGAGAGTGGAGGCGACAAGGAGACAGGCGCCGCCGACGAGGGCAAAGGCAGGGCCGCGACGCATCACCCAGCCGTGGTCGCACGTACTCGCCCGGAGGGGCAAAAAAAGTAAGGTATCGTCGGGAGCCGGATGCTCCGCAATTCGCTGGTGCTCGTCGCCGCGACCGTGTTCATCGGTCCGCGCGCGCTCGCCGACAACCATGGCACGGCCCCGGCTGGGGGGGGGTTGGCCGCCCTCGACGTGAAGGTCGATCTCGGCGTGCCCGCCGCCGACGCCAATGGAATCCGGGTGCCGATCACGCTCGACCGCGCCAGGCTTCCCGCAGACGCCGACGTCGCCGTCGAGCCGATCGCCATCGGGCGCGGGAGACACGTCGTGCATGTGCGCGTACCCGGCAGGGACGCCGGGGCCGGAGTCGCGTGGGAGGCGATCCTCGCCGCGGGACGGGCGCGACCGATCTTCGCGGGACTCACCGGGCTGTTGGACGGCGATCCCGGGGAGCGCACGGGCAAAGCATTGCAGATCGTAGCCAACGGCGCGACGAGCTTCATCATCGTGGGAGACATCCGGGAGGACCTGAGCCTTTGCGGCCAGTCCGTGACCCTCCTCGACCCCCTGGCGCTGTACCCCGCGTCGCTCGACCTCCGACCGGCGACGGTCCAGCGGCTCACCTCTGCTCAGCAACGCGATGCCGAGAAGCTCGTCGCGACCGACAAGGGCCAGGGGGCCGAGGGGGCGCTGGCGAAACTGCTCGTGGCTCGTGGCTCGAGCGTGCCTGGTTCCCGCGGCGCGGAGCTCACGGACGGCGACCCGAACACGGCGTGGAGCGAGAAGAGACCCGGCGCGGGTCAAGGCGAGTTCGTCGTCATGGCGGCGCCGAACGACGTGCCGATCGCCAGGATGAAGGTCGTCGTCGCGCCGCCCGACGCTGTGCCAGCGAGCGGAGCCGCTCCGCAAACGTTCTATCTCGTGACCGACACGCAGACCTTCGAGGTGACCATGCCCGAGGACGCGTGGCGAAAACCCGGAGAGAGCTACGAGATCACGTTTCCGAAGCCGATCGATACGTCGTGCGTCGCGCTGGTCCTCGACACCGCGTTCGCTCGAGGCCAAGCGCATCCGGACGTCGGCGTCGCCGAGCTGGTCGCGTACAGCGAGCTCGATGCCCCCGGCGCGACACTGGGCGAAGTGGCGAAGAGTCTCGGCACCGACCGAGGGATCGTGGCAGCGCAAGTGCTCGAGCGAGCCGGCGACGGAGCTCTGCCCGCCGTGGAGGCGGTCTTCGACGAGCTCGACGAGCCTGGAAAGGCGCGGGCGATCGACGTTGCCGCGGCGCACGGGCAATGCGAGCAAGCGGCCCCGCTGCTCGCACGCGGGCTGTGCGAGAGAAAGGGGGAGGCGCCGCGCAAGGCCCGCGAGAAGCTCGAGCGATGCAAAGGTGCCGCGCCGGCCCTGGCCAAGAGCCTGCGGGAATCGCCGTCGATGCGCGCCTGCGTCGCGCCGACGCTGGCCGCCATTGCGCCCGAGGAGGCCCTCGCGCCGATCGCCGATGCCATGGGGGCGACCCCCGACGCGGCGCAGGACACCCGCGCGGTCCTTCGCAGGGCGTTCTCGGCGGCCCTTGAGGGGGCCCCGCCGGGGAAGCTGGCCGCGCTCTTGGACGACGCGCAGCGGAGCGCGACCGCAAAGCTCGAGATGATGCGTGCGGCGGGACGGCGGGTTGGCGAGTCGCCCGCCCAGAGCGACGCGATCGTCGCCCAGCTCTTGCACGGGTCCGCCCCCATGCGCGTGCGGTTCCTCCTTCTCGGACCGCTCGAGGAGCTCGCCCGTGCAGGAGACGGCGTCGCGGCAACGCGGGTTGGCGAAGCGATCGCGCACGACCCCGACTGGCCCGTGCGTGCCCGTGCGGCGGAGGCAGGCGCGGGGATCCCGCAGGCGCGAGCGGCGCTGATCGCCGCGGTGCACGATCCGGCCCCGCGCGTGCGGGAGGCCGCGCTCCAGTCGCTCGCGGCTTCGCCCTGGTCGGGTGCGATCGCCGTTGCGAAGTCGGCGCTGTCGGGGGACGGTTGGTCGTTCGTACGGGCGCAGGCGGTTGCCGTCTTGGGCAAAGCGTCGGCATCCAGCGACACCGACGATGCGCTGGGCGCGGCTCTGCACGACGGATCGGTGGGTGTGCGCGGGCCGGCCCTCGCGGCGTTAGGCCTTCACCGCGCGGCAGCCTACCGCGATGCGATTCGAGAACGCCTCGACGACCGAGACGAAGATGTCGAAGTACGGGCCGCGGCGGCGCGCGCGCTCGGAGGGGTCTGCGACGTGGGCTCGGCCGACCGCCTGACCGATCTCTCCCGCGCGCTCGCGGTCCCCGATACTACCGAGGAACAGCAGCAGGTCGCGCTCGGAGCCCTCGACGGCCTCGCCGCGCTCGAGCTTCCCGACTTGCGCGCTCGCTTGGCGCCCCTGCTGGCGAAGGACGCCCCACCGGCCGCGCAAACGGCCGCGGCCCAGGCGCTCCAAGCGACCGGGGCGTGCCGAAGGCGCTAGTGCCGCTCGGCACAGCTCTGCCACGAGAGCTCTCACCGGCTCTCGTCTTGCGACCATGCGTACCGGATCGAGTCCTTGAACTCGTCCCACGTACCCGCGCGCTCGGCCTCCCAGCGGGCCCGCGCGTCCGGCTCGACGTCCTCCCAGCGCGCGGAAGAGCCCGGCCGTCGCAGCTCTTCCCCCAGCCGGTAGGCTCGCGCGTGCTCCTCGAACTTCGCGCCGCCCAGCCTTCGCTCTTCGAAGTGGCGGCGGTACCGGGAAGCGTCGAACGAGCGGACGTCGACCTCGGTCGAGCGCAGGGTGTCCCCCACCGTCGCCGTCCGGTCGGCGACGTGCCTTCGAATGACGACCTCCTCGACGAGACGCGTTTGCTTCGCCCCCACGGCTTCCTCGCCGAATTCGCGCATCTCGATCTCGCTGTCTTTGAACTCCGACTCCTCTTGGCGCACGAGGCGACCGGCCGGCCGGCGCTCCACGTCCACGTGCTCTTCGCGCAGGAGGACTTGCTCGGCGTAAGGCCTCTCGAGCACGTGGGTCGTGACGCGTACGGCGCCGCGCTCGACTTCGCGCTTTCCTACGCTCAGCTCCTCCCGATAAACGGGGATGGTGCGCTGCTCTTCCGCGAAGACGTGATCCTCGCCGCGCCTTTCCGCGATTCGCTCCGGCGCGATCTTCGACGCGACCGCCCGGCCGACGGCTCGAACGCTCGCCGCGATGCCGGCGCTTGCGGCAGCGCCTCCGGTCTCCTTCTTGAGGCCCCCGTTCTCCCCGAAGGTTTCGCGCTCGATCTTCGCCTCGTCGGCGCCGGGAGACCCGGCCGCGTTCTTCTTCATCAACGCGGCCACGCGATCCACGTCCGCGTCGTCCACGGTTATCGACTCGAGGGTCTGCCCGCGCTCGACGCCCATCGCGTAGTGGCCGGCCAGCTCTCGGGAAAACCCGATGCGCTGGAGCAGTCCCGCCAGCGCGAGCGGCTCGTTCGGTGTTCCGGCGGCCTCCGCCAAGGGCCCGGAGGCAGCGACCGTTCCCACGTCGCTCAGGCTCATCGAGCGCAGGGGCGACCGCGAGTCGCTCTCGATCACTGACCTCGCGGCGGCGTTGGTCACCACGCTGATGGCCTGCGGCGGGAATCCCAAGTCCGCGAGGTCCTCCATCGCGCGACGTGCGCTGTTTCCGCTTTCGAACAGACCGACCACGGTTCTCATGGCAGTGCTCCTTTCTTGCGTTGGCGTCGTAACCGCCAGGTGCGTGCATGCCACGCGCCGCGGTCCGCTCGGGCCGCGACACGGACGAGACCTTGCCGCATGCGCTGCGCGGCACGTTGCTCGCTCGTCGTCAACGCGGAGGTGCGTCCCATGACGGCTGATCTGATCGAGACGACGAAAGCGATGATGACGCCCGACGTCATCGCCAAAGCGGCGGATAGCTCCGGCGAAACACCCGAGGCGGCGCGCAAGGCGCTGCTCGGTGCCGTCCCGACCGTGTTCGCGGGCCTCGCCCATTCCGCCGCGGCACCCGGGGGAGCCGAGCGGCTCTTTGGTATCATCATGGAGCGCGGCAGCTCGGGGGCGGGGCTGATGAGCAAAGTCTTCGGGGAGCGAGGCGGAGCCGTGAGCGATGCTCTCGCAAAGAGCAGTGGCACGACGGGCGCCTCCGCATCGCGGCTCCTGACGCTCGCACTGCCGATGGTGGCCGGCCTTCTCGGCAAAGAGATCATCTCGAAACGGATGAACCCGAGCGGCCTGGCAGCGCAGCTCTTCAGCCACAAGAAGGCCATCCTGGACGACCCGAACACGCCGCCGGGCCTCGCCGGCGCGCTGGGCGTCGGGAGTCTCTCGGAAATTGGCGGCACCGCTGCGGGCGTGGACGAGCCGCACGTCAGCAGCGCGGCCGCGCCCGTGCGCGCCGCAGCCGCGGAGCGAGCACCTCGGGTGGCGGAGCGTCCGGTGGTGGTCGCGCCGAAGCGGCACACTCCGTGGGGGGCCATCATCCCCCTGCTTCTGCTCATCGGGGGCCTCGCCGTCTGGGGCCTGTTCTCGCCCAAACACGCCCAAATGCCGCACGTGGGCATCATGGCGCCCCAACCCGCGATGCCCACCGTCATGCCAACCGTGGGGATGCCGCGTGCTCCGGAGGCGCCAGCCATGCCCGAGCCCGAGGTGTCCGCCGTGCCCAAGGCGGAGACGCCCCCCGGCGGGGAGGCGCCGGCGATGGCTCAGGTCACATTGCCCGGCGGCAAGACGCTCGATGTCGAAGCGAATAGCCCGGAGGCCGATATGGCCCATGACTTGGGCGACGGCACGATGTCGCTGCCCCGCACGTTTCAGTTCAGCGGGCTGAACTTCGAGTCCGGCACTGCGACCGTAAGTCCGGACTCGAGCAAGACGCTCGACGATCTGGCGGCGATGCTCCAGTCGTACCCCTCGTCGCGCGTTCGGATCGAAGGGCACACGGACAGCACCGGCGATCCGGCCGCCAACCAGACGCTCTCGCAGGCGCGAGCGGACGCGACGAAGGAGATGCTCGTCGCAAGGGGCATCGCGAGCGACCGCATCGAGACCGCCGGCAACCGCGAGCACGCCCCCGTCGCCGACAATGAAACCGAGGAGGGGCGCGCCCGCAATCGCCGGACGGACATCGTTCTCATCAATCGGTAGCGAGG
>CAZHED010000002.1:234846-264175 GCA_964531095.1 uncultured Polyangiaceae bacterium | reverse complement strand
CAGGCCTCCCCGCAGCAGGCCTCCCCGCAGCAGGCCTCCCCGGACCAGGCCTCCGCCAGCGTCTCCGTCGAGAGCGATGCCCTCGCGTACAGCGAGGTGGCGGAGGGCGAGCTCCTCGCCGAGGCTTCCGCCAGCGAGTTGGCCTCCGACGAGCTCGTCGAGGATCCCGCGGACCCGTCGATCCACGCCAGCGCGTTCGCGAGCCATTGGCGCGAGGGGCGAACGGACGCGGCCTTCCTCGCCGCTCTGGCCCTCGAAGAGCTCGGCGCCGCCGACGTCGACCAGCAGATCCTGGTCGACCAGTTTCGCTCGGTCGCGCCCATTCGGGCCCGCGGAATGCTCGACGAGAGCGCATGGGACCTGCTCCGGGCCACCGGGCCGCGCGACGCAGTCGCCGCGCTGTTTGCGGGGGTCGCGCGCGCCGCCGTGGCGATGCGCCTCGAAGATCTGACGGCGCGCAAAGGACTGGTCACGCTCGACCCCACGACTCGCCTCGACGAGAAGAGCACGGCATCCATCGTGCGGAGCTTCCAGTGGGCGGCGCGCGTGCTCGGCGTGCCGTGCCCGGCCCTCTACGTCATCGACGACGTACCGGGCGACATCGCGGCGGTTCGTGCCCCCGAGCCGTCCACGGCGCTCGGGCCGTCGGTGTTGCGGGGGCGTTCGGCGAAAGAGCTCGCTTTTCTCGCGGGGCGACACCTGACCTATTACCGCGCCGAGCATCAGGTCCTCGTCTACTTCCCGACGGGCGAAGACCTCACTCGCCTGCTCCTGGCGACCATCGAAATCGGAGCGCCGGGCACGTTGCCCGACGGCGGGGACGACGCGGTCGGCGCGCTGCGCGAAGGCCTCCTGCGTCAGCTGACGAGGGCAGAGCACACCGCGATCGCCATCGCCAGCAGGCAACTCGACGGAAAGGTGGATCTCGGCGGCTGGGCGCGCGGCATCGAAGTGACCGCGGGCCGCGCGGGGCTTCTTTTGTGCGGCGACCTCGCGACGGCAGCCAGCTTGGTTCGGTCGGAGTCGCGTCCGATCGGCGGGCTGACCCCGGACGACCGCCGCCACGATCTCATCTCGTTCGTCGTTTCACCCGAGCACAGGCAGCTCCGCGCTCGTTACGTCGTCTCCGCGCCGGGGGACACGCAACCTCCGGCACCCGGAGCCCGCGCGTCGGCCGCGCTCCAAATACCGTAGTATTCCTCGCGCGGCCGCCGGCGCCATCGCTTGGTCTCGGCAATCATCACCCTTCTACTCGTGGGAACCCGGTCGTGGGGCGGACGTCAGCCCCCGTAGTCTTCGGCGCTGGTCGCGTCCTTGCCCTGCGCGACACCGGCCCCGTTCAAGGCCGCGCTCACGACGATCGCAACGGTGAAGTTCGCCAAGAGCGCCCAGAGCGCCGTGTATCCCGGGATGACCAGGCCCCCGATGGCCAGCGGGTACACGTTGGCCTTGAAGGAGAGAGCCCGCGCCATCCACGTGCCGAGCGTCATGCCGGTGATCCACCCCGCGAGGAGGCCCCATCTGTGAAGTCGCCGCGTGTAAAGACCGACCACGACGGCGGGGAATGTTTGGAGGATCCAGACGCCCCCGAGCAGCTGTAGCTGGATGGCGTACTTCTGCGGTACGAGCACGATGAACGCGAGCGCGCCGAACTTGACGACCAGCGACGCGACTTTCGCGACGGTGGACTCTTCCTTGCCGGCGCAGCTCGGACGCAGAAACTCCTTGTAGATGTTGCGGGTGAAGAGGTTTGCCGCGGCGATCGACATGATCGCGGCGGGCACGAGGGCGCCGATGGCGATCGCCGCGAACGCGAAGCCCGCGAACCATGACGGGAACAAGTGGAGGAAGAGCGCCGGGACCGCGAAGTTGGGCCCGTACTGCTGAAAGCCGCCCAGAAACGCGGGCACCTTGTCGACTTTGGCGGCGACGGCCATGTACCCGAGCAGGGCGATCAGCCCGAGCAAGAACGAATACGCGGGCAGCATGGCGCTGTTGCGCCGGATGACCCCCCGGCCGCTCGAGCTCAGCACGCCGGTCATCGAATGGGGATACAAGAAGAGAGCGAGCGCCGAGCCGAAGGCGAGCGTCGCGTACGCGCTGAACTGCCCCAGGGTGCCCGCGCTCGGTGGCGTGAGGAGCAGCTTCGCCGGCGGAACGGCTGCGAAGATCGCCGAGTATCCGCCGAGCTTCGCCGGAATGATCATCACCGCCGCAAGGACGGTGACGTAGATGATCGCGTCCTTGACCACAGCGATGAGGGCGGGCGCGCGCAGCCCGCTCTGGTAGGTGTATGCCGCAAGGATGACGAAAGCGCCGACCAGCGGTAGCTCGGCCATCCAGCCGCTGCCCTGAATGCCCATCGCCCCGAGCACGACTTGGATGCCGACGAGCTGGAGCGCGATGTAGGGCATCGTCGCGAGAATGCCCGTGGCAGCGACGGCGAGCGCCAGCGCAGGGCTGTCGAAGCGACCGCGCACGAAGTCCGCGGCGGTGATGTACCCGTGGCGGTGCGACACGCTCCACATGCGGGGCATGACCATGAACACGAACGGGTACGCGATGATCGTGTAGGGCATCGCGAAAAAGCCGATGGCGCCCTGACCGAACACTAGCGCCGGTACGGCGATGAACGTGTATGCGGTGTACAGGTCGCCGCCGAGCAGAAACCAGGTGACGATGGTCCCGAAGCGCCGCCCGCCAAGACCCCATTCGTCCAGTTGATGCAGGTCCGCGCGTCGCCAGCGCCCGGCAAAGAAGCCCAGCACGGTCACGAGCAGGAAGAGCGCGGTGAAAACCGCCAGCGCGGGCCCGTTGATGCCGTTCATCGGTCACCGCCGCGGATGGCGAAGTAGACGACGGCGGTCAGCGTGGCGCTGATTCCTACCCAGAGAAACTGGTACCAGTAGAAATACGGAATCCCGCCGATCCGCGGCTCGAGCGCGTTGTAGAACGGCACCCAGAGGGTGCCGACGAAAGGAACGATCAGGAGCAACTCCCAGCGCCAGAAGCGTCGCACGGCGGCGGAGTCTATCGTGGATGACGGGGCATGCGAGCTTCGACTGCGCGGGCGTGCGCTTCGAACCCTTCGAGCCGAGCCAGCGCACAAACCGCGCGACCCTGGCGCGCCAACGCGTCGGGACTGTACTGAATCAGCGATGTCCGAGTGACGAAATCGTAGACACCGAGCGGGGATCCGAATCGCACCGCGCCACCGGTGGGAAGTACGTGCGAGGGTCCCGCGAGGTAGTCACCCATGGCTTCGGGGGTCGACGGGCCGATGAACGCGGCGCCTGCGCGCCCGATGCGCGCGAGCAACGCGTGGGGGTCGACGACGTGCAGCGCGAGGTGCTCCGCGGCGAGGCGGTCGGCGATGGCGGCCATGCGCTCGCGCGAGTGCGCCACGAACGCGGCGCCGTTGGCCATGGCGGCCCGCGCGATCGGCGCCCGCGGCAGGGTGGCCATCTGCTCGTCGACTTCCCGGCCGACGCCTTGCGCCATCAGATCCGAGGCGCACACGAGCATCGGATACGCCGCCTCGTCGTGCTCCGCCTGCGACAACAGGTCCGCGGCGATGAGGCGCGGATCGGCCTCGTCGTCCGCGACGACCAGAATCTCGCTCGGCCCCGCGATGCCATCGATGTCGACCGCACCGAACACCAGGCGCTTGGCGCAGGCGACATATGCGTTGCCCGGGCCCACGATCTTGTCCACCCGCGGCACAGTCTGCGTTCCGTAGGCGAGCGCCGCGATGGCCTGGGCGCCCCCCGCGTCGACGATGGCCCCGATGCCCGAGAGGTACGCGGCCGCGTAGAGGGGGTCGTCGCTCTCGTCGCCCGCAAGCGGCGTCGCGAGGATCGTCTCGGGGACCCCCGCCACCCGCGCGGGGATTGCGGACATGAGGACACTCGATGGGTAGCGCGCCTTTCCCCCCGGCGCGTACACGCCCGCGCGCGCGACGGGCAGAACGCGTGTGCCCAGGGTGATCCCGTCGTCGTCGTACCGGAAGCCGGGGTCGATCTGCCGCTTGTGGAACGCCCGAATGCGATCGGCGGCGAGCTCGAGGGCGTCGCGCACGTCGGGCGCCAGCCGAGCGAGGGCCGCGGCGCCCGGGTAATCGCGCAGGACCAGGTGCGGGGCGCGCCGACCGAAGCGCTCGTTGTAACGCTGAACCGCGGCGTCGCCTTCCGCGCGGACTGCGCCGAGGATCTCGCGCACCGCGGGCTCGACGCGGGCGAAATCGGCTTCGCCGCGGTTCGCGAAGCGATCGAGCGCCGCATCGAACTCGGGCGAGCCGTCCAGAAACGTCGCGAGCATGGCGCCCGATCTCTAGCACGCGTACGATCGCGCTCGCGATGGCACGCACGCGGGCATGCGCCATCCTCGCCGCGCTCGGCGCCCTGGCCGGCGCGTGCGGCGCGCGCGCCGCCTGCGACGGAGTCGCGTGCGCCGCGGCCTGTCCGCGGGATGCCGCGCGGGACCCGACGGGGCGGTGCGCGTGCGCTCCCGGACACGTGCTCGTCCTCGGCGCTTGCGTCCCGCCCGCGGTGGGCGACGCCTACTGCGGCCGGGCGGCGAAGGCAGGCGTCGACGGGTGCGTCTTTCGCGCGTGCGCCGAACGCGAGGTGCTCGATGCGGCCACGGGCGCCTGCCTTCCGAAAACGACGATAGAGGCCGCCAGCGCCATCGCCTGCGCGGACGGGGGAGCGCTCGTGGTCGCCGACGGACACGCCGCATGCGTCGCCGCCGAGGCCGCGTGCCCGCGCGGGACGCGACGCGCTGGGGCGGTCTGCCCCCGACCCCCGAAGTGCCCGCCCGGGGCGCTGGCGAGCGAGGGCCGGTGCGAACCGGTCGTGACCATCGGCGTACGGAGCGACGTCCCACGGGTCGACCTTGGCTCGTGGACCGCGGTCGTTCTCGGCGCCGACGGCGGCCCGGGCAAGCCCGATCTCTGCCGTCCGCTCGCGATGCGCCCCGACGCGTTCGGCCTTTCGCCAGGCACGACGGGCACGGTGACCTTGCGGATCGCGATCGCCGCGCCCGATCAAGACATGACGCGGCTGCACGCCCACACGCAAGCGCAACTGACCACCCCGGAGTCGACGCTCCCGGCTCCGGCCCCGGCCGCCTCCGCGGCAATCGCAATCGTGGAGGAAGCGGTCGCCACGCTGATCGAGCCCTTGCGCGGCCTCGGCGGCGAGGCGAGCACCGCGATCGTCGTAGTAGAGGTGACGTGCCGGGTCAGCAGTCTTTGAGGTTCGAAATTCGGCGGCAAGGATGCTAGCGTGTGCGAGCTTCATTTCAGGCCCCAACGCGGGCGTGCCCGACCATACGTGCGAGGCGAACTACGTGGACAGTGATCTCGCGGACGCGGTGGAGGCCATCAAGGCAGTATTCGCGAAGCGAAAGCTTCCCTGCTCGTTCGGCAAAGCGCCTCAAGCGCTCGTCGACGATCTGCGAAAGCAACTGCACGTGCCCTCCCGTTATCGCAGTTTCTTGCTGGCAGCCGACCCGGAGAGGTTGGAGACGGTGACCCCCGTCGAGCGGGTGCGGCTCATTCCGTCCGCGGAGCTGATCAAGGCGCAGCAGCTCGTGCAGACGCCCGGCGAAAACGGAGCCCCACCGGCGGACTGGAAGGCGTCGTGGGTGGTCATCGGCGAAAGCTCGCTCCTGGGCGATCCGTACTTTCTCGACGTGAGCAAGCCCGATCCGGAAGGGGACTGTCCGGTGTACACGGCGATGAGCGGGCAGGACCGCTGGGTTCCGACGCTCGCCGCCTCGAGCTTCGCGCAGTTCTTGCGCATCCTGTCGACGGCGATGGAAATCGCGGCGGGCTTCGGCGACGCGATCATGGACGACGAAGACGAAGACGCGTTTCGCGAGGCCCTCGGCCCGAAGGTCAAGATCATCGACGCAGCGGCGCTGAGGGCCGGGCACTGGACGTGAGCGGGCGATGACCGAGGCGGCCTACCTCACGAGCCGTTATCGCCCGGCCGAGATCGAGCACCGCTACGGCCCGAACGTCCACTTGCTCGACGACCCCCTGGCCTGGACCAGGCTCACTCGGTTCTGCGCGCACGACACGCAGCAGCCCGAGGTGGGCCGCCTCCTGCGAGCGCTCTACCAGCAGCTGGCCGAGGCCGTGGTCGCTGCGGAGCTCCCGCGCGTCCGGCTCGACGTGCCAACCCGCATGGTCACGTCCTTTCCGCAGGCGGTGGTCCGCTCCGCGGGAATCGCGCCGCACACGCGGGTGGTCAGCGTCGGCATCGCCCGGGCGGGAACGATGCCCTCGCAGATCGTGTACGACCTTTTGACCGAGGTTCTCGATCCCTCGTGCGTGCGTCAGGATCACCTGTTCATGTCCCGCGCGACCGACGCCGACGGGCGCGTGACTGGCGCCACCTGGCACGACGCCAAGATCGGCCGCGACGTGGCGGGCCGCACCGTTCTCTTTCCCGATCCGATGGCGGCGACCGGCTCCTCGCTGGTCAGCGCGCTCAATCATTACAAGACCCGCCTCGAAGGGACGCCCGGACGCTGCGTCACGATGCACCTCATCGTCACGCCCGAGTATCTGAAGCACGTCCTCGAGACGCACCCCGACACGGTGGTGTACGCCTATCGCCTCGACCGCGGCGCGAGCGACAAGGACGTGCTGGCGACCGTGCCGGGAAGCCGATGGGCCGACGAGCGCGGGCTCGACGACCACCAGTACATCGTGCCGGGCGCGGGGGGCGTGGGGGAGATCTTGAACAACGCGTGGATTTGAACGGGGGCGCTACGTCGCGCCCTCGCGTCGTCGATCCGCCTCTTAGCCGCCTCCCGCTCCCGCGGCACCTTCCGACTCACGACACTTCCCAAGTTACACGTGTCGAACTCGGTGCGCACGATCGCGCTCAGTTGCAGACGAAGCTGGCTGCGTGACAGCTCACGCTGTTCTTGGCGCAGCACACCTGAGACAGCGAGCACTTGCTCTCGCACTCGGGACAATGGGCATCGCAGTCGCCGTCGCACGGGATCGGTCCGCAGCATGCACTGGCCCCGCCCGGGGGATTGACCGGGCAGCCGGCGTCGAGGGACGCGGGAGCGTCCGCCAGGAGGGGCGAATCGGTCCCGGCCTGCACGTCGGCCACGTTCGAGGCCGCGTCCTTGGAAGCCCCATCGCTCGCCCCCGAGTCGCCGATGGCAAACGTCAGGGGCGGCACGTCGTCGCAGCCGAGCAGTGCAACGAATGGGAAGAGGGCGAGGACGCAGACACGACTCATCGGAACTGCCCAGCGATCGCGACGCCCCCCGCGCCTGGGCCAAGAACGAGCTCGACGTGAGCCGATGCGTGTGCGTGCGGGGCGTGCTGCGACGTCCATTGGACGTACGCGCAGGTTCCCACCGCCATGGCGCCGGCTGCTCCCAGGAGGAGGGCTAGCGGTCCCTCGAGCAGAGCGCGGCTGCGCGTCGACTCGAGCGCGGCCTGGTTCGAGCCCTGTGGGCACGTGCCCCCCGGGCATGCGGTGTTGAGCCGGTCGATGTCGGTCTTGCGGGCGAAGAGGAGAACCGCCGATGCGACCAAGAGGCCGCCGCCGACGCCACCGATGATCCACCCTGCCGTGCGGGCCGTTCCGTTCGCGGGTACAGCGGTCGTCGAAGCGTCCGCCGGACGATTGGCCTCGGCGGGGGCCGCCGCGGTCTCCACTTGCGGCGGCGGGGCTCCGGCTTGGGACGCGAGGGGAACGGTCAAAGAGACCTGGGCCCCCTCTGGCAAGACGATCTCGCTTCGCGACGGAACCGCCTCGCGCGCCGTCGCCGTGACGACGTGAGGACCCGGCTCGAGCACGATGGGCTCTCGAAGGGAGGCCCTGGCGATGATCCGATCGTCGACGCGCACTTCCGCGTCCGCCGGTGCGAGCGACGGCAACGCGAGCACCAGGCGTGCAACGCGAGGGTTGAGCGCTTGCATCCGATCGCGCGCCGCCCGCACGACGTCGGCGGTTCGCGCGTCATCCTGACCAAGCGCTACCGCCTGCCGGTATGCGTTGTAGGCCGCGACCGATTGTGCGAGCCCCTCGTGGCAGGCGCCGATCCGGTACTCGACCGGCGCCGTGTCGCGAACCGCGCGCACGCGCAGAAGCTTCTGCAGGGCGTCTACGAAGTGCTTGGCTTCCTCGTCGCGCAGAGCCTCTGCGAAAACGGCCCGCGCCGCCGCGAGGTCGTCTGCGCTGGCATCCGCGACCGGCTGCGCGCGCGCGCTCGTGGCGACAGACGCGAGACCCACGAAAAGCGCGACCCACCACGCTGCAAGCTCGCTCCGCCGAGACCGCGGCAACATCCATCCTCGAGCGTACCCGCCCGCCGCGAGAAAGGGAAAGTCGGGTACCCTGAGCTTGCATGGTCTCTGACCAATCGCGCGGCGGTACGGAGGTCGGCACCGGGATCGCCGCGCGCCCGCTGAAAGCCATCCCCCGTCTCACGGCGGTGAGCGGACCGGGGGCGGGCCGGGCCCTCGCGATGGCCAGGTCGACGGCCACCGTCGGACGGCATCCGACGAACGACCTCGTGCTCGACGATGCACGGGTCAGCGGAGTGCACCTCGAGCTCCGCCGCGCGGGCGATCACCTCCACGCGCGCGACGCGGGAAGCACCAACGGGACATGGCTTGGCTCTCATCGCGTGATCGAGATCGAGCTTGCCCCGGGCGGCGAGCTGACCGTCGGGTCCACGCTCCTCCGGCTCGAGCTCGACGAGGCCGCGATCCCTGCCGCGCTCAGTGCGAGCGCTTCCTTCGGTGGGCTTGTGGGCCAATCGACCGAGATGCGCGAGCTCTTTGCGACCCTCGAGCGCGTCGCCCCGAAGAATCTGACGATCCTCGTGCAGGGGGAGACCGGGACCGGCAAGGAGGAAGTCGCGCGGGCCATTCACGCGAGATCGGCGCGCGCGAGCGCTCCGTTCGTGGTCATCGATGCCACGGCCGTCCCGGAGTCTCTCGCCGAATCGCTCTTGTTCGGCCACGAGAAGGGCGCGTTCACCGGCGCCGATCAGCGGCGCGCGGGCCTCTTCGAGACGGCGAACGGAGGCACGGTATTCCTGGACGAGATCGGCGAGCTCCCTCCTGCCATCCAGGCGAAGTTCTTGCGCGTGCTCGAGCGGCGCGAGGTCACGCGCGTCGGCGCCGCGACTCCCGCGAAGATCGACGTCCGCGTGATCGCCGCAACGCACAGGGACCTGCGCCTCGAGATCGACGCGGGCCGTTTTCGGGAGGACCTCTTCTTCCGCCTCGCCCAAGTGCGGCTCGTGATTCCGCCGCTCCGCGACCGGCAGGACGACATCCCCCTTCTCTGCGAGAAGCTCCTTCGAGACACCGCCGACCTGGACGACGCGATTCCCGCGATCGACGCTGACGCGTTGGCTCACCTGCAGGGGCAGCCGTGGCCGGGCAACGTGCGCGAGTTGCGCAACGTGCTGGCCCGCGCGACGGCTCTGGCGACCGATCGCACCATCCGGCGAGCCGACGTCGCAGGGGAAGGCTACGGCTTCCGAGGCACGCGGCTAGAGCGCGCGGCCCTCGACCTCACCGGCACATTTGCGGTGGCCAAGGAGCGCGCGATCGAGCGCTTCGAGTCCGCTTATCTCGGCGCCGTGATGAAGCGGTCGGGCGGCAATATCTCGCTTGCCTCACGCGAGGCGGATCTCGCACGCCACCACCTGCGCGAACTGCTCAAGAAGCGGGGTCTTTACGGCGGCGCCGGTGGGTCGTGGATCGATCCGAAGGGCAGCGACCCGTAAAGGCGCACGGTCTTCGGGTTTCTCGTGTCGTTCCGTGTTAAATTGCAAGACGATGGCCCTGACGCAGCCGAAGCCGGGAATGTGCATCGGCCAGAAGTATCGCCTCGAGAGGCGGCTAGCCGCTGGTGGCATGGGCGAAGTATGGGTCGCTCGCAACGCTGCGACAGGCGCGGATGTTGCCGTCAAACTCTGCAGGGAGGGCCCCGCAAGCGAGGATGCGCGGTTGCGCTTCCAGCAAGAGGCGCGCCTCGCCGCGATGCTCTCGCACCGCCACATCGTTCGCATCTTCGACCTCGTCGAAGGCGACGACGGGGCGCTTCTCTTGGTGATGGAGCTCCTGCGAGGACAGGGGCTCGATCGCTACCTCGAATCGCGCGGGCCACTACCCGCGAACCAAGCGATCGCGATCGTCCTGCCCGTGCTCTCGGCGCTGGCGCACGCCCACGATCTCGGGATCGTGCATAGGGACGTATCGCCCGCGAATGTCTTTCTGACCGTCGATCCGGACGGGCACTGCATTCCCAAGCTCGTCGATTTCGGGATCGCCAAGCTGCCGGGATCGAGTGTCGAGACCGTCGAAGGGCGCGTCCTCGGCACGCCGCGCTACATGGCCCCCGAGCGCATTCGCGGATTGAGCGACATCGACGGCAAGAGCGATCTCTTCAGCATCGCC
This sequence comes from uncultured Polyangiaceae bacterium, assembly GCA_964531095.1. Taxonomy (GTDB): domain Bacteria; phylum Myxococcota_A; class Polyangia; order Polyangiales; family Polyangiaceae; genus Palsa-1150. Next base: position 253,725 of record CAZHED010000002.1, on the reverse strand, counting down.
GTGATTCTCTACGAGATGATCACCGGGACCAGTCCCTTCGAGGCGACGTCCCCCTCCGCATCGCTCGCGGCGGTCCTCGAGCGTGTGGTCGACCCAGACCCCCGGTTCGATCCACGCCTTTGGATCGAAGTGCAGCGCGGTCTCGCGAAGCGGGCCTACGAGCGTCACGGCGGCGCGAAGGAGATGGCGGAAGGCCTCCGGGCCGCTTGCGGCGAAACGGACGCGAGCCTTGCCCATCGCCTCCAGCTGCCGCAGCCGCGCGAAAAGACCCCCGATGCATCTCGGCTAGGCGCGACGATGCCTGGAGAGCGTGGCGCCACAGGGCTTGGTGCGCGCTTCCTCGCGCATCGCGGGGCGCTCGCGATCTGCGTGGTGCTTGGAACGGCGTCGGGCTCTGTCGCATTGGTGGTCGGTGCGGTCCATCACAAGCGCACCGCCGCAACGCAGGTCGACACCGTCGCCCCCGAGCCGCGGCCCTCGGCCACGAATCCCGTACCGAGTGCGCCGGAGCCCGCAGTCTCGGCGCCGCCCGCGTCGTCGGATGCGATCGCCGCCCCCGTCGTGCAATCGGCACCCGCGCAGAGCCGGGCCGTCCGCACGAGACGGGCCAAACCCGTCGCGACGACCCCCGGCTTTTGAACGCGGGTGCCGTGCGACACGGTCAGTGAGCTGACCGAGTGGCCACTCGGGTGACCACCCGGCGGCCCCCCGGCGGCCGGCCCTTCTCGATCGTTCGCGATCCCGACGACGCTCGAAAATAGCCCGAACGAGCGCGATCGTCGGCGTTTTGAAGCCGCATCTCTCCGGTCGCACGGTCCTTGCTCTCTTCGCTGCGCAATCGCGTGGCAACGACATGCCCACGTGCACTGCGGAGGTGTCATGCGAACGGTGAAGTGGCTTTGGCTCAACGCGTGGTCGCTCGCGGTCTTCTTTGGCCTTGGGGCGGTCAGCGCCGCTTGCGGAACGGCGGCGGGCGGCCTCGATGCCACCGAAGACGGCGGTAGCGATAGCGGCTTTCAGGTATCAGTGGGCAACTACGGCCCCTTTGCCAGTCCCCCGGGCCACGGGGCCGCCGACGCCGGCCTTGCGCCCGACGTCTTCCTCGGTGCCGGGAATGGAAGCTGTCTGGCCCTCGGCAGCGCGTGCACGGGCGCCGCAGAGTGCTGCAGCGCCGACTGCGCGCAAGGCATGTGCAGCTATCCGGCGTGCGCGTCCGACGGCCAGGCGTGCACGTCCGGCGCGGACTGCTGCAGCCAGAGCTGCGTCGGTCAGAAGTGCGCACCGCTCAACACGACCTGCAAGACGCTCGGAAACGCATGTGCGTCGAACGGCGAATGCTGCTCCTCGCTGTGCTCCGGCGGAAGGTGCCAGTCTTCGTCCTTTTGCGGGCAGCCGGGAGACGCGTGCTCGGCCGACACCGACTGCTGCACCGGGGCATGTGCGAAGGCGAACGGACAATCGCTCGGCACGTGCGGGGCGTCGCCTCCCAGCGGTCCCGCGAACTGTGGCTTGGCCGATGGACAGCTTTGCGGCGGAACGACGGCTACGGCGGGAGCCGTGCAAAGCGACGCCGGTTTGCCGGCGTGTGGGGGACCATGCTGCAGCCGCGCCTGCGCCCCGTGGGGCCCCACCGGGGTGCTCGTCTGCCAGCCGGTCAGCGGCTGTCACGTCGTCGGCGACCTGTGCACGCAAGACAGCGACTGCTGTGGATCGGCCGGTCTCCCCGGTGGTTCGCACAAGCCGGTCACCTGCGTCATCTCGGCGCCAGGCGCGGTCGGCGTCTGCCGCAACCCGATGGGGTGCAAACCGGACGGCGACGTATGCAAGCTCAAGACGAGCTCTTGCAACGCGTCGTGCGATTGCTGCAGTGGGAACTGCGAAACCGAGGACACGTGCCGCCAGGACAACGTGGGCGTCCCCCGATGCGCCGCTGCGCAATGCGTGGCCGCGGGCGGAGCGTGCGCATCGAGCGCGAACTGCTGCAACGGGGCACCGTGCGTCCCGAATCCTCTTGGAGGCGCAGCGCCGCCCTACGTTTGCTCGGGCTCGCAGTGCGTGGCTGCCTGCGGTCAATGCACCAACACGGGCGACTGCTGCCCGGGCTCGTCGTGCGTCGTGCCGTCTGGAAGCACGCACGGGATGTGCGGGCCGTGCGGCGGCGGCGGCGATCCTGGCGCGCAATCGGACGGCGGCGGCTGGGCAGGGGGGGACGGCGGCGCCCAAGGTGACGGCGGTGGTGGAGGAGGGTCGGGAGGCGGCTGCTCTCTCTACGGCCAGGTTTGCCAGACGGCGGCCAACTGCTGTAGCGGCGTGCCGTGCACGGGCGGCCGGTGTCAGCAGCCGATCTATTGAGAAAGCGCCGACCGGGCCGACGAGCGGGGAGAGGTTACCGCCTGCGTCGCGCGTTGTGCGCATCGACGAGGGCGACGTAGTCCGGCACCTCGGGCTTCTCCGCGCGCCGGGCCGCCGCCGCCGCCCGAGCTTGTTCTGCGATCGCCGGTAGGCGCGCCACCATCGTGCGGAGCTCGGCGCTCGCGGGAACGTGCCCCCGCGCCAGCCAGGCTTCGAGCGAGGCTCCGATCGCGTCGACGCGGACGCCGCGCAGGTGCCCGCGCCGGGCGAGGTCCAAGTAGCTGCGCGCGGCAGGAGCCAGAGCCCGGAAATCGTCACGTTCGTGACAAGTCGGGCACCTCATTGGTCGCACAGTTGTTGGCGCTTGACGCGGATCGTCCCTTGACGGGCGCCGCGAGTCTCACCTAAACCGGCGTACAACTCAAAGGAGGGTCATCATGGATATGCGTCTCGCCGTAATGACGGGGACCAGCGTCGTCCTGTACGCCTGCTCTTCGCCAATACAAGGGAACCAACGCGCACCCAACCAGGCTCCTGAAGCAATCGCCGCACCGGGGACACTGTCCACCGAGGCACTGGCCGTGGCCGTGACACCGGTCGCCTTCGACCGGCCTGGAGGCGCTGTCCTCAACGTCAGGGCTCTACCAATCGTGGCAGTGGGACCCGCGACTGCAGGTCCCGACGCGCCCCAGATGCCCCCGTGGGTAGTGTCCGCTGCCGTCACGACCTGCACCAGCGCTACGAGCAACACGCTAAATTGTCCGTCGAGCGCTCCCAACCCATCACTCTGCACCTCCCGAGTGAATCTTCCCGCCGGGTGCCAAGTTAAAATTCCTCCTGGATCTTCCATCGCAGCTGGTTCCGTTCCGGCGTGCTGCCCGTGATGGGCGAGAAAGGCCAACCGAACATGAAAACCACACAAAAGCTGCTCGCTTATTCGCTCACAGCCGCCGTCATGATCACGCTTTGCATGCTCCCCCAGCGTGCCCAGGCGTGCTCAGCGCAACCCCTGACTTACTTTGGCGGCTACATCGACGCGTGGGATCAGCCGCAGAACATTTACTACGTGTTTTGGGGCTTCAATAAGTACGGCGATCCGGCGAACTATGCCGCCGCGGCGAACGCTGTCTACAGCGGAGCCTCCGGTCTCGCGACGTTTGGCATCGGCGGGACGCGCCATTTTGGCGTGCCCACCCAGTACGCCGGGACCGATTGGAACCTCTTCGCCCCGCTTTCCATCACGAATCAAAGCGGAAATGTCGCGCAATACATCTACGACGACAACGGTCTTCCGGCGCCCGACCAGAATGGGCAAATCAACCTCACGGACGACGACATTTCAAATTATGTCGACAACGTGTTTCCGACCGATTTGTTGGACTACGACTCTATGGTCGTCGTGTTTTTGCCTCCCAACGCGCCTTCGCCCATCGGACCAGGGTATTGTGGTCAGCACTTTGCATCAACCAACAATTTGCAGCCGCTCGCCTGGATCGTCTATGGCTCGCCGACGTGGTGCATCAATCACGAGGTCACGGAAAACGCGGCCGACCCCGTGTGGAACCTCGGCGTGAATTACAAGGGTTGGGACCAGGATAGCTCGACCAACTGCGAGATCGGCGATCTATGCGAGGCAGGCAACAACCAGTTCACCGTTCAGTCCCAGCAATCCAGCTCTGCCAATTCCAAGATCTCGGCCCAACAGTTTTACAGTAACGAGGCGGTCAACGCAGGGTCCAACGGATGCGTATACGGACGATCGACTGTGGCCGACGTCTACGGGTTGGGGTCGGACAACACCGTCCAGGATGCTCCGATCGCCGCGGATACGTCTCTTGCAATTTCATCCGCGTTTTCTTGGGGCAAGCCGTCGGGGGTCACGCTTGCGGGGAGCCCAGCGGGCACATCATGGGCCGTGGAACGCAAAGACGTCTTCGTTCATGATTCCAACGGAAAGATGTATCACGCGTCTTCAAACGATTCCGGGGCAACCGTTACGTGGGAATCGCTGTCGTCGAGCGGCAAGTTCACCCAGTCGCCGGATGCGACGACCTGGGGCGCCGGTAACCTGCAGGTCTTTGGCGTTCAGAACACGACCATCATGAGGGACACGCAGGATTGGCCCAACGGCTGGTCCGGATGGAAGACCGTCGCTGGTCCGAAAAGCGTCACGCCGGCATCGAAGGTGTCGGTCGCGTCATGGGGTGCCTCGAAAGTATCGGGAGGCTTCCCGTCGAACGTCAACACAGTGGTGGCTGCATTTCGCGGGAGCGACGGCAAGGTGTGGCTCGGAAACTCGGTGAACAACGGTTCGTTTTCGTGGAAGAGCTTCTCGGCGCCCGCGAAACTAACGGGCGACGTAGATATCTCTGCCTGGGCACCCCCGCGTCTCGACTTGTTCGTGCTCGATACGAGCGGCAATTTTTGGGACATGTCTTCGAACGACGGGATCAACATCGCGACCAGTACGAAGTGGAATCATCCGAGTCAAGGCGGCTTTCAGGTCGGGCCTGGCGCCGCCGGGCTGGGCGACGGACGCCTCATCGTCGGCGGACGCGTGGGGAGCTCCTCCCCCTTCGTGCAGCTCTGGAACTGGCACGGCACCAGCTGGGTATCGCTCGGTTCGACCTTTACGAGCGGCATCGACATCGCGTCGCCCTAGCCCTGCTTTCGGTGCGCCAGGGAAAGCCTGGGTGGAGACGGACGGCAGGTGGAAAACCGAGAAATCGATGCCCCCTACGAAGTGGGGGGCATCGAGCTTCCGTGACTTAGCCGCCTCCCGCTCCCGGAACGGACCCGCACACCATGGTACCCGCATCGGTCAGCACGCACTTCGTGTAATTGCTGCAAAGTGCGGCGCACGGGTTGCAGGCCGCGCCCCCGTCACACGGGTTGGCGTTGCATGTCGACGTAATCACCGGCGGAGAACACAGAATCGTCGGACAAGATATGAGCGATACGCAGAGTTGGTCGGAGGCACAGTCTCCGTTGCTATGACAACTCGCCGCGTCGCCGCCCGCGTCGCGCGCCGGGCCGTCCCCAATCAAGTCCGCGTCCGGGCTGGCAGCGCGCGCATCGTTCGCTTGCGCATCCGCCGTTGCAATGCCTACGTCGCCACCACCATCACCAGGCTTCATGGTCGACGCGGAAGTGTCGTCGCCGCCTGCGTCATCAGGCTGCATCGCCGTCATCGACCCGGATGTGCCGTCTTCCCGTCCACCGGCGTCCCCTCCATCAGCGTCGGGATGAGTGGCGGTCATCGACCCGGATGTGCCGTCCGCTGTGCCAGCCTCTGGCTGCGTCGTGGCCGTCGACTCGGAGGTTCCGCAGTGGGTGACACCGAACAGAAGGGCAATGAGCGGCCAACTCTGGGCTTTCAGCTGCACCTTCCGGCTCATGACAAGTCCTCCGGGCATGCGAATGCGCCGACGTTGTAGGGAAGGAATAGCCATCGCCGGTCGTTGGATCAAGCTGCCAATACCCCCGTAGCGATGACACGGGGGAAGAGTTACCTTCCGCGTATGCCGCGGTGTACCGGCTACCTGCTCCCTTACCGCCTGCGTCGCGCGTTGTGCGCATCGACGAGGGCGACGTAGTCCGGCACCTCGGGCTTCTCCGCGCGCCGGGCCGCCGCCGCCGCCCGAGCTTGTTCTGCGATCGCCGGTAGGCGCGCCACCATCGTGCGGAGCTCGGCGCTCGCGGGAACGTGCCCCCGCGCCAGCCAGGCTTCGAGCGAGGCTCCGATCGCGTCGACGCGGACGCCGCGCAGGTGCCCGCGCCGGGCGAGGTCCAAGTAGCTGCGGGCGAGCGCGTCGCCGTCGAAGCGGTGCTCGGTGACGAGCTCCACGGCGACGCGGAGCACGCCGTCGGCGCCGAGGCGGCCGTCCTCGTGGACCACGAACGCCGCCTGCAAGTAGTTGTAGAAAGGAACGATGCGCGCGCCGTACGCCAGAAACTCGTCGGGGGGGGTCTGCTGCTCGAGGTGGATGAGGATGCGCTCGACCACGTCCACGCGCTCGACCGCCCGCGCGGTCTGCATCGCCTCGGCGATGACGTCTTCGTACACCCGCCCGCGCTCGAGGATTCGCAGGAGCACGTCGTCGCCGACGAGCCCGGCCAAGAAGTCGGCGTACAACGAGTAAACGAACGCGTCGGCTTCGGCGTCGTCGCCGAAGAGCGTCTCGGTGGTGGTTGCCGCCGGGGACTCGCCGGTCTCCGCCAGGCGCTCGCGCGCCCGCAGCAGGGTGGGAAGCTTGTATCCGAGCTGATCGCGCACGGCCCGGAATCGGAACCGCAGCAAGTTCTGCAGGTTCGGCTTGAGCGTGAACGTGTCCCACGTGATGCCGTCCAGGCGGAGCTTGTCTTCGAGACGCCGCCTCATTTGCTCGGGGGAGCCCGACAAAATGTGCACGCGCACCCCGGCGCGCACCATCTCTCGCATGAGGGTCGATGCGCCGGGGTTGGTCCGCTTCTGATCAGCCCGCTCGAACGCGGTTCGCACCACGTCACGCAACGTGTCGAACTCGGTGCGCAGATACGTCTTGTCGAGGTCCCAGCGGGCGATGTGCGTCGTCACGCGCTACCCCATGCGTACCCGGCGACGCTCTTCCGCGGCGCGCTCGACGACGCGCCGCTGCGATGCGGCGTCCTCCACGAGCCACCACGCGTCGTGCTCGGCAGAATCACCCAGGCAATCGAGCGCCAGCGTGATCGCGTGCTCCGGCTCGATCGCGCCGCTCGCGCGCCCCGGCAGCTCGACCACGGCGCGCCGCACGCGCATCCCCTCGAGCGCGCGCGCGATTCGCTCGATCGACCCGCGGAACGTGCTGTCTCCGAACGCGCTCCGGGCCCCCATCCCGACGATGAGCACCTTGTCGAACGAGAGGTGCGGCTTTCCGGGCACAAGCAACGTCTCGCCGAGATCCCCCCTCATGAACTGCGACTTGAGCAGGGCGCTCAGCCGTCCGCCCAGCCGCCAGTCGAGCAGCCCCGCGAAGCCGCGCATCGGCCGCTCGTCGCTCCAGATGGTGCAAGCGCACAGCTCGACGTCGGCCTCGTCGATCCGCCGCAGCTCCGGGGGCAAAAAGTGCAGCTCCACTCAGCCGGGCTCCCCATCCCGACGGCCCAGCGCGTCGGCGATTCGATTGAGCACGCCGTTGACGAACGCGCTCGATTCGTCGGTGCCGAACGCCTTGGCCAGCTCCACCGCCTCGTCGAGCACGACCGCGCGCGGGACGTCGTGCCTGTGCGCGAGCTCCCAGGCCCCCAACCGCAGCACGTTGCGGTCGACGCGGGCCATGCGCTCGATGCGCCAATGGGCGGACGCCTCGGCAATGTGCTTGTCGAGCTGATCGAGCGACGCCCCAACCCCGCGGACGACCTCTTCGGCGTACGCGCGACTCTCGGGATCGTCGTCCGCGCCGAAGCTCCGCCAGTAGAGCAACACCGCGTCGTCGGCGCTCGCCCCGGACGCTTCCATCTGGAAGAGCACTTGCAGCGCGGCCTCGCGGCCGGAGTGACGCGCGCCCACGGCTCACTCCCCGCCGCGGTCCATCGAGTGGAGCGCGACGCGTTCGATGACGTTGAGCCCGAAGCCGTGGATGCCGGCGATCTTGCGTGGATTGTTCGTCAAAAGGCGGATGTCGCGCAGCCCCAGGTCGACCAGCACCTGCGCGCCCAGACCGAACTCGCGCAGCGGCGCGTCGTTCGCCTTGGAGGGTGGCGAGGTGTCTCGGCTCGTCCGGACGGCCTCGAGCTCGCGGCGCAGGTCGCCGCGCGGCGCGATGTACACGAGCGCGCCGCAGCCCGCCTTCTCGATGTGCGCGATGGCTTCGCGAAGGTGACGGCCACCGTCCCGCGGCGTGGCGGCGAACGTGTCGGCCAACGTGGACCCGGTGTGCACGCGGCAGAGCGGGGGCGGCCCCGCGGTCAAGTCGCCTTTGACGAGCGCGACGAACTGCCGTTCGTCGATCGCGGTCTCGTACACGATCGCGCGCCACTCGGTCCCGGTGGGGTCCAGGGTGATCATCGCCTCGGCGGCGCGCCGCACGAGCCGCTCGGTAAAGAGGCGGTACCGGATGAGATCCGCGATCGTCAGAATGCGCATCCCGTGCTTGCGGCCGAAGTGCTCGAGGTCGGGCAGCCGCGCCATCGAGCCGTCTTCATTCATGATCTCGCAGATCACGCCCGCGGGCGTCAGGCCGGCGAGGCGCGCGAGGTCGACCGAGCCTTCGGTTTGGCCCGTGCGAACGAGCACCCCTCCTCTGCGCGCGCGCAATGGAAAAACGTGCCCGGGGGTGATGATCTCGTCGGGGCGAACGTCCGGGTTTGCCGCGACGCGAACGGTGTGCGCGCGGTCGGCGGCACTGATGCCCGTCGTGACCCCATGGCGGGCCTCGATGCTCACGGTGAACGCCGTGCCCAGCGCCGGACCCAGCCGGCCCGGCGACTGCATCATCGGCAGCTTCAACCGCTCGACCTGCTCTTCGCTGAGCGCGAGGCAAATGAGTCCCCGGCCGTGCGTCGCCATAAAATTGATCGCGTCGGGCGTCACGAACTGGGCGGCCATCGCGAGGTCCCCCTCGTTCTCGCGGTCTTCGTCGTCGACGAGGATCACCAACTTGCCCGCGCGGATGTCCGCGATGGCGCCCGCGATGCGCTCCGCGAGCTCGTGATCGATCGTGTGCACAGGGGCCATCGGGATCGGGGTCAGGCGGTTCTCTCGACGGCGGGAGCTACGCCGGACTCCATGAGACGCGCGACGTAGCGGGCGATCAAGTCGACCTCCAGGTTGACGGCGTCACCAGGGGCGAGCGCGGCCAAGCTGGTCTTTTGCAGGGTAATGGGGATGAGCACGACGTCGAATCGATTCGCGGGGGTCACCGCGTTCACCGTCAGGCTGACCCCGTTGACGGCGATCGAGCCCTTTTCGGCGACGAAGCGTGCGAGATGGGACGGCACGGCGAACGTCATCGCGACGGGGTCGCCCACTGGACGGCGGTCGACGAGCTCGCCCAGGCCGTCCACGTGCCCGGTCGCAAAGTGGCCCCCGAACCGATCGCCCGCGCGTAGGGCGCGCTCGAGATTGACGAGCTTGCCGGGCGAGGCCCGGCCCAACGTCGTGCGCGCCAGGGTCTCCGCCGAGGCGTCGACTTCGAAGCCGTCGGCGGCAAGAGCCGCCACCGACAGGCAGCAGCCGTCGACCGCGATCGACTCGCCGAGCGCGAGCGGTCCGCCGTCGAGCTCGGCCCGGAAGCGCAACCGCGCGCCCGGACCGCGCGCGAGGCGGCCGGAAAGAACGCCGGTTGCCTCGACCAGGCCGGTAAACATCGCCACCGATGTAACGGCGAGTGGCCCGGCCGTCCAGCGCCCTCGTCCCGAGTTGCGTCCTTAGCTGCCGCGTCCGACACTCTACTTGGTGAGAGTACGCTTCGCCGCTTTCTTCGCTTGCTCGGCCGTCGCGTGCGGGCCGAGCTTTCAGGCCGTCTACGAGTGCGACGTGCATTTCGAGCACTGCTACGCGATCGACGAGAGCCCGGTGTCGCCCGAGGCGAAGAAGGAGTGCTGGCGCGGGTGGCTCCGCGGCTACACCTACGGCCAGTCGAGCGATCGCGTGCAATACGCCGCGACGCGCTTCAGCCAGCTGTCGCTCGGGCCCACCCTGCCCAGCGAAGAGCCGCGCGAGGCCCGCCCCCCGAGGCCCACACCGACGGTCGCCGCGCCCGTGCCAACCAGCGCTTTCGCCCCGCCGCCCAGCCTCGCCGCCTCGGGTATCCCGTCCGCGCGCGCATCGCCGCCAGACCCCCCGACGCGCGCGCCGGACGCGGATTGCTCGGACGCCTGCGTCAAGCGCTGGAGCACGTGCCGGGACGGATGCGATGCCCCGCCTCTGCCCGGGCGCGAACGAGTCGCGATCGACCACATGTGCAGCGATTGCGACCGCACGTACCGAGCGTGCGTGCCGGCCTGCTTTCGGTAGAGCGGCGACGAGCCTTGCTGCGAGCGCTCGCGTATGAGGAGTGGACGGGCGCGAACGCGTCGCGTTCGATGGCGTGCGCCGAGGATGCGGGCATCTGCGTGGGTCAATCGCGTCCGTGCGCCCAGGAAGCGGGCACCTAGTTCGCCCAATCGCGGGCGCATGCCGCGGAAGCAGGCACGTAGGTCGCTCAATCGGTCGCGTACGCCGAGGAAGCGGGCATCGATGTCGCCCAGTCGCGGGCGTGTGCCGCCGAAGCGGGCATCTGCGCCGTTCAATCGCGTCCGGATCGCGAGGAAGGCCCCAGCCTGCGCGTGGCAAAGAACGATAGGCGAGAACCATGCGGAATCGCACCCGATCCAAAAATAGTTGCCTCGGACACGCGGAATCGGGACTCGGCGCGAGACTGTCCATATGAGAGGCAAGGACGACCGGGATACCCGTACCGAGCCCTCAGTACCGGAAAGGAGGTGATGATCATGGGTACGACCACAACTGGCAAAGGCACCAGGGCCACTCGCGCGGGGAAACTCGTCGCGGGCGCGCGAAAGCACTTTGCGAACGGGGGACAAATTCTCACGTTCGCGGGTGGGTTCGCCAACGTCACCGTCGACTCGGCGGTCGCGGAGCTGCAAAAGCTCATCGACCTCCGAGCGGCGACGACGGCGGCCCAGGCGACCGCCCGGGACAAGGTGCAAGCCGAACGCGAGGCCATGCCTGCTCTCGTCGCGTTCATGAACGCGTTCGAGGCACTGCTACGCCTCATGTTCGGCGCCGACACCGCGTCCCTCGCCGACTTCGGGCTCACGCCGCGCAAGCAGCCGGTGCCCCGGACGGCGACCGACAAGGCGATCGCTGCTGCCAAACGCCAGGCGACGCGCAACGCGCGCGGGACCAAGGGTCCAACGGCCAAGAAGGCGGTGCACGGCAATGTCACGGCGGAGCTCGTCGTGACGCCCGTCCCGCCTCCGGCCAAGGCTCCCGAGGCGCCCGCGCCCGCCGCCGCGCCTGGCGCTGCCGCGACCGCTCCGCCGAAAGGCTGAGCGGTCTTGCGTCCCCTGCCTCCCTCGCGCGGGCCCCGGCTCGCACGAGGGAGGCGGGGGGACGCTTTTTTTGAGTGCCGGGCGAAGACCAAAGGTACTTTCATTGGCTCGCGACGGCCGCATCGAGCTTCGTCAGTCGCCCGTCGAGCCCGGCAATCCGCCGTCGTCTTGCCCCGCGTCGACCGCGGTCGCCGCCAATCCCGTGGCAACCACGCGCAAGCCATACTCGGCGCACGAAGGATTGAAGACATTCACGCCCGCGGCCGTGAGCTCCGAGAACTGCGCCAGATTGGCCCCGCCCACGACGAAGTTGGCCTGGGCGTCGTCCGGGGCGGCTGCGATGTAGAACGTGAGCTCGGGGGGGCTCGCGAAGGGCTGAGTAAAGAGAATGCGGTACGTGCGCTGCCCCGGGAAGTCGAGCCACGGCCCATCGAACGGGCTGGACTCCCACTGGATCTGTCCGTCGTTTCCGAGCGGCGCGACGCGCGGAACGACCCCGCCATTCGACCCGCCATCGGTCGGCGGAAAGTCGTAGGGGCCGCTGGCGTCGCACTGGTGGGTGGTGCAACCGGCCGCTGCCGCTGCCGCCGCCGAAAGCGCGGCGACGAACCTCAGCGCGGGCATCGCTCCGGGCATCGCGGCTCGCTCCGGGGCCTACCTACCGAGAGCCTCGGCGGCCTCGACGGCGTGATAGGTGAGGATCGCGTCGGCGCCGGCGCGCCGGATCGACACGAGCACCTCCATCATCGCCCGCCCGTAGTCGATCATCCCGGCGGCGGCCGCCGCCTTGAGCATCGCGTACTCCCCCGAGACGTTGTACGCGAAGAGCGGCAGGGTCGTGTCCGCGCGCACGGCGCGGATGACGTCGAGGTACGCGAGCGCCGGCTTGACCATGAGAATGTCGGCGCCCTCCTCTTCGTCGAGGCGCGCCTCACGGAGGGCCTCGCGCGCGTTCGCCGGATCCATCTGGTAGCTCGAGCGGTCGCCGAACTGGGGCGCGCAGTCGGCCGCGTCGCGAAACGGACCGTAGAACGAGCTCGCGTACTTGACCGCGTAGCTCAGGAGGGAAATTGCCGTAAACCCGCTCTCGTCGAGCGCGCGCCGGATGCGCCCGACCCGCCCGTCCATCATGTCGCTCGGGGCGACCACGTCCGCCCCGGCACGCGCGTGCACGAGCGCCATCTCGGCGAGCACTTCGATCGTCGCGTCGTTGTCGACTTCGAAGGCGCCGTCCTTTCGATTGCGCAAGATGCCGCAGTGGCCGTGGTCGGTGTATTCGTCGACGCACACGTCGGTCATTACGACGAGCTCCGGCGCCGCGCTCTTCATTTCCGCGACGGCGCGCGGCACCGGCCCGTCGGGGTCGAGCGCGCTCGACCCGCGCGGGTCTTTGGTCTTCGGCAAGCCGAACAAGATGACCCCCCCGAGGCCGCGCCGCACGGCATCCTTCGCCACGGACGCGGCGGAGCGGACCGGAAGCTGCGAGACGCCGGGCATGCTCGCGATCGGTCGGGGTTCGCCGATCGCGGCGTGAAAGAACAGTGGCAAGACCAGATCGCGCGGCGAGAGCGTGGTCTCGCGCACCAGCGCGAGCAGGCCGGGGGTCGCTCGCAGGCGCCGGGGGCGGGAGGTCGGGAAAGGCATGGCGGAGAGAGGGCTTGCGGCAGAGGAATAGCACGAGGCTCGCTCCCGCCGGGGGCATTGCCTTGCCCCTACCCCGTCGCTCGAGTCATCGTGAGAGGGTGCAACCGCGCCAACCGTGGGCCTCGGCTTGTCTCGTGTTCGGCGTCGCCGCCTGCGGGGCCCGCACCGGTCTCGTCGTCCCCAGCGACGACGGCGGCGGTTCGCTACCACCCGTCGGCGACGCGGGCGCCCAGCCGCTGCCGCCCATCCACGCGACCCCCGTCGACCCGAGCCAGGTGAGCGGTTGCGCCGACGCGGGTTCGACGGTGATCTACATCGTCAGCGAGCAGGGGTCGCTGCTGAGCTTCGATCCGCCGACGGCGACGCTCCAGCGCATCGGCACGTTGGGCTGCCCGGTGCCTGCCGATGCGACGCCGTTCTCGATGGCGGTCGACCGGGCGGGCATCGCCTACGTTCTCTACAACGACGGCGAGCTCTTTCGCGTCAGCACCGCCACGGCGGCGTGCCGGGCAACCGGCTTTGTCGCCCCTCCGACATTCACCCAGGACTTCGGCATGGGGTACTCGACGAACGCGGCGGACGGCGGCGAGGTCCTCTACGTCGCGGACAAGGCCACGCGCGGGCATCTCGCGATCCTCGACACCACCACGCTCGCGCTTCACTTGGTCGGCTCGTTCGATCCGTCCGTCCAAAGCCCCGAGCTGACGGGCACGGGCGCGGGGGACCTCTTCGCGTTCTACGCGACGGACGCCGGCTCCGCGATCGCGCAAATCGACCGGTCGACGGCGCATTCGATAGGGAATTCGCCGCTGCTCGGCGTCAACCAGAACTTGAACTACGCGTTCGCCATCTGGGGCGGCGACTTCTACACGTTCACCGGTCTCCTGACCGCCCAGCAAGGGGCTACCGAAGTGACGCGCTTCCGGCCGCGCGACGGGTCGATCGTGCCCGTTGGGCAGATCGTCGGCGAAACGATCGTCGGCGCAGGCGTCTCGACGTGTGCCCCGCAGCCGTGATGGACCCCGGCATCGTCTCCTTTGTGGGGCTCGGGCCCGGGGACGCCGCGCTGCAAACGGCGCGGGCAGCGGACCGCATCGCGCGCGCGGACATCGTCTTTCGCGATGAAGACGGCGCCCTCCCCTCGCGGCTCGTCGATCTCGCGCGCGAGGGCAAGCGGGTCGTTCGTGTCTTCTCCGGCGACCCCTTCGAGCGGCCGAGCGGTGCCGACGAAGTGCGCGAAGTGGCGGGCGCCGGGGTCGCCTTCGAAGTCGTTCCCGGCGTCGGCGCGAGCGCCGCGGCGGCTGCGTTCGCGGGGGTCGTCGGGCGGGCAGTGCGGGTAGCGACCGCCGACGTAGGTCGCGCCGTCGAAGGGCAGCCCGCAGACGCACCCGTGACGCTCATCGCGGGCGCGGGCGAGCCGTCGCAGCGCGTGATCGCAACCGTGGCGGGCGATGCCGCGAAGCGCGCGATGGCGCTCGGGGATGTCCGGGTTGTCGTGGCGTTGGGTGCGCCCGACGACCGGCTGCGGTGGTTCGAGCGCCGACCCCTGTTCGGCAAGCGCGTGCTCGTGACGCGTGCGACGGAGCAGGCTTCGGGAACCGCGGCGTTGCTGCGCGACCAAGGAGCGGAGCCGCTGGTCGTTCCGGCGATCGCGATCGGTCCCCCGGCCGATCCGTCTCCGCTTGCGCGCGCTTTGTCGCAGCTCCGTGCCGGCGCGTACGAGTGGGTCGCCTTCACGAGCGCCAACGGCGTCGAGCGGACGTGGGGAGCGCTCCTCGACGCAGGAGCGGACGCGCGAGCCTTCGGCGCTGCGCGGCTGGCGGCCATTGGGCCGGCGACCGCGCGGGCCCTCGAGCGCTGCGGACTGCGCGCAGACGTCGTGGCGAAAGAGTTTCGCGGCGAGGGGCTGGGCGATGCGCTCTTGCGCGTCCTGGCGGGGGCGGGCGCGGTGCGGGTGCTCCTCGCGCGCGCGGCCAAAGCGCGCGACGTGCTGCCCGATGCGCTCCGCGCCGCCGGGCACGTCGTCGACGTGGTCGCGGCGTACGAGACCCGCCCGCCGCCGCGCGAAACGATCGATGCGCTGCGATCCGAGCTCGAAGCCGGCCGCGTCGACGCCGTGACGTTCACGTCGAGCAGCACCGTCGAGAACTTGTGCGACCTGCTCGGCGACCGCGCCGCGGACTTGCTCCGCCGCCCCCGGATCGCGAGCATCGGCCCGGTGACCTCGGAAACGGCGCGCGCGCGCGGGCTGCGAGTCGACGTAATGGCCGCGGAGTTCACTGTGCCAGAGCTCGTCCGCGCCCTGGCGGACAGCTGGACGTGAGAAGGCCGCGGGGCGGAGCTGGCGGCCGGGTCCGGCCCGCAAAGAACGCAGTCTGGAGCCTCCAGCCCGAAGCCTGTAGCCTGTACTTCGCCCCCCCTCATGACCCTGAGCTCCCTCATTGTTAAGCGCGAGGTCGCGACGATGCGTCAGGTGGAGGAGGCGCTCGCCCGGCAGGTCATGTACGGCGGCGATCTCGCCACCAACCTGCTCGAGATCGCGCCAGTCGACGAGGGGGCGCTCACGCGGCTCATCGCCGAGGAGATGCGCTTGCCCCCGGCCCCCGCGGGCGAGCTGGCCGTCGCGCTGGAGCCCGCGCAGTACGTCCCGCCGGACATGGCGATGGAGCGAAAGATCGTACCGCTCAAGCTCGAAGGCGAGATCCTCGTTCTCGCCGTCATCGAGCCCATGTCGGCCGATCTCGAAGACCAGCTCATGTTCGCGCTCGGCCTGGCAATCGAGCAACGCGCCGCGACGACCGTGCGCGTTTTGCAGGCGATCACCCGTCTCTACGGCCTTCCCCTCGACCGCCGCATGCGGCGCTTGGTGGCGCGCTTGTCCGGCGCGCCCGTGCCCCCGAGCTCGACGCCCGCACTGGGCACGACCGCCGCGACGGCGGATCCCGCGCAGGTTCCGCCCCCCGCGACGGCGCCGCCGGCCGGACGGGTCACACCCCCGCTGGGCTCCCCGTCGGCGCCGACGGGGCTCCCGGCGACCCGTCACCCGGCGGGAGCCTCCGCCGCTTCCCCAGCGGCCCCTGCGCAGGACTGCGACCCGCCGTCGGCGCCGGCTTCCCCGGCAGCCCCAGCACAGGACTCGGACCCACCGTCGGCGCCGGCTGGGGGGGTCCGCAAGCTTCTGCAGCGTGACATCCCGGCGGGCGCCCGGGTCGGGCGCCGCCGTCGCGGTCCCCTGACGTTCGACGCGGCCAAGCGCGAGGCCGACGAAACGTCCGACCGCAACGCGCTGCTCGACCTCTTCGTCGATTTTTCGCGCCAATTCTTCGACTATGCCGTTCTCTTTCTCGTGCACGGCGACATCGCCGAGGGGCGCGACTCGTTCGGCACCGGCGCGAGCGCGGACCGGGTCGTGGGCATCGGGGTGCCCCTCGACCTCCCGAGCCTCCTGTCGGATGCGCGCGACAGCCGGGCACCGGTCCTCGCCCGAGCGCCCGCCGACGGGCTCGACGCGGTGTTGCGAGCCGATTTGCAGCGCCCTCGGGACTCCGAAATGGCGATCGTCCCGCTGGTCGTGCGAACGCGCGTGGTCGCGATCCTGCTCGGCGACTGCGGCGACGCCGGCGTCGAGACGACGGGGTTCGAGCAAGTGACGGCATTCGCGGCCGTGGTGGGCAAAGGGCTCGAACGGATCATCGTGCGTCGCAAGCTCGAAGGATTCGTGGCGGGGGGCCGGGCCAGCGATCCCCGCGCGCTCGCCCCGCCGAAGACGGCGCCCGCGTACGTTTCTGCGCCGGCGGCCGTCGCTGCGCCGCCCGCCGAGCTGTCCGCCATTCGAGCGGCGTGGGCGCCGCCGATCGCGATGGCGTTGCCGACGTCGACCATGCCTCCACCGCCGCCGAACGTAGCGACCGTTCGCGACATCAGCCGTCCGCCCATCCCACGCGAAGACCCCGTCGATTCGGGCGGGGCGCCCGAGCTCGAGCCCGCGTTGCACGCGGCGGACGGAGCCCACGAGGGCGACGCAGAGCCGAGAGTCCAGCGCGGACCTCCCCAGGACATGGACGCGCGCGCGCTCTTCGACATGCTCGGCTGGGAGACGGGCGCCGAGGAACCGGACGTGCCCCCGCCGTCGTCGTCGCTCGCCGTGGCGCCGCACCGGCCGCCGCTCGCGTACGTCACTCCGAGCGCCGGGCTGCCGTCGATCATCGTCGACCTCGATCACGAGCTCGTGGCGATGGTCGATCGCGTGGTCCGCGGCGAGGGAGACGAGGGCTCCGAAGGCGAGCTTCTGCGGCAAGGCGAACGCGCGATGCGGATCATCATGGCGCAATTTCCAGGACCGGTGACGTTCGAACGCACGCGCCTGCTCTCCACCCACAACCCTCCCCGTGCGAGCGACTGTGGACCGCTGCTGCGGCTCGTTGCCCGGGAGCGAAAGGTCGCGCTTCCCTTCGTGGTCGAGCGGCTCTCGGATCCCGACGTCGACGCGCGCGGTTGGGCGACCTACTTGTTGGGCGAGCTGCCTTATCCGGAGGCCATCCCGCACGCGCTGGCGCGGCTGCGCGATTCCGACGCCTGCACGCGGGCGGCCGCCGTGCACGCGATCGCCGCCATCGGCAAAGTGCTCCCGGACGAAATCGGCGACGCCGCCAAGGCGCTTGCGGGCTCCACGGATCCGGCCGATCGCGCGGCGGCGATGCGCGCGATGGGAGAGCTAGGCCAGTCGGCGCTCGTGCCCGACTTGCTTGCCGCGTTCGCCGATGGCGACGAGCGGGTGGTCGCGACCGCGCACGACGCGCTGGTGCGCGTCACCCGACAAGACTTGGGCGGCGACGCTCGGCCGTGGCTGGCCTGGTGGGAAGCGAACGGGGCGCGGCACCGCATCGAATGGTTGATCGACGCGCTGATGCACGACGTGTCGGAGATCCGACGGGCCGCCGGAGAGGAGCTGCGCACGATCACGAGGGAGTATTTCGGGTACGCGAGCGACCTCCCGCCGCGCGATCGGGAGCGCGCGCGCCAGCGCTACAATGACTGGTGGGTCACCGAGGGCCGAGCGCGCTTTCGGCGCAAGTGACGCGCCCGCCGCGCCCTCGTCCATGACCGGCGTGCCTGGCATGTTCGGTGCTGGCATTCGGTGCTAAGGGGAGGAAGGGGTGCGCACGACCATGACGAGAGCTTGCTTCGCGACCTGGTGGCGGTCCTTGGCGGCGGTGGCGTGCGTCGCGGTGCCCTCGTTGGCGATGGGGGGAGAGCAAGATGCCGATGCAGCGCGCATCGTGGCCGCGGGACACGCCCTCAAGTGGAACTGGACGCCGCCCGGCCATTCCGAGCGGTTCGGCCACGCGGAGACGCTTATCCACGCCCCGTCCTCGGCCGTACGCACGCGCGTAGTCGACTACGCACACTACAAGGACTTCGAGCCCGACAAGTTCAGGACATCGCGGGTCGTGGGCCACGGAGCCGACGGCTCGGCCGACGTGTACATCCAGATCGCGGTGCTGCACGGCATGGTGATGCTGTGGGACGTGACGCGGTTCGCGCCGCCGAAGACCGTCGCGCCCGGCGTGGACGTCATCGAAGGGCGGATGGTGCCCGGCAAGGGGAACGTCGACGACCTCGACGTGGTCTGGACGGTGCGGGCGCTCGACGACGAGTGGACGGTGCTCAAGTTCGACTTGCTCCTGAAGCCGGGGCTGCCGACGCCCCAGTGGGCGATGGACCAAGAGCTGCGCGACTACGCGATGTGCGCGGTCGACGCGATTCACGATCGCGCGCAGGGGTCTCCGGGGATCGCTCGCATCCCGTAGGTAGAAACCCGGCGCTTTTCGCCGATACCGGCGCGCTGGCTCCGTCGGCCGCGCT
>CAZHED010000002.1:136739-234746 GCA_964531095.1 uncultured Polyangiaceae bacterium | reverse complement strand
GTAGAAACCCGGCGCTTTTCGCCGATACCGGCGCGCTGGCTCCGTCGGCCGCGCTCCAGATACGGAAGTATCCCTCGCGCGGCCGCCGGACCCATCGCTTGGTCTCGGCGAAAATCACCGGGTTTCTACTCGGCTTGAGCTGAGAGGGTGCGCGCGAGACTCGGTCCTCGGTCTCCATCGCGTGCTCTCGGAGCGGCGTCGCTTGGCGCCGTTGATGGCGCACCATTCCGTCAAGGGCGGAAGATGGTTCGTTTCGGTGAGCCGAAGGTTCACCCCAAGGGCGACCAATACGAACAGCCGTGGTAACACACGCGGCGTTTTCGCGGGGCCGCTGTCGGGTCCCCCATAGTGCTCGCCGAGGAGGCTTTCTCAATGCGCCGTGCCCGAGTCCTTGTTTGTATCCGTGCTGCCGTGGTCGTCCTGCCGATGGTGGTGGCCTGCGCAAGCAGCGATAACGGCGGTAATAACAACGGTGGCGGCGGAAGTAGCGGCAGCGGCTCGGGGGACAACAGCTCGAATGGCGGCAACGGCTCAGGCGGCAACGGCTCAGGCGGCAATGGCTCGAGCGGCGGCAACGGCTCGGGCGGCAATGGCTCGAGCGGCGGCAACGGCTCGGGCGGCAATGGCTCGAGCGGCGGCAACGGCTCGAGTGGAGTGAGCTCGGGTGGCAACGGGTCGAGTGGAGTGAGCTCGGGCGGCAACGGGTCGAACGGTGGCAGCAGCGGCGCGTCGGGGAGCGGCGGGTCGAGCAGCGGCGGGAACAGCAGCGGCGCGGTCAGCGACGCGGGCGCGAGCATGTGCGGCACGCCGGGGCCCAATGTGATCTCGGACTTCGAGCAGGGCACTGGGTCGATGATCAAGCAGGGGGGACGTACGGGGTATTGGTATGTGTTCGCGGACAAGGCGGGTGGAAGCCAAACGCCGGCCAACGTGATGGATGGCCCGATCGCCGTCGCAAAGGCTCCGTCGGGAGACCCGACCCCCATGGGAGAGACCTGTAACAATTACGCCCTGAATTCCACGGCGACCGGACATGGGACCGCGGCATCGTTCGTGGGCGTCGGCGCCGCGTTCTCGCCGTCGGCCGGCATGATGAGGGCCGCTTACGACTTGAGCGCGTACGACGGCATTCAGTTCGATATCGAGTCGACGATGGCCTCGCAGGGCGCGATGTACTTCGAAATGATGACGAAGGAGACGCAGCCAGGTCCGGTGTACGCCGCCGCCAACCCGGGCACCGTGGTCACGGGAACCGCGGTCAACGGCGGCGTCGATGCCTACAACAACCGTGGGTACATTCTGTCCGCTGCGGGATCGACTCCGACGGGCGTCGGGACGGCCATTCCGAGCACGATGACAACGGTGTACGTGCCGTTCTCGCTTCTCGTTCCTCGGTATTTCCCGGATCCGACATCCTGCGGCACCACCAAGCCCTGCACCGCTCCCGTCTTCGTCCCGTCGAACGCGCTGGGATTCCAGTTCTCCCTCTACCCCGACTTCGCATCGACCGGCAGTTACGACCTGTGGGTCGACAACGTGTCGCTTTTCAAGGGCGATAATGGCCTAACGCCTCCCGGGATGACAATGCCGACGTTCAAGGATGGCGCGAGCGGTTGGAGTTGCACGAAGCCGACTTTTGCCGGGGGCAAGACGGCGGCCGGTAAGTACCTCTTGTGGGCATACCGAAACTGGAAATACAACTTCGTAAGGCAAGCGGGGTCGACGACTGCCGCTTGCACGTCCACCAGCACGCAGTGCATCGTGATGAGCCCTGAAGTGCAAGGGGGGTCGGTCGTCTCGGAAGGCATCGCGTACGGGATGCTGATTGCTGCCTATATGGGGGACAAGCAACTATTCGACGCGCTGTGGTCGTACTGGAGTGCCCATGGTGGCAATCTCATGACCTGGATCTATTCGCAGGATGGCAACACCTCGAAAGGCTCGGGCTCCGCCACGGACGCGGATCAGGACGCGGCGTTCGCGTTGCACGTGGCCTCCAAGGTCTTCAGCGGCGGCAGTTACGCCACGAACCGAGACGCGGTGATCAATGCGATCTGGACGTCGGACTTCGATCACACCAGCAACCTGCCGACGTACGGGAGCGCGACCCAGATCACCAGCGGTACGGGGGCCTACACGAATCCGTCATACTTCGCGCCGGCGTATTATCCGATCTTCGCCGCTACAAACCCCGGCTTTTCGGCGGCGACGGCGGCCGTTTACACCGCCCTGGGCAACATGGCCGCCCTTGGCACTCTGCCCCCCGCCTGGTGCTCGAACAACTGCACCACCGCTGGCGGGGGCGGCTATCCCAACGCGACCGACTATCAGTACGACGCACACCGCGTGCCCTGGCGCGTCGGCGTGGACTACTGCTGGGGCAACACCGCAGCCGCGAGCCATCTGACCGCGATCAACTCGTTCTTCGTCGGCCAGAGCGCCGGGGGCATCGGCAACATGTTCGACGAATACACGACGGCGGGTGCCCCTTGCACGTCCTGCACGCCGGCAGCCGGACCAAACTCGATGTCGCTCGTTGGTACCGCGGCCGTTGGCGCTCTTGCCGGAAGCAACAGTGCATTCGTCAACGCGGGCTGGCAGTTCGTACTCGACGGCATCAACCGTGGCACGCCAAACCTGGTTGCGATGAAGAATAGCTACTATACGTACTATAATGCGACCGTCGGGCTACTCACGGCGCTCACGATGAGCGGCAATTTCTACAAGCCGTAGGCTTATCGCTCGTTCATGTTTGTCGACGGCTCTCTTGCTCAACTCCGAAATATCGCAATTACCACTGAACAAGTCCTGGAATCGGCTGCGGGTTGAGGCTCGTTGAACCGGTTCCGAGTTGGTCGAACTGGTTATCGCCCCAACACTCGACTGCACCGTTCGATAGCAGCGCGCACGTGAAGCTACTGCCTGTAGCGATTTGAACGACGTTGTTCAAGCCGACGACCTTGGCGGGCGTTAGGATGTCGGTGGACGGCGCGAGGCTCACAGTTCCGTTGCCCACCTGCCCAGAATAATTGAGCCCCCAGCAACGGACTGTGCCGTCCGAGATCAGCGCGCACGTATGCGCGCCTCCTACGGAGACGGCCCTAACCGTAAGGCCTTCAAGTCCGACAACCGGCGTGGGGCTGGCAGTGGTTGTCGATGATACGCCATTACCGACCTCGCCGTCCGCGTTGGCTCCCCAACATTCAACACTACCCCCAGCGAGCAACGCGCAGGCCGTGCCGGCGCCCGCCGAGATGGCGGTTGCACCCGTCAATCCGGGAACTTGTGTGGGTGTTGCTTGCTGAGCCGCGTTGGGGCCCGGACTGACCACCGTCGGGTCGGCTGAGCCCCAGCAGGAGACCGTACCCCCTGACACGAGCGCGCACGCGCCAAGCGAATACGTGGCAATCGCTGAAACCTGAGAAATGTGAGCCTGCGTCGGCGTCGGGTTGAGAAAGGTTGCGGTGGAACTGTTGCCCAGCTGCCCTTCGCCGCCCGATCCCCAGCAGTAGACGAGTCCTCCGGAGACGAGGGCGCAGGTGAAGTGTCCAAAGAGCCCGTTGCCGTTGGCCGATATGGCCAGGGCGTTGGTCAGACCGGTCACGGCCCCTGCGGCAGAGGGACAGGGCGTCGTCGTACAAGAACCGCCGTTTCCGAGCTCGCCACTGCCGTTGTCTCCCCAGCAGGCCACCGTGCCACCAGAAACGAGGCCGCAGCCGTGAACGAAGCCCTCCGAGGCCATCGTGACGTTGCTTAAGTTGAGAACAGCCCTAGGAGTGGGAACACCTTCAGAGGGCGAACCGAGGGTCGCCAGGCCGTTTCCAACCTGTCCAAACGAATTCAGGCCCCAGCACCGCACCGTGCCGTCCGAAAGCACCGCGCACGTCGTCGCGCTCACGCCGGACGTCGCGATCGATACAGCCTTCAGACAAGATCCGCTATTGCACGAGATCGGACACGCGACGCCACACGCGCCGCAGTTCGCCGGGTCCGTCTGCTCGTTGACGCACGTACCCCCGCAGAGCGTTTGCCCACTGGGACAAATGCATTGCCCGCTGCTCGTATCGCATTTCTGCCCGCCGGTGCACGCCGCGCACGCCCGTCCCCCCGTACCGCAGCTCGCGCTGCTCTGACTCGTATAGGGCTCGCACGTCGTCGCGCTGCTGCAACACCCACTGCACCCGCTCGTCGCGTCGCACACGCAACGGCCCGCCGAGCAACTCAACCCGGGACCGCACTGGTTGCCGCACGCGCCGCAGTTCGCCGGGTCCGTCTGTTCGTTCACGCACGTGGTCCCGCAAAGGGCTTGCCCACCCGAGCATCCGCACTTCCCGCTGCTCGTATCGCACTTCTCGCCGCCCGTGCACGGCGCGCACGCACTCCCCGCCGTTCCGCAGCTAGTGCTGCTCTCGCTCGCGTACGGCTCGCAGGCCGTCGCACTGCTGCAGCATCCATTGCACCCACTCGTCGTGTCGCACACGCAGTGGCTACCGGTGCAGCGCGTGCCCGGGGCGCACGCCATCCCGCAGCCGCCGCAATTCTTGCGGTCGCTCGTTAGGTCCGCGCACGTCCCGGTGCAGTTCGTCGTCGCCGAAGGGCACACCAGCGTGCAAGCGAAGCCCCCCGCGTCTGTCGAAGCACACGCTGGCGCGGCGTTCCCGCAGCTCGATCCGCATGCCCCGCAGTGAGAAGTCGACTGCAATGACATCGCGCATCCGGTTCCGGAGTCCGCGCAGTCGGCGTAGTCCCCCGCGCACTGGTACGCGCAGTGCCCCGCCTTGCACCCCAAACCCGCGGCACTCACGTTCGGCAGCAGGGAACAATCGTTTCCGCACGCTCCGCAGTGGTGCGCGTCGCTCGAGAGCTGGACGCAGCCGCCGTTGCAGGACACATAGCCCGCCGGACACCCCGCATCGGCAGTCGTTGCAGGAGTCACAGGCGACGCCGACTCGCCGGTCGCGTCCGTCTCGGCCGCGTCCGCGCCTTTTCCACCCTCCGCAGTCGTCGTCACCGTCCCGGGCGCCCCCTTGAGCGTCGCGTCCAACGGGGCGCCTCCCTCGGCCGCATCGCCTCGGGTCCCGTCCGATGTCGCATCGCCGCGGGCACCGTCCACCGTTGCATCCCCGCCTCCGTCCTCGCCATGCGTCGTCGACCCAGGGTTCGGCAGAATGATTGGCGTGTCGTCGCGGCCGCTGCCCCCCTCCCCACCCGCTGGCGAATGCTGCACCCCACCTGCTGTGAAGTCCGGCCCCCCGCACGCGGCCAACAGGCCGAGCGACACGTACAGGCAAGCAAAAGGAACACGCGAGCAACGAGCAATCGACACCATGACCCACCTCGAAGAAGAGGGTTGCCGCGCGCGGTCCCCCCTCGCCGGTCAACCTTCTACCGCCCCTGTCGGCCGAGTAAAGACCCAGGTTGCGTGCCCAATCGCCGGCCGTCGTCGCGGGTCGCAGACACGGGCGTCGACCAATCCGCGTCGCGGCCGCGCGAAGATGCTCGTGCCCTCATTCGCCACGTCCAGTAGACTCGTGCATGGTGAACCCCCGGAGCCTGCGCATGTCGAACAAGTTCCCCCTTGCCCTTGCCCTGCTGGCTGTCACGACGGCGTCCGCGTGGGTGGCGGCCTGTTCCTCGGACAATGCGACTACCCCCACCCCGGACGGCGGCAAGAACGGCGAAGGGAACGGCAGCGGCAAAGAAGGTGGCGGCGGCAGCAGCGGCGGCGTGCACGACACCGGCGTGTCCGACGCGCCCGCCGACGGCGGGGTTCTCGGCCTCCTGGTCGACAACATGACCGCAACCAAAGGCACGCAGATCGCACTCCAGGTACCTGCGGGCGAGACCGCGGGGTCGTATTACACGTATTCGGACATCCCCGCCTCAAACTACCTCTTTATGCGGAGTCTGGTCACTGGCCCGTCGCAGCTCGTAGACACCGCGGTCACCCCCCCCGTCACCAACGCGGATGGCTCGAAAATCACTAACGAAATATGCTTCGGCGGTGAAGTCGTGAACTACGCGGGTCTCGGGATGAGCATCGTCTACGCGCCGCAAGACTCGCCCATGGACCCAACCTGCCCCACGGGCGATCCCCCGGTGCCCTTCGACGCCAGCCACTACAGCGGCGTCAGCTTCTACATCAACGTGGACCCGTCGGACTCCGGTCCACCCCCGTCGATTCACTTCGATATGCCGGATACGCAGACCGCGGATCACTGCGTGCGCCCCATACCGGCTTGCGCGCTGGCCGACGCGGGTGGTTGCTACGACGATTTCGGCTCGGATGTCCCTTTCACGCCCGGCACGTGGACCAAAGTGAAGTTCGTGTGGAGCGATCTCACCCAGGGGGGTTGGGGCCAGCCTTTTGGAGCCTTGAAGACCAACCAGCTCATCGGCATGAAGTGGCAGGTGAACGGGCCCGGCCCCGACGCGGCGGACGAGACGTTCAACTTCTGCATCTCAAACATCTACTTCACGCCGTAGCGCGCCCGGGCCGCCCCGCCCGCCGAATCTACGAGGCGTCCAGCGTTCGCGTCTCTTTCAGCGCGCGCACGACCAGCTCGTCGGCACGCTCCGGCAGCACCTTGGCGTCGACCAGCCGCGCGATCGCCTCCTCCTGGCTGCCGCGCCCTTCGTCGAGCCGAGCCACGGCGTCTGCCGCGGCCACGAGCATCGCATGCGACCGCCCGGCCGGGTCGTGATGCCATCGACAGGCTTCCACGACCTCCTCCGGGAGATGCCACGCGGAGGCGAGCTCCGCCCCCGCGATCGTGTGCACCACGTCGACCGCAGTGGCCGCGGCCGCGAGGTCGATGGTACCGCGGTTCTTGGCGAGCAGCTTCCAGCAGCGGGCGCGGCCGATGTCGTGGAGCAGGCCGGATAGAAACGCGATATCGGCGTCGAGCCCTTGGTCCCGGGCGAGCAATCGGGCGCAGCGTGCCACGCGGACGCCGTGTTGGAACGTCGACTCCACGAGGTCCCGGAAGCGCGGCGCGTCCACGAACATCGACGCATACGCGACTTGGAAGAGAACGTCGCGCGTCGCCTGCGTTCCGAGGCGAACGGCCGCGCGCTTGACCGACGCGATCCGCGGCATCCCCGCGCGCGCGTACAAGGCGGAGTTGGCGACCGAGACGACCCGCGCCGACAGCGGGGGATCGCTCGCCGCGACCCGTTCTACTTCGGCGAAGTCGAGCCCCGGGGTACGCGCGAGGCGAAGCGCCTCGGTCACGCTCCTGGGAAGCGTGGGGAGGTCGCTCGTGCCCCGCGCGAGGTCACGCTCAAGCTGCTCCAGCAGCGTGAGCTGGGTCGGTCCCGCGGCGATCATCGCGACCCTCCCGGCCCGGCGAGCGCTCCCGCCACCGAATCCAGGAGCACGGGCGGTGCCAAAGTGCCACTCGAGCGTGCCGGCCCTTCGGGCGCGCCCGTCACGGGGCACGCATAAACGACCACGCGGTCGCGCCCGGCGAGCTTTGCTTCGTAGAGCGACGCGTCTGCCGCCGCGAGGACGGCCTTCCGACCCGCCACGCCCCCCCCCGTGGTTCCCGCGACGCCGACACTGACCGTGACCCGCCTGCGCGCGGGACCCGGCGATGCGCCCCCGGAGACGGCGCCGGGCAGAGCGGGGAGCTCGATCTGTCGAACGGCATTTCGATAGCGCTCCCCGATCCGCGCGGCGACGTCGAGCGACGCGCCGCGGACGATCACCAGGAACTCCTCGCCGCCGTAGCGAGCCGCGACGTCCCCCGATCGGGTGCACGACTTGATCGCGCGCGCGACCTGCATGAGGATTTGATCGCCCATCACGTGCCCGTACGTGTCGTTGATCAGCTTGAAGTGATCGATGTCGATGAGGACGGCGAGCAGCGCTTCACCGCCGTCGAGGGCGGGCTCGAGCACTTCGTCGGCGGCGCGCCGGTTCGCGAGCCCGGTCAGGGCGTCGCTCATCGCAGCCGTCTTGAGCGTCGCGCGCTGGGCCTTGGCCCACTGAAGCATCTCCCGGTCGCGGCGGTTTCGCAGTTGCACCCGGACACGCGCGCGCAGCTCGTCGAGACGGGAGGGAGTGACGACATAGTCGTCGGCGCCCGACAGCAAGCCCCGGACGGCGCTCTCCTCGTCTTGGTACATGGAGGTAATGAGGATGATCGGAGTCAGCCGCGTGTCGTCCATCATGCGAAGGTCGCCGCAGAGCTCGAAGCCGGAGACCTCAGGCAGCATGATGTCGAGCAGAACGAGATCGGGGGGGCGCGCGCGGACGTGGGCGATGAGCTCCGAGCCGTCGGGCAGGAGGTCGATTTCGTAGCCCTCGTGACCGAGCACCTTGGCGAAGAGCTCCCGACGGCCGGCATCGTCGTCGACGATCAGGATGCGGCGGGGTCGGTCCGCTGGCGGGGCGCTCTCGATGATCTCCACGCGGCTTACGCATGGGAACGGCCGTACGGCCGGTTTCTTCAGCACGGGAGGGCGCCGGAAAGCTCGGCCTTGTCGCCGAGGCACAGCCGCTCGACGATTGCGATCGCGCCCGGGTGACCCGAGGCGCTACCCATCCGCTCCGAGGCCGCCCGCATGAAGACCGTTCCCGCCGCTCCCCCCAAGGCGCGCACCTTCCGGAACCCGGTGATCCCCGGGTTTCATCCCGACCCGAGCATCTGCCGCGTCGGCGACGACTTCTACCTGGTCACGAGTAGCTTCGAATACTTCCCCGGCGTCCCGATCTTCCACAGCCGCGATCTGGTCCACTGGCGGCAGGTGGGCCACGTGCTCACGCGCCCCAGCCAGCTCGATCTTCGCGGCATGCGGAGCTCGGGCGGCATCTACGCGCCCACGCTGCGTCATCGGCGCGGTCGATTCTACATGGTGACGACCAACGTCGGCGGCGGGGGCCACTTCTACGTGACGGCCAAGCGACCGGAGGGCCCCTGGTCCGACCCGATCTGGCTCGATGACGACGGCATCGACCCGTCGTTTTTTTTCGACGGCGACGCGGTCTACTACACGCGCGACGGCAAGGGACCCGACTTCGATCACCCGCTCATCTATCAGGCGAAGATCGACGTCGACGCGGGAGCGTTCGTCAGCGAGCCGAAGCCCATCTGGGGCGGCACGGGGGGGATCTGGACCGAGGGCGCGCACCTCTACAAGGTAGGGACGACCTATTACTTGATGGCCGCGGAAGGCGGGACCGCATACGACCACTCCGAAGTCATCGCGCGCAGCTCCACGCCGTTCGGGCCCTTCGAGGCTTATCCGGGAAACCCGATCGTCTCGCATCGAGACCGCCGGAGGGACCCCATTCAGGCCACCGGCCACGCGGACCTGGTGGAGCTGGCGGACGGAACCTGGTGGGCGGTCCTGCTCGGCATTCGCCCACGGGCGGGGCGGTATCACCTCCTCGGGAGGGAGACGTTCTTGGCGCCCGTGACCTGGACGCGCGACGGGTGGCCGATCATCGGCAACCGGGGCCGAATCGAGCTCGAGACGATCGCTCCGGCGCTTTCTTCGAGGCCCGCCGCCGCGCCGCCCAAACGCGACGACTTCGACCGAAGCGAGCTCTCGTTCGTATGGAATTTCCTTCGCAATCCCCACGCTCGCGATTGGTCGCTCCGAGAGCGACCCGGGCACCTGCGGCTACGCGGATCGGCGATCACATTGGACGACGTCGACTCCCCCGCGCTCGTCGTCCGCAGCCAGCAACACTTCCGCGTGCGGTGTCGGGCGGCGCTGGAGTTCGCTCCGCGCCGCGCCAACGAAGAGGCCGGGCTGACCGTGCGATCCAACGAAGATTTCCGGTACGACATCGCGATTCAGCTCGGCCCATCCGGCCGCCAAGCCGTCCTGCGCCGGCGAGTCCGCGGGCAGTCGCGCGTGGTCCAGCGGTGCTCGGTGGGACAAGGCCCGCTCGAGCTCGAGGTTCGCGCGAGCGAGGACCGCTACCTCTTCTTCGCGGGGGAGCGCGGCCACCTGCAGCCCCTCGGATCGCTCCCGACCAGGGCGATCTGCGCAGAGAAAGTCGGCGCGTCCGGGCATCTTTACTTCACAGGCACGCGCATCGGTCTGTACGCGACGGGAAACGGCCGTCGCTCCACGGTTCCCGCGGATTTCGACTGGTTCGACTACGTGCCAGTCGCCGAGTGACGGCAGGGCTCTATTCGGAGGGTGCGTCGGCAGCCGGAGTCGCGTCGGCCGAGGATCCATCCGCGGAGGATCCGTCGGTGCTCGAGGCTCCGTCCGGCGAGGCATCCGACGACGTGGTGTCGGCCGAGCCGTCGGTGCTGGCCCCATCGCTGGAAGCGTCGCCGGAGGCGGACGAGTCGCGGATGAACGCTACGTGGCCGATGGTAACGTCGATCGGATAGCCGACGGAGCCGTCGGGGGACGTGTACGGCCACGCGAACGCCCAGGTCAGGCGCGTGATCTCCGCCGGGTTCACCGGAGAGGGTCGGCCGGCCAAGAGGTCTTTCCAGCGCAGCGAAACGGTGGTCAGGGTGGAGGTCACATCGATGATGACCCGCGGCTCCGCGCACGTTCCGTCGTACGGGTTCGAGACCGGGACGCACCGGGCGTAGCTCGGGTTGTTCGGATCGGCGACGTCGTCGGCAGCGGTGGTGACACTGAACGTCAGCTGGCTCGGGATGCCGGCATTGCCCTGGATCGTGAACTCGACGCCGGCATACGCCGATGCGTCGATCATGCAGTTGAAGCCGAGGCCGAAGCCCGAGTAGTCGAGGACGTTACCGGTCATATGCCAGACGCCCGTCGTCACGTCGGACTTGATGTAGGCTTGGTTGTAATAGTAGGTGTAGCCGGAAAAATCCGTGCCGAAGCTGCCCCACGAATAGCCGTCCGTCGCCGCGTTGGGTCCTCGCGGAGTGAAGTCGACGATGTTGGTCATCAGTGGCGTCTCGACGGGGCAAAGCACAGGAGGCGGCACGACCACGTCGACCCCTTGCAACCCGGCGTCCGCGGTCGCGGAGCCATCGTCGCCAGAGCCCCCGCCATCACTCGTCGTGGCGGTCTCCGCCCCAGCCCCGCCGTCGCCTGCGCCGGCTCCCGTGGTCGCGTCGGCCTTGCCGCCCTCCTTGCCGCCGCCATCGATTCCCGATGCCGACCCGTCTCCCCCGCTCCCGGCCGCATCCGGTCCCGCGTAGGGCGCGGTGTCGTCGGAGCTGCAAGACGGCATCCCAAGAGCGAGGGCCGTGGCCGTCGAGAGCATCGGCAACGAAAGCAAACCTAAGGAACGTCGAAGCGACATCGTCATGCCTCCAGAAGAATTGCGGGGAATGTAGGAGAGCCGAGACCCCCGACGCAACAGAATCGCACCGGACGGCTCGTCCAGCGTGGCCGGAATCCAGCGACTGCGGCGAGCGCTGGGGAGGCCTCGGGTCAGAAAGCATGCCAAGGCTCGCCTCGCGAAATCGCCGGTCGAAGCGGTGGTTCGCGCGTTCTTTTCAGCCCGCGGTGAGCCAGAATTCGCCGTCAAGACCACTGTACTGAGGCAAGCCAACGATGTCCGCCCTTCGACGAACCCCCCAACTGCGCATCGCCCCTCGGGGTCCGGAGGCCCACCCGGAGGATGCCGAGCTCGCCGACGCCCTGATTGCGGGCGAGCTCTGGGCGGCAACCGCGACGTACGACAAGCACGCCTCCATGGTATTCCGGTTCCTGCAGCGCGCCCTGGGCGCCTCGGGAGGGGCAGACGATCTCACGCAGGAAGTTTTTCTTCAGGTGTTCGCCAAGGTGCGGGGGCTACGCAATCGACATGCGCTTAGAAGCTTCATTTTTTCGGTCGCGATTCGCACCCTCAAGTGGGAGCTTCGACGACGCCGCGTGCGGCGCCTCTTTTCGGTCTCGACCTTCGACGGGCTCCCGGAGCCCGCGGTCGAAGCGCTCGACGCCGAGTCCCGTCAGGCCGTTCGGCGACTCTACGTGATCCTCGACCACTTGAGCGTGCAAGAGCGCACGGCATTCGTGCTCCGACACATCGAGCATCTGACGCTCGATGAGGTCGCCGAAGCGCTGGGCCTGTCGCTGGCGACCGTCAAGCGTCGCCTCGCCCATGCCACGCGCGTGGTCTCGGAAGAGATGGAGCAAGATCCGAGTCTCGCCGCCTATAGCAAGAGGTCTTATGATAAGAATAGCCGAGGGGAACATGAGGCATCCTGAGGCACTCGCCGAAGGATTGAGCCCGCGCGCCGCCGATGCCGCGGAGCTCGCTCGGCAGCATTTGGGTCATCTGTCCGACCGGCAGCGCGAGGCGATCTTGAGCGCGGTTCGGTCGAAGATGGCGGACCGCCGCCAGAGTCGAGCGCTTCGCCGATCGACGTGGGTGGTCGCGGCGGCGGGTGCGTGCGCCGCGATCGTGGCCATTGGGGTTTCGCGCCATCACGGGCGCGTCGAGCCGCTGTCGTATCGGGTCGAGGGCGCAGACTTGCGCGCCGGCGGGTACGTGGAGGCGGGGCCGTCCAACCGTCCCGTGGTGCGATTCTCGGACGGCAGCGAGGTCGCGCTCGCGGAGGCGGCGCGGGTTCACGTCCGCTCGGTCGACGAGCATGGCGCGCAGGTGACCGTCGACGAGGGCCATGCGCATGCCTACATCACCCATGCGGTCGCGACCCACTGGAGCTTCGAGGCGGGGCCTTTCGTGGTGAATGTCACCGGAACTGCGTTCGGCATTTCTTGGGTCGGCGACGAGAGCCGACTGGACGTGCGGCTCGAGAACGGCGCAGTGACGGTGAGCGGGCCTGTGTTCGACAAGCCGGTCGCCCTTCGCGCCGGCCAATGGCTGACCGTGCGGGCGCGTGACGTGCTCATTCGCGACCTCGCCTCCCCCGAGCCGGAGGGAAAGAAGGAGCCGGCGGAGCCGAGCCGCGATCTGGAGCCGGAATCGATGGCGACGGCGGAACCATCGGTCGACGTATCGGCTCCACGACGCGCCAAGCACCGGTCGGTGGCTCCCACGGTGTCCGCGCTCGATCACCACTGGTCGGCGGAGCTCGCCGACGGCAAGTTCTCGGCGATCGTCGACGAGGCGCTGCACATCGGCCTCGACGCAGCGTTCTCGTCGAGCGGCAGCGAAGATCTGGCCGCGCTCGCGGACGCGGCTCGTTACACCCGCCAGTATGAAGTGGCGCGGGGCGCCTTTCTCTCGCAGCGCCGGCGGTTTCCGGCGTCCGAGCGCGCTCACGTCGCGGCGTTCTCTCTCGGAAGGCTGGCCGATGCGCAGCAAGACGGGCGGGGCGCGCTCTCCTGGTTCGAGACCTACCTGATGGAAGCGCCCGACGGCGTCTATGCATCGGAAGCGCTGGGACGAAAGATGCTGCTGGTGCAGCAGATCGACGGGAACGATGCCGCTCGGCCCCTCGCCGAGGCATACGTGCGTCGCTTTCCGAGTGGAACGTACGCTCGGACCGCACATGCGCTAACACTCGGAAGGTGACCGCCGCGCGACGCCTGGTGTTCGCCTTCGCAGTCGTTGCGTCGGGGGCGTTTGGCCGCAGCGCTTTCGCGGATTCTCCGCGTGTGTTTCTCGTCCGGTCGAACTCCTCCACGGCGTCGGCCAAAGAGGCCATGAATCGAATCGAAGGCGAGCTGACCGCCGAAGGCTTCCACGTGGCCATCGTGGACTCTCCCGACACGGAGCTGACCAAGTCCGGTGAGCAAGATCCCAACTTCGTGAGCATCGAGCTCTTGGTCGACGCCGACGAGCAGGCCGCGGAGCTGCGGGTCATCGATCGGCTGACCAACAAGACCGTCGTGCGGCATACCAAGATCGAGGCGCAGTCGTCGCAGGTCGCGCAGGTCCTCGCCGTACGCGCGGTCGAGTTGCTCCGCGCGAGCCTCGTGGAGCTCCTGATGCGGTCGCATCGTACGCCCGAGGCTGCGCCCCCTTCCCCTGCGATCAAGTTCGCTACGGAAAAGGCGTCGACGTGGGCGGCCAGCGACCTCGAGCTTCGGCGCGAGTCCACCTGGGGGTTCGACGCGGGAACCGCAGGGCTGATCGGCTTCTCCCGAATCGATGCCGCTCTGCTGGCGCTGATTCGCATTCGGCTGCTCTTGGGCCGTACGTTCCAGCTTCGAGCGACTTTCGCAGGACTGGGCACCGAGCCGCGCGTCGATGCCCCCTCGGGCAGCGCGACGATCAGCCAACAGATTGGCCTGCTGGAATTGGCTGCGACGCCCTGGCCTGATTTCTGGCTCAGCCCCGTCGTTTCGATCGGCGCGGGACCGCTCTTTGCCTCCGTCGATGGACAGGGAAATCCAGGGTTCGCGGGGGTGTCGAGCTCCTACTGGGCCCTCGCGCTCGACGCGGGGACCGGAGTTGCGCTGCGCCTCAGCGAGCGCTTCGATCTCTCGTTCGAGGCGCACGCATTCTTTACCCGCCCGTATCTGGTGACGGGCTTCAACTATGCCGACGGGCCGTCGATCGACCAGCCGTCGCTCGCCGGGACCCTGTCGGTCGTGGGGTGGCTATGAAAGACACCCGTGTGATGCTTGTGATGCTTGCGGCGCCGGCGTTCGCCG
This sequence comes from uncultured Polyangiaceae bacterium, assembly GCA_964531095.1. Classification (GTDB taxonomy): domain Bacteria; phylum Myxococcota_A; class Polyangia; order Polyangiales; family Polyangiaceae; genus Palsa-1150. Next base: position 220,223 of record CAZHED010000002.1, on the reverse strand, counting down.
CCTGCGATACCCACCGTCTCGACGCGACGGTGGCCTTGGCTCCCGTCGTCGATGCCACCGTCCCCATCGACGCCACCGTCCCCATCGATGCAGGCGTCACCGACGATGCCGACGGCGCCACCGAAGCCGCCGACGCCACCGACAGCGGGGTCCAGAGCTCGCTCGCAGTCGGGCTATTGGCGCATTACCGGTTCGACGAGGACGGCGGCTCTTTCATCAACGATTCGTCGGGACAGAAACGCTACGGCACGCTCAACGCCCTCGACGGCAGCACGTGGCTGTTCGACGGCGGCAAGTTCGGGGGAGCTCTGCATTTCAATTGGGGCGACTACATCATCGTCGACAACTTCCCCGATGCACCACCGAGCTTCAGCGTGTCCATGTGGCTCCGCACGGCTTCCGGGCCGCCATTCGGAATGGCGCTTGCCCCCGGCGTTTCTCTGCAGTTCGCCTACGGGTCGTTTCTCAGCACCGAAGTGCTTCGCGACGGGGGGTGGCAGGTCAACCTCGAGCCCTGGGACGGCGGAACAGCCACACACTTCGCCTACTGGCACGGCGTGGACGGAGGCTACGAGCTCGACCGATGTGCCTGCGTGATTCCCAACCAGTGGCTCCATATTGTGTCCATAGTCGATGGGAATGCGCACACGCTCTCGCTCTACGTCAACGGAGTGTTGAGAGAGACGAAAGGCGGCGTTCCACCGATTCTGCCGGGCACGAACGCGCTATACATGGGCACGTGGTCGGGTGCTTTGCAGCCGCCCGGGTACGACAAGCGCTTCATCATCGGCGACATCGACGATGTCGCCATCTACGGGAGAGCGCTCACGTTCGACGAGGTCCAGGAGCTCGAGTCGAATCCCCCGCCCGATCCCTGACGCGCCCCAGGGCCCCGTAGGAAAGTGGGCTGGATCGTAGGGGCACGTGCGACGATCCTCTAGCGCCGGGCCGAAGGGCCATGACCGTGGTGGGTCGATACCCTACTCCGTGATCGCCGGGAGCGCCGCCGATTCCTGGATGCAATACCCGAGGCGGGCCAGCTCCTCCGCGAGCTGCTGACGGATGGAGACGGCCGAGTCGCTGGATGGCGCAAGCTGCTCCAGCGCGTCGGCGAGCGATCGCACGACGGCGGTTTGCGCCCGCACCGACGGCGAGGCGTTGGGGTCGTCGGATGAACCTAACATCCAAGGCAAAGGCAGACGTGCCGTCATGGCGTTGTTCCTGTCCCCGATTCGCGACAATGCCGGGAGAGCTTGGCCGCTAGGTATAGGTTGGAAGCCCGAGTACGGCCACCCCCCATTGTGGAATAAGTGTGAATAATGCGCACCAAGACTCGTGGCTCCGGTCGACGTTCTGTTGGAGGCGGATCGGCTTTCCGGCCCTGCGCAGACTGCGGAGCGCGAGGGGCTATCGGTCGACCATCTCACGAATACGTCCGGCGTCAACCTTGTCGTCCCACGTCCACCCGGCGCACGTCGCCGACCGAAGCTCCTTCGCAAGCTTCGAAGAGAAAAGCGCGACGGCCTCATCGGCGCTGGCACCGGAGTACTCCATCGCGACCAGCGCAACCGAGCGGCCCCGAGCGATGGAGTAGAGCGACGCGGAAAGGTCGAGCGCATTCGTGTCGGGGCTTTCCCTTCGGACCGGCCCCGCCGGCGGCGCCCCGCCCATGGCCCTGCCGCCACCCATGCCCCCACGGCCTCCGCCAGCGCGCGCCGATGCCGACGACTCCTCTGCCAACGACGCGGCCGCTGCGCGCACAGGCACCTTCCCGGCGAGCGTGAGCACCAGAATGAGGTCTCCTTGCGCGGCGGGCGCGAGCTGGCCCAGCAAGTCGTCGGTCGGCCCGTTCGCCCGCGCGTAGTCGTCGATCGCCGACCAGAGGGGGCCATTCTTGGACACGAGCGGCTCCGCGTAGGCGACGTTGCACTCGTGCGCGCCGAGCGCCGCGGAGATCCGCGGACCGATGGCCCCCCAGGCCTCGCTGCTCATCCGGCCATCGCGGTAGACGCCGAGCACCGACACCACGTGCTCCCCGGGGACGAAATCCGACGCGAATCGCGTGGTGAATCGCGCGTCGCCGGAACACGCGACAGCCGCCGCGGCAAACCCGAGAACGAGCACCGTGAGGACACAGAAGCTCCGGGGACGGACCATGGGCCTATTCCCACCGCCCCTCGACCCACACGTGGCCTCGGCCGCGCACCTCCCAATGGGCAGGGGCCCAGTGTGCTCGCCTATGCGGACGGCGCTCGTAGCGTCCGCGAATCCAGACGTAGTGACGACCGTTCCAGCGGTGGTACCCGGCCACCCAGATGTACTCGGGCCCAGGCGGCGCCGGAACCACCTCGACTTCGGCGACCGGCGGCGGGGGGGGCGCCACTTCGTAGGTCGTCTCGTCCGCGGCGGGCACCGTGCGGGCCTCCAGGTAACAGCCGGCGATAGGCGTGGCGCAGAGCGCGGCGAACACCACGAGCATACGAGAAGGTCCGATCATCGGCGATTTCCTGGTCATGTCGGTTGGACGGTCACCGGGCCGCGAAGATGCAATGGCTTCATGGATCGGGCCCTTCGCGCGTCGGATAGCTCCTGGTCCGCCAGACGTTGAATCCCTCGTCGAGGACGGTGACTTTGGTGAAGCCGTTGGTCGCAAGCTTGCGGGCGAGCTGGCCGGACTCGGCGTGAGGGCACGCGCAGTAACAGACGAGCCACGCATATTTCGGGAGCGACGCAAGGTAGGGATCCGGATCGTAGAACGGTACGCTCACGGCGCCCGCGATATGCCCCGTGAGGTAGTCCGAAGGAGCGCGCGCGTCGAGCAGGCCAATGCGCGCTCCGCGGTCGAGCTCCGCTTTCACGAGGTCGACGGAGGTCATCGCCGGGTAGGCGTGGAACCCGAGCGGCTCCGGCCCGTGCGGATGCAGGGGGACCGGCCCGAGCGGAATCGTCGCCGGCGCGGCAGGCCGGGAGGGAGCCCCTGCGGAGCTCGACTGCCAGCTCCTCAGCTGCGTGAGGACGTCCTCCACGCCGGCTTCGCCGATCTTGGGCTCGAAGCCCGGCATGGCCGTACCGCGACGGCCCCGGCGAACGGCATAGCGGAGAAAGCCGTTGCTCGCGCTCGCCAATAGGTCGGGATTGCCGATGTGGACATCCGGTCCGCCCGTGCCGCGCGCCCCGTGGCACCGCGCACACTCACGCTCGAAGATCGCGCCACCACGCGCGACGTCGCCCGACGCCGGACGCTCATCGAGCACCGCGGGCGGGCCTTGCTGCCAGCTTCGGAGGAAGGCGACGATCGCGTCGATGTCTTCCGCCGCGAGGGGACCGCCCCGCGCCGTGGACCACGCCGACATCGTCGTGTCCCGTCGCCCGGCGGCGATCGCCGTTCGAAGGTAGTCGTCGGTGACGGACGCGAGGAAATCGGGGTGCGCGAGGGCGGGCGCTTGATCGGCCGCGTATCCTGCACCTTCCCGTCCGTGGCAGACGACGCACATGCGTGCGTACAGCGCTTGACCGCGGCGCTGCGGAGCCGTGAGCGACGAGCCGCATTCGAGGTCGCCGCTGGCCACGCACAAGAGGACCACGAGCGCGAGTTCGGGGAGCGCGGGGGCGCGCATGCTGGGGGCAGCGTGATAGCATCCGCCGCCCACAACATGGCTGCTTACGTTCGTCGGAAGGTCGCGATCGGAATTATATCTGCAATGACGGGCCCATCGGTCGGCGCCTGCGCCACGGCCGGGCAAGGGCAACCTGACGGCGACGCGGGCGGCGTGGAGGGGGCGACTTCCTCCGGGTCGTCGGGCTCGTCCAACGGGGGGAGCGGGAGCAGCAGCGGCGGAAGCGGAAGCAACGGAAATGGCAGCGGCGCCGGCAGCTCGTCGGGCTCGGGATCGGGCCTGGACGCGTCGGTCCCTGGGGCCGACTCCGGCGGGTCGAGCTCGAGCGGCGGGCGGCCGGGCACCGGGGACGGCGGTCACGATGCGGCGTCGGCCTCCGGGGAGGGAGGAACGTCCGGGTGGACTTGCCCGGCGGGGCCTTTCGGCCCTCCGATTCCTGCGGGGGCGACCGCCGTCAAGGTGGCCGGCGTACCGCCGAGCGACACGTTCAACAACACCCTCTACAACTTCACCAGCCTCGAAGGTCCGGTGTGGATTGGCGACGCGTTGTACGTGTCGGAGTACCCCGGCAATCCCAATCCGCCGCCCTCGCGCATCCTCAAAGTCACGAGCTCTGGAGCCGTCACCGTCGCCGTCGCCGACTCGGGCTCGAACGGGCTCGCTGTGGACAAGAACGGGGTTCTCTTCGGCGCCGTTCACGAGGACGGCTCGATCTCCCGCTTCGATTTGTCGACGGGCATGCGCGTCCTTCCGTCGATCGCGTCGAGCTACATGGGCAGTCGCTTCAATTCACCCAACGATCTGGCGATTCGAAGCGACGGGACCATCTACTTTTCCGATCCCAATTTCCAGGCGCCTAGCCCGGCTCCGCAGACCGCGACGCGCGTCTATCGGTATTCGCAGACCACGAGCACGCTCTCCGTGGTCGACGCCATGCTGGGCCAGCCGAACGGGGTGACCCTTTCGCTCGACGAGAGCACGCTTTTCGTGTCGTCGAACAACGGAATCCAGAAATACGCCGTGATGCCCGACGGCAGCACCGGGCCGGGGTCGGCGTTCGCGCTCGCCCCGAACGCGACGTTGAACGTCGACGGGATGGCGCTCGATTGCGCGGGAAACCTGTACGGCGCGGTCATCGGCACGGCCAACGTCCTGGTCCTCGGTCCGACGGGCGCACAAGTCGGTGCGCTTCTCAGCGTTCCCACCGCATCCGGTTGGGTCACCAACGTCGCCTTCGGCGGCGACGATCACAAGACCCTCTACATCACCACCCAGGGCAGCAGCGGCAACCAGGGGCTGTACAAAGTCCCCCTTTCCGTTCCCGGAATGCCCTACTGAGGTTCGAGCGCAAGATGGCCGATCACTTGGGAATCGTGATGATGATTTCGCAGGGGAAATCGAAGGTGACGTTCTTCCCCGTCGCGCGCCACGCCTGACAGGCGCTGCCCACGAAGTCGAGCTGCGTGGCGCTCGACATGGTCCACCCGTTGGTGGGGTCGAAGGGAACTGCGGTGCCGTCGATGCTCACTTTGCCCTTGCCGGCGTTGGGCAAGTCCACTTTGATTTTGCCCTGCAAGTCGAACGAGCAGCTCTTGACGGTCGCCAGGGCGGTCGCGATCTTGTTCGTGAGGTCGGCTACGTTCGTCACGTCCGGGCTGTAGAGCGGCGCGTTGGTCACGCCCGCGTCAGGCGCGGCGTACGTTCCGAGCGCCTGGCCCATCGTCAGACCAGCCCCCGTCGAGAGAGCCTTCCATCCGGGAACGCCGTTGCACTGGTTATAGATGTCCGTCGGCAAGAGGGGCGCTCCCCCGCCACCGTTGGGGGGCGCGAGCGGCGTGATCCCCGCGCCCGCATTGGCGAACCCTTGGAGGACGGGGCCGGAGATTCCCGTCAGGGTCGAGCCGATGCCCAGGATGATCGTCTGAATGCCCTGCGTGTAGAGCTTCTCGATCTCGGCGGTCACCGCGTCGGCCGGACACACCGCGTTGCCGTCGTCGCAGAAGTCGGTTTCCCCGTCGGTCACGAACAGAATGTACTCGCCCCCCGGCTGGCCCAGCCCGGCGCTGCCCGATCCTGCATCGGCCTGCGAGGCCACCGCCTGCGTGAGCAGCTGCGCCACCTTCTCCAAGCTGGGCTGCGCGGGCGTCTCGGCTTTAAACATCGGTTGTCCGAGCGAATTGTAAAGCGTCGAAATCGCCGGATAGTTGTTGAGCGCGATCGGGGCCGCGTCGAAGATGGGGCACATCATGGTCGCGGCCTCGCCCGTATAGGCACCGAACCCGAACGCAACCTGCGACTGAAGGCTCTGCACGACGGCGAGGGTCGCCGTCCGCAGCGGGATCCACTCGTTGGTGGTGCCTCCGTCTTTGGTCGATATCGTGTTGAACAGGCTCCCCGACCGGTCGGCCAGAACGAAAACGAGCGGAATCTTGGGGACGAACTGCACGTCGAAGTGCTGGCACGCATCGCCGCTGGAACCGGCGCTCGCGTCGGAGATGACAAAGCCCCCGCCGCCGTCGGCTGCGCCGGGCAAGGAGGTTCCGCCGCTTCCACCTCCGCCGCCCCCCCCGCTGCTCCCGCCCAGGTCGAAACCGCCCCCCGGCGACATCGTGTCGCCCGGCGATTGCGAACCGCCGCTCTTCGCGCACGCAGCGATGGCCAGCGCCGCGACAACAGCCGCGGACGAGTGACGGACAAGCGCAGACCGCATGAGCAGAAGCATACCGCACCGGCGATCGGCGTCGACCGGCGATCGGCGTCGACCGGCGATCGGCGTCGAGAGGAGGCCCCGCGCCTCTTCTCTTGCTCCTATGATGCGGCGCGTGACAGGTGGCTCTCACCCGATCCGGCGCTGACAGTCGACTGCAATGACGACTTCCTTACCCCGACACGCGGCATTCCTGGTCGCAGTCCTAGCGTCGAGCATCGTGTCCGCGCAGCAGGCGCCGCCTCCCGCCGAGCGCGGGCTCGTGTACTCCGCATACGAAGATCAGACGATTGACCAGGTGCTCGCTTCGCTGGGCAAGTCTCGAGGCCCCGCGGGCGCGCCATCGAAGCCAGTCGAGCGGGACCCCGCGCCGGACGGCAAGGCGATCGAACACATCGAAATCGTTCCGCTCGACGTCATCGAGCCGCGCGATCCGCTGCCACGCTGGGTCAACAAGCTGCACTTCACTTCGCGCCGGTCGGTGATCCAGCGCGAGCTCCTCGTGCGCGTGGGGGAGCCCTACCGGCAAGTTCTGGTGGACGAGACCCTCCGCAACCTGCGCCTCTTGCCGCAGCTGTCGGTCGTTCTCGTCGTCGCCACCAAAGGGAGCACGCCCGATCGCGTCGGCGTCGTGGTCATCACCAAAGACGTGTGGAGCCTGCGCCTCAATTGGAGCGGCGATTTGACGCCCGGCGGGGTCGAGTTCTTCGAAGCGCAGCCCTCCGAAGAAAACTTCTTCGGAACGCACCAGACCCTTGCCGCGGACTTCATCTACGAGCCCCTGGCCAACACGTTCGGTCTGGGCTACGTCGCGCCCCGCCTGGGGACGTCGCGCGTCGCCGTGCAGGCACTGGCCGACGTGATCGTCAACCACGGGAGCGGGGCGCTCGAGGGTTCGTTCGGATCGCTCGTCACCGGGCAGCCGCTCTACTCGGGACGCACCGAGTGGGCGTGGGATGCGAGCGTCGCTTGGCAGGACTACATCTCTCGCCGCTACGTCAACGCGCAGCTCAGCGAATTCGTCGACAGCGCGACCAAGCGGGCGGTTCCCTACGAATACCGCGTGCGCCAGTACGTGACGACCTACGAGCTGACGCGTTCGTTCGGGTGGGACGTGAAGCACGACGTCACCCTCGCGGCAGGGATCAACCGGCAGCTTTATCGGGTCGATTTTCCAGGGGCCGATCCGCGCACCGTCGCCGACTTCGTCGGCACCCAAGTCCCCGTGAGCGACACGCGCGTCGGCCCCGCGATCCAGTACCACACGCACACGGAGCGATACTTGCGGGTCATCAATTTCGACACCCTCGGTCTGCAGGAAGACCATCGCCTGGGGCACGACATCGTCCTGCGGGTCTATCCGAGCTTTCGCGCACTCGGCGCGACCCGCGACGTGGTCGGCTTTTACGGCGCCATCCAATACACGATGGCGGTTCGCGACGGACTCTTCCGCCTCGCTTTCGAATCGCGGACCGAACGCGAAGTGGACCGCATCTCGGACGCGGCGATCGAACCGACGGTTTTCTTCGTGTCGCCGACGATCGCGGGCCTCGGTCGCGTCGTGCTCGACGCGACGCTTCTCTACCGTTGGCGCAACTACCTCAACCAGACCACGTATCTCGGAGGCGATGACCGGCTGCGAGGCTACCCGACGAACTTCTTCGTCGGCCAAAACTTCGTTTCGTACAACGTGGAGCTTCGAAGCCGCCCGGTCGAGATCCTGACTTGCCAGCTCGCGGGAGTCGCCTTCTTCGACGCCGGCGACGCCTTCCAGCGGATCGAGACCTTCACGCCCTACCAGTCGATCGGCGTCGGATTGCGCGCCCTCTTCCCGCAGCTCGATCGCATCGTGTTTCGCGCCGACATCGCGTTCCCCATGGAGCGACCGCTGGACACCGCGGGCATCCCCATCGCTCCGCTCGGGTTTCATATTTCGTTCGGCCAGGCCCTGGGCGTGCCAAGCGTGTCGCCGGCGCCCGTGCTCCCGACGGGGCAATGAGCCTGCCGTCCCCTGTGGTATCTGTGGCCACCACAGTGGGATCGCCCATGAAACCGCAGGATCGGATCATCGTCGCCCTCGACGTCCCCACGCGCGCCGAGGCGCTCCGGCTCGTCGACGAGCTCGAGGGACTCGTATCGTTCTACAAAGTCGGGCTCGAGCTCCTTCTGGGGGGCGGCCTACAAGACTTGATCGGACATATGGGCGACAAATCGATCTTCGTCGACCTCAAGCTCCCTGACGACATCCCCGCGACGATTGGCAATGTCGTGCGTCTCGCGGCGGAGATGGGTGTGCGATTCCTGACGCTCAGCCATAGCGTGGGGGCGGCGACCATTCGCGCCGCGGTCAGGGCCCGTGGCTCGCACGCCGGCCCGGAGCTTCTGTGGGTGCCTGTTCTGTCGAGCATGGACGCAGCCGATTTCGCGAGGCAAACGGGCGGTGACGCGGCGGACTTCCACAGCGACCTGGTACGGCGCTCCCGATTGGCGAGGACCACGGGGACCGACGGGTTCATCGTCTCGGGGCAAGAGATCGCGCTCCTCCGAGCCGAGTTCCCGAAGGTCACCCTGGTGAGCCCCGGTATCCGGCCGGCATGGGCGACCGGCGACGATCACAAGCGCGCCTGCACGCCGGCAGAAGCGCTTCGACTGGGCGCCGACTACATCGTGGTCGGGAGACCGATCCGGAATGAGGGCAACCGCGAAGCGCGCCGGGCAGCCGCCCAGCGCATTGTCGACGAGCTGGAAGGGGCGATGACCGCGCCAATACCCTAGGACCGCGGTGCCTTGTCGCGCCTCTGAATCTGGGAGATGTCCCGAATTGCCCCGCGCGCGGCGCTCGTCGTCATCAGCGCGTAGGCCTGCAGCGTCGGCGAGACCCAGCGATCGCGGTTCGGGCGCCACGCATCCGGACCGCGCGCTTCCATCGCCTTGCGGCGGCGATCGAGCTCTTTGGGCTCGACCAGCAGGGCGATCGTCCGCCCGGGAATGTCGATTCGAATGCGGTCCCCTTCTTCGATCAACGCGATGGCCCCACCCTCCGCCGACTCGGGCGAGACGTGGCCAATGCTCAGGCCGGACGTTCCGCCGCTGAAGCGGCCGTCGGTCACGAGCGCGCATTCCTTGCCCAGCCCCTTCCCCTTGAGAAAGGACGTCGGATGCAGCATTTCTTGCATCCCCGGTCCGCCGCGCGGACCTTCGTACGTGATGACCACGACGTCGCCCGGCACGATGCGGTCGCCCATGATCGCCTCGCACGCACCTTCCTGCGACTGAAAGACGCGCGCCCGACCCTCGAACTGCCAGCACGACTCGTCGACGCCAGCAGTCTTCACGATGCATCCGTCCTCGGCGATGTTGCCGTGGAGAACGGATAGCCCTCCGTCTTTCGCATAGGCGTGCGCGGCGTCGCGGATGCAGCCATGCGTGGCGTCGAGATCGGGCGCGGGAAAGTAGGTGTCTTGCGAGAAGGCGACCTTCGTGCGCACGCCGCCGGGCGCCGCGAGCGTCCGCCTGGTCGCCTCTGTGCTCGCCGACCGCAAGCGGATGTCGTTGGCGTCGATCGCCTCGCCCATGGTCCGGGCGTGCACGGTCAGCGCGCCGCGGTGAATGAGGCCCGCGCGATCGAGCTCGCCCATGATCGTGAAGACTCCGCCCGCTCGATGCACGTCTTCGACGTGGTAATGCGACGACGGGGCGACTTTGCAGATATTGGGGACCTTGCGCGACATCCGATCGATGTCGGCCATCGTGAACGAAACACCCGCTTCATGAGCGATCGCCAGCAGGTGGAGAACGGTGTTGGTCGAGCCGCCCATCGCGATGTCAAGCGCGATCGCATTCTCGAACGCCTCGAAGGTCGCGATGCTCCGCGGCAAGACCGACGCGTCCCCATGGAGGTAATGCCGCTTGCTCATGTCGACCACCTTCTTCGCGGCGAGTTCGAAGAGGTCCCGGCGGAGGGCGTGCGTGGCCAGCAGCGTTCCGTTCCCCGGCAGGGCGAGACCGATCGCCTCGTTCAAGCAGTTCATGCTGTTTGCGGTGAACATCCCCGAGCAAGAGCCGCAAGTCGGGCACGCCGCCGCCTCGATTCGCGCGAGCTCGGCGTCGCCGATCGCGGCGTCGCCCGACGCGATCATCGAATCGATGAGGTCCAGCTTCACCGTGAGCGGCTTGCCGTTGCGATCGCGTGTGCCGGCGAGTTTGCCGGCCTCCATCGGCCCCCCGGACACGAAGATCGTCGGGATGTTCAGGCGCATGGCCGCGATCAGCATTCCCGGCGTGATCTTGTCGCAGTTGGAGATGCAAAAGAGCGCGTCTGCGCAGTGGGCGTTGACCATGTACTCGACGCTGTCGGCGATGAGATCGCGGCTGGGAAGCGAATACAGCATTCCGCCGTGGCCCATGGCGATCCCGTCGTCGACCGCGATCGTGTTGAACTCGACCCCCCAGCCGCCGGCGTCGTCGATCACCTTCTTCACGCTCTGACCGACGTCGTGCAGGTGGACGTGCCCGGGGACGAACTGTGTGAAGCTGTTCGCGATGGCGATGATCGGCTTCTCGAAGTCGCTATCGGTCATCCCGGTCGCGCGCCACAAGGCCCGCGCACCTGCCATGTTCCGCCCGGCGGTCGAGGTGCGGCTGCGATATCCGATCATGATGTGGCGAGTGTACATGGGGTCTCGTCCACGGTCGAGGAGCGGATGGATCGCTTCAGAACATCTGCCCCGCAGCGACGTACCCTCCCACGGGCGTCGCGTCGGGAGACCAGGCGACGTCGAGTCGAATCACGAACGCCGAGCCCGACTGCAACCGCAGCCCGCCGCCGACGCCGTACTTGAGCCCGACCCCGTGGCCGTCGAGCTCGGGCTGCGGCCGCGTATCGGCCCAGACCCGGCCTCCGTCGAGGAAGCCGACGACTCCGAACACCATTGGCTTGCGCAAGGCGTGGAACGACGCGAGCTCCGTGCGGATCTCGAGGTTCCCGAGCGCCTTGACTTTGCCGTAATAGCGCTGCCCGGGGACACCGCGGACTCCGTTGAGCCCGCCGATGGCGTACGTGTCTTCGAAGCAGGTGAGCGCGTAAAATGGCGGATCTCCAACGAGCACGTCGCCCACCACGCGCCCCGCGAGCGTGATTCGGGGCTTCCATATCGGAACGTAGAAGCGCATGTCGGCGGTCGCCTCGACGTAGCGGTACGGGAGCCACGACGTACCCCCCGGGCTCAGCTGCACGTCGAGGGAGTGGAACATTCCCGCGTGCGTCGATACATCGTTGTCGCGATTGTCGAATTGTACACCGTAGTCGACCAGCGCCACTCCGCTCGGAGCCGTCGATCCGAGGAGACCCTTCACCTCCGCGCTCCCCGTGAGCCGGTCTTGCGCGAGCTTCGAGTCGACGGGCACTTGGAACCAATTCTGAATGTACCGAACTCCTGTTCGACCGATGACGTGGTCGACGAATCCCCAGCGCAGCTCGACGTCGACCTCCGGGTGAAGACGCCCGTACTCGAAGTACTTGCTGGGCGCGCCCGCAGGCGGCAGCGACGACGACGAGTTGCCAAGTCCGTAGTAACGCAGCGTCGTCTCCCAGCTGTACGCGGGACGAATCTCGAGCGCCAAGGTAGGTAGCAGAAAGCGCGGTACCGTGATCTTGAGATAAAAATCTTGATACGGAACGACCACCCCTCCGCCAGCGCCGGGCGCGAAGGTCACGAATGCCGCAGACTCGATGTTCCATTCGTAGGGCGCGTGCCCCGGGCTCACGCGGTCGTAGCCCATGAAATAGCCGCCGCCGATCCCGATGTCCGTGGTCCCACCCCCAACGGGAAGGAGATTGAACTCGTTGTGCGCGCCACTCCCGTCGGCCGCGTCGGCGCTCGCCGGCCGGTTGCTGGAGTTCAAGGCATCCGTAGCCAGAGCGCCGCGAGCCACGCCCATGAAGGAAAGGAAGGCGGCCGTCGCGGCACCAGACCTGGCGGCCGCGCGGCGCGGCAACCCGGCCATCGAGCTTGCGGCGCGTGTGGGCATCACGGCGCTAGGGGCTGGCCCACTGGCGAGGCCGCGTCCGATGGAGGCTGCGGCGAGTCGAGCAACCGCATCGATGCGCGGGTCTCGTCGCGAAGCCAGCTCCGAAGTCCGAAAAAATGCAGGTGCGCGCCTTCATCGTCCAGCCGAAACCCGGCCGAGAGCGGCCCCTTGCCCACCACGAACGCCCCTGCTCGATGGGTTTGTCCGAGGACGTAAATGCCCTCGATCGAAAGGTCGCCGCCATGTGCATCGAGGTCTCGGAAAGCGAGATAGCGCGCCCCCACCGTGAACCGTGTGGCGGCCGATAGGTGAGGCATCCTCGTAAGTCCGACGAAAATCCCAGGAATGCCGTTTCCGAGCAGAATGGCGAGTATCGGGCTCGCGTCCGCGGCCTCGATGGCCAGCCGTCCGTCGAGCTCGGGGTGCGAACCCAGACGCAGCGTCGCCTCGTTGAAAACGGCATCTCCTTGCCATTGTAATGTGCTCGTGGAGGCGTTCGTGACTTGGACGTCGCGCATGGAGAAGCGGCTACCCGAAACGTCGAGGAGATCGTGATCCGAATCATAACCCAAGACGCGTGCGGATAGCTCGAAGTCCCCCGCAAGGTGCGTCTCGTGGAAGCGGATTCCTGTGTGTGCCAGGTCCATGTTGAGCGAGCCATGCGCCGTGCTCTCGGTCGATGAGACTTCGAGGTTCGCGGATACGCTCGCGCGGCCCGACTCGAGGGCCAGGATGGAATCGGCGGGCATGAACTGCTGAAGCACCGTCGCATCGGGGAGCTCGGCGTCGACGACGGCGAGGCCCGCGTCGAGGTTTCGACGGGAGGGCTTGACGAGATCCAGCCTGGGGGTCTTCGCCCGCATCTCGACCCGCTCGGCGCGGAAGTCCGTCTTGCTGGAGCGGCGGCCGGATCCGGGGGCTACGTCGGGACCCTCGTCGGCGCCTCCGTGGAAGCCTCCCGCGACGTTGGAGAAGAGAACACGCGCGTCTTTCACCGCGAGAGTGTTGGCCGTGAAGTCCCAGTCCGAGACTTGGGCAAGAACGTCGATATCGCCACCAAGGAAGAACGACTTTCCTCCGATCCCCATGCGTCGGGCGCGCACGGCGACGGTTCCTTCGAGAACTTGCGCGCGAATCGAGGCCTGGATGTCGCTCGAAAAGCTCCCGTCCTTCGCACGAATGGCGAAGGGCGCTCCGGTCGGTAAGAACGCGTTGACGATCGCCGAGTCGTGCACCTGGGCATCGACGAGGGACGCGGTGAGCTGCAGCTGCGCGAGCGGGTCAGCGAACGAGAAGCGGGAACTCCTGGCGCCCAACGCAATGCGACGGAACGACAGCGCGTGCTCCGGCGAGGTCGAAGGCGTTCGGTCGGGTGGCCCATGCAGCGGCGGCCGGCCGCGAGACTCATCGCCCGGCCGATCAATCAGGACGTTCGTCACGTCGACATCGGCTCGGTCGAGGGCCAGGTCACCCCGCTCCCAACGCCACGCATGCACGCGTGCCTTCCCGCGAAGATCGCCGTGGATTCGGAAATCGCGAAAGGAGAAGCCGAGCTTCGCCGAAGCGACGTCCAAAGTCCCGCTCGCGAGGTGATCGGCGAGCGTGAGATCGCTCGAGAGAGAGAAATGCGCGCTCCCTGGCAGGACATGCATTTCGGCCCCTTTGGGTAGATACGCACGGAGAAGATCGGGGTCGACAATCGCGCCTCCATGCAGGGAGATCGAGGCACGGAGCGCGCGAAGGGGGTCCTTTAGCGCGACGATGGCAGCGCTGGTGTCAACGCGGAGATCGGCCACTCGGACCAATGGGATTGCCGGCCGCTGCTCCGACGCGAGTGTGCCGCCCGCCACCTCCAGCGACAGCTTGGCGTCCTGCAATCGCGATGTCTCCCACGGAAAGGATCCGAACGAAGCGTCGACGGACCCCGCGCCCTGCACGCGCATGTTCCCCAGCCGGAGACTCAAGTCGTCCACCCGCAACTTCGCGTTGCCCGCAGCTCTCTTGTCGGCCCGCCATGTCTCGAGGTGTGCGGTGACCTTGCCTCTGCCGCCCATCAACGCCAGCGAAACCTCTCGGGGAATATAGGCGCTGAGCACCCGGAGGTCGGCCAGCTCCCCATCCGTCGCCTCCGCCACGAGGTGCGCGTCGGCCAGAGCGTTCGCGAGATCGAGATCGCGCGCGTCGCCTACGACGGTCATCCGTGGAAGGTGAAGAACGTGACTTCCGACCGCGGGCGCGCCGTTGATCCGTTCCACGTCGAGATCGGTCACTTGGGCCCGAAAGTCGAATCGGCGGTCGCCGTGGACGCGAGTGATTCCGCCGTCCACGGCAATCGCTCCAGTGAATCGATGCCCGCTTCCGGTCACCACGGCGTGGGGCAGCGCCGCGTCCACTTTCGTACCCTCCTGCAACGCGCCGCCGCGCAGGTCGATCACCATCTGGCGCACGTCGGCGTCACCGGCGATCTCCATCCCGTCCGGCAAGAGAAAGGGCAGGCGGCTCAAGTCGGGACACGCCGGGTGCATGACGACCTTCAAGAACACCTGCTGAAGGAGATCCGAACCTTGCAGCGTGCGCGGGTCGAAGGGGATGACGCTGACGTCCGCCGTGGCCCCTACCAGCCGCTCCGCGATGACCGATGCACCCGTGCGCACTTGTCCCTCCCGGACGTCGATCCGGATCGGGCCGATCTCCGCTCTGCGGATGGGCTTCAAGTAGAAGCGACCTGCGATCCGCGCGTGGCCTTCGAAGCGGCGGTTGTCGATCCAGACCTCGCGCACGTCGTCGGCGACGACATCTTCGAGATGGGCGGTCCACAGATGGTACGCCGAATCGGACCACTTCTCGGGCTCCGGCCGGGGAGGCGGGCGCAGGGCGTACGAAGCGAGCCCCTCGATCGGCGGGAGGTCGGCGACGTCCGCCGGGGAGCTCGGCGGTGCGTCGAGACGTTGCCGAAGGCGAAACGACGCGCCGCGCCCGTAGACGTGGAAGGCCTCGAAGCGCTGGTGCACCAAGGCGTTGAATGACACGTCGAACTCCACCTCGTCGAGACGCAAGATCCACTCGACATCGCCGTCCCGGCCGCGAATCGAGAGCCCCTGCACGTGAAAGTGACCTGGGACCAACGACCAACTGCGGCGGAAGTGCACGTCGATGGTGGCAGGTTGAGCGTCGATCACTTTGGCGAAAAGCGAAGTCGACAGAAATGCGTTGATCACGACGACGTAGAGAAGCGCGACGGCCGCGAGCCCCCAGGCCAACGCACGACCGAGGCGAATCGGCAGCAAATTTCGGAACTTAGGGATCGTTTCCCCCCCGACAACCCCCTTTGCGCTCCCCGTCAACACGGGGAGTCTGGGCACGCTGTGCCCACGGGAAAAGGCTCTCCCTTGTGTGGCGTGTTCACGGGACCTGACCTTCGCTGTCGCGAGGAGCAGTTAGCGTGCCAAAGGGCCGCAGCGTTTGCGAGGGGCTGCGGCCCGCACCGAGCCTTGGACATTCCCGCGAGCGAGTTACCGATCAGGACCCGAACAACGAACTATCCGGAAGTCGCGCCTGGGCCCAGCACGTGATCGATTTGCTCGAGGAGCGTTTGCAAGAGTGACGGCACGCTGCCGCTCGACTGCGTTCGCGCGTGCCCAGGGTGGTGGGTTGGTTTGAACACCGACAAATCGCCTGTTTTCGCGACTTGCTTGAGCCGATCGCCAAGCTTGCTCAGCGACTTCGCCTCCGCGCCGGTCGCCGTCCGCGCCTCGAGGTCCACGGTATCCGCGACGTGGCCGACGAGCCGCTTGAAGGCGAGGGGGTTGCTCTGCTGGGCGTGCTGAAGCTTGCTCAGCAGGGTGGCCCACGGCGAGACGGCGGCCGTGGCGGCCGTCGCTGGGAGCGCCGGTCCGTGGGACGGAGACGCTCGGGGGCCGGGAGGCGCCTCGATGAGGGTCGTTGTCAACGTCGGCGCACCGGCGTCGTGCACGGGCGATGGGCCCTGGATGCTCATGATCGAACTCCGATTCGTCGTACTCGCAATCGGGGAACGGCGGGCCATGCCGGGGCTTTAGTCGGCAACCGCGGGGGGTGGGGCGCTGGCCTGCGCCTCGCCTTGGCATTGGCGCTATAGGTATGCTGCCGAACCCCGAGCGGCCCCACTCCCTTACCTCTTGCTGGACGCCAAAACGATGCGCACCGTCTTGCTTGTCTCGCCCGTCCTGTCTCTTGTCCTCGCGTGCACGAACAGCGGATCGACTGCGGCCAGCGGCGGAGGCGATGATGCGGCCGCTGGAAGCTCGAGCAGCGGGTCGGGTAGCGGCGGGGGCAACGGCGGCGGCAGCACCGGTGGAACAGGGAGCAACAGCGGCGCAAGCAGCAGCGGTGGCGGCACGAGGAGCAGTGGCGGTTCGGAAGGCGGCGGATCGAGCAGCTCCGGCCCAGCCGGCTCGAGCAGCGGTACGAGCTCGGGCAGCACCGACGGCGGTCCTTCCGAGGGTGGAGGCGGCGATGGCGCGGTGGGCGGCGAGGGAGGGGCCACGTGCGGCTCTCTTCCCCTGTGCGACGGCTTCGAGAGCGACACACCGGGTATGCAACCGAACGCCAGCCGCTGGACGGTCAACATGGGCTGCAACCCGAATATGCAGGACACCGCCACCGATGGCGGCCTGCTCGTCGGCGTGGACAATACGCAATCGCACACCGGCAAGAACTCCCTGCGCGTAGTCGGGGGAGACTCGTGCGGGTTCTACGTCGTCCATACGGCCGCCCTTTCACGACTGGCAGGCGGGCCTCTTTATGCGCGCTTCTACGCCCGCTTCTCCGGCCCGCCGACGCAAAACCACAACGGATTCTTGTCGATGAGCACGGCGGGGACCGGCGACGCCGGGGGCGATCACGTCCGCTTGGGCTTCCAGGATCAGGTCATTGCGTGGAACGCGCAGAACTCGGACTCGACACTCCCGGACATGGATCCCCAGGGCACCACGCTCAGCACCACCACGACTCCGAACAACTGGGACTGCCTCGAGTTCTCCGTGGATAACAAAGCGGGAGACATTCAGTTTTGGCTCAATGGAAATCCGATTCAGGGGCTCAGTTTTGCAGCAAGCCAGGCTCCCACCCAGGGCGTGAACGACCAGTGGGCCCGAGGCGGACCCAAGGTCCCAATCATGGTCACGAGCTTCGGCCTGGGCTGGCTGGGCCTGAACAACCAGTACACCGCGTGGTTCGACGACGTTGCGCTGGCGAGCAGCCGCATCGGCTGTCAGTAGCCCCGCGAAACCTAGGGACGATACGGGCTGCCCGTGTCGATGGGCTTCGGCTGAGCGCTCACGGCCCTGATCATCGCGTGGGCTGCCTGGTCGGATGGCGCGCCGCGTGACGCGTCGGAATCGAGGCACTCGACCTTCCAGTGCCTCTTGCCCGCCGAATCGACCACATACGGGGGATCGCAAGTCGGCGAAGGCGGCTGCGGCGCGGTCGGCGATGGGGCACGGACGGACTGGTGCCCCACGGGCGGTGGGATCGCGACCGGCGCGGGCGACGAGTCGGGGCTAAGGCTTATTTCGAGCTCGATGTCTTCGGCGAACGTGAGCGCCCGCGTCTTGGTCTCGCACCCGGGAGCTTGGACGCGAAGGCGATGCGCCGTCGTGTCACGAATGGTGTCCGCGACATACGGATTGGAGACGGCGACGTCGTCGAGATAGACCTGCGCCGATGCCGGGGAAGCGATCACGGTGACGTGGGCCTGGCTCGGGGGCGTATCCTCCGCTTCGACTTCAGCGGGGGTCCCGACGCTGACGGGCTGCATGACATGCGCATCGCTGGTCCGAAGGCGCGCCGCCAGCACCGCCGTCAGCGCCAGCACGGCTCCGAGGCCGGCCGCTGCCGCGATGGGCATGGCGCTCTGGAGACTGGCGCGCCCCAGCCAAAACGCGACCTGCCGGTCCGGGGCCTCCCCCGGCACCGTGGTGGGAGGCGGCGGGAGCGACAGCGACGACCCGGGACTCGACGAGGGAGCCCCTGCCGTTGGAGACGCAAGGGTCGCCTCGGCGAGCGACGCCGGCGACCCGGCCCTGCCGGGCGGCAGGCTCGGGCGCTCCGACGGGGCACCTCGGGGCAGGGCTCGAACGTGCTCGTCGATGAGCGCCCGGCGGCTCGCGCGATCTTGCGCGAAGAGGCGCGAAACCGTCGCACCCAGCGATCGGGCGCTGGCGGGCACGTTGCGCGCAACGATGTAGCGCTCCAGGTCGGACCGCATCGCGGCGGCGGTCGCGTAACGCGCGTCTCGCTCGACGCTCATCGCACGCTCGACGATGCATGCCAGGTCCGGATCGACGTCGGGCCACGCCTCACGCACGCGCGGCACCTTTCCCGAGATCAGGCTCTGCAGGATGGCGGCATCGGATTGGTCCTCCCAAGGCCGGCGGCCGACGACCGCCTCCCAAAGCATGGCGCCCGCCGCGAACAGGTCAGCGCGGCAATCCACTGGTCCGCCGGCCGCCTGCTCCGGGGCCATGTACCTCATCTTGCCTTGAAGCACGCCGACGCGCGTTTCGTGCACGGCGCCTTTCGTCTTTGAGATTCCGAAGTCGACCAGTTTGGTCTGGCCCTCATAGGTGACGATCACATTGTGGGGGCTCACGTCGCGATGAACCACCGCCAGCGGAGTTCCGTCGTAGTCGGTCGACTCGTGCGCGTATTCGAGCGCCGTCAGGACGTCGACCAAGATGCCGAGGTGCATCCTCAGGGAAAGCCGGTTCGACTGCGCGAGAGCGCGCTGCACGAGCAGCTGGAGCGGCTGCCCGTCGAGGTATTCCATGGCGATGAAGCGCCGAGCGCCATCAGCCCCCACCTCAATCGTTTGCACGATGTTCGGGTGGTTGAGGCGCGCGGTCACGCGGGCCTCGTCCATGAACATCGCGACGCAGGCCGCGGTGCCAAGAAACTCGGGGCGCAGCTCTTTGACCACGACGAGCTTGCGGAACCCCTCGAGGCCACGCGACACCGCGAGGTACACGACCCCCATCCCGCCGCGTCCGATCTCGGCGATCAGTCGGTATTTGCCGAGGTCGCGGCGAATTTCGGGCGGCACCGCACCGAGCGCGGTCGCCGGAGTTCGCGCAGTCTCATCCGCTCGCACGGCGGGACTATCGCCCAAGGCGGCGGCCTGCCGCAGGCAAATTCTCGGTTACGGACGTTGCAGGAGCGTTGCTTGCGTTGGCCCGGCCGGCCAAGCGGGGTACGTGATGGGGCCGACCGACGACGTTCTTGCTCCCGACGGGGCGTTTGCGCGCGTCGATGCACGCGCGCACCGCGCTTCAATCGGTGAATGCACCGGGGGAAAGGGACGCGAACCATCGGTGGCCCATGGATCCACGCGCGGCGGATGGCTGCGTCGGACACCGCACAGGTCGGCATGCGCCTCGCTAACGAGGGCGGCAGGAGAAGGGGTCCACTCATGACACTCCATCGATCATGTACTTTCGCAGCGCTGGCGCTTTCTGCATGCGCCAGCGGCTCGTACGTTCCCGCTTCACACGTGCTCGGCGCGCAGAACGCCATCGCGGCCGCCGAAGGGGGGGGCGCCGCGCAGAATCCGCAGGCGGATCTGCACTTGCGGTTGGCGCGCGAGCAGCTCTCGAGCGCCCAGCGCCTCATGAGACAAGGCGCAACGGCTCGGGCAGACGCGATGCTGCTGCGCGCGCAGGCCGACGCGCAGCTCGCGCTCTCGCTGGCCCGCGAGGCTTCGGCACAAGCCGAAGCCCGCCATATGAGCGAGCGGATCCGGGCTCTCTCGACGACATCGATGACGCAGCCCCAACCCACCGAGGATCAGCCATGATTCCGTCGCGAACACCCCGTCGAGGGTACGGCTTTGCCGTTGGCTCGCTCGCCCTGCTCGCCGGCTGCGCGACGACGACCGTCGTCACACCGCCTCCCGAGCTGGCACAAGCCCGTGCCGCGTACAGCACCGCGGCGACCGGACCGGCGGCTCAGTATGCTCCGGGCGATCTGAATGAGGCCAAGCGGACGCTCGACCGCGCCGAGGCGCTCTACCGCGCGCAGCCTGCGTCGCCCGCGGCCCGCGGCCAGGCCTACGTCGCGCTGCGGCGCGTCGAAATTGCCGAGGCCAACGCCGGCATCCTCGTCGCCCAGGCACAACGCGAAGAGGCATTGCGGGCCGCGCTCGACGCGCAGGCGCGACGCATCGCGGCCGCCGACGCCGAGCTTGCGCGCACGCATGAAGAGCTTGCGCAAGAACGGTGTGGACAGGAGGAGCGCCAGGGGGGAAGCGGCGACTGCTCGCGGCACCGCCGGGCCGACGTCATCGTGATCCCGGGAGCGGCCCTCTTCGCGACCGGAAGCGCAGAGATCTCCCCCGCTGCGCGGGCCAATCTCAACGAGATCGGCCAGAGGCTCAAGCACGAGCGCACTCGAGAGGTGCGTGTGGAGGGCTTTACCGACTCGACGGGGACCAACGAGGTGAACGAGCCGCTTTCGCAGCAGCGAGCGGAGGCGGTACGCACCTATCTCGTTTCGTGCGGCGTCGACGCATCGCGCATCCGGACCGTCGGCCTCGGGTCGAGCCAGCGGATTGGCGACGAGGCGACCCAGGACGGGCGCGCGGCGAACCGCCGTGTCCGGATCACGATCGAACCCAGCACCGGCGTGGCAGAGCCGATGAAGTAATACGCCGCGAGTCCGCGCTCCCAAGGGTTTACCAGCGGCGTCAAATTGGAGCCCGAGTAGACTCTGCGCTCGTCGCTGCGCGCACAGCGAGCCGTCGGTCGCTCCCCAAGGCACTCTACCTTGGCAAGGAGCGGCCATGATGTTGTCAGAAGAGCGCGCATTTCCGACTGCGGTGACGGGCGACTCGAGCGACGTCGCCGTGACTCTGGAAGTTGCGGGTGCACTCTGGGAAAAGGGGGACAAGAAAGAGGCCGTCCGCTGGCTGAAGCGCGCAATCGAGGCGGCGACGCAGGCCGGCGATGCCGCCCGCGCCGCCGCTCTCGCCAGCGCGGCCACCGATCTGGAGGCAGCGCTGGAAAGCCACGGTGGCCGGTCTCCCGGGCGCGATGGGCGGCTGCGCGTCTCGGTCAAGACGTCGGTGCGCGATCCCAGCTTGCTCTTGCTCCGACCGCTGCCGGAAGGGCAACAGGCGCCCACCGGAACGCGTGAGGGGGTTCTCGTGCTCGCCGAGACGGAGACGAACCCTGGGAGCCACGCGAACGGCGGCGCGAAATGATGTCCGGCCACTCGCTGTCCGTGGGCGACGAAGACGACCTCGCCGCGGCGCTCGAGTCGCAGCTCTCGCAATCTCGCACCGAGAGCGAAAGCGACGAGATCCGACTGCGACTTGCCCGCCTTTACCTCGATGCGCTGGGAGACCCGGACCGCGCAGCCGTACACGCCGAGGAGCTGTTGCACCGCGACGAGATTGGAGCAGAAGCGTTCGAACTGACGACCGCTCTGCTCGATCACGCCCCAGTTGCGCCGCGCATGGCCGAGCTCTTGTCGACGGCATACGCGCGTTTGGGCCGAGCCGACAGCGAAGCGGCGGCGCTCGCCGTCGAGATGAACGTCGCGCGGCCTCCGCGCAGCGATCGGGTGCGCCGCCGCCTGGCGGAGCTCCGCTATCGAGAGCTGGGCGACCCCGCGAGCGCGCACGAGATCATCGAGCCGCTCGTGACGAAGGGTGCCGCCGACGACGACCTGCGCCAGCTCTACATCGAGATCGCGGGAGCTCTCGGCACGCAAATGGCGGCTGCGGAGACGCTGGAACGTGCGCTCAATGACACGATGCCGAACGATGTCCGCGAGCGCATCGCGTTCGACATCGCGACGCTTTATCTGCAGGAAGGCGAGTTGAAGCAGGCGCGCTCCGCGTTCCTCGAGGTGCTGTCGGTCGACTCGCGAGGGCCCCGTGCGCTGGCCGCCGCGCGGCGTTTGCTCGATCTCGAGGGCGAGCCCGGCGACCCTCGTGTCATGGGCGCAGCTCTCGAGACGATCGCCAAGGCCGCGCCTGACGCCGCGGATCGACACGGCGCCGCTGCCCGGCTTCTGTCGCTACACGAGTCCGATTCCCTCGAAGAGTCGCGGCTTGCAATCGCCTCTCAGGCGCTCGTCGATTCGCCCCGCGCCGACGAGGCCCTCGAATGGCTTCGCGGCTACCATGAAAAGAGGGGCGACACGAGCGCCCTTTCCGGCGTCTACCGTCTGCAGGCGCTTCGCGCGGGACATTCGGCCGAGGCGCGTGCGCTGGCCGTCCTCAGCATCGAGCTATGCCCCGATCTCGACGATTCGGAGCGAATCGAAAGGTGGCTATGGTTCATTGAGACGTTCGGGCCCGATCGCCGCGCCAACAGCGAGATTGAGGCACTGTTCGAGCGAGCGAAGCGGTGGGGCGATCTCTGTCGCGTGATTGAGGCGCGCGTCGACCACGCGATGCCGGAGGAGCAGCCAGCCCTTTGGGCGCAGCTCGGCCGAGTCCGTCTCGAGGCGATCGGCGACGTCGAGGGAGCGCTCGCGGCGTTCGAGCATTGCCTTTCGCTGGATCCGTCGAACGAGCTCGCCCTCGCCGAGGTCGGCCGATTGATGGCCTCGGGCGACCGGCGGCTCGCCGCGGCCGATGTCCTCGAGTCGGTCTATCGCAAGACCGGTTCCTACGCGGGACAGTTGCGCGTCCTCGAAACGCGCGCGGAGTTGCTGACGAACCCCACGTCGCGCCTCGCCGCGTTTGCAGCCGCCGTCGACGTCGCAGCGGGGCGGCTGGGCGATACGCAGCGCGCCCTCCAGCTTTGCCGCCAGGCGCTCAGCCAAGACCCAGCCTCGCCGGAGCTGCTTCGCCGTCTCGACGACCTGCTCGCCGCCACAGAGAGCCCCGACGAGCGCCTCGCGCGCTACGAGGCGGCCATCGAGCTGACCACCGCGCCCGGTCGGTGGTCTTCGCTGATGCACGCGGCTGCGGCGGTTCGGCGCGATTCACTGGACGATCTGCCCGGCGCCATCGACGTCTGGCGCGCCATACTCGCGCGGGATCCGTCGGATTTCGGGGCGTACGATGCCCTCGTCGACGCATCCGCCAAGATCGGCGACGTCGACGGTGCGCTCGACTGGATGGAGGTCGCCCGCGAGTCGCTGCAGGGCCGCGCGCGGCAGCAGATGACGCTGCGGCAAGTGCAGGCGATGGCGCAGGGCGGAGCGACCGATCGCGCCCTCGAGCTTTGCCGCCAACTCCTGGAGCAGCCCGATCTCCATCCGAGCGTCCTTCAGTCGATCGCAGAGATCGCGCACGACGAAGGGGCGCGGGCCCTGTACCGCCGCGCCCTCGAGCTGCTCGTCGCGGCCGATGACGCCCAGGCCAGGAAGGACGCGCTCGAGCGACTGGGAGACTTTCTGTTCCAGGCGCTCGAGGATTCGCCTGCTGCAGCCGAGGCGTGGAGAGCGGCGGCGCGCTTGTGCGACGACAGCCCCGCGGAACGGGAGCGCGCGCTCCTGCTTTACGAGCGGGCGATCGCGGCATGGCCCGGAGACGGCCAGGCCGCGGAAGAGTTGGTCGAGGCCTACGCCCGCGCAGGCGACTGGACGAAGCTGCCCAAGCTGTTGCGAGTCTCGATCCAGACGGATGAGAGCATCGGCCGGAGCGTCTTGCTCTTGCTCCGCCTCGAAGAGAGCGCTGTGGAAGCGAGAGCGCTGGACGAGTTCGTGTCGCTCGTCGACGACCTGATCGTTCGCGTGGGCCGCGAGTCGCCGGAGCAGAGCCGCGCGCTCGCGAGGGCGCGAGCCCGGGCGCTGGGGACCGATCCCGCGCGCCAGGCGGAGGCGTCCGAGGCCTACCGAAGCCTCGTCGAGGCGTTCGGAAGCGACGAGGACATGCGCGACTTCGAAGCGTTCAGCGAGTCGAGGTCGAACGCCGAAGATCGGCACTGCGATCGGCGATGGCTGTACCGGTGGCGCGCGGCGCAGAGCGCACGCTACGTCGAAGTCCTGGCCGAGTGGGCCAAGGCCGAAGAAGAGTACGGCGCACCGGAAGAGGCAATCGCTGTCTATCAGCGCCTCGCGGACACGGAGGCGGGGCGGATGGCGGCGCTCGAGGCACTGTGCCGCCTGAAGCTACAGGCGGGCGATCTCGCGGGTGGCCTCTCGGCTTTCAAAGCGCTCCGGAGCGGCTGCGACGAAGAGCGGCGACTCGCCCTCGACCTGTCGATCACTCGCCGCCTCTACGAAGATCTCGGACAGCCTGCCGAGGCGGCTTCGGTGCTCGGTCCGGCCCTCGCGGCTGAGCCTCCGGTTTACGAGGCGCACGAGCTCGCGCGCCAGATGCTTGCCGATCCGGGCTGTGGTGACGACATCGCGGACCGGTTCGAGCAGGTCGCGAACGCCCTCGACGATCGGTCTGCGCTCCGCATTCTCGCCTTGGTGGCGGCCGGCGAGACCGCGTCGGCCAACCCCGGTCGACGGCTGGCGCGGTTGCAGCGAATCGTCGATCTTTCTGCGCTGGATCCGGCGACCGCTCTGCGCGCCGTCCTACGAGGCGCGACGGAGATGCCCGGTTCGGTTCTCTTGTGGGATGGCGCGGAGCGAATTGCGCGCGGCCTCGGTTCGGCAGAGTTGGTCGCGGCCGCGTACCAGCGCGCGCTCGGCGGGGATCTCGACCCGACGCTCGCCGAAGAGCTCGGGCGCCGGATGGTGCGCATCGAAGAGGAGTGCGCCATCGAATACGCAGGGACGCCGGACGCGCTGCTCCGGGTGCTGCAGCTCGCCCCGGAAGCCCGATGGGCGCTCGATCGGGTCAAGGTGGCGCTCGGCTCGCGAGCTCGGTGGGACGAGCTGTTTGGACTCTTCGATCGAGCGATCGATGCGTCCGCCGATGAGAATCGGCGACGCGACCTGCTTCGAGAGGCGGCGTTCGTTGCCGACGATCTCGCCCACCTGCCCGAACGAGCGATCGCCTACTTCGAGTCCGCGTACGCCCTGCAAGCCGACGACGCCGCCGTGGAGAGTGCGCTCGAGCGCCTTTACGAGCGGCGAGGACGACGAGTCGAGCTGGTCGCGCTTCTCACGACCCAAGTGGGCCGAGCGTCCGGCGTCAAGCGGCGCGGTCTTCGCCGCCGGATCGCCTCTCTCCGGCTGGACCTCTGCGATGCCGAGCAGGCCGGCCGGATCATCGATGAGATGCTGGAGGAGGGCGCCGTCGTGGCAGACGTCGCCGACTTGCTCGAGCGGCTCGTCGAGCGGCCAGAGGCCGTGACCCAAGGTGAGCGAGCAGCCCGACTGCTCCTCGCCCACTACGAAGCGATCGGCCGATTCGACGACGCCCTTCGAATTGCCGAACGAGCGCTCGCCCTCGCGACCCGGATCTTCGGCGAGGGCCCAACCAAGGATCGCGCGTCGTACCACCACCGGCTCGCCCGTCAGCTCGTCCGGGCAGCTCGGTTGGACGACGCGCTCGCCCAGCTTCGGGCGGCCATCGAGATGCACCCGGCCCACCCCGGGATTATGCACGACCTCGCGCGCGTCGCCCTCGACCTCGGGCAGCTCGACCTCTCGGAGGGGACGTACCGCGGACTTCTCCTTGGCAGTCAAAGCCCGACGGACGATGCGACGGGATCTCCGCCGACGCGCGCGGACGTCTTCGTCGACCTCGGCGAAATCTCGCTGCGAAAGGGCGACCCGGCCCGGGCCGCCGACCTGGTCGATTCTGCGCTCGACGATGCCATCGCGCGGGGTGACGACGTGGGGCGCATCGAACGCCGCCTCCGGTCCCGCCGACGCTACGATCTGCTCGCGCGCGCGCTCGAACGTCGCGTCGAACGGGGGACGGGCGCGGACGATCGAGCCGTCGCCCTCCGCGACCTCCACGAGCTGTGGACCGGACGCCTGGGCCGACCCTCCGAGCTCGGCGCGCGCATCCGGGGGTACGCCGAGCGGATCGCCGGCGACCTCGATCACGAAGGCGTGACGGACGGATCCGCGTGGACGGCGCTTGCCGCGGTCTATTCGACGTTCGGCGACGGCGGCGGCGCGCTCGATACGACCCGGCTCGCGCGGCTCGTGGACGCGGCCGCGCCGAAGGCGCAACCGGGTCCGGAGCGCAGCGGGCTCCGCGTCATCCTGGCCACCATTATGCTCGACCAGGCCAAGCGGCTCGATGAAGTCATCCGCGTTCTCTCGAGCGCCGTCGAGGGGGATCCGGGCGGAGTCGACATGACGGGCGCCGCCGCGGCCACGTGGGAGGCAGCCGCAGGCGCCTATCGCAACCTGCTCCTCGCATCGGAGAGAGAGAGCAGCCGGGAGGATCTCGTGCGAATCGCCGTGGCGACCGCCGACGCCTGCGCACGCGCAGGAGGTCCGGGCGAAGCGCGTGAAGCGCTGGGCCGCGTCGCGGACTTGCTGTCGCAGAGCCCCGAGTGGGCACCGGACCTCGAGAGGCTTTGCCGAGCCCAGAAAGACTGGAGGCCGCTCGCGAGGTTGCTCGTGACGCAGGCCGATCAAGAAGGGAACATCGAGCGCAAGACCGAGCTCCTTCTGCGGGCGGGGCGGCTGTTTCTGGAGGCGCCCGGCGATGCCGCGAGCGCGCTCCGGGCGATCGAGCTTGCGCGCGCGACGAGCCCGGGGAGCGTCGGCGCGAGCCTCTACCTCGAAATCGGCAGAGCACACCTCGCGCTCGATGAGATCATCGAAGCGTTCGGCGCGCTAACGCTCGGGTTCGGGCTCGATGCGAGCGACGGCGAAATCGCGATGCTCCTCGGTCTGGTCGCTGTCGATCTCGACGAGACCGACGCCGCGCAGCGCGCGTTCGCAGCGGTGATCGCCCTTCCGCCGCCCACGGACGCGTCGGACCCAGGGGCGTCGGGCGCCGCGAAGTCGATCGCGTTTCATCAGCTTGCGTCGCTCGCGCTGGCGAACGGCGACCTCGCAGAGGCCAGGGGCCTGGCATCGCAGGCGTTGGGCGCCGACCCGGGCCATCGGGCCGCGCGCGCGTTGATCGCGACGATCGATTCGCGAGCGGCCGCCGCAGGCGCGACCGGAGCGTAGGCCGGCCGAAGGGGCGGCCCGCCGGCCGTTCAGTCGCCGCCGAAGACGAAGCCAACGTCGTCCGTCGAGCCGTCGGCGGCGCAGCTGGTCGGCACTCGGCTCGGCCCCATCACGAAATAGGAGCCGTTGACGCATCCATATGTTCGCGCCGTGCACACGTCGGCGTCCTCCATGCACGACAGGTTTGGATTCTGCGCGCAGTCGATGCCCGCGGCGGGCCCGTCGCAGCACGGGTCGGCGCACTTGTTTGCGGGCTCGACGACCGGCGGGCCGCTGCACGCCGCGAGCACCACGACGGCTGTCCCACCTAGCCAGGCGGCGATGTAGGCGCGCATCGACCTTCCCATGACCCCGAGCGTACTGCCCGGGCCCCGCCCGGCAAGGTCACCCGCCCGCGACAGGCGGGATCAGTGCGACGACGTCGCCATCGGCAAGGGGCTCGTCGTCGGCCACGAAGGCCTCGTTCCGAGCGATGCGCACATGACTTCGTCGCTCGGCAAAGGCCCGGTGGCGCGTCGCGAGATGCTCGGCGAGCGCCGCCACCGTTCGAATGTCTGGCGGCAGGTCGACCACCTCTTCGGCGATACCGACCGCATCGCGCAATCCCGCGAAGTAAAGGACGCGCACGCACGGCGGCCTCTGTTCTTGCGGCTGTTGTTGTGGTGGGCGCGTGGCCACGATTGGATCTCCCGCCATCCGCTCTTGCCGCAAGAGGCGCAATGACCTTCCTGCGTTTGGCCGGTTCCCCCGCTACACCGATTGCGGCAGCGACGTCGCCGCGACCACGACCGCTTTTTCGCCCTGCCAGGGCGGCAGGCGGCGGCGGATCAGCCGCTCGACGTCGCGCAGCAGCGCCTGCTCGTCGCGGTCGCAGAACGAGATCGCCCTGCCGCTCGCGCCGGCGCGACCCGTGCGCCCGACTCGATGCACGTAGCTCTCCGCGACGTTGGGCAGATCGAAGTTCACGACAAGGGCGATGTCGTCGACGTCGATGCCGCGAGCCGCGACGTCGGTCGCGACGAGCACGCGAGTCGTTCCACGCCGGAACGAGTCGAGGGCACGTTCGCGGGCCCCCTGGGTCTTGTTGCCGTGGATGGCTGCCGAGCGAAAGCCAGCGCGGTCAAGCCGCTCGGAGAGGCGGTTCGCGCCGTGCTTGGTGCGCGTGAAGACGAGCGTCCGGCCGGAGGCGCCGTCGCGCAGGACGCGCTCAAGCAGCGCGGGCTTGTCGGCGCGGGCGACGAAGACCACCGACTGCTCCACCGTCTCGGCGGTCGTCACAGCCGGGGTGATCGAGACGCGGGCCGCGTTGACCAGCATGCTGTGCGCGAGGCTCTCGATGCCGCCGGCGATCGTGGCCGAGAAGAGGAGCGTCTGTCGCCGTGACTGGAGCGCGGCGCCGATCCGCCGGACGTCGTGCACGAAGCCCATGTCGAGCATGCGGTCCGCTTCGTCGAGCACGAAGTGCGTGACCGCGTCGAGGCCGACCAGCCGCTGCTGCATCAAATCGAGCAAGCGGCCCGGCGTGGCGACGAGAACATCGGGCGCGGCGCGCAGGGCAATCTCCTGCCCACGCTGGCTCACGCCGCCGTAAACGAGCGCATGGCGCAAGGACAGGTATCGACCGTAGACGGAAACCCGCTCGGCGATCTGCGCGGCGAGCTCTCGCGTCGGTGTGAGGATGAGCGCTCGAATGCGACGCGAGGACGGCCCCTCCGCCGCGAGGCGCTGCAGGATGGGCAGCACGAACGCCGCGGTCTTGCCGGTGCCGGTCTGCGCGCACGCGAGCACGTCCCGACCGGCGAGAACGAGTGGCACAACCTCGGCCTGGACGGGCGACGGCTTGGTGTAGCGCTCGTCGAGAACGGCGCGCACCAGGGGGGCGGACAGGCCGAGCCCCGTGAATGGAGAGGCCGCAACGAGGGCCGGGTCGAAAGGCGTATCGCTGGCCCTCGGAGCCGACACCACGGCAGGCGGATGCGCCGCTCCGGTCTCTGCGGTGCGGTGTCGGTGGTTGATCTCCGGGTGGGTCCGATTGGCGGAGAATGGCGATTGGGTGCGCTTTGCGGCGAACGGCCGACGGCGCCGGGTACTGGGCGGGGTCACGATGAAAATGGTTCTCTCTCTCGCGGCTGCGCTCGATGGTTCGAGCGCGTCATAGGGCCATCTTCGATACCGCGGGGTCGAAACGGCGTGACGGGGCATCTTCGGGCCGCGCCATCACGCTCCATGACCAGCCGCGCTGGCGTGAACTCGTGACACGACGCTCGTAGCTCGGACGGCCGCTTCGCGCAAGCAGGGCTCGAGCAGCAAGCGGCCTGTGGTAGTGCTGGAAACGCGTTTCGCGTACGCTCGCGAGCGGCCAAGGAGGTCCTATGCGCGTTGTTCTCGTCTCGTCGCTTCTCGTGATCGCGGCCTGTGGTGGATCGAAGAAACCCGCGGAACCACCGGAGTCGCCCTCGCCGGAGACGAGCAGCTCGGCATCCAGCGACAACGCGGCCGAATCCGATGCCGGGCCCGCGGAGGCGCCGGCCGCTTCCGGGTCGGCCGCCGCCGCGGAGGCCCCCGCCGAAGCGGCGCCCTCGCCGGCCAGTCCCTCGCCGACGGTCACCGGGATGATCGACGGCAAGCCCTTCGTCCCGAAGATGGCGCGAATCACCCACCCGATGCAGAAGGACGGCAGGGTCGTCGTCACCCTCGACGAACGCACGGATTGCGGGGGCGGCGACGCGAAGCCGGGCGAAGGCATCCTGAATATGACCGTGACCTTGGAAGACGGCTACAAGGTCGACTTGGGGTCCCTCAAGCGGGGCGGCAAGAAGGGCGGCGGCGAGATCTCGTTCGTCCGGATCGGCGCTGGCGGGAAGAAAGAATTCTCCGCCACGTTCAAGCCAACCGGCCGGGTGACCATCGTGAAGGCGCCGATGGAGCAAAACGCGGTCGGCAAGTTGAACCTCGACTTGACGAGCGGCGACTACATGCTCTCGGGCGATCTGGATCTGCAGGCGTGCGTCGCGCCGAAGGCCGCCGCGGGCGCTCCCAAGGGTGGGCCCAAGAAGAAGAAGTAGGGGGACGGCTCACAGCCTCTCCGTCTCCCCCCGCTGCTCGAGCTCCGCGACCACGGCACGCACATCCTGCACGCGAGAGCGGGGCATCACGAGGACGGCGTCGTCGGTCTCCACGATGACCAGATCGTGCACGCCGATCAGCGCCCAGCGCTTCGTCGACGCGCCTCGCGTCAAGTCCCTCACGAGGTTGCCGCTGGAGTCGATGGCCACCGCTGCGTCTGGGAGAGCGTTGCCGTGCGCATCGTGCGTCGACATCTCCCAGGTGACCTCCCAGCTTCCGACGTCGTTCCAGCCGAAGCTCCCGGGCACGACGGCGATGCGGTCGGCCTTCTCCATCACGGCGTGATCGATCGAGATCGACGGCAGCGAGGGGAAGATCTCGGCCAAGGCGCGATCTTCCTCACCGCGGGCGTCGGCCGCGTCGATCCGATCCAGACCCGCCGCCAGGACGGGCAGGTGCGTCGCGATGGCGTCTCGCATGACGCTCGCCCGAAAGAAGAACATCCCGGCGTTCCAGAGATGGCGCCCTCCTGCGACGAACGCTTCGGCAACCTCGGCGCTCGGCTTCTCGACGAACCGCAACACGGCGCTCACCCCGTCCGCGATTCGCTCGCCCACTTCGATGTAGCCGTACCCCGTGTCCGGCCGCGTCGGCACGATGCCGATGGTCGTGAGCCAGCCGTCTTTCGCGACCTCGAGCGCACGCGCGACCACTTCGCAGAACGCGGGCTCGTCGCCGATGAAATGATCGGCGGGGAGAACGGCGACGACGGCCCCGGGATCGATTCGCGCGATGGTCGCGCTCGCCCACCCGATGCACGGTGCGGTGTTCCGGGCCACCGGCTCGGCGAGGAAGTGAGACCGGGGAACGTTCGGGAGCGCCGCCGC
This sequence comes from uncultured Polyangiaceae bacterium, assembly GCA_964531095.1. Classification (GTDB taxonomy): domain Bacteria; phylum Myxococcota_A; class Polyangia; order Polyangiales; family Polyangiaceae; genus Palsa-1150. Next base: position 188,889 of record CAZHED010000002.1, on the reverse strand, counting down.
GGTTGCTGCGACCAGGTCGCCGCGGGTGGCGACCCAGACGTTATCGGGCGTCACCAAGGGTGCGATGCGACGAACGGTCGCCGCGATGAGCGGCTCGTTCGTTCGGCCCGCCAGAGGCAAGAGCTGTTTGGGCATCCGCCGGCGGGAAGCGGGCCAGAAGCGTGTGCCGGAGCCGCCGGCGAGAACGACGACGTGGACGTGCGGATGCATCGCAGGAAGTCTTCGTACCATGCAGCGAACCGCCGTGGCACGATGCCACGGGTTGCTCCCGGACATCGCGTTCGACCTTTGCCTCACGCACGGGCGGTGCGTGGGAGTGCACTTGCCGGAGACGGAAGACGTGCGGTCCGACGCCCTCCCCTCCGAGGAGCGCGCCTTTGCGGCGGGCCTGACGGCCGTGCGACGCCGCACGTGGGTGGGCGGGCGCGTGGCGCTGCGCCGGGCCCTCGGGCTCGCCGGCCTCGATGCCCCAGCGGTGCTCGCCGACGCACGAGGCGCTCCGGTGTTTCCGCCGGGGATCGCGGGATCCATCAGCCACAAGGAAACTCTGGCGGTCGCGCTCGTGACGGGCGCGGCATCGCACAACGCATGGCGGGTGGGCGTGGACGTCGAGGTCGACGCACCGCGCGCCGTCGACATCGCCTCGCGGGTTCTGACCGACGACGAAGTGAGCGAAGTGGCGAGGGTCGAAGGGCCGTCTCGCGCTCGAGAAGTGCTCGTACGCTTCTCCGCCAAAGAGGCTATCTACAAGGCCATCGACCCTTTCGTACGCCGCTACGTCGCGTTCAAGGAGGTCGCCGTGACACCGCTGCCCGGTGGAGCGGCGGACGTTCGCCTGCACCTGCCGGCGAGCGAAGGGACGTTTGAGGTCGAAGTGCGGTGGCTGCGCTGGGAGAGGTTCGTCCTCACGACCGCGCGCGTGGCGCGGTCGCGCTAGCCGCGAGAGACGTTCACGGGCGTTGGCCCTCGGCGATGCGCGCCTGGAGCAGCTTCCGAACCAACGCAGCGGGCAACGGCTTGTCGGGACCGAAATGAAGAGCGCTCTTGGTCTTGCTGTACCCATCGATGTCGGCTGCGAGCGTCTTCAGCGTCGTTCCGCTGAAGGGGTAGTACGAGCAGCCCGTCGAGGTCGCCGAGAAGCCCGCGATGATGCTCCCTCGGTAGCGGAACGCGGGCAGGCGGTAGCTGATGCACTCCTCGACCTCGGGGACGATGGAACGAATGGTCTTCCGAAGTTTCTGGAGGAGGGCGCGGCTACTCGGGCTCACGCCTGCCAAGTACTCGTCGATTGCCGGCTCACGTCGCGTCTGGTCGAGGAGCTTTGGCGGGATGGGACGACATGCGCAGCGCCTCTGGTGCTCACGATGCCACGCGATCCGCTCTTCCAGCGACGCGCGCTTCGGCAGGACGTGTTTCTTGTGCCATTCGGCGTTCATCGCGCTTTACCGTCGGTTCTCATCTTTGGTCCACTGGTCAGCGTGGGATCACCACGCGCCCGGCTGCCTCGCGCTTCCAGTGCGGAGCGTACGCCACCTCCAGGGGAGGCGCCCGCTGACAATGGTCAGGTCGTGGCCTGGCTTTTCTTTCTGAGAAACAGCGGAGAGTTCGATGCCGGATAGTGCTCACCAACCAAGGCGGCCGCCGGCTCACGTTCGGATCGGCGGTGCGGCGGACACGGACGTCGTGGCCCGGATGTTCTTCGAGTTGTGGCCAGAGGGACCGCTTGCCGAGCATCAGCAGGAGGCGGCGCTGATTCTCGCCGGGACACCGCCGAGCACGATGCCGCTGGTGGTGCTCGTCGCAGAAACGGACCAAAAGGTGATCGGGTTCATCGAGGTCGGGCTTCGCTCGCACGCCGACGGCTGCGATACTCGCCGCCCGGTCGGCTTCATCGAAGGGTGGTACGTGGAGCCGAAGCAACGGGGTATGGGCGTGGGACGGGCGCTGATGCAGGCGGCGGAAGACTGGGCGCGCGCGCAGGGCTGCGACGAGCTGGCGTCCGATACCTGGATCGACCACGAGCCCTCGCAGCGAGCCCACGAGGCGCTCGGCTTCGAGGTAGTGGACCGCTGCGTGAACTTCAAGAAATCCCTACGATGACCCAGCCGATCGGGCGCTGGATCCGAGCTGCGCCAACCGTCGAGGACACTCTTCGTGCTATCGGTTTGCGCGCATGAAGGTCATCATCTTCGGCGCGACGGGCATGGTCGGGCAGGCCGCGCTGCGCGAATCTCTGCTGGACCCGGGCGTGGAACGAGTCCTCACCGTTGGGCGGAGCGCCACCGGACTGACGCACGAAAAGCTCCATGAGCTGATCCACGCTGACCTGACGGACTACTCCGGAGTCTCCGACGAACTCGCGGGATACGACGCCTGCTTTTTCTGCCTCGGAGTCTCGTCGGCCGGGATGTCGGAGGCTGCCTATCGCCGCGTGACGTTCGAAATCGCCGTGGCAGCCGGACGCGCCCTGGTCGAGGCAAACCCCGGCATGACGTTCATCTTCGTCTCAGGCAGGGGCACGGACAGCACGGGAAAGAGCCGGACGATGTGGGCGCGCGTGAAGGGGGAGGCCGAGAACGCCATTCTCGCGATGCCCTTCAAAGCGGCGTATGCGTTCCGCCCGGCCTTCATTCGCTCGATGCACGGGATCAAGTCGCGCACCCGTTCCTACCGGGTTCTCTACGCGATCCTGACGCCGCTCATTCCGCTGGTGACGGTCCTCTTCCCCCGCCACGTGACGACCACAGAAGCGATCGGACGCGCCATGCTGAACGTCGCGCGCCACGGGGCACCGAAACGCGTCCTCGAGAGCGACGACATCAACGCGGCTGCAGGTGTTCGCACTCCCCCGAGTCCGAACTCCTGAGTGCTGGCGCCGCCGCTTCTTGCGTTGGCCGTCTGCGGGGATCGAATACGGCCCGGACGATGAGGACTGGTGATAGGAAGGCGATCCCCGTCTTAGGACGGCAAGGCACGTCGATCACCGTGATCGCATGTCCTTAGATGACAAGGACAGTGCCTTATCACGGTAAGGACGTGTCCTTGTTGTGGTCATCCATCGTCCTTATCGTGGTCATCGCCGTGGATCACCGTGGCGATCCCCTGTCCTTATCGTAGTCATCGTCGTGGATCACCGTGGCTCCCTGTCGTCGTGATCGGCGCCGAGTGCAGTGAAGAGCCCTGAGGACGTCGGGAGCGCTCGAAGGCTTCTCTCGCGACGGCGATGTATGCTGCAAGAGCGGGCGGCGCCAAGATGGCAGAAGACCCAGACCGAGGAACGATGAAGGGCGGTGGGCGTGCGTGAGATCGTCGAAGCGCTGCGGCAGGTGTTGGCCGGCGGTCGACGCGGAGCGCTCGCGACGGTGGTGCGCGCGGCGGGCTCCACTCCGCAGCAGCCAGGGGCGCGCCTGCTCCTCCGGCCCGACGGAACGACCATCGGCACGGTGGGCGGCGGGGCCATCGAGCTCGTGGTGCTCCAGGCGCTGCGCGAGACGCAGCGGACCGGCAGCGTGCAGACGATCGCGCGTGACCTCGGCCATGACCTGGCCATGTGCTGCGGAGGTCGAATGGAGGTCTTCGTAGAGCCGATCGAGCCCGCGGCCCGCCTCATGCTGTTCGGGGCAGGGCACGTCGCCCAACCGACCGCTGCCCTCGCCAAAACGGTGGGCTTTGCCGTCACGGTCGTCGACGATCGAGAGGAGCTCAATACCGAAGACCGGTTCCCCGGCTGCGAGCGCACGCTCGCCCAAGGGCCCGAATTTCTGCGCGGCACGGATTTGACCGAGGCCGATTGGCTGCTCATCGTCACCCACGATCATTCTCTCGACGAAAAGACGCTCGACCTCTCGGTCCAGCGGGGCGCCCGATACGTCGGCCTGGTCGGGAGCCAGCGCAAAGTCGTTCGGCTGATCCAGCGCATCGTCGCCCGGCGAGGCCCCATCTCGCTCGACCGGGTATATGCCCCGGTGGGGGTCGATCTGGGCGCGATCACGCCCGAAGAGATCGCGGTCAGCATCGTGGGCGAGCTCATCGCGCTGCGTCGCGGTAAGGCGGTCGCGCACATGCGACTCGCGGACGACGCGCGGTTTGCCCAGCTGCTCTCGGGCAACGACGACTCTGCGGAGTAGCATGGCGATCGTGCCACTCGACAGCGGCTCAGCCGGGCTCGACCGACTCGCGGATCGGGTGCGCCGCGAGCTCGACCATCTCGCGTATCCCAGACGCGATTGGATCCTGTCGCGGCGCACCGCGGGCGGCGAACCCATCCACGACGTGATCGTCGTCGGCGCGGGGCAAGGCGGGCTGGCGACCGCCTTCGGCCTGATGCGCGAACGGGTTGGCAACTTGCTCGTGGTCGACGAAAACCCGCTCGATCGGGCGGGCCCGTGGCTGAGCTTCGCGCGCATGCAAACCCTTCGCACGCCCAAGCACGTGACCGGTCCGGATCTGGGCCTCCCGAGCTTGACGCCGCAAGCGTGGTACGAGGCGCAGCACGGCGAAGGAAGCTGGGACGCCCTGGGCCTGATTCCCAAGGAGAGCTGGGCGGCGTACTTGAGTTTCTACCGGAAGACCCTCGGCATTCCCGTGCGACCCGAGACCCGGGTGGGAGCCCTGGAGTGGGACCGGCGCGAGCGCGCGTGGCGGGTACCGCTCTCCAGCAAGGGCCGGCATGAGCTCACCTACGCTCGCCGGGTTGTGCTGGCCACGGGAATCGAAGGGTCCGGGCAGTGGCACATCCCCGCCCTCATCCGCGACGCGCTCCCCGAGCGGCTCTATGCGCACACGCGATCGGACATCGACTTTGGCGCCCTGGCCGGCAAGTGCGTCGGCGTCCTCGGCGCGGGGGCCTCTTCGTTCGACAACGCATCGACCGCCCTCGAGCAGGGGGCGCGCGAGGTGCACCTCTTTTTTCGCCGATCCGATCGGGTCCGCGTCAATCCCTATCGCTGGGCCGAGTTCGTCGGTTTCTTGCGCCACTTCGGCGACCTGGCCGACGAGGACAAATGGCGGTTCGCGCGCCAGATTCTCCGGATGGGGCAGCTGCCGCCGGCCGACACGTACCGACGCGCCACCCGCCACGCCGCATTTCATCTGCACCCGGGCGCAGGCTGGAAGCACGTGGAGTCGCGCGGCGACACGGTCCAGGTGACCACAGAGCGCGGCCCATTCGAATGCGACTTCGTGATCGTCGGAACCGGCTTCCGTACGGATCTGCGGTTGCGGCCCGAGCTGTCGCTGTTGGAAAAGGACATCGCCCGCTGGGCCGATCGCTTCGTGCCTCCCGAGGGCGAAGGCCACGACGACCTGCTTCGTCATCCGTACCTCGGGCCGAGCTTCGAGTTCACCGAGCGCGAGCCGGGAGCCGCCCCGCACCTGCAATATCTGTACAACTACACGTTCGGCTGCCTCTTGAGCCTCGGCTTCGGCGGCGCCAGCATCTCCGGAATGAAGTACTCGATCCCTCGCCTCGTCTCCGGCATCACACGCTCCTTTTTCATCGAGGATCGCGACGCGTACTTCGAGGGCCTGTGCGCCTTCGACGAAGCGGAGCTTTGAGTGGCCGTCGTCGGATACAAGAGCAGGCGCGTGGTCCGGCCCGACGGCGTCGGTCCGGGGGTGGTCGTGGTCCGCGACGGGGTGATCGACGGGGTCGTCGGCGAGGCCCCTCCGGGTATCACGATCGTCGACGCGGGAACCCGAGCCATCTCGCCCGGCGTGGTCGACTGCCACGTTCACGTCAACGAGCCCGGGCGAACCGAATGGGAGGGCTTCGAGAGCGCCACTCGCGCCGCGGCCGCCGGCGGTGTCACCACGCTGGTCGACATGCCGCTCAATAGCATCCCGGTGACGACGACCCGGGCGGCGTTCGAGACCAAGCTGGCCGCCTCCGAGGGGAAATGCTTCGTCGATGTGGGCTTCTGGGGCGGCGTCGTGCCGGGCAACAGCGGAGAGCTGCCGGAGCTCGCCGCGGCCGGGGTGCTGGGCTGCAAAGCCTTTCTGGTCCACTCGGGGATTGACGAGTTTCCGAACGCCACCGAGCGCGATCTGCTCGAAGCCATGCCCGTTCTGAGCGACCACGGCCTTCCGCTCCTCGCTCACGCCGAGATCGACCTGGGCGCGCCGGCCGCCGACCCCGATCCCCGGACGTACCGAAGTTATCTCCGGTCGCGGCCCCCGGTCTGGGAAGACGCGGCGATTCGCCTGCTGGTCTCGCTTTGCCGGCGAACGCGCTGCCCGGTCCATATCGTTCATCTGTCGTCGGCGTCGTCGATCGACACTTTGCGCGCAGCGAAGGCAGAGGGTCTCCCGATCACCGTGGAGACGTGCCCGCACTATCTGTGCTTCGAGGCGGAATCGATCCCCGACGGCGCGACGCATTTCAAATGCGCGCCGCCGATCCGCGATCACGAAAACCGAGAGGCTCTCTGGCGGGCCCTCTTCGAGGGGGTGATCGACTTCGTCATCACCGACCACAGCCCCTGCGCCCCGGAACTCAAGCTCCCCGAACGCGGCGATTTCCAGCAGGCGTGGGGGGGCATCGCGTCGCTTCAATTGGGACTGGTCGCCCTGTGGACCGAAGCGCACCGGCGCGGCGCCGACATCGGCCGACTCGCCGCGTGGATGAGCGATCGGCCGGCCGAGTTCATTGGCTGGGGCGGCAAGAAGGGACGCATCGCGCCGGGGTACGATGCCGACCTGGTCATCTGGGATCCGGAGGAAGACCATTCGCCGGAGCGGAGTGAGCTCTTTTTTCGGCACCCGATATCGCCTTACCTCGGCGCGTCGCTCCGCGGTCGGGTGCACCAGACGGTGCTGCGCGGCGTCTGCGTCTACGACGGCAAAGGCCACCCCGCCGCCCGCGCGGGGCGCCACCTGCTGCACCGCCGGCCCTCTTCGTCGGGAGTCGCGGCGTGATCGACGGGTCCGTCGCCACGTTCACGGGATTGATCGACCTCGCCGCCGAGGGACTGGGCGGCCGTGCCCTGTCGGCGAGCGACGAATTTTTCGCTGCCGCGGAGAACCTCGTAAAGCCCGGGCGCGGGGTCTTCATCGAAGGAAAGTTCACAGATCGGGGCAAGTGGATGGATGGATGGGAGAGTCGGCGCAAACGTTCCCCCGGTCACGACTGGTGCATCGTCGAGCTCGGGGCCACGGGTCGCATCTTCGGCTTCGACATCGACACCAACCATTTCATCGGCAATAGCCCATCGTTCGCCTCGGTCGACGCGCTCTCGGCGGATAGGCGGACGCCCCCCGGCGAGCTCGCGCGCCTGCCCTGGGTGGAGCTCCTCGCTCCGTCGCCATTGCGCCCGGGCTCGCAAAACCTGTTCGCCGCGCTTCCCGGCGACCCGGTCACCCATGTTCGGCTGAACATCTTCCCCGACGGTGGCGTGGCCCGGTTCCGGGCATTCGGCCGAGCTCACCCCACGTGGGACCCGCCCGATATCGACGCCGAGACCCAAAATCACGTTTCGACCGGGTGGTTCGACCTGGTCTCGCTCAAGAGCGGCGGACTTGCGCTCGCCTGCTCGGACGCCTTCTTCGGCCCCATGAACAACTTGCTCCTTCCGGGGCGCGCCGAGAACATGGGCGGCGGCTGGGAGACGCGACGCAGGCGTGGGCCGGGCCACGACTGGATCCTTGTCCGCCTCGGCGCGAGGGGGACCGTCGGGTGCGTCGAGGTCGACACCCGGCACTTCCTCGGCAATAGCCCCGATCGCTGCTCCATCGAGTGGATCGACGCGCCCGAAGCAAGGGTCCCCGATCTGCTCGCAAGGAGCGATTGGGCGACGTTGCTCGATGAGACCCGCCTGAGGCCCGGCGCCCGACACTTCTTCACCGATGCCCTGACCGCGCGCTCATCGAGCGTGAGTCACCTTCGTCTGAACGTATTTCCGGACGGCGGCGTCAGTCGTCTGCGGGGTTGGGGCGTTCCCCGATGAGCGACGCGCACCTGGTGCTGAACGCGGCGACGGACGACGAAGCGGCACGGCTGCTCGCGCGATGTTGCGGTGCCCGCCGCTGGGTCCAAGGCCTGGTCGAGCAGCGGCCGTTTGCCTCGCGGGCCGCACTCGACGCCGCCGCCGACGAGCTTTGGGCGCAGCTCGCCCGAGAAGACTACGTGGAGGCGTTCGCTCATCACCCACGCATCGGCGACGCGTCGGCGAACGAGCGACACCGGCCCACCGCCGACTGGTCGCGCCAGGAGCAGTCGGCCTCTTCGACCGCCAACGCTGCCACCGCGGAGGCGCTCGCCAGGGCCAACGCAGCGTACGAGGCGCGCTTCGGGTTCGTATTTCTCCTCTGCGCGACGGGGCGGAGCGCCGCGGAGATCCTCCGCTCGCTCGAGAGTCGGCTGGACAACGATCCGGAGACCGAGCTCCGCGTGGCCGCCGGCGAGCTCGCCCAGATCACCCGGCTGCGGCTGGACAAGCTCACACCATGAGCCGCATCACCTCCCACGTGCTCGACACGGCGCTCGGCCATCCGGCCAGGCACCTGGCGGTCCGCATCGACCGCCTGGATGCCGGCGGCGCGTGGACGACCCTGGGACAAGCGTTCACCGACGACGACGGCCGGGTGCGCCATTTTCACGGCGCAGCGGACCTGCCGGGCGGCACCTACCGGGTGACCTTCGACACGGCCGCCTATTTCGAGCCCGCCCGGCGCCCGGTCTTCTTTCCGCAAGTGGACGTCGTCTTCCGCGTCGACGACGTGGAGGACCATGTTCACATCCCGCTTCTCTTGAGTCCGTTCGGGTATTCGACGTACCGGGGCACCTAATCCAAGGAGTGCATGAGCATCCTCGACCAGGCATCGGCCCAGCTCGAACGGCTACGGCGCGCCAACCAGGACTTCGGGAGGCTCTACCCCGGCGACCGCCCGTCGCGCCAGCCGCTGCACACGCTCTACGGCGGAGCGCACCTCTACCACGCGCAGACGACGCAGCGGCTCGGTGCGCTGGCGCTCCGGAGCATGAACGAGTGGGGCCGAGACGCGGTCGAATTCGCCGAAGCCGTCGGGTTCGTATCTTCGGGGGAGCTGCGCGGCGTGGACGCGCCGGAGCTCCGGGCGGAGTTCGATCGCGATGAAGCGGCCTTGCGCCGCAAACACCCCGCAGGCTGGCTGGCGGTCGCGGTTCACGACCGGGTGCGGGCGAAGCTCGAACGCGAGCCGGTCGAGGACTTTCGCATCGACTTCGAAGACGGGTTTGGCGCGCGGCCGGACGTCGAGGAAGATGAGGCCGCCCGGCATGCCGCGCGCGAGCTCGCGCGGGGCGTGGCGCAAAATACGGTGCCGCCGTTCGTGGGCATTCGCATCAAATCGCTCGGGGAAGAGTGGACCCATCGTGCGGCGAGAACGCTCGAGCTCTTCGTGGAGGCGCTGCTCGAAGACGGCGGCAGTATCCCGCCGAATTTCGTCGTGACCCTGCCCAAAGTGACTCTTGCCGAGCAGCCGCGGACGCTCGCCGTGCTGCTGGAGCTCATCGAACGGCAGCACCGACTACCCACGGGGTCGCTGCGCTGCGAGATCATGATCGAGACCACGCAGGCACTCTTCGGCACGGACGGCCGCTCCCCTCTGCGCGAATTCGTCGACGCTTGCCAGGGTCGGTGCGTGGGGGCCCACCTCGGAACGTACGACTTCACCGCGTCGTGCAACATCACCGCTGCCTACCAAACGATGGATCATCCGATGTGCGATTTGGCCAAGGGCCTGATGGTCCTGGCCTTTGCAGGAACGGGTCTCTTCCTGTCCGACGGGGCGACCAACGTGATGCCGGTCGGACCGCACAGAGGCGACTCGCTCGGCGCCACGCAGGTGCAAGAAAACCGCGAAGCCGTTCATCACGCCTGGCAGATCGCCCATCGTCACATTCGGCACTCTCTCGAGTCGGGCATTTACCAGGGTTGGGACCTTCATCCGGCGCAGCTTCCGGTGCGGTACGCCGCGAGCTTTGCGTTCTTTCTCGAAGGGTTCGCGCAGGCGGCCGAGCGGTTGCGAAACTTCGTCGACAAGGCCGCGCAGGCCACGCTCCTCGGCGATGTCTTCGACGACGCCGCCACCGGCCAGGGTTTGCTCAACTACTTCTTGCGTGCGCTCAACTGCGGGGCCATCGGCGTGGACGAGCTCGAGGCCATCGGCCTGACTCGCGACGAGATCGCCCTCCGATCGTTCACGAAGATCCTGCAAAGCCGCCGCCAGCGGTCGACGGCGGCGGGCGTGTAGTGGACGCCGAGAGGGCCATCGCAAGGATTGTGCAGAAGCTCGTGCCGGATGGAGGGTCCCGCCGTATGGTGGGCAGATGAACGCGCCGCCCGATACGTCGCTGGTCATCACGGTGCCCGGCTGGGTGGACGGCCTGATCGCCTCCTCGGGTCCGCTCGAAACGGACGAAGAGCGGATGGGCCTGGCCGTCACGCTCGCGAGACGCAATATCGAGCGCGGAGGAGGACCCTTTGGCGCCTTGGTGTTCCTCGGAGGACGCGTGGTCGGCGCCGGGGTCAACCGCGTCGTCGACACCGGATTTTCCATTGCCCATGCCGAGATCGTCGCACTGATGCGCGCTCAGCGCCTCCTCGCAGGATCGCCGATTGGCGATGACCGATACTCGCTCGTCACGACGACCGAACCATGTTGCCAGTGCTTCGGCGCGCTCGTGTGGTCGGGCATCGAGCATCTGGTCTGCGGAGCGACGACCGACGATGCGGAGGCGATCGGCTTCGACGAGGGACCCAAGCCCGACGCCTGGGTCGCTGCGCTTCAGAGTCGTCGTATTCAGGTCACCCGACGCGTGCTGCGCGACGAGGCGCGGGCCGTGCTCGCCGACTACATCGCTGGGGGCGGCCCCATTTACGGCGGAAAGCGCCCCTGGGGGCGCTAGCGGCAGGTCGAGAATCGCGGCATCGCGCCACGGGCAACCGTTTCGAGCGTTCCGTCGTGCTAGTTTCGCGGCCGGTGTCTTCCATCGGTTCAAGCCACGCGCTCTGGCGGGCGCTCACAGTGGTCGCAACGGTCTGCGGGTTGGCTCTTGCGGGTTGCCGAGGAGGCCCCACCGGTGTCTTGGTCGAGCTTGCCGAGGCCCGCCGGCTGGCGGCGGATTTGCGCGTTCAATTCAACAAGGCCTCGGACGCTTCCAACCGCGCCGTCATGGCCGATACCGACGAGGCATCGGTGGCCTTCGCGCAAGAAGCGGAGCAAGCCAAACAGGTCGTCCAGACGGATGCAGCGACGCTGGCGCCACACCTTCGCAACCTCGGATACGCGAACGAAGCTCGTTTGCTCGAGGAGTTCACGAAGCACTTTGCGGACTACTTGAACCTCGACCGAACGGTCCTCGAGCTGGCCGTGGAAAATACCAATCTCAAAGCTCAGCGTCTGTCATTCGGTCCGGCGCAGCTGGCCGCAGACGCTTTCCGCGATGCCCTCGCGGCGCTCGTCCCGGTCGCTGGAGCGAAGGATCGCTGTCACATCGAGTCCGCGGTCGCCAGGGCAGTCCTGGCCGTGCGCGAAGTTCAGGTGCTCCAAGCGCCACACATCGCGGAGGCCGACGACGCTGCGATGGCGCGCATGGAGGTGGAGATGGGCCGCCTGCAGGCGGTTGCGAGCGACTGCATGAACGAGCTCTCCGGACTCGTAGAGCCGGAGGCGCGGCTCGCACCCGCCAGGTCGTCGCTCGAGCGATTCAGGGACGTCTCGCTTCAGATCGTGGCGCTCTCGCGACGCAATAGCAACGTCCGCTCGCTGGCGCTGTCGCTGCGCGAGAAGCCCGCTCTTGTCGCAGCGTGTGACGATAGCCTGCGCGCGCTGGACGACGCCCTGGCGAAGGAGGGGTTTCGAGCCACACGGTAGGCCCCCGCGGCCGCCGCCAACCGTAATGTCGTCGTTGGGCGTTCGGACGGATGGCTACGCGACGTCTTCGATCAGGCGGTCCGACTTGAGCTTGGTCAGGATCATCGCGACGTCGTCCCAATCGAGCCGCGATCCGTCTTCGGTGAACCTCACGCAGTCGCCCGCGACGAACTCGTTCTCCGCCAAGAGACGCTGAACGAAATGGATGGCTTCACCGACGATTTCGACCCCGTGGCTCGTTCCCACCGTGATGCACAGACGCGAACCCCCCTCGGCCAACATCGCGTGAAAGTCGCGGTCGGCCCGAACCCGGAGGCGGTCGTGGGGCGTGACGGGCGATGCCGAGATGGGCGGTGGCGGCGGTGTCGGGAAGGCCGGGTTCGGGCTCTGCACGAACGACCCCCAGAGTCGGACTACGGGGGCGCTGTCCGCGGCGAGAGAGCGGAGCGCGTCGGCCGCCGCGGCGAGCTGGGCTTTGATTTCGGCGAGCCCGTTCGGGTCGACCTCCCCTGGGGCGCCACCCGGCAGCGGAAGGAGCGGTGCTGGCGCCCTCCAGCCTGGGTCGGGAGTGAGCAGCGCATCGAGCAGATTGCGGACGAGCAGCGTGTACGGAACGGGTGAAAAGCACAGGTTGAGGGCGAGCGATCCCGCGTCACCCGCCCGGGCGTCGTGCCAGACGCCGGCCGGGAGAATGAGCAGATCGCCGGGCTCGAGAAGGACTTCGCTCGTGTCGTTTTCGTCGAACGGGATCCCGCGCGGCTCTTCGCCCCTCTGCCAAAACCCGATCGCTTCGAGCTGTTGAACGAGCGGGTCGGAGTACACACCGGTGCCGTCCGCCCGGAGCGCGCCGTTCGAGCGAGGCCACACGACGGCCGGGCGATTGGAGAAACGCCAATGCTTGGTCCCTTCGATCTGGAGCGTGCTCGCGATCCGCGCATCGAAATGCCAGTTGAAGCCGGCCGCTGGGGGCGACAGATACGCGTTGAAGTAGACCTTCCCCGGGTAGCCGAGCTGGCGCTTGATGGCTGCCAGGAACGGCACCAGGGCTGGCACCCGGTTTTCGATCTGCGACGCGCACAGCGTGGCGCCCGCGTCGAAGAGCGGCATGGCCTCGTCGGCGGTGACTTTGAACTCGTTGGACATCCACTCGTCCGGAGCGCTTGAAGGCGCCCGAGCGCCACGCCCCTTGTCGAAGCTCGCCTGGAGGAACGCGTCGGGCGCAGGTCCGGGGGCTGAAAGCGCTCCGAGGAACGACTCGCGGTTGAAGAGGCCCTCGTACTTGTCCGGAAAGCCCTTCACGAGAAGCGGCCTCTTCGCCCAATACTCGCGGACGAAGGTTTCGGGAGTGGTCGGCGAGAGCAGGGCCTCGAGCTCGGCCCCGACCGCCTTCACGAGCGGCACGCCGGAGGTTTTCGTGGTCACGGGATTGCCTGAAGGACGGCGATGAATATAGCCATGGTCAGCATCAGTAACCACGGTCGGGCCTCCTGCATCAGACGAGGACGACCGGCGACGCGCCGCTGCTCGCGCGCGCCCCGGCGGAGGAGGTCGTTATGAGTGAAGAGGTCGTGCGGATCGGGGTCATCGTTGCGAGCACCCGAAACGGCCGCCGCGGCGAGCGGTTCGCGAGCTGGGTTCACAGGCTGCTGAAAGAGAGAGCCGGAGTAGAAGTGGAGTTGCTCGACTTACGCGATTACTGCATCGGCGCGTACGCGCACGAGGAGATGCCACCAAAGGTCGAGAGGACGTACGCCGACGAGACGGCTCGAACATGGTCCGACAAGATTCATGGCCTCGATGGCTATGTGATCGTGACTCCTGAGTACAACCACGGGTACCCGGGCAACCTGAAGAACGCGATCGACCACGTTCATACCGGCTGGTGGTACAAGCCCGTCGCGTTCGTGAGCTACGGTGGAAACGCCAGTGGGGCGCGTGCCGTCGAGCAACTGCGCAACGTCGCTGTCGAGGTGCGCATGGTGCCCGTACGGGGGGAGGTGAACCTACGGCTCATCGGCCTCGAGCTCGACGAGGCTGGGACGCCGAAGGATTCGTACTACGGGAGGACGTCGAAGGGAATGATCGACCAGCTCGTTTGGTGGGCGCGGGCGACCAAACGCGCCCGGGCGGTCGAGCCACCGCCAGGCTTCTGATCGAAGCGGCGCAGGCCGTGAGAAGGTCGCCGAATCGCCGCGGCGGGGTGCTCGGAAGTTGACCCTCCAGTCTTCGACCCCCGCGGGCGGCTCGCCCCCCGTGCTTCGCAGGTGCCGCGCATCGGACCGTTCGCAGAGTATGATGCGCACCTTGACGGTCGAAGCTGGACGCCCACCACGACCAGGGTGAACCCATGAAAGAGGACGAATCCAGCATCGAGAACCATGCAGTGGTTTCCCACGAGGAGTGGCTCGCCGCGCGAACGGCGCTTCTCGCGAAGGAGAAGGAATTCACCCGGCTCCGTGACGAGCTGACCGAGCAGCGCCGGGCGTTGCCGTGGGAGGCGGTCACGAAGGAGTACGTGTTCGACGGCGCAAGCGGGAAGCAAACGTTGTCGGAGCTCTTCGAAGGACGTAGTCAGCTCATCGTCTATCATTTCATGTTCCACCCGGACGACGAAGCGGCCTGTCCGCACTGCTCTATCCGCGCCGACGGCTTCGACGGGATCCCGGTGCACTTGAACCAGCGCGACGTCACGTTCGTTGTCGTCTCTCGCGCGCCCTACGCAAAGTTGGCGGCCTATCAGAAGCGCATGGGTTGGCGCTTCAAGTGGGTTTCGTCGGCCGGGACCGGCTTCAATTTCGACTATGGCGTTTCTTTCACGCCAGAGGAGATGGCCGACAAGAAGGCCTTCTTCAATTATCGCATGCAGTTTCCGAAAAGGTCGGAGCGGGAGGGCCACAGTGTCTTCTACAAAGCCGCGAGTGGCGCGCTCTTTCACAGTTACTCCTGCTACGATCGCGGAAACGAAATGCTGGCCAATCACTACCACTACCTCGACATCGTCCCGAAGGGACGGGACGAAGGGGGTCGCGGACCGTTCTGGGTACGACGGCACGACGACTACGGGAAATCGAAGTGAAGGCGGTCGCGCTCGGCAAGTTGCCGCGCAGCGCCCATCGGGGCCACGGGTTTCGTGGACGGTCGCCCCCCGTGGAACCGTTGCCAGCACGGGGTGGCCGCCCGCGCGGAGGCTCGCTCCGGCGTCAGGGCGTGGGTGCCAAGAACGCGATCGTCATCGCGTCGGGCTGCACTACAACCGCAGTGGCCCCGATGCGCTCGCCCGTCTCGTGTCGTCGCGCGGTGAGGATCACCTGCCCAGGCGGGAGGTTCGTGAAAAAGCCGATTCCCGAGCCGTTCGTGGACGTGGCGTTCGGGTCAGCGCGATAGCCCGGTGTCACGTACGTCGGCGGGGCAGACAAACCCGCGGCAGACGACGCTTGCACCTCGACGCCACCCGCGGGGTGAAAGGGCACCGGGATGCAATCGTTGGTGAAAAAAAGAACTCCGCCGAGCGTCGGGTCGTCCAGCGGAATGCTGTCGGCCGAGTTTCGCGCGTACATGGCAAATGGTTGGCTCAGCGAGTGGAGGAGGGTCCATGGGGGCAAAAAGAAAATGTGGGGCGGGTAATCGAGCCCCGCCGGCGCAGTCACTTCGAAGAAGGCGCTGGTGCCGAAGGGGTTCTTGCTGAGGTCCAAGACGACCTGGCCCGCATCGTCGGACACCACGTCCTCGAACGGCTCCTGGCAAAGCGCGTCGCGGGGAAAGCAGCCTTTCACGTGAAAGCCGGCGAGCGCCGCGTCGGCTCCCTCCAGGCTGAGCAGGTAGTCGAACACGCTCCCATAGAGTTTCCACGAGCCCGAGACGGAGGGGTCCGGCCAGCGAACCTTTCCGAGGCAACTCCAGTCGTCGCTGAAACAAGCGCTCTGGCAGCGCGTGCTCTCGACGCACGCACCAATGTGGGTGTTGGGTCCCAGCGGATCCGGGCTCCGCCCGGTGCACGCCTCGATGCACGATTGGCCGAATGCACCGTCCACCAGGTTGCAGGCCCGACCGCACGCGATCTGTCGGACGCAGTCCGGATCGGTGTCACACGCGGAGAACTCCGCACAGCAACAGGAAGTACACTCGGTCGAGCTCAACAGCGGGCCACACGTTTGCCCGTTCGGCAACGAGACGACCGACGATGGGCACGCCACGCCGCATTCCGTGGCCTCACAGTGGTTCAGGGCCCGCGTCTCCGTCGAGACGATCGCGGAGGGGACGCTCCCCAAGCAATGGGCGGCGCATGGCGCGTCTCCCGACCCGCAAGCGGCACGGCATTCTTCGTACGCCCAGCACGTCGGATCCGCCGCACACGCCTTCGCCACGCCCTCGCAGCTCCCGTCGATGCACGCGCCGCAGACCCGGTCCGAGAAATGCCAGAACCCGCTCGTGCTCACGTACACGCCTGCCTCTCGGGCCAGCCCGGCGTCCTGGCTTCGGGGCGTCTCTTGGTCGAACCCGACGATCTGACGGCACGCGGTGGACGCCAGGGCCATCGCCAGGCCAAGAGGAACGGCCCGAAGAGCGGCGCTCAAAACGGCACCCGTTCGAAGATCCCGCCCCCGTCGCGTTGGGTCGGTGAAGGAGCCGGGGCCAGCGTGCTCGCGGAGACCAGGGGCGGGGCAATTTTCGCGGCCGTCGGCCGGGCGTCGGCGATCCCGGGCAGTAGCCGTTCGTTCGAGGCGTCGTTCATCGACGCGCCGGCCGCCGGTCCGGGGCGGCGCGGCTCGGGCGATGCGCCGAGGCTCGAGCGCTCGGCGAAACGGGGGGCGAGCGCGCCCTGCGTGGGCAACGGCGCGAGAGCCGCCGTGAAATCGGGCGCAGGATCGCGAGTACTTGGTGCGTCGGAAAGGCTCGGGGCGATCAGACCGGCCGGAACGACCCCCGAGGGCCCTCCTCCCGTTTCAGTGCCGCCCCGTGTGCTGGGACGTCCTCGGCTCCACGCGAAGAACCCCAGCCCGACGACAGCGACGAGGGCCATCGGAGCACGCGCCCAGCGCGCCACGCCGGAGGAGCGCGAACGATGCGGCCACCCGGGCATCGCCGGACCGCCGATGTCCGAGTCGCCGCCTGCGGCGAGGCGAGCCAGCACGTGCCGAACTTCGTGCAGGTCGCGCGGTCGAGTCTCCCGCTCGCGCGCAAGCATCCGCCCGACGACCCGCGCGAGTCCCGGATCCAGGTCCGAGACGCGCCGTTCGATCGGTACAATCCCGTCGCGAAGCATGCGGGTCACGATCTGAGCAACGTTCGACCCGTCGAGCGGCCGTGCCCCCGAAAGGCACTCGTACAAGATGACGCCGAGCGCCCACACGTCGGCGCGTGCGTCGATGCCTGGGTCGCCCGAGAGCTGCTCCGGCGCCATGTACCAGGGGGTCCCCAAGACTGCCCCTGTTCCCGTGAGGGCGCCGGTCTCGGCCGCGTCGCCTTCGGTCGCCGTGAGTTTGGCTATCCCGAAATCGAGGACTTTAACGACGGTCTGCCCGCCTTCGCCGGTCTCGAGGAAGATGTTCTCCGGCTTGAGGTCACGGTGGACGATCCCTCGCGCGTGCGCCGCCTGGACGGCCTCCACGGCGGGTAGGACGAGGGCGGCCACCTGGTCTGCGGGCAGCGCCCCGTCCCGTGCCAGCTTGGCTCCAAGCGTCTGGCCGACCAAGAGATCCATCACGATCACCGGAGAGCCCGCGTCGAGCTGGAACGCGTCGAGCACCTCGACGACGCCGGGATGCCGAACGAGGCTCACGGCCCGCGCCTCACGGAGGAAGCGCTGGTGCATCTCGGGGCGACGTGCTGCGGACCCCTTGAGGAACTTCAGGGCCACGTGCCGCCGCGTGATCGCATGGGTCGCCGCCCACACCTCACCCATGCCCCCTTCCCCGAGCCGCCGATCGAGCCGGTAACGCCCAGCGATCAGCGTCCCAGCCGCTAGGCGGGGCGCGCCCGATTCGGACGGCATCGTCGCCGGATCGTTTCGTCGGACCGGGGGCTCGACGCGAGACGGATCGAGCGCCTCGGCCGCTTCTCGAAGCAACGAATCGACCGATTCCTCGCCGCTACATTCGGGTTGTTCCGGTTCGTCGGGCTCGTCGTCCGCCAGCACCTTCGGACTACGGTCGGCCCAAGCACACCAAAAGTCAACGCGCGGCCCTGACAGGGGAAACGGCGAACGCCGCGCCTCTCAAAAAGTACCTTCGAGACCAAAAGTATCCCCGCCAAAGGTCGGGTGAACACGAAACTCGGTCTCGGCGGTCGTTGCCGGCGCGTTGCCCTTGTTGCTCGTACGCGCGGGCGCGACGAAGAACAGCACCGCCCCGACGGCCACGGCGACACCCCCTCCGATGAAAAACCCGGTCGACAAGTCGGCCGCGCGGTTTCCGTTCTGGCGTTCGGTCGCGCAGCGTGAAGGGTCGGACCCCTCGCATGCTTGACTGACGTCGGACTTTTTTTCGAAAGCGAACAGCCCGCTCACGGTCCCGGCAGCGAGGCTCGCCGCTCCGACGCCGAACGCGACGAGCGCGGGCAGTCGGCTCCGCTTTTCGGCGGGTGCCGCGGCGACATCGACCGGTCCAGCGCGCCCCCTCGCGGCCTCTGCGGGATCGGGGGGGCGCACCGCGGCGACGGGCGCGCGGAGGTCCAGGTACGTCAGTGACCCAGGCCCTGGCGTCTCGTTCGCGATGACGTCTGGCCGACCGCTCGACGACCACACGAACACGTGCGGACCGGGATCGGTCTCGACATCGAAGGTCAGCGCCGGTGGGACCTCCGGCGGCCCCGGGGCGCGCGTTCCCGCGACAAGGACCTGATGGGGGCCCCCACCGCTGGCGATCTCGAGGGGACGCCCGTCGACCGCCACGGCGCCGGGTGCGATCGTCACGACGACCCTCGCCACGCGCCGGTCGGCCTCCGCCAAATAGGTTTTCGCGGCCGACACGAGATCGCCGGGGAGCTCGACTTCGCCGTGCGCACGATGTTCGGCGAGCGCCTTGGCCAGCAGCGCGCGCGCGCGCGTCCAATGTCCGAGCTGCCGCTCGCAATAACCGATGTTGTACGTCGTGATGGCGTGGGGATGAAGCGAGTGCGAGCGCTCGAATGCGTCGCGCGCCAAGGCCCAGCGCTCCGCCTTGGCCGACGCGATTCCCTCTTGAAACGCGGCCCTTGCTTCGAACACCTCGGGGCTCGAGCCCGCGCCTTCCGGCGGCGTCGAATCCTGGGCCGCGGGGGGACGATCGCCGGACGCCGGCTGCGCGAACGTCCCGGAAGAGCAGAGCGCGGCCGCCGCAGCCACCAAGAGGGCGTGCTGGCGTGAAAGCGATCGCGTCCGCAGCCTTCGCGCGCCTTGCCCCGAGAGGCACCCGCTCACGACGACCCTTCGCGTTCTCTTGCAGTGGATCCCCCGTCCAGGCCTTCCGCCGAAGCCATGCGCCGAAGCTTCTCTTTGACTGCCTGGAAGCGCTTTCGCAGCCGTGCCGCGTCTCGGACTAGGGTGGCGTCACCGACATCTCCTTCGTCGCTCATGACCCTGGCGATCTCCTTCCAGTCGAGCCGGCGATTCACGCGAAGGATGAGCAGCGTCTGATCGTCCAGGGAGAGCCGTTCGCGCAGCTCGGCGACCCGACTCTTGACCTCGGTCCGCATCGCGGCCAGGGTCTGCGTGCGGACCTTCTGCGCTACGTCGTAGAGCTCCGACGACAGGTGCACCTCGCGCTCGCGCCGGCGGCGGGCGTCGGCGACGTACCGACTCGCCGCGTGGCGAGCGATCGTGTACGACCAGGCCCGGGCGGAGCACTCCCAACGAAATCGCGGGAGGCCTCGCCACATGTCTTCCGTGAACTGAGCGAAGACCTCACCGCTGGCGTCTGGGTCGCGCAGCCGCGAGAGGAGGAAACGCAGGATCTCGCGGCCGTAACGTTCCACCAAGAGACTCGCGGCCTTGTCGTGCTCGCGTGCCTCGGTGAGCAGGCGAATCCGCGACTCGATGTCGGGTTCGTCGGGTTCCATCGCTTGGCGTCACTCGGCGTGCGTCACGCCGCCAGCGTACTTGCTCAGCGCCAGCACCGCACGCCAACCTTGCCCGTGTCGTAGCCCTTGCGCACGGGCACGCGCACCACGGCCTGTCCATCGACCGGAAATCCCCAGGCCGCCAACGGGCTCGTCAAATCGCCGCACGTATACCCGGGGGGAGCCGTGAAGCTCACACGGTAGTCCCCGGGTGGAACGTTGAAGAAACGGCCGCTCGTCACCGTGCCACCACCGGCGCCGTCGAACAGGCCTCCGAACGAGAGAGTCGCGTGGAGAGTGGGGTCCGCGATGCCGGGCTGCGCGAAATAGACCGCGTCCTGTTCAGCCTTGGGGGACAGGGTCACTATGACGCCGGGGAGCGGGCCGTAATTGAGTCCGTCGTCCTCCTTCAGGACGATCGCGAAAAAGTCGATGATCCCCGACTCCGTCGTGTCGATGTCGAAGCCGAGGTTCGTCGGGAGGCCGGTCGCTTTGAGCATGACGATGGGCTGCGTGACCACGGCGTCGGTCGTCGGGGTATGGATGGGCTGAAGGGAGGGGATGAAGCCGTCTTCGTCGGTCACCAGGACGAGCTCCGCGTTGGCCGGAAGGTCCTTCAGCGTGAAGGCTCCGTCCGCGTCCGTCGTCGCGCAAGCGACCTCGGGGTGCGCATCGACGCAGACCTTTGCCCCCGCGATCGCCGGAAAGGTGGTGTTCGGGGGGCCCTCAGCCACGACCTTCCACTTCAATTGAACGAATGGATCGCTGCTGGGATCGGAGCAAGCCGCGCCGACGAGCGCAGCGACGCAGAGGCTCGCGTTTCTGAACGTGCTCATGATGACTCTCCTTGGCCCTCCACGGGCCTTCGCCGGCGAGCCGGGTATCGGCCTGCCTGCTGAGGAGAGAAGCGAGTGGGCGAGTTGTGAGCGCCCGGAACCAGAAAATGGCGCCTTTTCCTAGCGGGGTCACTCTGCTACGTCCTCCGCGGTGGCCCTATACAGCGGCGCGGGTCGAACCCGGTCGTGCTGCCGGTCGGGGCCAACGTGAGCCCCGATGGCACGTTCTCGACAAAGTATCGCTTGCTCTGGCAGGTCCCGTACGAGGCCGGGGCGCTGCGCGCAGTGGCATTCGCCGGAGGCAAGGAGGTCGCGGTCGCCGAGGTGCGGACGGCGGGGCCGCCCGCGAGGCTACGCGTGTCCGCGGACCACACACGTCTGCGCGCAGACGGCGAAGACCTCGCGTTTCTGACCGTCCGGGTCGAAGACCGCGACGGCAACCTTGCCCGCTCGCCGACGACCTGGTCCGATTTGAAATCGAAGGGCCGGGGCGCGTCGGGGTGGACAATGGGAACGCGGCGACCGTCGAGCCCTTTCAGGCAAGCGAGCGACACGCGTTCGGCGGGCTGTGCCTGCTCATCGTTCGGCCGAGCCGCGGGGAAGCCGGGCGCATCCGCGTCCCTTCGCGGGCGGCCGGCCTGCAAGAAGCGGAGACGCTCCTCGTCACCGAGTGAGCCCGATCGAACTGAGGGTTTGGGCGGGAAGGGTTCACGGCGGTGCTAAGCATCGGACCATGCTTGGGCCACTCCCCCCGCTCGGCGACGGCGCGCGCTCGCGACCGGCCACGGCCCGAACGACCGCGTCACTGACTCTCTGCGCAACCCTGCTGGTCGGCCTCGGATCGCCGGGACTTTCATGCATGGGGCACGCGGCGAGGCCCCTCCTCCCGCCGGCGCCGCCCTCACCTGCGCCCATGGCGTGGCTGGACCGCTCGCTCGCCCCTGACGAGCGCGCCGATCGCCTGGTTGCGGTCATGACCCAAGACGAGAAGCTCACCGTCGTCACCGGATACTTTGGGGTCCAAAAGAACTGGAATCAGTACCGCTTTCCAGAGGCGAGGCCCCAGTCGGCGGGCGTGGTGCGTGGAGTGCCTCGCCTCGGCCTCACGCCGCAATGGCAGTCGGACGCGGGCAGCGGGGTCGCGACCCAGGGCGAGGCGCCGCCCGCGCTCGAGCGCACGGTCCTTCCCTCCGGGATTCTCGCCGCCTCGACGTGGAACGCGCCCCTCGTCGAGCAAAGCGGGGCCATGATCGGCGGCGAGGCGCGGGCGACGGGGTACAACGTTATGCTCGCGGGCGGCGTGGATCTCGTGCGCGAGCCCGGCAACGGCCGCAACTTCGAGTACGGCGGCGAGGATCCGCTGCTCGCCGGCACAATGGTCGGTGCGCTCGTGCGCGGCATTCAGTCCAACCATATCGTCACGACCGTCAAACACTACGCGTTCAACGATCAGGAAACGGGCCGGAGCTCGGTCAACGTGCGGATCGACGAGGCCGGCGCGCGGGTTTCCGACCTGCTCGCCTTTCAGATCGCGATCGAGCGTGGCGACCCGGGTTCGGTCATGTGCAGCTACAATCTGGTCAACGGAATCTACGCTTGCCAAAGCGATTGGCTGCTCAACCAGGTCCTGAAGCGCGATTGGGGATTCAAAGGTTACGTGATGACCGATTGGGGTGCGCAGCACGACACGGTGCTGAACGCGAACCATGGCCTGGACCAAGAGACGGGAGTTTCCCGCCTCGGACAATACGTGTGGCTCGACAAGCTCGCGGCCGCGATCGCCCGGGGCAATGTCCCGCGGGCGCGGCTCGACGACATGGTGCACCGCATCGCACGCACGTTGATCGCGAAGGGCGCCATCGATGACCCGGTAGAGCCAGGCTCGATCGATTTCGCGGCGCATGCCCGGATCGCCCA
This sequence comes from uncultured Polyangiaceae bacterium, assembly GCA_964531095.1. Lineage (GTDB taxonomy): Bacteria > Myxococcota_A > Polyangia > Polyangiales > Polyangiaceae > Palsa-1150. Next base: position 166,249 of record CAZHED010000002.1, on the reverse strand, counting down.
GGCCGCGGCAGAGGACGGCATCATCCTTCTCAAGAACGATGGCATGCTGCCCCTCGGGCCTACCTCCAAGACCATCGCGGTGATCGGCGGTCATGCCGACGCGGGCGTACTGACGGGCGGCGGATCGGCGCAGGTCTACGCCCCGGGCGGCAATGCCGTGCCTGGCCTCGGCCCGCCGCACTGGCCAGGCCCACAGGTGTATGCGCGCTCCTCGCCGCTCGAAGCGCTCCGCGCGGAGCTTCCCCGGGCGGCCATTCGCTGGTCCGATGGGGCCGACCCGCGCGCGGCCGCGCAGACGGCAGCCGCGGCCGACGCGGCGCTCGTGTTCGTCACCCAGTGGACCGCCGAATCGATGGACGTCCCGCTCACTCTGCCGGACGCCCAGGACGCCTTGGTCGAAGCGGTCGCCGGCGCCAACCGACACACCGTCGTGGTGCTGGAGACGGGCGGCCCGGTCCTCATGCCCTGGCTCGACCGCGTGGGGGGCGTGCTCGAAGCGTGGTATCCGGGAAGCGCCGGGGGCCCCGCGATCGCTCGCGTGCTGAGCGGCGCAGTCAACCCGTCGGGACACTTGCCGGTCAGCTTCCCGCGCTCGGTCGATCAACTGCCGCGTCCGACACCCGCCGGCGAAGGGCTGCCCAAAGGCCAACCGTTCGACGTTTCCTACGACGAAGGCGCCGCCGTCGGATACCGCTGGTACGACAAGAAAGGGGTCGACCCGCTGCTGCCATTCGGTTGGGGTCTGACCTACACGAGCTTCGCGCACGACCGTCTCGTCGCGCGCCTCGAAGGCGGGGAGCTCGAAGTCACCTTCCGCGTGCGCAACATCGGCCCCAGAGCCGGCAAAGACGTGGCGCAAGTCTACGTTTCGCCGGTCGCCGGGGGGTGGGAGGCGCCCAAGCGGCTCGGCGCATTCGCCAAAATCGACCTTGCGCCCGGTGCGACGCACGAGGTGACGGTCACCGTCGATCCACGGCTCCTCGCGGTTTGGGAGACGGCGCGAGGCGGTTTTCGGATCGCGCCGGGCTCGTATCGGGTAACGCTCGCTTCGTCCGCACGAGACCCAGGGCAACCTGTGACGGTGGCGTTGCCGGAGCGGGTGCTGCCGCCGGGAGCGGGCGGCGCGCATTGATGGGCACGAAAGGCGCGGCGGGTCACGGGCACGAGGCCGGCGCTCGGGGCATTTCTTCGGCCGGCATCACGCACGACGACAGGTTGAACACGAGGAACTCGAGCACCTTCTCCTGGGGCGACAGGTCGCCGGCGGCACACTCGTCCGGCACAGGCAGCCCTTGGGTATCGTTCGACCCGGCGCCCACGTGCATCGCCGTGTACACGACCTGCCCGCACTGGCTCGGCGACGGCGCGGAGAGCGGCGTGTTGAACGAGAAGCTCTGCGACGCGCCAGGCGCGCTCGCGTCCGCGTCGGCGTCGAGCCAGGACTGGGACGCCGTATTGGCCGCGGACAGGTCGGCGTTGTGACGCGCGGCCTGCACGTGAAGCTCGCCGTCGGGAAGCAGCGCCCCGAGGTTTCCGAGCCACTGCGCGAGCGCCTTGCCCTTCGCGAAAGGAGCCCCGCTCGGGAGGGTCGTCGTCACGACGGCATCGATGTCACCGATGTCGCCTCGGCCAGTGGACCACGTCGCCAGATTCCAGTCGCCGAAGGGCCCGTCTTGAAACCATGAATAGTGGAAGTGGGACGCGAACACGCGACCGCCCGCTGCCGCGTAATCGAAGAGCGCCTGCTGGTTCATGTTCCCCGTCTCTTGCCCTTCGCAGGAAAGAACGACCATGTCGTAGCGCTCGAGGTCCGCGGCCGTGTCCCAGAGCGCGCTCGCGCTGCTCGGCGCCGGGCTCGACGTGGTCGGCGCCCCGGTTCCACCCCCATTCCCGGAGCCCTGGAAGATGTGGATTCGCCCCGCCCCCAGCGGGTCGCCCGTGTATTCGCTTGCGTCGACGCCGATGCGCCGAAACAGGCACTCGAGCGTGTCCGACCCACCGGTGGAGATCGCGATGGCAGGGATGTCTCCCTCCGTCTGGTTCTTCGGCAGCGTGAGCGACCCGTCCGGGATCGAGGTTTCTTGGCAAGCCGCCACGTTCGGAACGCGCACCTGGCGGCGCCATTTGCCAATCTGGAATACCAGCGGAACGTCCCTGCCAGGTGGCACTTTGCTCAGCAAGAATCGGCCGTTGGCGTCGGTCAGCGCGGTCGTCACGGGGCTGCCGGTGTACAGGTCCGAGCACGAGTCGCACGTGGCGCCCGACGGCAGCGGAGCGGGGGTGCTTCCAGGCACATAGACGACCACGTTGTAGAGAGGGTTCTTCCCGGCGGGGTCGTAAACCGTACCGGCGAGTGTGGTCGACTGCGCATCGCAGTCGGGTGCGCTTGCGTTTCGCGGAGGCGTCGTGCAATCCGGTGCCGCCTTGTCGAATACCGAAAGTCCCGTTCGGGCTCCACACCCGCTCGTCGCGATCAGGGCGACGGACAGGCCGATCACGAGCGCGCCGTTCGATTGACGAGACCCCATCGGGCGGCAGTATGCGCGTCGGTGCAGGATTGCGCGATGGGCCTGTGCGCCTTCCGTAGGCGCGAGAAATCGACCGCCCCAGAAGACCCGCGCGTGCTCCCGCTCGGTTCCCCGCAGATCTCGCTTTCCTGCGGTACTCGCCAAAGCGCCTCGGTCGTCGCAGGGCACGCCGGCCCACTGTCGCGCGCCGGACAGGATCGTGTCAGTGCAGGCGTCAAACGGCGTATCATCCGCCGTCATGGCCGTGCGATTCGAGCTGAACGGGGAGCCGGTTCGGGTCGACGACGTCGCCCCGCACGTCACCCTCCTGCAATGGCTGAGGAGTGCGGGCCTCACGGGGACCAAAGAGGGATGTGCCGAGGGGGAGTGCGGTGCTTGCGCCGTGGCGGTCGTTGCGAGCGACGCCCGGGGACGATCGGTATTCGAACCAGTCAACAGCTGTCTTTTGCCACTGGCGAGCCTGGCCGGCCGCAGGGTGATTACCAGCGAGGGCATCGCTCCGGCGGGCGGCGGGCTGCACCCGGTGCAGAGAGCCCTGGTCGACCAGGGCGGTTCGCAATGCGGCTATTGCACACCGGGGTTCGTGGTCTCTCTCTTTTGTGAATACTATCGCCCCGGCCGATCCGCATACGATCCCGAGGCGATCAGCGGAAACCTCTGCCGCTGCACAGGGTATCGACCCATCGTCGCGGCTGCGCGAACGCTGACGCCCCCGTCGCCCGATGATCCCTGGCTGCACGTAGAGAGGACATCGGCTGTCCGCGACACCGACGACGACCTCGCGGGCGGCACCGAGGCCAACGGGCGCTTTCTCCGGCCTACATCGTTGCGCGGAGCGCTCGAGGCCCTCTCGGTCTTCCCCGACGCCACGCCCATCGCCGGAGGCACCGACATGATGGTGGCCGCCAACCAGCGCTTCCAGCGGTGGACGACCCTGGTCGCGCTCGATTCGGTGGCCGAATTGACGCGGGTGGAATCGACTTCGGAGGAGCTGACGTTGGGAGCAGCAGTCTCGCTCTCTCGACTCGAGGAGCACCTGAAGGAAGGTCGTAGAGATGGCGCGGGATTGGACCATATACCGCTTTTGTCGCAGCTCTTGCCGCTCTTCTCGTCCAGACTGATTCGAAATCGTGCCACCCTCGGGGGCAATCTGGCGACCGGATCGCCGATCGGTGATGCAGCGCCCGTGCTGTTGGCGCTCGACGCCGAGCTCACGCTCGCGAGCGCCTCGGGCACGCGCCGGGTTGCGCTTCGCGACTTCTTCGTCGGGTACCGCCAGACTGCGCTCGAGACGGGTGAGCTCATCGCGCAGATTCATCTGCCGCTCCCGCTTCCCCGGAGGCAGTCTTTCTACAAAGTCAGCAAGCGCGTGCTCGACGACATATCCACGGTCTCTGGCGCATTCGCGCTGACCCTCGACGGCGATGGGCGCGTCGAACGAATGCGCGCCGCCTATGGTGGAGTGGCTGCGACGCCGCTGTACGCGCCGTCGCTCGGGGACCTGGCGTTCGGCCGGCCGTGGACGGATGACACGCTCGCGGTCCTTCTCGCGGCGGTGAAGTCGTTGGGAGCGCCGCTCTCGGACCATCGCGGGAGTGCGAGCTATCGCCGCGCGATGACCGGCCAGCTTCTCGAGCGGTTCTTTGCCGAGACCCGCGAGACACCGGACACGGCGGCGGCCGCTTCGGGGCGAGGCGTGCGATGACTCCGCTTCGAGGGCGTGCCGTGCCCGCGCGACAAAGACGAGGCCCCGGCCCGTCCTCTCCAGGGCCCCGTGTGGTCGGCGAGCCAGTGAGCCACGAGTCGTCGCAGGAGCACGTGACGGGGCGGGCCAATTACGTCGACGACCTGTGGCCCTCGGTTCACCGCGTCGCGCATGCCTGGCCGGTCATGGCGCCCCATGCTCGGGCGCGGGTCACCGCGATCGATGCTGAGCGAGCGGTCGCGCGGCCCGGCGTCTTGACGGTGCTCACGGCGGCTGATGTCCGCGGGGTGAACGACATTGGTCCCGTGCGCCACGACGAACCGCTCTTTCCATCGGAAGTGAGTTTTCACGGGCAGGCAGTGGCCTGGGTAGTTGCCGAGACTGAAGAGCAAGCGCAGCAGGCGGCAGTGGCGGTTCGGGTGGCCTACGAGCCGCTGCCGGCGGTTCTCTCGATCAAACAGGCCCTCCGCGACGAGAGCTTCTTGACCGAGCCCGAACGAATGCGTCGGGGTGACCCCGAGCAGGCAATCCGGGCGGCGCCGCAACGCCTCGCTGGAGAGCTTTTTCTCAACGGGCAAGAGCACTTTTATCTCGAGACCCAAGCGGCCCTGGCGTGCGTCGACGAAGGCGGAAGCATCTTCGTGCAATCGTCGACGCAGCATCCCTCCGAGACCCAGGACATCGTGGCCCGCGTGCTGGGGGTGGCCCACGGCGACGTCGTCGTGCAGTGCCTGCGAATGGGCGGAGCCTTCGGCGGCAAGGAGGTCCAGGCCAATGCGTGGGCGGCGGTGGCCGCACTGGCGAGCTGCAAGCTGAAGCGACCCGTGCGGGTCCGGCTGACCCGCTACCAAGACATGGTGATGACCGGCAAACGCCACCCGTTTCTCGCGCGCTTCTGCGTCGGCTTCGGGGTGGACGGCTGCCTGCAAGGTCTCAAGCTCGACCTGTGGAGCGATGGCGGCTGGAGTCTGGATCTCAGCGGCCCGGTGCTGTCGCGGGCGATGTTTCACGTCGACAATTGCTATCGGCTGCCGAACGTCGAAGTCGTGGGCCGGGTGTGTCGCACGAACCACGTGTCCCACACCGCGTTCCGAGGTTTCGGCGGGCCTCAGGGCATGGTGGTCATCGAGGACATCCTCGACCGCATCGCGCGTCACCTGGAACTCCTCCCGCACGAGGTTCGCCGCCGAAACTTCTACCGCCCGGGAGACGACACGCACTATGGGCAACCGGTGCGCGACGCCGAGCGCATCACCCGCATTTGGGATGCCCTCGAAGAGACCAGCGCATTCGCCGAGCGCTGGCGGGCCGTGGCGAGCTTCAACGGCGGAAGCGTCCACCACAAGCGCGGTCTGGCGATCACTCCGGTCAAGTTTGGCATCTCGTTCACCAACGCTTCCTTCAATCAGGCTGGAGCTCTGGTGCTGATTTATCGGGACGGCAGCGTGCAGGTGAACCACGGCGGCACGGAAATGGGGCAGGGGCTCCATACGAAAATTCAGCAGATCGCCGCCGACGCGCTGGGCGTGCCGCTCGATGCGGTTCGAATCATGCCCACGCGCACGGACAAAGTGCCCAACACATCGGCGACAGCTGCATCGAGCGGCTCCGACTTGAACGGCGCCGCAGTGCGCGCCGCTTGCGAGACGCTGCGCGGCCGGCTGACCGAGGTCGTTGCGCGGCAACTGCACGTCGCAGCGGAAGAGGTGACGTTCGCCGACGGAAGGGTCGTGGCTCGAAGGTACGGCGGGCCCGACGTCACGTTTTGCGACGTGGTGAAGCAGGCGTACATCGAGCGCGTATCGCTCTTTGCCGCCGGCCACTACGCGACGCCGGACTTGCACTTCGACAAGCGCACGGGAACGGGAAAGCCATTCCACTATTTCGCCTATGGGGCCGCCGTGGCCGAAGTCCAAGTGGACGGGTGGACCGGCCAGTACCAGCTCCGTCGCGTGGACATCTTGCACGACGTGGGCGATTCGCTGTCGCCACTCGTCGATCGCGGGCAGATCGAGGGCGGTTTCATGCAAGGCGTCGGATGGCTCACGACCGAAGAGCTGGTGTGGTCCGACAGCGGATCGCTCGCTTCGAACGGCGCCTCCACGTACAAGCTGCCGACCTTAGGCGAATGTCCTGACGACTTTCGGGTCGATTTTCTCCCGCGCGCCGCTGAACCGGGCGTCGTGCACGGCAGCAAGGCGGTCGGCGAGCCGCCTTTGATGCTTGCCATCAGCGTGCGCGAGGCGCTGCGGTCGGCCATCGCAGCTTTTGGAGAGGCCCGCGTCGTCGAGCTTCCGTGTCCGTCGACGCCTGAGGCGGTGTTTTGGGCAATCGAGCGCGCGCGGACGTCGAGCGCGAAACACGCGCTCTCGGCCCTTCACGTTCCAGACACCGCTTCTCGAACGCGACCTTCGCAGACGTGATCCGTCGCCGAATTCGCGTGCCCTCGGCCGGCGTCGGCGTTGAGATTTCCGTGCCGGCTCAGCGAGCTCCGCGGCAGAGCGCACCGCGGCGCTTCGGTTCCCACTTGCGCGTTCCACCGTTCGGGCCATCTTGGCGGCATGGCGAACATCACCTTTCTTGGAGCCGGACTGATGGGCGCGGCCCTCGCCGAGGCGGCGGCCAAGCGCGGCGATCGAGTGAGCGCCTGGAATCGCACCGCGACGAAGGCCAAAGCGCTCGAGGCGTTCGGCGTTCGCGCCGCCGACACGGTGCCGCAGGCGGTCGCCGGGGCGGAGCGCGTGCACATCATGCTGGCCGAAGACGCGGCCGTGGACTCGGTCCTCGCCGCCGCGGGCGACGCCCTGCGGTCCGCCGTGGTCATCGACCATTCTACGACGTCGCCGGCCGGCACCGCCGAGCGCGCCAAGCGGCTCGAAGCGCGGGGCATCGCGTTTTTGCACGCGCCCGTTTTCATGACGCCGAAGATGTGTCGCGAGGCGGGGGGGGTCATGCTCGTCGCTGGCGTGCAAGCCACCTTCGCCCGCGGCGAGGCGTTCCTTCGGGCGATGACGGGCCGGTTGGAGTATCTCGGAGAGCGACGCGACCTCGCCGCTGCGAACAAACTCTTCGGCAACGCGATGGTCATCGCCCTTTGCGGCGGCCTCGCCGACGTCTACGCGATGGCGGCCTCGCTCGGCATCGACCCGCGCGACGCGCACTCGCTCTTCGGCAAGTTCAACCCCACGGGTGTCCTCACGTACCGCGGCGCGGCCATGGCCCAGGGCGACTACACGCCGACCTTCGAGCTCACCATGGCACGCAAGGACGCGCGTCTGATGATCGAGTCGGCCCAGGGCAGGCCGCTCACGGTTCTGCCCGCGATCGCCGAACGCATGGACGCGCTCATCGAGCGCGGTTTCGGCGCGGACGACATGGGCGTTCTCGCCGTCGATGCCGTCCCTAAGAAACCACCTCGCTAGACGCCTGGAGCTTTTGGCCGATACCAGGGCGCTGGCCTCGTCGGCCGCACTCAATTGCCGGTTTTCGTCACGCGGCCGCCGAACCCGCTGGTCTCGACGAAAATCACCAGGCTCTTACGACCCTTTGCGCGAGTTCAAGAGGTCGCCCAACGTGCCGAACCCCTGCGGGGCGGCCGCGGCATTCTCCGCCTTGCGAAACCCCTCGAACTCAGCGCGTTCCTCGTCGTCTTTCAGCGCGCGCAGCGAAAGACGCATCTTGCCCTCGCCCACTTCGATCACCTTCGCCCGCACCTTGCTGCCGAGTGGGAAGGCTTTCCGGAGGTCGGCGCCACGCGGAACGCCGAGCTCGGCGGTCGGCAAGAGACCGCGGCCGGCGCGGCCCCTCGTTCCGTCGATCTGCACGAACAAGCCGTAGGACTCGACGCGATGAACCTCACCTCCCACAACCTGTCCGACCGCGACCTTCACCGCGTCCGATTCGTTGCTGCCGCCGACGCTGACGCTCGCGCCCGCGGCTGCGGCGGCCTCGATCGTCGGGGTGAGCCGGACCCCGTGCTCCGCATCGACGGCCACGACCCGGGCCCGGAGGACGTCGCCGGCCGCCGCCTTGAGGCTTCCGTCGGGCGCGCGCAGGTCGACCGATTCGATGAATCCTTGCTGATGTTCTTCGAGCTCGACGAAGACCGCCTCCTTGCTGACCTGCACGACGACGACCGTGAAGGTGTCGCCGACGCGCGGCCTTCGCCTACGCGGGGCGGCTCGGCCGCCCTCCTCGAACAGCGTGGCAAACGACTTCTCGGGAGGATCGGAGCTCATGGGCCGATTTGTACCATGCCCGGAGCCGTCTTCTCACGCCCCCGCCGCCTTGAGCCTGCCCTCGGCGGCTTCCCGCGGCCCGGTCGCGTCGACCAGCTGGCCGACGCGGCCGAGGCCGAACGGCACCATGTTGACGTAGACGCTCTCGTAATCTCCCGGCCGAACACGATACGTCTCGTGCCAGATGCCGACGTCGCCGCTCGTGCCGACCGATCGGTTGAAATCGCGCCACGCCGGCAGATGCTGCGCCGTGCGACTCTTCGCGTAGCCCATCAGCTGGTCCATCGATCTCCAATAGGAGACCATGATCGTCGTCTGCCCGAACCACTGCTCGGCGCCGAGGAAACCGAGCTCCGGGTGCTGGTAGAGCTCGCGTAGCATCCGGGTCATCGCCAGCACAACGCGCAGCCACTTGTGGACCAGCCACCATCGGTTGACGCGCATCCCGATGAGGAACACCACAAACTCGCCGTGCATCGCTCCGGTGACCCGCCTCTGAATCGTCGCTGCCATGGGATGCTCCTTTGTTAACAGTGTTCACACAACGGAGAAAAAAAAGGTCATGGGGCGAGCCCCTCGACCAGACGATCGGTCGCGCGCTCGTAGAAGCTCGCGAACTCCGCGTCGCCGCCGATCCGTCCGAGGTGCCCCGAGAGGCGCAGCGAGACCAAACCGTGCACATGCGCCCAGATCACTGTGGCCACCGCATCGGCGTTCTCTTCGCGCAGCACGCCAGCGGCCATGCATTCACGCACGCGGTCGACGAGGATCTGAAACGTCGGAGCCCGCTCATCGACTTCAGACGACGGAGCCAGCGCCGCGAACTCCTCCGCGGCGCCCATGAAGATGACGCGATAATCACGCGTGTTTTCGATACCAAACCGCCGGTAGAGCGTCGCGCAGCTCGCCAGCCGGGCGCGGGGGGTCGGCTCGGAGAGACAGCGGACGAGGTACGAGTAGAAGATTTGGAGCCCCGCCGCGCACACTTGTCGGAGGAGGTCTTCCTTGCTTTCATAATGCCGGTAGACCGCCGCGGCAGAGACCCCGGCGCGGCGGGCGACCTCTCGCAACGAAAAGCGCGCGAACCCCTCCTCGAGGTAGAGGTCGCGCGCTTCGGTGAGCAAGCGGCCCTTGGTCAGTTCACCGTCGGCCGTCATGTGAACACTGTTTACAATCGAAGAGGAGCAAGGTCAAGGGCAGGCCCGGAACTCCGCGGCCTCTCGGTTGTCTCAAGCTGGTCCACTCCGCTCCGTCCTCGAGGTAACCCCGCCATGTTGCCGACCTTCGAGCTGCCCCGACAACGCCGACATGCCATGATGAATCCGGGAGGCGACATCGTGCTTCGGGTGTATGGCTCTTCGGTCGTTCTGGCAGCAGGAATGCTCTGGCTGGCGAGCGGCACTGCGCGGGAGCGGCCCATGCTCGGCGGGGCCGCCCCGGCGGTGCGCGCGCTTGAAGCCAGCGTGGCCGATCGGCCCGACGACCCGCAGCGAACTCGACTTCTCGGGCAGGGGTACCTCGATGCGAGGCAGCCTGGGCTCGCCGTCGCCCTCTTCGAAGGGGCGCCGACGGCCGTTCGCGATGACGTGCGCGTCGCGCATGTCTACGCGCGGGCTCTCATCGACGAGGGGCGCAACGACGAGGCGCTCGACGTCGAGCTTCGCGTCATTGGAGCCTGCCGCCCGCTTGCGGAAGGTCGGGAGTCCCCCGTCGCATGCGACGCGGTCCTGCTCGCATCGGCCATGCGCCGGAGCGACATCTTGCGCGAGCTCCTGGCTCTCGGCGTCGAAGACGCGAGAGCGGAGCCCGAGGCCAGCCTCGTCGCGTACCAGAACGCCACGCGTGAGGCGCGGGTGGCTCTCGAATGACCGCGCGTCGGCGTCGACGTCGGCGCCGGCGTCGAGAGGGCGCGCGGCCGGTGCGCCGAGCCCAGAAGATGCACATGCGTTCTGCGTGAGCATCTGCCCGTCGTTGCCGCCCGAGGCGGCCTCCAGCGGCGCGCGCGTCCTCGTCGTCGACTCCGACGAGACGGTGCGCGCCCAGCTCGTGCAGCTCGGCCGCGAGAAGCTGCTGTCCATCATGGCGGCAGCGACGCCAGCGTCCGCGCTCGCCGAGGCCGCTCGCGGGCCCCTCGATGCCGCGGTCATCGACGCATCCCTCGGACCCCAAGCGCTCGCGCTGGCGCACGACCTGCGCGCCGCGCCCGGGCAAGAGCGCCTCCCGCTCGCATTTCTCTCTTCGGAAGACAACGTCGACCAGCGCGTTGCGGCCGCCCACGCCGGAGCGTCGCTCTTCCTGCCGAAACCAGTCGACCCCTACGCGTTCGGTGCGGCCATTGAGCAGATGCTCGCTCTCGGCCGCAAAGAGCGGCCGCGGGTGCTCATCGTCGACGACGACCCGGCGTTCGTCACGTGCGTCATCGAAGTGCTCGAGCGCGAAGGGATCGTCGTGCACTCCGCCGCAGACGCGACCCAGCTGGTCGAGCTGCTCGACGCTGTGCACCCGGACCTCATTCTGCTCGACGCGGTTCTGCCGCACGTGAGCGGCTGGGACGCGATCCGCATCGTCCGCACGGCCCCCGAGCACCGTGATGTACCCATCCTGTTTCTCACCGGCCGCACGGACCTCGCGAGCCGCATCGCCGCCTTCGAAGCAGGAGCCGACGACTACCTGGGCAAGCCGCTGGTCAACGAAGAGCTCCTCGCCCGCGTCCGCGTCCGGCTTGACCGGCGCCGTCTGATACGCGAGCTGACCGAACGCGATCCGCTGACGCGATGCCTTTCGCGGCGCGCGCTGCTGGACGCGCTCACCAGCCGTCTTTCCGAGGCGCGCCGTCACGGGCGTCCGTTTTCGATCGCGATGATCGACCTCGACAGGTTCAAGCGGGTGAACGACGCGTACGGCCACCTGGTCGGCGACCAGGTCCTCATGGCGCTCGGGCGGCTCCTCAACGCGCGCTTTCGCCTCGAGGACCTGCGCGGTCGCTGGGGAGGCGAGGAGTTCGTCCTCGCGTTTCCGAGCGAGTTGGCGTGCACCGCGGCTGCGGTCCTTTCGCGGGTGCTCGAGGAGTTTCGCGCCCTTCCGTTCCGGAGCGACCGCGGAGAGCGCTTCTACGTGACCTTCAGCGCGGGCGTGGCGAGCTTCCCGAACGACGGTGCGACCTCCGATGGGCTGATACGCGCCGCCGATGCCAGGCTGTACGACGCGAAGCGCGCCGGGCGAGGGCACGTCGTCGTCGCGCGCGACGATGCGCGGAGCTCCGATCGACTGGACGAGTCGCGCGTGTAATTCGTACGCCCGCCCCTGATTCATCAAGAAAACCCAGCTACACTTCCAACCGGCCAACACCCGTTCTCTTGGAGCAAAAGACATGTGCGGCATCGTCGGCTACGTTGGCACGAAGGATTGCGCTCCCATTCTCGTCGAGGGCCTGCGCCGCCTCGAATACCGCGGATACGACTCGGCGGGGCTCGCGTTGCACACCGGGGCCGCCCGCGGCATCGAGATCGTTCGCGCGGTCGGCAAGCTCACCAATCTCGAGGCTGCACTCCGAAAGAGCCCGCTCGCCGGTACGACTGGCATCGGCCACACGCGATGGGCGACTCACGGGCGGCCGAGCGAGGCCAACGCCCACCCCCACGTCGCGGGAAAGGTCGCTGTGGTGCACAACGGAATCATCGAGAACCATGTCGCGCTTCGCCGCGAGATCGAATCGATGGGGGTGCGCTTCACGAGCGACACGGATACCGAGATCGTCGCCCACCTGATCGATCATGCGCTGCAGGCGGGGGCTCCCAGCTTGACAGAGGCTGTTCGCGCGGCCCTCGGGCGCGTACGTGGCGCCTATGCGATCGCCGTTCTCGCGACGGACTCGCCGGGCGAGATCGTCGTGGCAAAGGCGAGCTGTCCGCTCGTCTTGGGGTTGGGCCATGGCGAAATGCTTTGCGCGAGCGACGTCCCTGCCTTGCTCGCCCACACGCGCAACGTCGTGTTTCTGCACGACGGCGAGATCGCGACGCTGACCCGGACGCACGTCGAGATCACCACGCTGGACGGTGCCCCCGTACACCGAGCTGCCAAGACGATCGATTGGTCGCCCACACAAGCGGAAAAGGGCGGGTACAAGCACTTCATGCTCAAAGAGATCCACGAGCAGCCGCGGGCCGTGGAGGACACGTTGCGCGGGCGGGTGGATCTCGCCGAGGGAGACGTCGTCGGCGAAGAAATGGGGATTTCCGCCGATCTCGCTCGCGCGATCCAGCGTGTTTACTTCGTCGCCTGCGGCACGAGCGCGCATGCGGCGATGGCCGGCCGCTACTGGGTCGAACAGCTCGCGTGTGTTCCGGCGGTGGTCGAGGTCGGCAGCGAGGTGCGCTATCGCGATCCGGTTTTCGGCCCCGGCGACCTCGTCGTCGCCGTGAGCCAGAGCGGCGAAACTGCGGACACGCTCGCGGCGCTCCACACCGCCAAGTCCCGAGGAGCGCACGTGCTCGCGATCGCCAATGCGATCGACAGCGCGATTCCGCGGGCGAGCGACGCGGCACTGTACACCCACGCCGGCCCCGAGATCGGAGTCGCGTCGACCAAGTGCTTCACGACGCAGCTCGTCGCCATGCTGCTGCTCACGGTCTACCTCGGCCGGCGGCGCGGCACCTTGGCCCAGGACCAGGCGCGGCGAATTCTGGATGCCCTCGCCCGCGTACCGCAGCAGATGCGTGAAGTGCTAGGGACGGGCGACGACCTGCGCTACCTGGCAAAGAAGCACATGCGCGCCCAGCACATGCTCTTTCTCGGCCGTGGGACGAGCTTCCCCGTCGCGCTCGAGGGAGCGCTGAAGATGAAGGAGATCTCGTACATCCACGCGGAGGGATACGCCGCCGGCGAAATGAAGCACGGGCCCATCGCGCTCATCGACGAGGAGATGCCGGTGGTGGCCCTCTGCCCCAAGGACGCGCACTACGAGAAGACGTTCTCCAACATGCAGGAAGTCAAAGCGCGCGAGGGGCAGCTCATCGTCGTGTGCACGCGCGGAGACGGCGACGTGAGGACGCTTCTCTCAAGTGACGTCGGAGCGCGAGGCTCTCGTCGCGCCAGCGCCCCTCCGCCCGAGCCGGACATCATCGAGATACCCAGCGTCGCTCAGGAGGTGTTGCCACTTCTGACGGTTCTTCCGCTGCAGCTCCTCGCGTATTACATGGCCGACTTGAAGGGGACCGACGTCGACCAGCCGCGCAATCTCGCAAAGACGGTGACGGTCGAATAGTCTCCACGTCGCCGCCCGTCGCCGGCGAGTATGCTGGACCGGCGATGCCCTCCGTCATCCTGGGCGAATGGACGCACCGACGCGGCGATCCGGGTGGAGCTCGAGCGGTGGCCGCGGAGATCGACCGTCCACGGCCCGCGGTCGCATGGTCGTGGCGCCCCGAGCACGGCGGTCGGATCGACCAGGTGCGGGTGGTTGGGCAAAACGTGGTCGTCGCGACGATGATGCCGCGCGATCCGAATGCTGGCGGGTGGGAGCACGCGGTGATTTATGCGATCGACTCCCGAACGGGGGTCGAGGTTGCTCGCCGGGTGCTGCCCGATCCGGTCCCCGTAGCGGCCATCGTAGTCGATGCCGGTCTCGTGCACGTGGTCGCCACACGCAAAGGAGAGCCGATCTTCTGGTATGCGCTCTCTTCGATCGACCTCATCCCTCGCCACCGCCGCATCATCGCCGTCCCCCCGACGACCCACCATGACGACGTTCTCGACGCATGGGCCGCGCCCGACGGCGGCGTTTGGCTCGAGCTCGATGCCGCGCTTGGAGGCGACACGAAGCATGCGCTCGCGTACGTGTTCGCGGACGCGAGCGGCGCAACGCACGAAGTGGCCACCCACGAGGCGAACGTCACGCGCGATGGCCCCACTTCTGCGCGCGACGCCTGCGCGGGAGGCCATCAGTTGTTCACTCCGGTCGACGGCGAGTGGTCGGGCGGAGAGGCTCCGATCGCGCCCGCCCTTTCGCGCCTCGACCCGGGGCCGCGCGAGGAAGGTACCGAAGCCGGGTGGGTGCGGGCAATGGTCGTCGGGCCGCGCGCGCAGATTCACGCGGTGGGCGGCGAAGGGGTGGTGTGCGGTGTGGCGATCGCCGAGGACCCCGACAAGCCGGAACGCGCACGCGTCGACGTGTTTGCGGTCGATCGGGCGTCGGGTGTCGTTCGGTGGCGCGCGCAGTCCGATCGGATCGTGATTCGGTCGCCGCTCGGTGACGCGGCCCGTGTGGCGCGACGGCCCAACGGCGAGCTGCTCTTTCAAGGCCTCGATCCGGAGGGCGCCCCGCACACACCGCTCTTGTGCGCGCGTCCCGACGGGCGAGTCGACGAGATTCTGCTTGGTGCCCGGGGCCGGTGGGTTCTGGACGCGGCCCTGGGGGATCTCGTCCTCTCGCACCGCGAGGAGACGGACGGCAAGGTGGAGGTGGGCGGCTTTGCGATCGACCAGGAGGGGCGGCTGCTCGGGCGTAGAGCGGTCGCGCGATGGTCGATCGACGCGGGGGATCTAGGTGGCGGGACGACGGTCTATGCCGGCGGCGGCGCGGTCGTCGTTCGAGGCGCGCGGGCGGTCTGCGCAGTCTGGCTCTAGCGCGTGGAATGGTCGGCGCGCCCAAAGCGGGAGGATTCGCGGCGTGCCAGGACAACCGTGCCTGCGAATGGCGTAACCTCGGGCCCCCATGGATCAGAACCTTCTGCGCAGCTACCTGGCCACGGTCTACGAATTCGCGACCCCGTCGGGCCTCATCCGTGTTTCGCTCGACGGCGACTCCGTCGCCGAGCCATCTGCGCTGCCTGACCTTTTGCACAAGCCGTTCGCTGTTCTCACGGCATACAACCCCCGGTCGATGCTCCTCCCACGGAAGGTCAACGAGCAGCGCCACCAGGTCATGCGCGATCTGCTCGTCCTCGGCGTGTACCGCGTCGAGGCGTGCGTGGGCTACGAGGATGACCCGGAGGGCACTTGGCGGGAGCCGTCGTGGATCGTCCACGGCATGGACCGCGACGAGGCCACGTCCTTCGGGCGCGTCTTCCGCCAGAACACGATCGTCGTCTGCGCGAACGCGCGCCCCGAGCTCATCGTGACCGACCCGACATGCGAAGACCTGGGCAAGACGTACGTGGGAAGCTGGCGATTGCGGGCTTAGGTGCTGTGGACAACCATGCCGCGCTGGATGGTTTCGAGCGACGTGAGAAGGTCGTGGGCGCCGGAGCGAGACGCGAGCTCCATGGCCTCGCGCAAGTAATCGCGGGCCTCTTGGCGGCGATCACGCCCGTGCACCACGTGGGCCAGCGCGCCCAGCACCGCTGCCCGATCCTTGCCGCTGGGCCCCGCGACGTCGAGCGCTTCCCGAAGGACCCCCTCTGCGTCGTTCAGCTGCCCGCGCTTGCCCAGCGCCTCTCCGAGCTTTCGGCTGAAGATCAGGACCGCACGCATCGGATCGTCCAGCTCGCCCCGGAAGAGCTCGCGCCTCGCCAGATCGAGCCCGCGCCGAAGCGCCATGATTTCGCCGTCGTGGTCGCCGCGCGCGCTCGCCAGCGCGCTCACTTGCTCGAGCAGCAGCAGCGCTTGGAACGCCGTTCCACCCCACGTCTCGTGCAGCGCCTGTACTTCGACGGGGAGCTTGCGCTCGTCACACACGATCGCGGCCGCCGCATGTAGCTCGCGCTTGACGGCCGCAGGAATCGTCGTGAGCGTCACTTCACGCACGAGCGGGTGGGAGGTGCGCACGCTGTTTTGGGCGACGACGATCATCCCGGCGCGCCGCAGGAAGCCGAGCGCTTCGACGATGTCGATTTCGTCGCTGAGCATTCGAGTGATGGTCTCGTCGTCGGCGTCGTCCCCCCACACCGCTGCCGCTTGCAGGACGCGCCGCGCATGCGGCGGCAGCCTTTCGACGCGCACCGCGATGATGTCGGCCAGTCCCGTCGGCGCGCGCCCCGCCTCCTCCCGCAAGAATCGCAGCAGTTGCTCAACGTAGAGCGGAACGACCGTTCGCGCGCCGGCAAGCTCGGGCGGGGTTGGCCTCAGCGTCCGTTCGAGGGGCGCGAGCATTTCGCTGGCCGCCAGCCCCGCGATCACACGCTCCGCCGCCACGTCGCCCGCCCAGCCCGGATTGAACCAGGGCGCATAGACCCCGACCATCAGCGCGGGAACGAGCGGCGGATCGTAGAGCGCGTCCGCGAACGCGTTACGGCTCGCGCCGTCGATGCAGTGCAGGTCGTCGATCGCGAGGACGACGCATCGGTCCCGCCTTCGCTCGCTGGCTCGGCCCAGCGCCCAGCGGAGCGCTTCTGCCGCCGCGAAGCGCCGTTCGTCGGGCGACAGCTGCCGGCCGCGCTCCGGGCTCCCGTGATCGAACACGTCGGCGAGCCCTCGCCGCGCTTCGGGCGTGGCCGCAACCCAGTCGCGCTGGACGCCACCGTCGTTCGGCAACGACGCCAGCTGCACGATCGCCCGCCTGAGCGCGTAGTACCCGACCTCGGCCCAAGCGGGGTCCGGGCCGGTCTGCACGACCAGGTCGCCCCCTGCCGACGCAATCTCGAGAAACCGGCCCACTAGCCGTGACTTGCCGATTCCGATCTCGCCGACGACGCACGCTCCGACGAGCGAGCGTGCCGCCGAGCGGCGCGCTTCGAGCCACGCCAAGTCGTCTTGCCGTCCAACAAACGGCAGCGGCCAAACGGTCTTCTCGCCATTCGCATTCGGCCGCAGGCTTCCGCGCCCTGAGACCTCCAGCTGGGGGGCAAAGGAGGGCGGTCGGACCGACGAGCGGCCGAGGGTCGTCAGATTCGTGGATGGAACTGCGGCCCCGCACTCGCCGCAGAACTTCTGGGCGGCCGGGTTGAGTGCGCCGCAAGACGGACACGGTACGGCCGCCCCCGATGCCGCCCGAAGGCTGACGCGGTCTTCGACCTCGGCCAGAGCCTCCGCGAGAGCCAAGGCGAATGCGTCGGAGTCCTGGTGGCGGTCCCGGGCATCCTTCGCGAGCGCCTTGAGTGTGACCTCGACGAGCTGGGCCGGTATCTGCCGGTCGGGCGAGACGGCCCGCGGGTCTTGGGGGGGCTGCGTCAGATGGGCAAGCACGACCTGGGTCGGCGAATCGGCCTCGAATGGCAACCGCCCGGTCAAGAGCTGATAAAGGATGACGCCGACCGCGTAAAGGTCGCTCCGCGCGTCGAGATCATCGCCGCGCGCTTGCTCGGGGCTCATGTACTCCGGGGTGCCGCACACGATTCCGGGACTGGTGATTCCGCGCTGGTGCGTCTCGGCACGCATCTTTGCGAGGCCGAAGTCGACGACCTTGACGAAGTCCCCCCCGGACCGCACCGGCTCGAGAATGATGTTCTCTGGCTTGAGGTCGCGGTGGATGATGTTCTGGCTGTGCGCCTCGGCGAGGGCCGCGAGCGTCTGCCGCAGCACGTCGACGATGCGCCGAAACGCCAGCAAGCCATCTTCGTACGTGACCCGCGCCAGGTCGCGACCGCGCAGGTACTCCATGACAAGGTAGAGCTGTCCGTCGGGAGACTTGCCGAAGTCGATGATGCCGACCGAGTTCGGGTGGTTGAGGCGGCTCGCCGCACGCGCCTCGGTGATGAACCGCGCTGCGGCGTTCTCTTCCCCTACCAGGTGCGGGTGGATGATCTTGACCGCCACGGTGCGGCCCAGGTTGGTCTGCTCCGCACGATACACGCGGCCCATGCCGCCGATTCCGACGAGCTCGAGGATCAGATAGCCGCCGGGCAGCGAGCGGCCGACGAACGGGTCATCCGCGTTCGGGGCAGCCTTGCTCAGCGGAAAACCGCAGGAGGGACAGAACCTGTGTGCGTCATCGCAAGGATTGGCGCACTGAGGACACGACCGCATCAGACTTTCCCCAGGCTCCGTCGACGGGAGACCCCCCGGAGGCTACCACGCCCGACCGGCTAGGGAACTCCGCAACGGGGCGCGCCGCCGGTTGGACCGAGATTTGGCGCCTTCGCCCCAGGGTGGCGTACCATGCGGGCGTGGCCAAGCGGATCGGCGAGCTGCTCGTCGAGGCAGGTGTGCTGTCGCAGCAGCAGCTCGAAGCGGCGCTCGTCGCCCAGCTCAAAGATCGGCGCAGGCTGGGCCAGCTCCTCATCGAGCTCGGTCTGGTCGGTGAGACGAAGCTCACCCAAACGCTCTCGCGCCAGCTCAGCGTTCCCTGGGTGTCGCTGTATCACGTCGATTTTTCCCGGTCCCTTCTCAACCTCGTTCCGCGCGCCCTCGCCGAGAAGTACAGCCTCGTTCCGATCTTCCTCCGGCGCGTGCGAAATCAGGGGGAAACCCTGTATGTCGCCATGGACGACCCGACGAGAGAGGAGGCCATCGACGAAGTGATGCGGGCGTCGTCCCTGCCGGTCAAGCCGATGATCGCCTGCCCCAGCGACATCCATGCGGCGATTCGCGTCTACTATCTCGGCGAGTCGCTCCCCGAGCCGCCCCCCTCGACCTCGCAGATCGTTCCGCCCGCCCCGCCATTGAACCCGCCTGGAGCGAAGAACGCGGGTCTAGGGGTAGCCGATCCACCGGCGACGCCGCGCGAGGAAGGCAACGGCTCGGCGCCGCCGCTTGCGGCGCAACAAGCTACCCAAGAAGCGGACGTCGCGCTTCCATCGTCCGAGCGAACCCAGCAGCCGAAAGAGGTCGCCGCTCCGCGGCGGATGCGGCCGAAAATGATCTCGCTCACGCTCCTTGACGGCACGACGATCGCCGTGCCGGCGCCGAAGAAGGGCGGCTCCAAGCCCGACATCGAGCTGCCGGCCGGCGAGGAGCCGAGCGATCAGCTGACCGCGCGCGACCTTGTGAGCGCGCTTCGCGCCGTGGCGCACGGGGCGGACGCGAGCGAAATCCTGGGCACCGAGCCACGCTGGGAGGCGATGTTCTCGGCGCTCCTGTCCATTCTCCTCCGCAGGGGGCTCATCGCCGACTGGGAGTTCATCGAGGAGTTCCGGAAGATCTGAGTCGATCGCGCCCCTGGCGGTTGCCTCCGTCGCTCGGTCACTTGAAGGAGAAGAGCTTCTGGAGCTTCGTCGCGAGCATCGGGTTGCCGGTCAGCTTTAGCTTGCCCGCGAAGAAGAGCGTCATCCCGTTCGCTCCCGGGTTCTCGACGAGCTTCTGGAAATCGTCGTCGCTCACCACGATCGTGCAATCGGCTGGTCCGGTGCCTGGCTTGCACGACGGACCGGTGGAGCTGACGTCGACGTTCCAGTCTCCGCCGGTCGGTCCGGTGATGCTTATTTGGTACCGGGCGCCGACGGTCTTTGCGTCGTCGGCGTTCCTGGCGAGCGCAGCGGGAAGTTCATCGTTGAAGAATTTCTTGATGTCGACTGCCATCGGGCTTTTGCCTCCTCGGAGCGCGGCGCGGCAGTAGAGTACCTAACGCGCACCGTCGTCAAGCGAGCCGAAGCTATCGCCCGCAAACGCGATTTCGCCCGTCCGTCTTCGCGCGGTACAGGCGCTCGTCGGCGACGCGCATCATCGTGTCAGGGCTGCGGTCCGCGTCGGCAAACTCGTCGATCGACGAATAGCCGGCGCTGATGGTCACCTTCAGAGCGGTCTCGACATGGACGATTTCGAGGCGCTCGACGGCCCCGCGCAGCCGTTCAGCGAAACGCCCGACGTTCGTGTGCGAAATCCCCCGCACGAGGACAACGAATTCCTCGCCGCCAAATCGTGCAAAGACGTCTTCGGCGCGGATCATGCGGGACACGAGCGCAGCCACGTCACGAAGCACTTCGTCACCTGCGAGATGGCCGCTTGTATCGTTGACGCGCTTGAAGTGGTCGAGATCGAACAAGATCAGCGCGAGACGGCTCCCGTGGCGCCGCGCGTAGGCGATTTCGCTCGCCAAACGTTCGACGAGGTAGCGGCGGTTGTGCGCGCGCGTCAAGGGGTCGCGCACAGATGATTCGTAGTGTTGGTGGGCGAGGCGCTCGGCCTGCGCGTCCAGAATGGCGAAGGAAACGACGATGTTCGGGCCGATGTGGATGCGATCGCCGCTCGATAGCTCGGTTCGATCGATGCGCCGCCCAGACACGAAGGTCCCGTTGGTCGACTTCAGGTCTTCGAGGATGTAGCGGCCGCTCTCGCCCAGGATGATCCGCGCGTGGGCTCGGCTGGCCCCCGCATCTTCCATCCGCACGTGCACCTCTTTGCCGCGCCCGAGCACCGTCTCGCCGTCGCGCACCGAGTAGACCCGCCCGATGTTCGGACCGCTGACGACCGTGAGAAGGGCGCGCGTGCTCTGCCTGCGAGAGGTCGGCGGCGGCATCGCGATGGTCGCCTCGGTCGTCCTGGTGCTCGACTCCTCGTCGGCCCAGTCGATGGCCGTTCGCGGAGACGAAGGGCGCTCGTCCAGCCCCAACGAGTCAACAGGCGGGAGCTTCTGCGTCTGCTTCGGGTCGTCGGGCATCGGTCAGTGAGCGGGAGAGCGGAATGAGGCGACCCCCGATGAGGATGAACGGACTCTTTCCGGTTTCCTTCGATGCGGGCGGTAGGGAGGCCTCACGCCCCGCCGAATGGAGAAGCCACGCCACCCGTACCGTACCACCCACGCTGGACGATGTGGTTCTCGACCGCTAGAAAGCCGCCCGGCGCGCACATGGGTGTTCTGGATGGCAAGGTGGTGATCGTCACGGGGGCGGGCGGCGGCATCGGCCGGGCCTATGCGCTGCTTTTCGCCCGGGAGGGGGCCAAGGTCGTCGTCAACGACTTCGGCGGCGCGCGCGATGGCGCCGGCAGCGACACGAGCCCCGCAAGCCGGGTCGTCGATGAAGTTCGGTTGGCGGGCGGTGCCGCGGTGGCGAACCATGCCAGCGTGGCCACGGCCGACGGGGCCTCGTCGATCGTGAAGACTGCCGTGGAAGCGTTCGGCCGCGCCGACGTGCTGGTCAACAACGCCGGGATTCTCCGCGACAAGACCTTCCTGAAGATGGATGAGGCGATGTGGGACACGGTCGTCGCCGTCCACCTGAAGGGCACGTTCTTGTGCTCGCATGCGTTCGCCAAGCAGGTGGTCGCGCAGGGGGGTGGCGGGCGCATCGTCAACACGACGAGCGTGAGCGGAATGCTGGGCAACTTCGGGCAGGCGAACTACGCCGCCGCCAAGGCGGGCGTGTATGGCCTGACGCGCACGATGTCGATCGAGCTGCAGAAGCACCGCGTCACCGTCAACGCGATTGCTCCGCTCGCAAAGACGCGGTTGACCGAGGATTTGCCCATGTTCCAAGGGGTGGACACCCTCACCCCCGAGCACATCGCGCCGGCCGCCCTATTTCTGGCGAGCGACCTTTGCGGCGACCGAACTGGGCACGTGCTCGCAATCGCCGGCGCGCGCGTCTACGCGTTCAAAGTCGTCGAGACGCCGGGGCGGTTCAAAGAGACCGACGGCGGCGTGTGGACGGCTCAGGAGATCGCCGAGAGCTGGGAGGCGATCGTCAAAGGGTGACGCGCTCACCGGAATAGCGCCGGGGATGCTAGGCTGCGCCCTCCAATGCTCGATGCTCGCGCGCTCCTCTACGCCGCCGTCGACTACGTGCGAAAGAACCCAGACGAGATCGTAAAGGCAGCCGTCAACGCCAGGGCCCTGCGCTTCGGGTTGCCCATCTCCGGGCTGCGGTGGTTGATGTCGCAGGCGAAGCTCCCGAGAAAGGCGCCGCGCGACATCGACATCGGGAGCGCGCCGCCGGCCATTCGCGTCAGCCTTTCGGTCGACGCGATGGGCACGCCGGTGCGGGCGAGCGCCGCGATTCGCGTCGACGAAATCGAGCTGTCTTCCGACGCCCTGCGCGTCGGCCTGAAGCTCAGCGAGATGAAGCTCGCCCTCTTGGCCGAGAGCGAGACGCCGGTTGCGACGCTGATCAAGTCCGGCGCGCTCGACTTGTCCAAGCCGGGCAACCTCGTAAAATTCCTTCCGAAGCGCCCGCCGGCGATCGTCGAGGCGGACGGGGACCGGATCGTCATCGACCTCATGAAAGTGCCCGCTGTCGCCGACAATGCGATCCTCCGGCGAGCGCTGGCGATCGTGACCCCCGTCTTGAACGTCAGGGCGGTAGAGGCGGACCGCGATCACGTGTACGTCGCGCTTCGGACGAGCCCGCGCGGCCTGCCGAGGGCGTTGTCCGCACTGCGCAGCAGCCTGCGGAGTGTGTAGCCGGCGCCCGAGCTCGACCCGGTAGGCTGGGGCTCGCTCCGATGCTAGATCTCGGGTGCTCCGCGGGGAGTCGCACAGTCTGGTAGTGCACGAGCTTTGGGTGTTCGTCGTCGCGGGTTCAAATCCCGCCTCCCCGACCAAATTCGCTTGTAATTTCTGGTGTGTGTTATTTTCCAACCCCAACTTGGGCCAATCCTGGGCCAAACGACCGGGTACCCGCAGCGGCGTTCCCCCTCGTCCACTCGTTTCGTCTGGGCCGCCTTTGCCGGTCACAAGCGGCGCGGGAAGCGGAGGAAACGGTTGGCCGATTGAACCCGTGAGGTCCTCCGCGATCTTCACGTAGCCGAGCGGCCTTCCGAGGTCGTGACGTCGCCCGACGCCTTCGACCGCGGCGGTCGACGCACCGATGGCGAGCCCCCTGCTAATTCCCGCGCGCGCCCTCTCAGCCGCCTCCCGGGCCCCTCGGCGGCGAAGGGGGATACTGCTCGTAGACGTAACCGAGCTTGATGGTGCTCCGCGTCGACTCCTCGTCGTAAGGCGGCGCCCAAGGGTCCATCTCGCGGGCTGGAAACCCTCCGCCGTCCAACTGTCCGGGCGGGCCTAGTTGAGGATACTGATACGGATTGGCCATCTGCCAGATCTGCCAGATGCGGTCCAGATTGGCATGGTGCATCCAGAAGATCGGGTCAGCCGGCGCTTTCGGAAGATCATTCATCGATGACACGGGGGGGAACCACATATGGATACCGTTGTGAAGCCCCTCCAGGCCTCCACCGTTTGGGAAGTCGGGCTGCACGGACGTGAAATTCGTGAAGTCACGGTTCGACAAGACAGCCGCGATATTCTCGCGAATCGGCAGCTGCTTATCGTCACCGGCGTTTCGCACGACCTGCACCGTGCCGACGCTGCCCGGGCCCGGGGGGGTAACGACGACGGTCGGTTTGAGACCCTCCAGCCAAGACGGGATCGCGCGATCTTCGACCCAGTCCCAGTAGGGAAGGCTGACCGTCGGATCGACCTCCTTCAACGCATTGTCGAACATCAGGAGATAGACGCGGTGCCACGCGAGAAAACGCTGGATGCCGTATGGACTCTTCGTATCGTCCGCGTTCATGCCGTGCATGTCGTGTTTACTGTTCGCGACGTTGCCTCCGTGGTTCACCACCAGTTCAGCGTAGCGCCCGTTAGAATTGAGGGTGTTGATGGCAGCCGTGAACTTCTGTTGCTGCGCTGAAGTCAACGTCTTCTGATTCGGGCGTACGACCGGCCCGAAGCTCCCCTGCGGAGCCGCGCGCGCGATGACCTGTTGCGCCCCCGGATCGACGTCGACGTCGATCACCGAGGGAATCCGGCCATACCAGAAGTACTCCGGGTAGCTGGTTTCACCCGTCTGCGGGTCCGATTGTTGGACGTTGCTCGCGTAGAAATAGTAGTCCGTTTCGAGGGTCGTTACATCCACGAGCCTCTTTTCGCCAGGAGACAGCGACCAGTGGGTGCTGGCGGCCTGCGGAGGAAAGCTCCACGTCCTGTAGGGGCCGGTCGGGTCGATGACACCGTTCCATGCGTAGAGGATGTTCGTGCGCGAGGTGTTCTGGATTGTGGTCAAGGTCCGTCCTTGTCTTTCGCCATACCAAGCACGCGACGCTACACGGCAGACCTCCGGCGAACCAGGCGAAAGCAGTCCGGGTTGCCGATGACGCGACCCTGTCCTGGCTACTTCCCTCCTCCGCCGCACGATCGCTCGGGATTCTCGTCGAAACAAGCCTTGATGATCGGCGTCGGATCGGCTCGGAACGCGCGCGTCGTGCAGGTGTCGGTGACGCGCGCTCCCACGCAGGCATGGACCGCGCAGCAGATTCGCGACGCGACGCCCTTCGGGTGCGGTCCGCAGTTCATCGTCCGAGATCGCGATGACAAGTTCGGCGCGGCCTTCGACCGCGGCGCCGCAGGTGCCGGTGCCCGTGTCGTGCGGACCGCGGTGCGGGCGCCGTTAATGAACGCGGTCTGCGAGCGATTTTTGCGGAGCGTCCGCCGCGAGTGCCTCGATCACGTGATCATCCTGTCGGAGCGGCATCTGCGCCATGTCCTCGGGGAGTACGCACTGAGCTACTTCAACGGCGCTCGGCCCCACCAAGGGATCGGCCAGCGGATTCCGACCCTCACCGAACGGCCTCAAGCCCGGCTCGCCTGTTCCGTCGGTGCCATCCCCGTGCTCGGCGGCCTTCATCATGACTACCGCGCCGCGGCCGGAACCGGCGGACGGCCCGAGGAGCCAGGACATGCGCTCGCGACCCGCGCGTCGGGCGAGCGACATTGTGAGGTTGGTTTTCGTTGTAATAGGCGACATACTGGGCAACAAGGTCCGTTGCGCTTCAGCCCGTGCGGCGCACATGGTCAGAAGCTTCCAGAAGGGCGCGGAGGGCTTGCTCGAGTTCCTCGTCATTGCCGAAGCGTCCCGCGACTTCCTCGGCGATGAACACGGCGCGCTTCGAACCGCGACGCAGACTCCGGCGGTTCGGCTGAACGGCGCGCTGGAACCACTCCGCGCTCAGCTCCGGAATCTCGAGCTCATCGTTCTCGACGTTCGGCATAAAGACGCTCTTCGCGAAGAGTAGCACGGCGCGCAGAGATGAGGCGGATGCGCTCCGCGCGCGTCGCGTGAACGACGACCAGCACGCGCGCCGCGAACCCCACCGCGATGAAGCGCGCGGAATCGCGCGGGTCGACGTTCACCAGGAAGTCGACGTCATCGAAGACGGTGGCGGCTTCAACGAAGGTCACGCCGTGTTTCTTCTCGTTGGCAGCAGATTTCGCGTCGTCCCACTCGAAGTCGCCATGCTCGGTGGTT
Source organism: uncultured Polyangiaceae bacterium (assembly GCA_964531095.1). GTDB lineage: Bacteria > Myxococcota_A > Polyangia > Polyangiales > Polyangiaceae > Palsa-1150. Next base: position 140,721 of record CAZHED010000002.1, on the reverse strand, counting down.
GCCACCGGCCCCCGACCGTACCACGGGAATCGCCCGCGACGGTTCTTCGGAGCCGCGCCTGTGAACATCGCTGGAGAGTGCGTCCCCTCGGTAGGAGTCAACAGAAGTCGGCCCCATCCAACGAACCTCGACGCTTCTGGAGGATGGTACTCACCGAGCCTGAGTGCCACGCGGGCTCGGAACGCCGCCCCGGCACGCCGCGCCGTCGCGCGGCGAAACACCACGAAACGCCCTTGTCGCAACTTGACACGGTTAGGGGTCGGACGTTCGAACCCAATCGCCGCTAGTGGAAGCCGTCGAGCCCCCGCGCCAGGCGTCACACGCGCGCGGGGGCCGGGCGCTTGCCGAGGTAGAGGGCGTCGCGCCACTGCACCAGGTCGACGTAGTCCGCGGCGAGGCGTCGGTTCGTCCATGCCTCGCGCGTGCCGGTGCCCAGGCGAATGAACCGGTCGTCCACCGGAGCGACGCCCTGCAGCAGGGTCGCCATCGCGACGTCAGCGTAGCTGAACGCACCCAGCAGGTACGGCGAGCGCGTCGAGAGCCCGGCGCGCAGGCGAGCGAGGACCCAGCGCACCTTGCGTTCCTCTGACTCGAGCCCATCGAACGGCAGCGCGTACTTGCGCGCGAAGGCCCTCGTCAGCGCCCGCGACACCGGCCGCATGGCGCTCCGCGCCCAGCGCGGCACCGCGGGAGGGATTTGCTCGTCGAGCGCCACAGGCGTCCGTAGGATCCCCGCCACGACCAGCGCGCGCCCGGCCTGCATGCCCTCGTCGGCGAGGTCCGCCCACGCCTTCACCTCGGGCTCCTGCGCGACGGGGATGAGCTTCTCGCCCTCGCCTTCGCGATCGGCGTAGCGCGCGATGTCCCACGATTCGGTCAACACCTCGTCCGCCGCGATCAGCACTGGGACCGTGGCCCGGGGCTTGTCGAGTCCCACGAGCCGGCGCAGCCGACGCTCGCCGATGACGGGCATGTGCTGGACGACGCGGTAGGGCAGCCCATGGTGATCGAGCGCCCACTTCGCCCGCTCGGACCAAGGGGAGACGTGAAGGGACACGAGGACGCGGCCGGGCGAGGCCATGGGATGGTCCACTTCTAGTGTCGGCGCGCCCGCGAGGCGAGCCCAGCGAAGCGGCCTAGGTCCCGGACGTTCACCGGGGCACCAGGCGCGCGGCACACTCCCGGTCTACCGTCAGTGAATGCGACGACGTTCGTGACAAGCCGCCGGGTCAGCGACCGCGCTCATCCACTCCCAGCTACTTCGCCGCCGCCAGTCGGTCCATGGCCGATCTAAGGTCGGCTGCGGTGGCATGCGCGTACCCTCTGAGTCATCTCGAGCTTCGAGCGATGCCCTGCTGCTTCAGTGGGAATGGGGGTGGCGCCACAGCGTAGCAGTGGCCCGGGATGATATTCGTCGGGACGATGTCCGGCGTGGGGGTGGCTCGCGCGTTGAACTTTCGAAGGAGACGAACATCATGGGTAAGTTCATGTTCTTGTTTCGAGGCGGTGGAATCGTGGTCCAGCCACCACCAGCCCCTGCAGAGATCGGCGCCCACCTCGCGAAGTGGACCGAGTGGGTGGGCGGGCTCGTGAAAGCAGGCCACGCGGAAGCAGGTCTGGGGCCGCTCCAGAACGGCGGGAAGGTCGTACGCGGGTCGGCGAAGGCCGTGACGGACGGCCCGTACGCCGAAGCGAAGGACCTTGTCTCCGGGATCCTCATCGTCTCGGCGAGCTCGCTCGAGGCGGCGGTAGAGCTGGCGCGAGGCTGCCCGATCTATGAGTATGATGGCAGCGTCGAGGTCCGCCCTTTCCAAGAGGTGCAGGCAGGACGATGACGGCACGCGACGAGCACGCCTTGGCTGTCCTGTTTCGGCAGGAGTCGGGGCGGCTTGTCGCGACCCTCACGCGCTTCTTCGGCGTGCGCGACCTCGCTCTCGCCGAAGATGTCGCGCAGGAAACGCTCGTCGTTGCGCTCCAGGCGTGGGGCCGCGGATTGCCGCCCGACCCTAGCGCCTGGCTCTTCCACGTCGCCAAGAACCGCGCCCTGGACATGGTGCGGCGGCGGCGCGTGCGGCGCGGAGCCGACGACACTTTCGACCCCGACGACCTCGCGGTCGACACGACGACCGGCGAGGACGTCGACGCGGACGTTCTCCGGATGATGTTCTCGTGCTGCCATCCGGCGCTAACCGAGGACACGCAGACGGCGCTGATTCTGCGGCTCGTGTGTGGCTTCGGGACGAACGAGGTCGCGCTCGCGTTCTTCTCCGAGCCGAGCGCGATGGAGAAGCGGCTCGTGCGAGCAAAGAAGGTGCTTGCGGACGAGGGGCGCCTCTTCGAGCCGACGACCCATGCCGAGGCGCGCGAACGAGCGGCCGCGGTCATGCAGGCCGTCTATCTGATGTTCGACGCGGGCTACCACAGCGCCGTCGCCCCCGAAGTGGTGCGCCTCGACGTCGCTTCGGAGGCCATCCGTCTCGCGGTGCTCCTCGCCGATTCTCGCGCGACGACCGGACCAGCCGCGCACGCCCTCGCGGCCCTGACTTGCCTCCACGGTGCGCGAATCCCTGCCCGAATGTCGCCGCACGCGCTCGTGCCCCTCGAAGAGCAAGACCGCACGGCGTGGGACGGCGATCTCGTCAGGCTTGGCGTGACACATCTATCGGCCTCGGCGAGCGGCTCCGAGCTCACCGTCTTTCACCTCGAGGCGGGCATCGCGGCGCAGCACGCCGTGGCGTCGTCCGTCGAGACGACCGACTGGCATACGATCACCCGCCTCTACGATCTGCTCTACGCGAAGAAGCCCACCCCAGTCGTCGCCCTAAGCCGCGCGATCGCCCGGTCGCGCGTTCTTGGTGCACAGACGGGGCTCGAAGAGATGCTCAGACTGGACGGCCGAGAGCGCCTCGACGGCTACCCTTTCTACTGGGCAGCTCTCGGAGACCTCGCGCTTCGTCAGGGGCAAAGTACGAAGGCCTCGGAGTGGCTTGCACGTGGGCTCGCGTGCGCCAGGACGGAGACCGAGCGGGAGCTGTTTCTCCGCCGCATCGGCGAGTGCAGGCGCCTCAGGTCGTGAGTCGCGCGACATGACCCATCTCAGCGTCCGGCCGCCAAGTCGTCGGAGCCGCGCCGACGTATTCGTCCAATATTTCGAGTCTCGATCGTCGACCCCGCGCGACCCCGTCTCACGAGCCTTTCGATGCAGGTGCAGCTCTGCGCGATGAACTTCTGCGCGTCTTTGCGTGGGCCTCCCCGCGGAAGCAAGATACTGTCTCCCCGTCATGCCCGCCCCCCAACCCGTCACGATTCCGAAGTGGCAGATCACCACCAGCTGGGTTCTCTCTTGTCTTCCGCTCCTCGCCTTTCTCCCGAGCGCATTCTTCAAGATCGTCCAGCCGGGAGAGTTTCTCACGCAGTGGACGAAGAACTACCCGGCCGCGACGGCGCGCCCCATCGGCATCGTCGAGCTTGGATGCCTCGTCCTCTACTTCGTACCGGCGACCCGCGTGCTCGGAGCCATCCTTGCTACCGGATACCTCGGCGGCGCCGTCGCGACGCACATTCAGCAGGGGCAAGCCGTCTTCCTGTTCCCGCTCCTGATCGGCGTCATGCTCTGGGGAGGCCTCTTCTTGCGCGACCCGCGACTCCGTCAGCTTCTGCCGACGACGAAGGAGCTCGATCTCCCGCGTTGACGCGGGGTCCGCCACCTTGAGCGCCGACATGTGGTCGGGGAACGGGGCGTTTGCGTGCGAGTCGCAAGACCACGATGCCCGCGGTGTTTGGTCCCCGAATGGCCCGGTTTCTTAGTGTTGGGGGCGTTCGCAAGATTCAGTGAGGAGAGCCGCCAAGCCGCCAAGAGTGCTAAGAGAGGTGGAGATAATCGGGTTAGCGGTCAGCGGGCTAAGTTCGAAGGCCAGATCGTGTCGCTCGTCTGCTCGCGGACCTGGCTCGTCCCTGCGATGACGTCGCTCGTCTGCACGCG